>CAWFNK010000010.1:0-23374 GCA_963817175.1 uncultured Alphaproteobacteria bacterium
AATCTGCTTTCCAGTGCCGCAAGCGTTGGGTTAGAGCGAGCGCGCCAAGCCTGTCAAGGACGTGGGGAATGGGCCGGGTCCAGATCAATGTCGGCCACAGCGGAAAAGCCCATGCGCCCCGCTAGGTTAGCACCCCTGTTCGCCACCGTGCGCTCCTTGAAGGGCGTGGGGCCCAAGGTCGAGGCCCTGTTGAACAAGCTGCTCGCGCCGCGCCATGAGGGCGGGCATGCGCGGGTGATCGATCTGTTGTGGCATTTGCCGGTCTCGGTAATCGACCGTCCCGTCAGCCCCCGCATCAGCGATGCCCGAATCGGGGAACTTGCCACCCTCGAAGTGACCGTGACCGAGCATCGGCCGGGCGGCGGCGGGCGGCGGCGCGGAGGCCGCTTCGGTCCCTATCGCGTGCTGGTCGAGGACCAGGCCGGCGCGGCGCTCGAGCTGGTCTATTTCAATGCCGACCCGGCTTACCTCAAGCGGCTGCTGCCGGAGGGAAGCCGACGGCTGATCTCGGGCAAGCTCGAGTCATATGATGGCTGGCTGCAAATGCCGCACCCGGACCATGTGGCGAACATCGAAAGCGGGACGAGCGCCCTGCCCCTGCATGAGCCGGTCTATCCGCTGACGGCCGGCCTCACCAACACGACGTTGCGCAAGGCGATCGCCGAAGCGCTGGCGCATCTGCCCGCCCTGCCGGAATGGGCCGATGCGGCATTCGTCGGCAAGAATGCCTGGCCGACTTTCGCCGAGGCGCTCGCCCGGCAGCATGCGCCCGAGAGCGATGCCGATCTCCTGCCCTCGGCGCCGGCACGCGCCCGGCTCGCTTATGACGAGCTGCTCGCCAATCAGCTTGCGCTCGCGGTGATCCGCGCGCGGCTCAAGCGGCGCGCCGGGCGAAAGCTTGCTGGAACCGGCAAGCTGCGCAAGGCGATCCTCGCCGCCCTCCCCTTCAAGCTGACCGGCGCGCAGAATCGCGCGCTCGGCGAGATCGACGCCGATCTCGCGAGCCATCACCGCATGCTGCGTCTGCTTCAAGGCGATGTCGGCAGCGGCAAGACCGTCGTTGCGCTGCTCGCCATGGCGACCGCGGTGGAGGCCGGCGCGCAAGCCGCATTGATGGCGCCGACCGAGCTGCTCGCGCGACAGCATCTCTCAACCATCAGCGGGTTCGGCGCTGCTGCTGGCTTGCGCATCGCGCTGCTCACCGGGCGCGAACGCGGCCGCGAGCGCACCGAGACCGTCGCGGCGCTGAAAGACGGACGCATCGATATTCTCATCGGCACGCATGCGCTGTTCCAGGAGCACGTCCGCTTCAAGGATCTTGGGTTGGTGGTCATCGACGAGCAGCACAGATTCGGCGTGCATCAGCGGCTGGCGCTGCAAGGCAAGGGCGAAGGCGGCGGCGCCGAGCTTCTGGTGATGACCGCGACGCCGATCCCGCGCACCCTTCTGCTCACCAGCTATGGCGACATGGACGTATCGCGGCTCGACGAGAAGCCGCCGGGGCGGAAGCCGATCGCCACCCGTATCGTGCCGCTCGAGCGACTTGACGAGGTGATCGAAGGCATCGAACGCGCGATGGCGGCGCGCGCGCAGATCTATTGGGTCTGCCCACTGGTCGCCGAGTCGGAGGTGCTCGACATCGCCGCTGCCGAGGAACGCTATGCGGAGCTTCGCGCGCGGTTCGGCGAGCGTGTCGGCCTCGTGCATGGCAAGCTCGCCGGCAAGGACAAGGACCGCGTGATGGCCGCGTTCGCCTCGGGCGCGCTCTCCATCCTGGTGTCGACCACGGTCATCGAGGTCGGGGTCGACGTGCCGAACGCCTCGATCATGATCATCGATCATGCCGAGCGCTTCGGTCTCGCCCAGCTGCACCAGCTGCGCGGCCGCGTCGGCCGCGGTGCCAAGGAGTCGTCGTGCATCCTGCTCTACCGCCAGCCTTTGTCGGAGGCGGCGCGGGAAAGGCTGAATGTGATGCGCAGCACCGAGGATGGGTTCGTCATCGCCGAGGAGGATTTGCGGCTGAGAGGCGGGGGTGAAGTCCTCGGCACGCGGCAAAGCGGGGTTCCTCTATTCCGCATCGCCAGCCTGCCGGAGCACGAGGCTTTGCTGCAAGCGGCGCGCGACGAGGCGCGGCTCAAGCTTGCCCGCGATCCCGATTTGCAGGGGCAAGAGGCCGAGACGCTTAAACTGCTGCTCTATCTGTTCGAGCGCGACGACGCGATCAAGCTGATGCGCGCGGGCTGAGGTCTGGATCAGACGCTAGTTGGCGTTGCCGTTGCCCAAGATGCCCCCGAAGAGTCCGCCTCGGCCGAATAGACCGGGGCGCCTGGGCGCTTCGGCGGGAGCAGGCTCGACGGCTGGTTCGGGTTCAACGTTAACCCGAGCGGCTTTCTTGACCGCTTTCGGTTTCGGGTCGGCCGACGCGGTTGCGGGCTTCCGGCTGACCGCGCCCGGCTTCGATTGCGACGGCGCCGCGACCGCCGGTGCAGGTGGTGGAGCCGCGAGGGCGGCCTCATCGATCCAGCCGCTCGCGCTGCTCTTCAAGTCCTGGATCTGGACAAAGCCTCCTTCACGACCGATGACTCGGAACGGCCGGCCGGCCGGAAAGCCGTACATGGCCGGGGCAGAGGCTGACGGACTTGCCAGCACCGAGACGGGCTTTCTCGAGACGAGGATCATGCCGGCGCCCGGCAAATCCGCCTGCTCGGTCTGCCCAACCGCATCGCCTTCCGGCTTGGTCTGCTCAGCCGTATCGGCGGCCGGTTCGGCCGGCTCAGTCGGTGCGGGTGCGGCTTCCTGCGCGGCGGGCGGCCGTCTTGGGAACGGACTCGGTCGTCTCTGCGGGCGGCGGCGCGGCCTCAGGCGCAGGTAGAGGTGCGGCTACAGGCGCTTCAACCGCAGTTGGCTCGCTCTGCGGCGGCGCTTCACCAAGGTAGTGACTCGCGCGCAAGGCAATGCCCGCGACAAGCGCCAGGCAGACGACGACACCGAACGCGATCTTTTTTGGAGAGAACGTGTTCTGCTTCGACAGGGATTTGCGCGCGGCTTCTAGGTCCATAGCTCAATCATGACATGCCCTGGCCCTTCGATCTACCAGGACACTTTCGCCGGCGGCGGCGGTAAAGCGAGAACATAACAGACACCGCGTCTAGACGACCGGCTCTTCCTCTGGCACGGGCTTGGCGTGCTTTGCCCTGGCGAGCTTGCGCAATTCTTCCTGCTGCTGGTCGGGGCCGACCAGACCGGCGGAGACGATGAGCTTGGCCGCGTCCTCCACCGCGAGATCGATCGGGATCACCTCGCTCGCCTGCATGAAGACGATGAAGCCCGTGGTGGGGTTCGGACCGTTCGGCATGAACACGGTGATCAGCGGATTGCCGCCGCCGATCTTCTCCTCGATCTCCACCGGCGGATCGCCGGCGAGGAAGACGATGCAGTAGAGCCCGCGCCGGGGAAACTCGATCAGCCCCACGCGCTTGAACGAGGTGCCGCTCTTGGAGAAGATCGTGGTGAAGATCTGCTTGACCAGGCGGTAGACGCCGCGCACCACCGGCATGCGGTCGAGCATCATCTCGCCGTGGCTGACAATGGTACGGCCGAACAGATTGGCGGTCAGCGCGCCGACCAGCATCAGCCCGAAAATGCCGACGATCAGCCCGACGCCCGGCACGTTGAAGGGAAGATAAGTCTCGGGCAGGTAGGCCGTGGGGATGAGCGGCTTCACCCAGGCATCGACCAGGTTGATGAACCACCACACGACGTAAATGGTGATGGCGACCGGGCCAACGACGATCAGGCCGGTGAGGAAATAACCGCGCAGCCGCGCACCGAGATGCGAGGACGGCGGCTCCTCGGGTCCAAGCAGCACGAGCTGGTCGGGCCGCGGCTCGGTCGCCGCGCTGTCTTGCTCCGGCGCCGGCTTGTCTTTGCTCTTCATGGCACTTTCACAAACGACGACTGTAACGAAAGGCGGCTTGCGCAGGCTCTCGCCCGCGCTGCGCATTAGCACACCCTCATTAAACGATGTGAGACATGCTTGCTACGCGGGAACGACGGCAAGGACCAGATGCGTCATGCGGGGGTATGAAGCTCAAGGCGTCACGGGAGAGCAATCGATCCCGCTTCGCTTCAAGGCATTGCAGACTTTAAGGCTTTCCGCCTTGTCCGGGAAGGGTCCGATGCGCAAGCTCCAGAAGGTGCCGAAATTGCCGATATCGACTTTCTCGATCTGCGGCTGAGCACCGGCGACGTTCGCCGAGACCTTCTTCCATAGCGCCTTCGCCTCGGCTTCCGACTGGCTGGTGGCGAGCTGCAGCTGGAAGCCGCCGCCAGAGGCTGACGGGGCCGCGGCCGGTTGCGCCTGAGGCGCGGCATCGCTGCTGCGGTCGAACAGGCGCGACCAGCGGCTCTTGCTTTCGCCGCCGCTCGCGGGCGCCTCTTGCGCGTCGGTGGTGGTCGACCAGCTCGAGCTTGCCGTGGCCGCCGATGGCGGGGGCGCGTGCCGGCTTCGGCGGTGGCGGCGGGGTTGCGGCTTGCGGTGCCGGGGCGGGTTCAGGCGGCGGCGCCGGCGCCGAGGAATCGGAACCGGTCACCGAGCCGAACCAGCGGGTGAGACGATTGCCGCTGCTCGATTCAGCCGGTTGCTGCCCGTCAGAGACGGAGGTGCTCCATGCGCCTGGCGACGCGTTGGCGGTCCGGGTCGGCGGCGCGGCGGGTTCGTTGCGCACGGCGACCGACTCGCTCGACGCTGCCTGGCCCTCCGGCCGGACCTCGGTCGAGAAGGCGGCAATCGCAGCCGCATTGGGTGGCGGTCCGCCGCCCTCGGCGATCAGCGCTTCGACGTTGCCTCCAGCCTTGCGTGCCGCCGCGAGCTCGGCGTCGCCCTCGCGGCTCAAGCCGGCCGATTTATAAGCAAGCCCGCGATTGACCTGAGCCTTGATCTTGTCTGGCGCGGGCAGACCAAGCCAGATGGCGGCGCCGAGATCGGCGATGGCGCGTGCCGACTCCCCCAGCTTGCGATAGGCGATGCCGCGCAGATAGAGCGCCATGGCGGCATCTGCCGGAGCCGCGCTGTCGGAATTGATCGTCGAGGAGAGCTGGCGCACCGCGGCGTCATACTTCCCGGCCGCCAGCGAGGCCGCGCCGTTCCTCAGTCCGGCGTCCTCGGCCTGTACGGCAGCCGAGGCCATAGCGATGGCGAGCGCCGCGGCAAGACCGCAGGCGCGCGGGAAGAAGCGCCCGCCGAAAGCAAGACGGCGCGGCCGGAAGTCCTTCCGATTGTCCGCCATGTCATTGCTCAAACAAAGAAATCGGGCAAATCCGAGGCTTATTCTATTCCACGGTCACGGATTTTGCGAGGTTTCGCGGCTGATCCACGTCCGTTCCCATGAATACGGCCGTGTAATAGGCGATCAGCTGCACCGGCACGGCATAGACGAGAGGCGCCACGAAGCGGTGCACCGGCGGCACGGCGAGATGGGCGGCGATGGCGCAGCCGGTGCTGCTGGGATCGGCGTCGCTCACCAGCACGATCTTGCCGCCCCGCGCCGCCACCTCCTGCATGTTGGAGACCGTCTTGTCGTAGAGGTCGTCGCGCGGGGCGATGACGATCACCGGCATGTTCTCGTCGATCAGCGCGATCGGCCCATGCTTCAGCTCGCCAGCGGCATAGCCCTCGGCGTGAATGTAGGAAATCTCCTTCAGCTTGAGCGCGCCTTCCATGGCTATCGGGAAACTCGAGCCGCGCCCGAGATAGAGCACGTCACGCGCCTTGGACAGCCACTGGGCGAGCGCCTCGTAGGGCCGCTCGTCACGCAGCACCGTCGCCATCAGGCGCGGGACCTCGCCCAGCGCTTGGACGAGCTCGGCTTCGAGCGCGGGGCCGATGGCGCCGCGCGCCTTGCCGGCGGCGATGGCGAGGCAGGCGAGAACGGTGAGCTGGCAGGTGAAGGCCTTGGTCGAGGCGACGCCGATCTCCGGCCCGGCCAATGTCGGCAGGATCGCGTTGGATTCGCGAGCGATCGAGGATTCGCGAACATTGACGATGGAGAGAATGTGCTGACCTTGCGCGCGGCAGTAGCGCAGCGTGGCAAGCGTATCGGCGGTCTCGCCCGACTGCGAGACGAACAGCGCGGCTCCGCCCGGATCGAGCGAGCTCTCGCGGTAGCGGAACTCGGAGGCGATATCGACATCGACGGGCAGTTTCGCCCAGCGCTCGAACCAATATTTGGCGACGAGGCAGGCATAATAGGCGGTACCGCAGGCCGACAGCGAGAGCCGTGTGACAGTGGCGAAGTCGAAGGGCAATTGCGGAATGTCGACGCTGTTGGTGGCGAGATCGACATAGCCGGCCAGCGTGTGGCCGATCACTTCGGGCTGCTCGTGAATTTCCTTGGCCATGAAATGGCGGTGATTGCCTTTGTCGACGAGCAGCGCGGTGGCGAGCGAGCGGGTCACGGCGCGCTCCACCGCCTTGCCGTCGCGGTCGCGGATGGCGATGCCCTTCCGCGTCATCACCGCCCAGTCGCCATCCTCGAGATAGGCTATCGAGTCGGTGAAGGGTGCGAGCGCGATGGCATCGGAGCCGACGAACATCTCGCCGTCGCCATAGCCGATGGCGAGCGGGCTCCCCTGGCGGGCGACGATCAAGAGATCGTTATAGCCGGCGAAGATCATGGCCAGGGCAAACGCGCCCTTCAGCCGCCGCAAGGCGTGGAACACGGCGCGCACCGGATCGCTGCCGGTCTTCAGCTCGCGGGTGATGAGATGGGCGATCACCTCGGTGTCGGTGTCGCTGGTGAACACCGCGCCCTGCGCGATCAGCTCTTCCTTCAGCTCGCGGAAATTCTCGATGATGCCGTTATGCACGACCGAGACGAGGTCGGTCGCATGCGGATGCGCATTGGCTTCGGTCGGCTTGCCGTGGGTGGCCCAGCGGGTGTGGCCGATGCCGGTCGCGCCGTGGAGCGGCGAGCGCTTCAGCAGCTCCTCGAGATTGCGCAGCTTTCCCTCGGCGCGACGCCGACCCAGCTGGCCATTCTCAACGGTGGCCACGCCGGCCGAATCATAGCCGCGATATTCGAGGCGCTTCAGCGCGTCGACCAGCTGCTCGGCGACCGAACCTTTGCCGAGGATGCCAACGATGCCGCACATCGCCTCCTACTCCCTCGTGCGCTTGCTAGTCACTAATTGACGCCGTTTCGTGTCACTACTCACGCTCTATGTCCTCTTGTTTCCGGCCGGCTTCGGTACTCGCTTCCGCTGCTGGCGCACTTTAGCGGCCCATCCTTCCCGCTCCTCTTGCGGGCTTCGCGACAGCGCGAGCGCATCGGGGGAGACGTCCTTGGAGATGACGCTCCCCGATCCGATATAGGCGCCCTCGCCGATCTTGACCGGCGCCACGAGCGAGGAGTTGGAGCCGATAAAGGCTCCGGCGCCGATCTCGGTACGATGCTTGTCGAAGCCGTCGTAGTTGCAGGTGATGGTGCCGGCGCCGATGTTAGCGCGCGGACCGACGCTGGCATCGCCGATATAAGTGAGGTGGTTAACCTTGGCGCCCTCGCCGATCTCGGACTGTTTGATCTCGACGAAATTGCCGATATGCGCGTCCTTGGCGAGGGTAGCGCCAGGCCTGAGCCGGGCGAACGGTCCGACTGTCGCGCCCGGGCCGATCCGCGACTTCTCCATGTAACAGAAGCTTTTGATCGTGGCGCCATCCTCGATGACGACGCGCTCGCCGATCACCACATGCGGCTCGATCACCACGTCCTTGCCGATCTGCGTGTCATGGCTGAGAAACACCGTATCGGGCGCGACCAGCGTCGCGCCGCCCGCCATGGCTTTCGCGCGCAGCCGTTGCTGCATCATGGCTTCGGCTTGCGCGAGTTCCGCGCGGGAATTGACGCCGAGCACCTCCTCCGCCTTCGACTTGACCATGCGCGCCTCCAGCCGGTCGCCGCGGGCGAGCGCGACCGCGTCGGTCAGATAGAATTCTTTCTTGGCATTCTCATTACCGATGCGCCCGAGCAATCCGAGCAAGGTCTTGCCCGAACGAAAGGCCATGATGCCGGAATTGCACAGCGTGAGCGCGCGCTCCTCGGGGCTTGCGTCCTTCTCCTCGCGAATGGCCGCGAGGCCGCCCCTGTCGTCGAGCAGGAGCCGGCCATAGCCGGTGGGGTTCTCGGCCTCGAAGCCGATCACCACCAGGTCGGCGCCGGATTTCAGCTCGGCACGCACCTGGTGCAACGTCTCCGGCGTGAGCAAAGGCGTGTCGCCGTAGAGCACGAGCACATGACCGTCGAACTCCTCGACGGCGCCGCGCGCCGCCTTGACGGCATCGGCCGTGCCCAGCTGCTCGGCCTGGACGAAGGTGGTGAGTTTCGCATCGAGCGCGGTTCCGGCCGCGGTGACCTCATCCATCCCCGGACCGACCACGACAGCGGCGCGCGAAAGCCCCGCCGCCTTGGCGGCGGTGAGCACATGGGCGAGCAATGAAGCGCCGGCGAGCCGATGCAGCACCTTGGGCCGGTCGGATTTCATCCGCGTGCCTTTGCCCGCGGCGAGGATGATGGCGAGAGCGGGGGTATCAGTCATACGGCCTTGGATCGCTGCGCAATCGCGTCGGTAATGTCAGCAAATAGCATGGCCAGCGACGCGGAAAGAGGGGTAAGTCTTCCAGGCAATTCATCCTGGTGTTTAAGGGAAGAGCCGAATCGGCGCCTCAAGCTCCTGGAACGGCGATCTGTCTAGTCCAAAGCGTGGGCCAGGGCCATAACCCTTGCACGGCAACGCGCTTCGGCGTGGCAGCATCGAGGAAATTGACCGGGCATATAGAGCGAGTATCTTCTCATTGCCGCGGCGCAGATCGTGAGCCAAGCCTTATTGGCGTCGCTTTTCCGCCTGACTTTTTCGAAACGGGAGGCTTCGAAGCTATGGCTCAGCATCGCCGGGGAGGCTCACGGAACATGCTGCGGGGCGTGCTCGCCTTCTTTTGGATCGCGCTCGCCGGCGTCTCCGGGGTGTATCTCTACAGCGCGCTCGCCGATCCTGCCGCGCTTGGCGGCCAATTGGCCAACCCGTTGCCGGTCGGTTCAAGCGAGACGACCTCCGCTTTCAATGGCTCAGGCTCGCGCGATCGGGAGCTTGCCGAGATCAAGGCCAGCCTGCGCGAGCTGACCCGGCAAATGGCAGCGATCAGCACGAAGCTTAACCTCGAGCCGGGCGCGTCGGCCTCGACCGACAACTCCGCGGATGCGGACTCTGCTTCCGAGCCGGAGAGCCCGCCTGAACCGGAGGTGAAGAAGCCTGAAATCGCCGCCGCGCCGCCGGCCCCGTCGCCTCCGCCCGCTCCTCCTGTCGAGGAAGCCAAGCCCGAGCCGACACCGGCCGAAGCACCGAAGCCTGAACCGGAAGCAAAGCCCATCGAGCAGGCCGCGGTCGAGACCAAGCCGACGCCGCCGGCGCCGGTCGAAGTCAGCCCCGCACCCAAGCCTTACGAGCCGCCGGCCGTCGCCGTGTCGCCGATCGACGATCTTCCGCCCGAGGAAGGGACCGAAACGAGCAGCGATGTGCCGGCACCCTCTCCCGCGCCTCCAGCCGCAGAGCCGGCGCCGACACCAACGCCTGCCGCGAGCCCATCCCCCGACCGTCAACGCCCACGCCGGCTGCCGAACTCCATCCACACCGTCGCCGTCAACGCCGGCGCCGGTCGAAAGCGCGGCGCTCGATCCGGTCGCACTGCCGCCTGCCGCCAATGACGGCTCGACGCGCTACGGCATCGAGATCGGTACGGTCGCCAAGCAGGACGGCTTGCGGCCGCTGTGGCGCGAGTTCCTCACCAATCATGCCGCCCTCGTCGCCGGGCTCCAGCCGCGGCGCGTGCTTGCGCCCGACAAGAAGTGGCGGCTGATCGCGGGTCCGTTCTCGAGCGCCGCGGAGGCGTCGCAGGCTTGCGCTCTGTTCAAGAAGGCGTCGCGGCCCTGCGAGGCCACGGTCTACGCGGGCGACGGGCTGTAATCACCCTCCGAGGAATAGCCGGCCCATCTCGGGGTCGGCGAGGAGTTCCTTGCCGGGGCCCGCTTTGACGAGCTGCCCCGCCACCAGCACGTAGCCCGCATCGGCAAATTCGAGACCTTTGCGGGCGTTCTGCTCGACCAGCACGAGGGTCTTGCCGCTCTCGTCGCGCAGCGCGCGCAACATCTCGAAGATCATGTCGATGGCGCGCGGCTCGAGCCCGATCGACGGCTCGTCGATCAGCACGACTTCCGGATCCATGATCAGCGCGCGGGAGATTTCGAGCAGCCGCCGCTCGCCGCCTGACAGCACGCGGGCGCGCTCGCCTCGCCGCGCTTTCAGCGCCGGATAGCGGTCGAGCACAGCCTCGGCTGCGGCTCGCGCCTCTGAGGGCAGCTCGAGCAGATAGCCGCCCATCAGCAGATTCTCCTCGACCGTCATGTCGGGGAACACCGAATCCCGCTGCAGCACATAAGCAAGCCGGGTGGCTTTGAGCTTCTCGCTCGGCGGCAGCTTGGCGATGTCGCGGCCCGACAGGGTGACGCGTGCCGGAGAAGATGCGGGCAAACCCGTAAATCGCGTTGAGCACGGTCGACTTGCCCGCGCCGTTCGGTCCGACCAGGCAGAGCGAGCGGCCGCGCGCGACCCGCAGCGACACGCCGCGCAGCACTTCCATGCGGCCATAGCCGGCATGGAGAGCATCGATGGCGAGCAGTGGCGTGGCGCCGGCCAGACGGTCGAGTTCGGCGATGGACACGCCGCCAACGCTTCCCTTCTCGCCGCGCTTCGTCTTGGCCTTGGTCTTGGCCATCACGCCGCCCCGAGATAGGCGTCGAGCACCTTGGCGTCGCGCTTGATGGTTTGCGGCGGCCCGTCGGCGAGCAGCTTGCCATGCGCGAGGCAATAGATGTGCTCGGCCAGCCCCATGATCACCGGCATATTGTGCTCGATGACGAGAAGGGTGAGACCTCGCTCCTTGTTGGCGGCTTTGAGGCGGTCGATCAGGCTGTCGATCAGCACCGGATTGATGCCGGCGGTCGGCTCATCGAGCAGCAGCAGCTCGGGGTCGTTGACCAGCGCCATTGCCAACTCGAGCAGCTTCTGCTGGCCGAAGGAGAGATCGCCGGCGAGCGTGTCCTGCTTAGCGGCGAGACCCACGAAATCGAGCAGCTCGGCGCCGCGCGCCGCGGCGTCCTGCGGGGCGCGGCCGAACAGGCCGGCAAAAGACGAGCGCCTGATCGCGGTGGAGACCAGCAGATTGGCGGCGACGCTCATCTCGCGATAGAGGCGCGGCTGCTGGAAGGTGCGGATGATGCCTTTGCGCGCGATGTCGCCGGCGAGCAGCGTGGAGATCTCCTCGCCCTTGAAGCGGATCGAACCGGAATCGATCGGATGCGCACCGGCAATCGCATTGAACAGAGTGGTCTTGCCCGAGCCGTTGGGCCCGATCAGCCCGACGATGGCGCCCTGCTCCACCTTGAGGCTCACTTGGTCGTTGGCGCGGATGCCGCCAAAGCTCTTGCTCACGCCGACCAGCTCGAGCATGGCGGTCATGGACCTTGCTCCCCTGCCCGCTCGCGCGTGCGCAGCCGGTCATTGACGAAACCGACGATCCCCGACGGGAAGAACACGGCGACGGCGACGATCAGCACACCGAGCGCGACCCGTTGCCAGCCGAGCAGAAAGGTCCAGAACAGCTCCTTGGTCAGCTGGAACACGATCGCGCCGACGATCGGCCCAAGCAGCGTGCCTTTGCCGCCGAGCAGCGCCATGAGGATCATCCACACGCCGATGGTCGCCCCGGCAAACGCCGTCTCGACGGGATCGATGAAGCGCACGAGATTGCCGTAGATCGCGCCGGCCATGCCGAGAAAGGCGGCGGCGATCACCCAGGCCGTCACCTTGGCGGCGTGGGTGTTGAGCCCCATCGCCTCGGCCTTGTCCTCATCGTCCCTGATCGCGTTCAGCGCGAGCCCGAAGCGGGTGGAGAGCAGCCAGGCGAAGGTCAGCGTACAGGTCACGGCGAGGCCCAGCGCGAGGTAATAGAGCAGCAGCCCGACATCGCCGAGATCTGCCGGCGGATTGGGCGTGAGCATGCCCGAGCCGGCGCCGATCCAGGGAATGCCAGCCGCCACCTGGCCCGCGGCGATGCCGAGCCCGAGCGTGCAGATGGCGAAATAATGCCCGCGCATCGACAGCACGAGCGAGCCGAGCAGCCAGGCGGCAAGCGCGCTGATGAGCGCCGCGGCAGGCAGCCCGAACGCAAGCCCGGCGAGGAATTGGTCCGCGTCGAACACGAACTCGGTGCCCCCGCCCTTCGCCTCGGTGTAGAGGCCGACATCGTAGAACAGCCCGACCTGGACGATGGCCGAGACATACATGCCGAGGCCCGACGAACAGCACATTGCCGAAGGAGTTGTAGCCCATCTGCCCGCCGACCAGGTCCCAGGCGAGCGCGAAGACGATGAAGATGAGCAGCTCGGTCAGCTGCGACTGATAGGCGGGAAAGAGCAGTGGCGCGACGACGCCGCAAGCGAGCAGTGCCCCCAGGAGCAGCAGCCGCGACGGCGTGAGTGAGGATGCGCGGCCCATGATCGCCTATTTGAGATAGCGGCGCTTGGCCTTGAGCCGCCAATTGCGCGTGACCAGCACGGCGACGAGCAGCGCGAAGACGAAGGCGATCTGATATTGCGGGCCCAGGATGAACCCGGCGAAGCTCTCGGCGACGCCGAGGCCCAACGCCGCCCAGACCACGCCGGCAAGATTGCCGAGCCCGGCCACCACCACGATCATGAAGGAGCGGATCGTATAAGACAGCCCGCTATAGGGATGGACGGTGTAGGCCATCGAGGCGAGACCGCCGGCCACGCCGCAGATCGCGGCGTTGAGCGCATAAGTCAGGCCATAGACTTTGCGCGTCTCGATGCCGAGCACCTCGGCCGCGCGAGGGCTTTGCGCCGTGGCGCGGATCGCCTGGCCCTGGCGCGAGCGCGCGAGGAACAAGGCGAGCGCCACGCCAAGCGTGATGCAGGCGGCAAACACGACCAGCTTGATCTTCGCTATTCCCACCAGGCCATCGAAGAAGAACCAGCTGCCGAGCCCGCTCTCGGCGATGCGGTCGGCGCCGCCGAAGCCGCGCGCCATCAGCTGCTGCATGACGATGGCGATGCCGAACGTCGCCAGCACCGAGTTGAACATGTCGCGGCCCAAGAGATGCACGATCACGGTCCGGAACAGGATCCAGCCGAGCGCATAGAGCGCGGCCGCCGCAAGCGGCACGGCCAGCAACGGCGGCACGCCCTGCTCGGCGCACAGCACCGTGACGAGACCGCCCAGCATGACGAACTCGCCCTGGCAGACATTGACGATGTTGGTCACGCCCCAGACCAGCGCCATGCCGTAAGCGGCGAGCGCGAACACGGCGCCGATCAGGATGCCGTCGATCAGCAGCTGAAGCCCGAGCGCGGGCGCCTCGAACAGAATGAGGAGATTGGCAATCATGTCCCCCGCCACGCGCTCCCGCATGCGGCCCCACCGGCCCTGATGCTTACAAAGCCGGACGCACGCCGTCGACCTCTATCGACGGGACTTAAGGCAGCGGGCGCGGTACGAGCGGCGTGCCGGATGCCCATTTTTGCGGATAGACCACGACATATTTGCCGCCCTGCACCTGGGTCAGCACCACGGGCTTGGCGATGTTGCGCCCCGACATATCGAACTTGACCGGGCCGTAGAAGGTGTCGAGCTCGGTCGCGGCTATCGCGTCCCTCACCTTCTCGGCGTCGAGGCTCTGCGCCCGCTTGATGGCGTCGGCGAAGACATGCACCGCGGCGGCGGATTGCGCCGCCTGATACGGCGCCTCATAGGCGAAGGCCGCCTCGAACGCCTTGGCGAAATCCTCGGCCGTGCCGAACACATCGTCCTTATAGGCGAGCGAGCGATGCCATTGATGGGCGCAGAACACATGCTCGGCCGCCTTCCCCATCTTCTCGGCGATCTGCGCCGAGTCGCAATGCGTCATGGCGACGACCGGCACATAGACTTGCAGCGCCTTGATCTGGCCGATCGCGGTGAGCGCGCCCTTCTCATGGCCCGAGATCACCAGCACGTCGGGTTTCAACGCCTTCACCTTGGTCAGGGTCACCGACATGTCGTTGAGCTCCGGCGGCAGCTGATCGTCGATGACGATCATCATGCCGTGGCGCTGCACGTCGTCGAGCACGCCGGCGCGCACGTCCTGCGCGAACGGGTCGTTCTCCATGGCGAGGGCTATTCGGAGCTTGTCCTTGGGCTTGCCGAGCTTATCGGCATGCTCGGCGGCGAGCTCGATTGCCGGCGTGAGATATTGGTCGGAGGTCGACAGCACGGCGAACACGTAGCGATAACCCTTGGTGAACAGCTCGCGCGCGGCGCCGTTCCCCTCGACCATCGGCACTTTGTATTTCTCGACGACCGGAAGGATCGCCTTGGTCAGGCCTGAGCTGTAAGGCCCGAGCATGAATTTGACGCCGTCCTGCTTGACCAGGCGTTCGGCAAGCTCGGTGCCGCGCGCGGGCGTCGACTCGTCGTCGTAGTAGCGGACCACGAGCTTGTGGGGCCGGCCGCCAATCGTCACGCCGCCACGACCGTTGATCTTTTGGACCGCGAGCTCGTAGCCGTTCTTGGTGTTGGCGCCGTTCAACGCGTATTTGCCGGTCAAGGACACGGCCGCGCCGAGCACGATCACGTCCTCAGTCCCAGGCGACGAGGCGCCCCCTAGACTGCAAAGGAGAACGGCCGCTAGGCTTGCCTGCAACAGGCGCGCAGCCCGCACTTCTCAACCCCCGCCGCTAAGTCCCGAATCCGTTCCTGGACAATACACTACGCCGTCTGTCGCGGCGTTCAATCGGCGAGAGCGAATTCTTCCGCTATCGAAAGTTGCAATTCGATTCCGCCCTGCCCGGCCCCCGCGTGAGGCAGTCTCGTCTAAAGCTGATCGGCGTTGAAGGTATCGCAGACGTCGAGCCTGCCGCTTTCATAGCCGCGCTTGAACCAGCGCTGCCGCTGGGCGGACGAGCCATGCGTAAAGGCGTCGGGCACGACATATCCTTGCGTCTGCTTCTGGATGCGGTCGTCGCCGATGGCGCTCGCCGCATTGAGAGCCTCGTCGATATCGCCGGGCTCGATGATATTCTTGGTCTCCTCGGCGTGATTGGCCCAGATGCCGGCGAAGCAGTCGGCCTGCAGCTCCATGCGCACCTGGAGCGCATTGCCTTCGGCTTGCCCCATGCGCTGGCGCGCGGCCTCGACCTGATCGGCAATGCCGAGCAGCTTCTGCACGTGGTGGCCGATCTCATGCGCGATGACATAGGCCTGGGCGAAATCGCCGGGCGCTCTGAAGCGATTCTTCAGCTCCTCGTAGAAATCGAGGTCGATATAGACCTTCTCGTCGTTCGGGCAATAGAACGGGCCCATCTGCGCGAGCCCCGTGCCGCAGGCCGAGCGCACGCCGCCGCTGAACAGCACGAGCGTGGGATCGCTATAGCGCTGGCCGTAGCGAGAGAAGATGTCGCGCCACACATCCTCGGTATCGCCGAGCACCACCGCGACGAAGCGCTTGAGATCGTCCTCGTTCGTCGTCTGCGGACGCTCGATCGGCGATCCATGTCGCTCGCCCGGGATCGGGAAATTGGTCGTGTCGGGACGCGATTGCGGCAGCTGGATGTCGGGGAAGTTCCCGCCGCCGCCCCCGGGCGGCCCGCCTTGCAGGATCACGCTCGGGTCGACGCCGAAGAAGAACATCAGGCCGAGAATGATGAGAATGCCGATGATGCCGATGCCGCCGCCACCTCGACCGGAGCCGCCGCTCGGAAAGCGCATGCCGCCGCCTGGAAAGGGAAAGCCGAAGCCTCCGCCCTCGCCACGCCGGTCCTCGACGTTCTGGCTTTCTCTTTCGCCGCGCCAACGCATGGTTTCCGCCTCGCACTCGGTCCAGGACTGCCCAATTTTCGATCATTGTGCATGGGCCGTGCCGCCGCACAAGTGTCGATGCGGTAAGCTCGGAACTCTTACGTCCAGGCAACGTTGAGAGAGAAGCCGTCGTGGCAGAGCGCCACGCGGTGTGAAAGCACGCCCGCAAACGCTTGTGGCTATTGAAGAGACTGACACGGAGTCGTCAAAAAACTGCCACAGGCAGTAGGCATGCTGTAGTTGCCCAGTCGTATTCAGTCTGGGTCGGTAGTGCGTTCTGTGTAATGCGTACGAGCCCTGGCACTCCCCGCGCCGGGGCTCTTCTTTTTTTGCACATGCTCTCTATTCGGCGGGCTCCAGCGCGCTCTTCGGCGCGGGCAATGCGGGGATCGTCGTATCGGGCGTCAACGCGTCATCAGCCTCGATGAACACGCGCCGGCTGAGATAGGTGTAGACCACCGGGATCACGAACAGCGTGAACAGCGTGCCGACCAGCAGGCCGCCGACGATGACCCAGCCGATGTCCTGACGGCTCTCGGCGCCGGCGCCGGTGGCGAGCGCGAGCGGCACCGCGCCGAGCACCATGGCGCCGGTCGTCATCAGGATGGGCCGGAGCCTGAGCGCCGCCGACTCGATCACGGCATCGCGCATGTGCTGCCCTTTGGCGCGCAGCTGATTGGAAAACTCGACGATCAGAATGCCGTGCTTGGTGATCAGTCCGATCAGCGTGACGAGGCCGACCTGGCTATAAATGTTGAGCGTGCCGCCGCTCCACCACAGCGCCAGCAAGGCGCCGGTGATCGACAGCGGCACGGTCAGCATGATGATGAACGGGTCGGTGAAGCTCTCGAATTGCGCGGCGAGCACGAGATAGATGAAGGCGAGCGCGAGCAGGAAGGTGAGATACATGCTGGCGCTCGCTTCCTTGAACTCGCGCGACTCGCCCGGCATAGTCGAGATGCGCCGTGCCGGTCAGCACCTCCTTGGCCGTCTTCTCCAGGAAGGCGAGGCCGTCGCTCAACGAATAGCCCGGCGCGAGCTGCGCGGTGATGGTCGCGGCGCGGAGCTGATTGAAATGGTTGAGCTCCTTGGGCGCCACCGTCTCCTTGATGGAGATGAGGTTGGAGAGCGGGATCATGGCGTCGTCGCGCCCGCGCACATAGATGCGGCGCATGTCGTCGGGATTCTGCCGGTCGATGTCGGCGATCTTCACCACAACATCATATTGCTCGCCATCCTGCTTGAAGCGCGTGACCTGGCGGCCGCCGAGCATGGTCTCGAGCGTGCGGCCGAGCGTGTCGATCTCGACGCCGACCGCCGCCGCCTTGTCGCGGTCCACTGCGATGTCGAGCTGCGGCGAGTTCAGCCTGAGATCGGTGTCGAGATCGACGAGGCCGGGATAGTCTTCCGCCTTCTCCATCAGCGCGTCGACCATCTTCTGCAGCTCTTCGTAAGGACGCGAGGTCTGGATCACGATGTTGATCGGCTTCTCGCGCGCGCTCTGGCCGAGCGACGGCGGATTGCTCGGAAAGGCGACGACGCCGGGCACGGCGACCATGTCGGGCGCGATCGACTTGGCGATCTCCTGCTGGGTGCGGCTCCGCTCGCCCCATGGGGTGAGCCGCAAGATGATCCGCCCCTGCGAGACGGTGGGGTTGCCGGCGACCGAGAACACGCGGTCGGCCTCCGGCACCTTCAGCGCGATCTCCTCGAGTTTCCGGGCGTAGGCGTCGCTATATTCGATGGTGGCGCCTTCGGGCCCGCGAAACACGGCGAAGATGTTGCCCTGGTCCTCGACCGGGGCAAGCTCGCTTGCGTGCGTTCGCGCTCGTCCCAGGCTTCAGCCTGACGACCGACGTGCCCTGCGACACGGTGGGATTGCCAGACACGACGAAGACGCGGTCGGCCTCCGGAACGGCGAGGCAGATCTGCTCGAGCTGCTTGGCGTAGGCGTCGGTGTATTCGATGGTGGCGCCCTCGGGCGCGCGGAACATGACATAGATGTTGCCCTGGTCCTCGACCGGCGCGAGCTCGGCCTTGAGGGCGGTGAACAGGAAATAGCTCGCGCCGGCCACGGCGAGGCCGATCAGCAGCACGAGCGGACGGACGGCGAGCGCGCCCTTGAGCAAGGCGCGATAGCCAGCGGTGAGCCCGTTCAAGACACGCTCGATGATGCGATAGAGGAGATTGTGCTGGCTCTGATGCTTGAAGCAGCTTCGAGCACATCATCGGCGAGAGCGTGAGCGCCACGAAGCCCGAGACGATGACGGCGCCGGCCAGCGTCCAGGCGAACTCGGTGAACAGCCGCCCGGTGATGCCCGGTCATGAAGCCGATCGGCGCATAGACCGCGGCGAGCGTGATGGTCATGGCGATGACGGCGAAGCTGATCTCGCGGCTGCCGAGCAGCGCGGCCTTGACCGGCGGCATCCCCTCCTCGACGTGGCGGTAGATGTTCTCCAGCATGACGATGGCATCGTCGACGACGAGGCCGATCGCCAGCACCAGCGCGAGCAGGGTCAGCGTGTTGATGGAGAAGCCCAGGACGATACATCAGGGCGAAGGCGCCGATCAGCGAGACCGGAATGGTGACGAGCGGGATCAGCGTGGCGCGGATCGAGCGCAGGAACAGAAAGATGATCAGGACGACGAGAAGGATCGCCTCGCCGATCGTCTCGTAGACGTTCTTGATCAACTCGGCGATGAACACCGACTTGTCGTTGCGCGATCCTCACCTGCATGCCTTCCGGCAGCGACTCCCTGATCTCCGGCAGCACGTTTCTGCACGCTCTTCGCGCCACCTCGAGCGGGTTGGCGGTCGCCTGCTTGATGACGCCGAGCGCGATGGCCGGCTTGCCGTTGAAGCGCACCACGCGGCGCTCATCGAGCGGCCCCCAGCTCGGCATGTCCGACATCGGCAAGCCGCACGAGATAGCCGTTGGCCTCCTTGACGATCAGATCGTTGAACTGCGCCGGCGTGCGCAGATCGGTCTCGGCGAGCACGGTGAACTCGCGCTGCAGGCTCTCGATGCGGCCGGACGGCACCTCGACATTCTGGCGACGCAGCGCGGCCTCGACGTCCTGCGGCGTGAGCTTGTAGGCGGCGAGGCGCTCCGGATCGAGCCAGATGCGCATGGAATATTCGCGCTCGCCGAACAGGCGCACCTCGGCAACGCCGGGAAGGGTCTGCAGCTGATCCTTCACATAGCGGTCGGCATAGTCGGTGATCTCGAGCGCCGAATGCCGGTCGCTGAAGAAGGCGAGATGGAGGATCGGCTGGGCGTCGGCCTCGACCTTTTGGATGATCGGCTCCTCGATCTCGTCGGGCAGCCGGCCGCGCACGCGCCCGACCCGGTCGCGCACGTCGGCCGCGGCATAGTCGGGATTGCGGTCGAGCTTGAAGCGCACGGTGATCTGGCTCGATTCCTGCCGGCTGATCGAGGTGATGAAATCGATGCCCTCGATGCCCGAGAGCGAATCCTCGAGCACCTGGGTGACTTGCGTCTCGACGATGGCCGCGCTCGCGCCGGGATAGGTCGTCTGCACGGTGATGACCGGCGGGTCGATGGCCGGATATTCGCGCACCGAAAGCCGGTCATAGGAAACGAGGCCGACCAGCACGAGCACGAGGCTCATGACCGTGGCGAAGACCGGCCGCTTGATGGAAAGTTCGGGAAGCGTCACGGGCTCACGCTCCGGTGGCGCCGACGACGGAGACGGCGCTGCCGTCGCGGATCTTGAGCTGGCCCGCGGTCACCACCTGATCGCCCGCGGCGAGTCCCTCGACGATCTCGACGCGTCCCTCGCGGCGCGTGCCGGTCATGACCTTGGTCAGCTTCACCTTGCCGTCGACGATCTTGAACACAAACTGGCTGTCGCCTTGGGGCACGATCGCCTGCCTCCGGCACGGTCAGAGCATCCTCCTTGAGCTGCAACAGCACGGTCACGCGCGCGAACAGGCCGGGACGCAGGCGCTGATCGTGATTGGGAACCAGGGCGCGGACCAGCAGGCTGCGGCCGGCGACGTCGAGGCGGGGATCGATGGCGTAGACCTTGCCCTCGAAGGTGGCGTCGGGAAAGGCGTCGACCTTGATGCGGATGGTCTGGCCGACCCTGATGGCGGGAAGGAATTTCTCGGGCACGCGGAAATCGGCCTTCACCGGATCGATGGCCTCGAGATTGACGAGCGCCTGACCCGCGGTGATGTATTCGCCGACGCTGACATGGCGCAATCCGACGATGCCGGAGAACGGCGCGACGATGCGGGTCTTCTCCAGCTGCACGCGGGCGAGCTCGGTCGCCGCCGTGCTCACGGCGAGATTGGAGGCCGCCTCGTCGGCCGACTGCGCCGTCGCGTATTTGTTGCTGAACAGCGTGCTGGTGCGCTTGTTGGTCTGCTCGGCGAGCTTGAGCTTCGCCTCGGCGTCGTCGAGCTGGGCGCGATAGACCGAATCGTCGAGGGTGAACAGCGGCGCGCCCTTCTCGACCGGCTGGCCCTCCTGGAAGTGGATTTCCTTGAGGCGGCCGGGAATCTCGGAGCTGACGGTGACGGCTTCGTCGGACAGCAGCGTGCCGATGGCGGTCACCTGCTCGCTCAAGGGCGCGGCGGTCACTTTCGCCGCCTCGACCGGCACGGCGGCGCTTTTCGCTGTCCTGCGCTTGAGCGAGGCTAGCAGACACAGACGATGACGGCGGCCGAGAGCCACCATCGCGCAGCAATGCAGTCGGCAAGCGCCATTTTCCGCCTATTTCCGCTGACTTCCGCCCCGACAATCTAGCATCAAATTCGGCGGCAAGGAGACCGGGTTCAGTCTGAACGCCGGATGAACGGAACGGCGGCGGCGGGAATGACCAGGCGCGAAAGCAAAGGGGCGGCCCGTTGCTGGACCGCCCCAAAATGTCGCAGAGGCTTTATTGCGGCGGCGGAGGCGTCTCCTCTTCCGCGGGCGCCTCGTCGGCGGGTGCTTCGTCGGCGGGAGCTTCCTCAGCCGGCGCCTCGGCCGCTGGCGGCTCGGCGGGGGCTTCCGCGGCTGGCGGCTCGGCCGGAGGCGCGGCTGGCGCCATGGCGGGAGCCTCAGCAGGAGGCGCGGCCGGCGCCTCGGCGGCGGGCGGCGTCGCTTCCGGCGCGGGAGGCGTTTCGGCGGGCTGCTCGGATATCGGCGGCTCGAACCTTTACGTTGGTGTCGCCTTTGTGCCCGTACATGAAATAGGCAGCGATGACGAGGGCGAGCACGATGCCGCCCAGTACGATCGCAAGGAACGCTCTGCTGCCCTGGTTGTCGTTTGCCATGTGTCAAATCTCCTCCCCATCGAGGGTCTTTTTGAGTCGCGACGGCTGAACCTATCAGGAATCCCGCCCCGGTCGAGGGCCGCTAGGGGCGCCCCCGTAAGGCTTTAACGCGCGGATTGGGCGGCGGTTCGCCGCGCCATGAGATCGAACAGAGGCGACAGCGCGACGGCGAGCAGGAGATTGATCACGACCGAATAGAGCGCCGCATAGCCAGGAAGCGTGACGCCGAAGATCTCGAGCGGATAGACCGACGAGATGAAGCCTTGCGTCGCGGCCATGTAGGTGCCGATGGCCGTGCCCACCGCCCAGCCGATCAGCAGCGCCAGCGCATTGAAGCCGCGCGAATAGAGACCGAGCAGGATCGGCGGCAGAAGCTGGATGATCCAGATGCCGCCGAGCAGCTGGAGCTGGATGGCATAGGCTTGCGGGATGGCGAGGATGAACACCACCGCCCCGATCTTCACCACCAGCGAGACGATCTTCGCCATGCGGGCCTCGTCGGCATCGCTGCAATCGGGGCGCCAGAACTCCTTGTAGAGATTGCGGGTGAACAGATTGGCGCAGGCGATCGACATGATCGCGGCCGGCACCAGCGCGCCGATGGCGATGGCCGCAAAGGCGATGCCGACGAACCAGGACGGAAACGAGGCGAGGAACAGCGCGGGCACCGCGAAATTCGCGCCGTACTGGGTGAAGCCCGCGGCATAGGCCGGATCCTTATCGACGCCGGCGGCGATGGCCATGTAGCCGAGCAGCGCGATCAGCCCGAGGATGAAGGAATAGGCCGCGAGCAGCGCCGCGTTCCGCCGGATCACATTGCCGCTCGATGAGCTCAAGATCCCGGTCATGGCGTGCGGGTAGAGAAACAGCGCGAGCGCCGAGCCGAGCGCGAGAGTGGCATAGGCGCTGTAGGCGCCGAGACTGTCGCCCGAAGGCGGGGCAAGCAGCAGCTTCTCCTGCGGCACGCTGGCGAAGATCGCTCCGTAGCCGCCGAGCTTGGCCGGAATGATCACCACGGCGGCGAACACCGTGATGAAGATCAGCATGTCCTTGACGACGGCGATCAGCGCCGGCGCCCGCAAGCCGCTCGTATAGGTGAAGGCGGCGAGGATGGTGAAGGCGATGATGAGCGGCAGATGGCCGACCAAGCCGCCGGCGGGGAAGCCGAGCGCGCCGATCACCACCTCCATGCCGACGAGCTGGAGCGCGATGTAGGGCATGGTGGCGACGATGCCGGTCAGCGCGAAGGCGAGCGCGAGCATGCGGCTGCCGAAACGGTCGCGCACATAGTCGGCGGCGGTGACATGGCCGCGCTCATGCGCGATCGCCCAGAGCCGCGGGAAGATGATGTAGAGGATGGGATAGATCAGGATCGTATAGGGGACGGCGAAGAAGCCCATCGCGCCCTTGCCGAACACGAGCGCCGGGACGGCGATGAAGGTATAGGCGGTGTAGAGGTCGCCGCCGAGCAGGAACCAGGTGACGACGGTGCCGAAGCGCCGGCCGCCGAGCCCCCATTCATGCAGGAGATTGAGATCGGCCTTGCGCCAGCGCGCCGCCACGAAGCCGAGCCAGGTGACGAACAGAAACAGGACGACAGAAGATGACCGTCGCGGTCAGATCGAGCGTCACAGGATGTCTCCGGGAACGCCGGTGGTGTCTTCGCTTGGGCTTTTCGGCGCATGCGTGATCCTCCGGTCGATGGCAAAGACCAGGAGCACGATGGCGGCGCCGAGCAGGATCCAGGCGAGCTGATACCAATAGAAGAAGGGTACGCCGCCGAGCGTGGGCTCGAGCCGGTTATAGGACGGCACCCAAAGCATCGCGAACAAGGGAATCAAGAACAGGAGGCGCGGCCAATAGCGCCGCAGCCAGCTCGGCTTCTGCTTGTCGCGTGCCATCGCCAGAGCTCCCCTCCCCGAAAGCGAAGCCTGCGGGAGGCGTTAGAGCCGCCCAACCGCCAAAGCGAGCGGGATGACGCATTTTCGGTTGTTTAGCAAGGCGGCGCGGAATATTGCTTTGGCCTCGCGGCGGCCCACATGTCGCGCGAGGAGCCCGTAGCTCAGCCGGTAGAGCACTTGACTTTTAATCAAGGGGTCACGGGTTCGAATCCCGACGGGCTCACC
>CAWFNK010000011.1:0-134163 GCA_963817175.1 uncultured Alphaproteobacteria bacterium
TGGCGGGCGCGGATGCGTGTGTGGGGTCGTTTTGGAGAGACGATCTTGCCCAAAAGAACAGCGCGAATACGCTCCATGTCGTCGGGGCTGCGGTAAAGTTCGAGCCTGACGACGTTTTCCGACCGAAACAAACGGTAACTCCCTTCCCAGTCGCGGATCCAGCGCCGCTCCTCTTCGGGCAAGACTAGCCTCTGCCAAAAGGCATCCCCTTTTCGATGCTTAATGGGTTCCATAGCCATGCCCCTTATCATTACTACTTAAGAGAAGAGATAAGAGAAGATATAAGACAGGGCACAGTTGTACGCTCCCCGGACAGGACCTGTCGTCCGGACAGGTTAGACACCGATCAAGGTCACGATCGGCGCTCGCCCTCTCTGTTGCTGAACGGTAATTAAGCCCGCGGCTTCGAACTCCGCTAGGGCTCGATATTTCACTTGGCGGCTTATCCCGCACCTTTTCATCAGCCCGTTGGGGCAAGCGAAGCTCGTGCTTCTAGCCCGCCATGACATAAGCAGCAGCAGCAGCCCGACGAGCGCCTTTGGCGTGTTGGTCGCCTCGCATGCTGCCACCGCCCACCGCAGCGGAACCTTGATAAATAGCTTGGTTTCTTGACGTCGAGCCTTGCTTGGTTTGACGTCGCCCGTGTCGAGGGTCTCGACCGCGATGTGCTTCCGCAATGATGGGCTGTATCTGGAGTTCGTCATTAAGCCGTCGCCGCCTTCGGCAGAGCTCCGACGGCTTGCAGCGCGTCCATCACCGTCGACCACATCTTCTGGGCCACCGGGCGCTTGTCGCGGTAGCGGGCGCCGCCCTTCAGCATCTGATCGACGTCGACGCCGATCTCGAGGCCACCACATACGTCGCGGCCCGCGGCCAGCATTATTTCCTTGGCGTGCTCGATCTTTTCGACGTCGGTCTCCTCGAGCAGGATCCCGTCGTGCACGAGCATGATCGGCACGATGCCGGCCTCGCATAGCCGCCACGCCGCCAGCCGCAACATGTCCGCTCCACCCGATTGCATCGGGAAATTGTAGAGCGTTCGTTGGTTCGGGCTGGCGGTAAGCTGAAGCGGCCAGCCCAACACACTTCTCGATGCGGCGCTCCAACATGGCGTTTTGCACCATACGGGCGCGCCACTCCCAGAAGCGCGGGTACGTCCGCTTGTGCCGCTCGATGATGGCGCTGGCGATGAGCGGGTGACGGTCGAGCCCGCGCGCCAGCGACGGCACGCCCATGCCGTAGTTGACGCCGAGCTGAAGGGGCTTCATGCGCTGCCGCAACGCCGCATTCTGCTGCTTCCACTTCACTGGATCTGGATCGTCGGTTAGCGCGCACAGCCGCGCCAAGGCGTGATAGATGTCGCCGCTGGCGTAGTCGCTCATCAGCGTGGTGTCGCCGGACAGGGCGGCAGCGATGCCCACCTCCTGCGTTCGCCAGTCGAGGTAGACGCCGACCGTATCGCGGGGGAAGACCATGAACGATCGAACACCGGCGTGCGCGTTGAAGATGCTTTTCCGATGCGCGTTGCGGCCGGTGGCGGTGCCGAACGGAAACAGCGAAGGTCGGTTGCGCCCGTCGGCGCCGATCGGCAGTCGAGCCTTGGCTATGAACCCTATGCTGTTACGCAGCGCGTGGAGCTCGTCGACGCCGGGGACGTGGCTCATCAGGCCGAAACGCATCGCCGTCGATGTCGAGCTTACCACTCCCGAGGCGCGGCCATGCATGGACGCCATTGCGGGCGAGCCACCGCTCGAAGCGAGCATAGCTCCACTCGCCATCGGGGGTGTAGATCGGATCGTCGTCGCCGTAGCTGGGATCAAACTGGCGGAGCAGCTCGCCAATGACGGCTGGCTTGTTCTCTTGAACCAGATTCCACGTCGGCATGTCGATCGGCATGCCGCGCGCCTGGATCAGCGCGATCGACTTCGCGCTGTAGTTTGACCAGTGCAGCACGCGCTCGGTGTCGGCCGGCAATAGCCAGCGACCCCGCAATTGCGCGTGGAGCAGCAGCACCGACATCCGCACGTCTTCTTCGCAGTAAGCCAAAACTTCCTGGGGAGTGTATTTCGTGCGCCAGCTGCCATCGCCGATGGCTTGAGAGATGGCATCTTTTTCGATGCGCTCCCAACCCTCAAGGCCGTAGGCGCGGCAGGCATCGGGCAGCCTCTTGCGCGCCTTCTGGCGCGGCACGTCTGGTTCGTGGGGCAGCAGGACGTTGCTCGCCGCGAGATAGGCGGTGTGTTGGTCAAAGATGTGCGTCGGGAATTTCCAGCCAAGCCTCATGAAGCATTGCATCTCGGCCCAAGCAGAATAAGCAACGAACAAAGTGTCGGGGCCGACGTCGAAGGGCGGGGTCGCGCCGAACTCACCGCGCCACAGTTCGATGGTGCGCACGTGCTCGAGATGCTCATCGAACACGTGCGCGACCATGCACAACACGTTGGGAAGCTCGCCGTCTGGGACCTCGTACTCGAAGTCGAAGACGACGATCGAGCCGAAGTTGTCGGTCACGACATGGACTGCTTCGCGCCGATCAGACGCAACAGCCCCGGGTGATCGGCGCGATCGATCATGCGACCCGCAAAGGTCACGGCGATTAGCTCGCTGAGCGATTGCGTCGGCCAGTTAGGCTCCGCGAAGGCGTTCGTATCCTTGGCGAAGTCTACCTGGTAGGCTTCGACGCCTTCCTCCTTTCGACTAGAGGCCATCACCCAATTGTCTTTGGCCTGCAAGCAGGCCATCAGGTTGGAAGCGACCCAGGAATTGTCGATGTTCGTCGTCGGCACACGACATAGAAAGAAAACGTCGAATGGCTTCGTCGCCAGCGCCAAGCGGAAACGTTCAATGCGCGCAGACGGCAGATATTCCATCGCCAGGTCTTCCTCGATGAGGTGAAGCGTGTCGTGCTTTTGGCCCTTAATCGGTACGTTGACGAAGCAGAGCTCCGAACTCCAGCACCTCTCCTCATCAGGGTGCAGCCTGACAAAATCTTTCGCCTCCGAGATGCGATGAATTGGAAGCGCTGTTTGTAGGGTCTCGACGCCTGCCATTGCCGCGGCCCGCCGGGACCGGAATTTGTCAAGATTGAAGGCGCCGGGCTTGGCGATCGCCAAGCCCTCCTTCTCCTCCTGCTCGGGCGCGGTGGCAGTGGGCTGATCTACAACTTTGGGCGTGGGCGACGCAGCGCCATTTTTGGTTGCATCGACGTCGGGGTTGACCATTTGGTCAACGGCCCGCGGTGTGATCTTCGTCATCGTCAGATCCTTTCCGTTGGGAGTTCGGCATCGATATCGACGCCGATATCGGCACCGCGATCGTCGCGAATCGGCGTAGTCCTCGAGGCGTTCGAGGCTTCGGCGCTTCAAGGTCTCGATGTACGAGTACGCGTCGGGCAGCCACCAACGCGCCGGCGCGCCGGTCGGACCCCGCAGCGGCTTCGGGTGATCAGGGTCGTAGCTCGGGTGCGCCGGGTTTGATTTGTTGAAAGCGGTAACTGGGTGCTCGGCGACGATGCCGACAAATTCTTCTGTGAAAACGAAGCGCTCGAGCGGAAGCTCGCGGGGCGGGCGTTGTTTTTTCATGGTCTAGTGTCTCCGAGTTGTTTGCTAACTCGAAGACACTGAGAAGGCGCGCACGCTGAGCATCAACGCGCCAAAGTCTGTTATTTGGCGCGCAATTTTGTTCGCTTGTGTCGCTCGCCGCCGGTGGTGCCTTGGCGGAGCCGGCCAAGGATCTTATCGGCGAGATCGTGCAGCTCAGCCTGCGCACGCCTGGGCCTCTCCCTCATCAAGCTCGCCGAGCTTGTCCACGGTGCACCACTGCCCCCAACGCCCACGACGCTCATCTTCATCATGTTGCATGTGCCGGCGGTGACGCTCGGCCGCGATGAGTTCGATCGAACTCCATGGTGTCGCGGCCAGGCATGCCTTTGAGACGCCGGCGGTCCTGGAGCGCGAAATCGAGTGAGACAGGCCGACGGCGCTCGCCCCGTTTGCGCTTGAGCGGGGCGAAGTGCTCGAGCACCCCCAACGCGCGATGGGCCTTGAAGGCCACCATCTCGCGAGACGCCGACGCCCACGCCAATATCCGGCTCCGATAGGGTTCCCGTGCGAGATCCTCGATCTCGAGATCCGCGTCGTCCATCTCGTCGAGCTGCCGGATGGCGCTCTCAGCCATGGGTGAGAGCTTGGTCACGCCCTGACCCTCCGCTTCAGCCGCGTTACCTTAGCCGGCGCACCGGCGACGATGTCACGCAGCATCTCCGTCCACGCCTCACAGGCCTCGCGCATCTCCGGCTCATAGTGGTGCTGATCGTAGACGCGGGCCATGCCCTTCTTGCCGTGGCCGATAACCATCTCAGCGACGTTATCTGGCAGGCGGAGCTCTGCCATGCGCGTGCGGATCGTGTGCCGCAAATCGTGCAGCACCCACCGCTCGAGCTTGAGCTCGCCGGCATTCTCACCCCGCGCCCGCGCCAGCGCTCGCAACGTGCGCAGCATGCGGCAGTCGATCGCGTCCTTGGCGTTGGACCAGCCGTTGATCGGCTTGGCGCCAAGGGTCGTTGAAAACATGAAGTCGCCCTCAGCGTGCCGAGGGAGGGCCCGCATGATTTTCGCCGCCTCGCTCGACAGTGGCATGAGGTGCTCAGCGTCGCTCTTGAAGCGCTCGGGCGGGATGGTTAGCAGCATCTCGTGCTGATTGAGCTCGCGCCATCTCGCCTGCGCGATCTCCTCGCGCCGGCCACCGGTGAGCAGCATCAGCCTGACCGCGTCGCCGCAGGGATAACCCTCCCGCAGGCATGCGCGCCACAGAGCGCGCAGCTCGTCGTTGCTCAGGTGGCGCTGGCGTGGCTTCTTCGGGCCGATGACGCGCTTGGGCGAGACGATGTCGGCCGGGTTGTTGAGCGGGCCATAGCGCGTGGACTTCTGGTGGCAGGCCCAGGTGAAGATCCGCTTGATGTGGCTGAGGATGAGCCGGGCCATCGCTGCGTGCCCACGCGCTTTGATCGCCTCGACGAGCTCGAGGACGTCATCCCGCGTAATATGCGCCACCGGCCGCTTGCCCCACCGGGGAATGAGCTCGCGGCGGATCTCTTGCGCGTCCTTGGCGCCGCGACGTTTGCCGGCAAGATCCTCGGCGATATAATCCTCGACCACGGCGCCGAAGGTCACCGCCCGCTCCCGCGCCGCCACCTCCGCCTCCTCGCGCTCCAGCGCGCGCGGGTCGATCCCCTTCTCGACGAGCTCGAGCCATGAGCGCGCGATCTTGCGCGCGTCGGCGAGTGGCATGATGCCGGCGTCGCCGATGGTACGCTTGGTTGGCATCTTGCTGCCCGGCCATCGCAGATCCATGATGTAGGACTTTTTACCACGGTCGGTGACGCGCAACCCGAAGGCCCGCACCTCGGTGTCGCGGTACTCATCGCGCCTGCCGGCGCCGGCGGGTTTCACATTCTTGACGAAGGGCGGCGTGAGCTTCTTCTTGATGGTCGGCACCAGACGGTCTCCTCTCCGGACTACCTAGGGACTACATTTGTCCCGCTATGGGGTGTTGGTGGGCACTAGCGGGGACTATCGCCAAAGCGGGAGGTTTCCGCTACTTTTTTCTGAGGGACCGTCTGGCGCTAAGAGGCACTTTGGGCTCGAAGATGGCTCATAACCGTCTGGTTGGAGGTTCGAGCCCTCCCGGGCCCACCACTTTACGCCCTCGGCTGCCTCGCGAAGCGGCACTGGAAAGGCTCCTGTGCGCGCGGGCAACACTCAAAGCATTTTTCAGTGGAAGCGGAACAAGCGCGGACGCGGGTGATACCGTGACGCTGGGGCTTATCACGTCAACCAGGGGGAGGGTCGGATGTCGTTCATCTTTGCGATCATGTCCGTGCCTTTTTTTCAGGCCACGGGCCTTTACAGCCCGAAAGTCATGCATCACGGCCGCTGCACTGCCGAGCCAGGAAGCTATTATGCGCTGTTCTGTCCGGCACCGCCCGAGGCACCTAAGTATCGTAGCCGCTACGGGAAGCGGAATTAGCTCGGGCGCTAGAACCCATAGCCCAGCAGCGCGATCTCCGGCTCGTACCAGTCCGCCACGAGGCCTTGCGTATCAGGTGAGTAATAGCTGCGATAGGACCGGGCTTCGTCCTTGTTCGGCGTGACGTTCACGCGCGGGACTGAGACGCGCGCCTCCGTGCCGGCAAGCTCGAGCGCGCGGTTGAGATCCTCTTCCAGGCTCTCGTAGCGGCCGACGAAATCGACGGCGAGGCTGCCGTCGATCGTGTATTGCGCATAGTTGGTGACGTAAGCGCGGCGGCGGTCTTCCATGAAGCGCTCGAAGCTCGGCCGCGCGCGCTTGGTCTTGGTCTTGTAGAGATACCAGGAGACCTGCCGGTCCCAGGGATTGCGGTCGAAGGCGAATTTGAAATAGCTCCGCCACACCTCCTCGCCGACATAATCGCGCACGCGCCACGCCGGCATATGCTCGTAGAAGCCGACGCTCGGATGGTAATAGCGCTCCGGCCGCATCAAGCAGCTTGCGCCAGAGCGGGCGCTTCGGCTTTAGCGGATGCTCGATGCGATAATTCTGCGGGCTTAGGCCCTTGCGGTCCTGCTCGCTCTCCTCGCGATAGGGCGTGATCACGTCTTGCGGACCGCATAGCTGCGACAGCGCGGCCTCGATCGCCGTTCCGGCCGTCTTCTTGGTCTTGAGGAAGATGAATTTATGCTCGTGCGAGATGATCATGAAACAGGCTTGGCGGCTTCGCTCGCAATGGCTGGCGGCAGCATGGGTTGCGGAAACAAAATACCCTGACAGGGCCGGATGCGCCCTCTATACATTGCCTCCTCTCCCAATTTCGCGAACAAATAATGACAGTCGTTGTCTGCATAAAGGCCGGCCCGAAATACCCCTCCGATTACGCCAACAAGCTGTTCCGGGCCGTGCGCCGCAACGGGCACGAGGGCCGGTTCTATTGCCTGACCGACGACCCATCCGGGCTCGAGCGCGACATTATAACCGTGCCGGTGAGCCCGCTTTGTGAGGGCTGGTGGCACAAGGTCTATCTATTCTCGTGGGATCACGGCATCGACGCGCGGCTGCTTTACATGGATATCGATATGGTGGTCACCGGCCCGCTCGACGATTTCCTGAGCTATGACGGCGATTTCGCCACCGGCTCGCGCTTCAACCGGCCGACGCAGATCAACTCGACGATCATGAGCATTCCCGCCGGTTACGGCCGCCAGGTGTGGACCACCTTCCTGCGCTATCGCAGCATGGTCATGCGGAGTTTCGGCGGAGATTCGCGCTTTCTCGAATCCATCGTCGGCCCGAACACCAAGCGCTGGCAGGACATGTTTCCGGGACAATTGGTCAGCTATAAGAAGCATGTCAGGGGTGGGCCGCTCCCGGAAGGAGCGCGCCTGGTAAGCTTCCACGGCAAGCCCGACCCTGAAGACGTCGACGATGATTTCGTCAAAGAGTGCTGGGTCTAGGCGCGCGTCTTAAGAAGGGCCGGCATGTCCATATCGGTTGGTCTCGAGGGCGTCCGCGCCGATAAGCGCTTGCTGATCTTACCGGCGCTGTTCTTCGCGAGCCCGTTTGTTACCGCTCCCGTCCCGCGCCTCACTTGGCTGTTTCTTGCGCTGATCGCCATTGCTCTTTGCGTGCGCGCTTGGCGGCAGGGCGTCGAGTGGCGGAGCCTCGTGCCGCTCGATGGCGTAACGCTCACCGCGATGCTTGTCGCCGTCTATGTCTCGATCAATGCGATCTGGGCGGCCGATCAGGGCGCCGGCTTCGCCAAGGCGGCGCTGCTCTGGGGATTGATCCTGGTCACCATCGCGGCAAGCACGGCGGTCGCCGCGCTCGACGAGCGGCAGCTCCGCCTCGCCGCGCTCGGCTTCGCCGCAGGGGCGGCGCTTGGCGCGGTCTATCTCTTGATCGAAATGCTCACGGACAGCGCCATTACCCGCGCGGCGATGAACGCCATCCCAGCCTTCAGGCCCGACAAGGTCAAGCACGTGCAGATCGGCCATGGCGGCGATATCCAGAAGATCTCGCTCTCCGAGCTCAACCAGAACGTCACCATCGTGATGCTGAGCCTGTGGCCGGCGCTGTCGGTCTGGGCCCTGATCGCCAATGGGCCGCGCCGCATGCTGTTCTTGAGTTTGTTCTTCGTGGTGACCGTGCTTGCGGTGGTGCTCTCCCAGCACCAATCCTCGCAGATCGCACTGGTCCTATCGCTGGTCACCTTCCTGCTGGCCTGGAAATGGCGCGCGGGCGTGATCCGCGCACTCGCCGTGGTTTGGTGCTTGGCGTTCGCGCTGGTGTTGCCGCTCGATTTCGCGGCCTACAAGGCCGGCTGGCACATGGCGCCCTGGCTGCCGAATTCGGCCCGTGCCAGGATCATCTTGTGGGAGTACACCGCCGAGCGCGCACTCGAGCATCCCTGGCTCGGCATCGGCGTCGACTCGACCCATGCCCTGAAGAAGAGCGGGGCTGCCGAGCGGCCCAAGGGGTTCATCTTTCCGCGCTCCTCGGGAGAGCACGCGCATAATCTGTTCCTGCAGACCTGGTACGAGCTCGGGCTGGTCGGCGCGGTGTTGCTGGCGCTCGCCGGCGCAGGCGTCGCCTTGCGCATGCTCCGCCTGCCGAAGGACATCCAGCCCTTCGCCGCGGCGAGCTTTGCCGCCTTCTTCGGCATCGGCGCCTTTGCCTGGAGCATGTGGCAGACTTGGTTCATGTGCGCGATCGGCCTGCTGATCCTCTATCTATGCGTCGCCGCGAGCGCGCCGCGCGATGACGCAAGCCGGAAGCCGGCCGCTTCGCGCTAGGCTTCCATGGGCGGAGATGCTTGGTGCGATTGATCCTGCATATCGGCACGCACAAGACCGGCACGAGCGCCGTGCAAGAGTGCCTTTACCGCAACGAGGGTAGGCTCGCCGAGCGCGGCATCTATTACGCGCATCGGCCCCGCGCCAGAGCGCTCAACCAGCTGGCGCATCTGATTGCGACGGGCCGCAAGGCGCAAGCCCAAGCCCTCATCGACAGCCATGTGGCGAAGGCAAAAGCTGCCGGCGCGACGACGCTGTTGATCAGCGCCGAATTGTTCTTCGCCATGACGATGTTCTTCCACAAATTGGAAGGCGAAATTTGCGAGGATTATTGGGGGGCCGAGGCGCGTTGCATCGAGCTTCTGCACGGCGTGTTGCCCGCCGACATGCCGAAGCGCGTCGTCGCGTTGTTCCGTCGGCAGGACAAGTTCCTTGAATCGGTCTACGCCCAGACGGTGCGAACGCGGCCCGTGTCGGCGTCATGCGAGCAATTCAAGGCGCAGGTGAGCGAGGCCTTGGATTACGCGCGGCATATGCAGCTCTGGAGCCGCGCCTTCCCGGATTGCACTGTCTACACCTACGAGGAGACGGCCAACAACGCCGCCCGCTTCTTCCTACGCCATGCGCTCGAGATCGGCGACACCGAGCGATTCGACGGCTTGGATATGCGGGTCAACACCTCGCTTGCGCGCGATCTCGTCGAGTACAAACGCGAGCTGAACAAAGCCAGCTCATTCGTCGACCAGCGCATGAGCAATTTCGTCTGTGCCGCGCTTGAGCGCGTCGTCATCGATGACGGCCGTTATCACGACTATCTCTCGCCCGAGGCCAGGGCGAAGCTGTTGCGCGAGGTCGAAGCCGGCAATGCGCGCCTCAGCCAAGCGTTCGGCATGACGCCGTTTCCGCCTCTCACCGAGCAAAGTGCGAAAGGGTTCAGCGCCTATCCCGGACTGTCCCCTGAGCGAGCCAAGGAGCTGAAGGAGCGCCACGCCCGGATCAAGCTGACCGCGGGCTATCAGCTCGAGCGCGCCACTCTGCTGCTGCGTCAATTCACAAGGCGGCTCCGCGCGATATTTGCTTCGAGCCAGCCCGTCCGCGCGGCGCGAGCGTCGAGAGGCGACGCGTCGCAACCGTCCAAACCGTCCTAGCCGCCAGGGCGCCCCCGCTCGTTTCGCTTCCGCCGCCGCCTTCCGTCGAGATTTCGAATTTTATTTGCCAATTCACCACATTTTTGGACGTCGATACCACGCTATCTCTATCGAGTTAGTCTAGTATCGTTTCGGTGACAGGCATCAGCGGGGGAATTGTGATGTCGATCAGCAGCATAGCCTTACGCCCGGGCCTCTCCTTCCGGCGGCCAGGTGAGAGGACGCGCAGTGCGGCGGCGGTCGGCGCCGGCGAGCTAGAGCATATCTTCGTCATCGCCGGCCCGTCCGGCTCCGGCAAGAGCACCTTCATGCGCGAGTTCGTGGAGGACCGCCTCCCGCGCAACATTTCCGACGATCTCCCAGGCGGGGCCAAGACCTGGAGCCGCACCAGCGGCAACGAACTGAGCCGCAAGGGGCTGCTCCAGGTCCTCCGCGCCAAGAAGAAGACGGCCGGCCTCGTGCTGCATTACGACATCATGCGCGCTTATACGCGGGGCTACGAGGACCCCGCCAACGATCCCGCCATGCAGGCCGTGACGAACGCGAAAGCAAAGCTCACGGTGATGACCATCCTGCCGAGCCGCGAAGCCTTGTTCGAGCAGTTCCTCGCCCGCGCGCGCTCGGGCGAATATGAGGAGTGGTGGGACAAGCGCGAGAGCTTCCGCCGGGTGAAGCGGAAGCTGCGCGGCGGATTGCTCAAGCTGTTCCGCAGGCCGCCCAAATTTCTGAAAGAGGGGCACCTGACGCTGCTCAGCGTCTACGCCTCCGACGAGCGGCTCAAGAAATGGACGAGAGGTTGGGAGAATTTTCTCGAAGGCGTCCGGCAGGAGCGTGGCGACGTGCGGCTCATTTACATCACGCCGGATCAGGCGGGCGACGGCCATCCGCGCTTTCGCCTGTTGCGCAGCGTTTGAAGTTTCGAATCGTAGGGGGAACCAGTCATGGCAGCCGAATTGACGGAGATCGTCCAAGCCTATCCCGAGCGGCAGCGCCGCCGCTCGCTCGGCAGCAGGATCAGACGGGTGTTGCGGGGGCTGCGCTGGCGGCTTGCGCTTGGCCTGATCGGCGGCGCCTTCCGCGTCGCCAAAGCCGGCGGCCGGACCTACCAGCCGGTCGAGATCGGCGGCAAGCAATTCGCCAATGTGAGGGACACCGACGAGCGCTGGCAGGCGGTCTCGCAAGTGCTGCGCGACTATGGCGCGCGGAACGTGCTCGATATCGGCTGCGCCGAAGGCTGGTTCGTGCGCCGCGCCGCCGCCGAGTGCAATTGCTTCGCCATCGGCATCGAGGCGACCGACACGGCGATCGTGGGGGAGCTGGCGCGGCTGCATGACCGCGTGCAGCGGGCGGCGACGGTCAGGGCCTTCATGACGCCGGAGGCCATCCGCTCATTGCCGCAATTCGACGCCGTGCTGTGCCTGTCGGTGCTGCATCACGTCATCCGCGCCTTCGGTATCGCCGCGGCCGAGCAGTTCCTGCGCGCGCTCGCGACCCGCGTGGGCAAAGTGCTGATTTTCGAGATCGGCACAGCCGACGAAAGCTCGTGGACCCCCTTCCTGCCCGAGGCGAGCCAGGGGCAAGCGGGACAGGAGGCTTTCGTCAGCGAGCTGTTGCAGCGCAGCGGTTTTCGCAATGTGCGGGTGATTGCCGAAAGCGCGGCCTATCATCGCGAGGTGCAGCGGCTGCTGTTCATCGCCGAGCCGGCTCAAGCCGCGCGGCAGGATCTGCGGGAAAGTCTTCAGGTCGCCTGACGCCCAGTATCGCCACGCCTAGCTTCGCGCCTTGGCGAGCCACATAGCGAGGTCCTCGAGGATCGCGCCGAAATGGATCTCGGAGATTTGCAGCGCGGCGGCGATGTCCTTCAGCTTCTTGCGCTCCTCTCCGGCGATGCGGTCGTCGGCGAGCAGCACCAGATAGGCGGCGCGGACCATCTCTTCCTTGGTGTCAACATCGAGGACCTTGGCCGCCGCCGCGAACTCGGCGATCATGTCGCTCTTGGCCGCCGCGGCGGCTCGCGCCACCTCATCGGCCGTGAGCGAGCGGCCTGACTGATCCAGATAGACTTGCTGGATGAGGCCGGTCTCGCGCTCATCGAGCTGGCCATCGGAGCCTGCGACCGCCACCATGGCCTTGAGGATCCAGTCAGCTCCGTCATTCGCCGGTTTGTCCACGTCCTGCTCCTCGTGATTTCCGCTCGCTACCGCCGATTGTGCTCAGGCGCGGGCGGTTTGCCAAGTCGCGCGGGAAACGAGCGTTACCAGAAACGAAGCTTTGAACCGCCCCGCAAGGGTGCGCTATGACGCGGGGCTCGCTTCGCCCGCGCTTAACAAGGCTGGACATGGCAGAACCGCCGCTCAAGGTCATTTTTCTCGCCGATACGCGCCCCGGTCACTATCACCTGGCGCAAGGCGTGATCGCGGCGCTTGCCAGGCTGCGACCGGTGGAGGTCACCCGCGTCGAGGTGAAGCGGAAATGGATCGTGCCCACGCGCTGGCTCCGCCGCCGCATCACCGCCAAGAGCTTCTTTCCGCCGCGCATGTTGCGCATGGCCTATCGCATCGACGCTTACGCCCTGCCCAAGGCCGATCTCGTCGTCTCCGCCGGCGGCGAGACGCATATGCCGAATATCTGCGTGTCGCGCTTTTTCGACATTCCCAGCATCTTCTGCGGCTCGCTGATGCGCGGGCTCGGCCCTGAGAATTTCAGCCTGATCGTCTCCTCCTACGACCGGGACGCAGGCAGCGACCGCTATCTCGTCACGCTGAAGCCGTCCTCGATCGATCCCGATGCGCTGGGGCGCCCACAATCGGTGCCGCGCTACGGGCCTGACTTGCATCCGCGCCTCGCGGGTTTTCTCGTCGGCGGCAATGCCGGCCCCTTCCGCTATCGCCGGAGCGAGTGGGATCGGTTGCTCGACTTCATCGCCGAGATCTCCAAGGCCTGGGGCACGCGCTGGCTGATCTCGACCTCGCGCCGCACGCCAGACTATGTCGCCGATAAGCTCGCCGAGCTCGCCAAGGACGAGAACGTCGTCGCCCGGTTCATCGACTACCGCACGGCGGGGCCGGGCACGCTGCCTGAAGTGTTCGCCAAGGCCGAGGTCATTCTTTGCACCGAAGATTCGAGCACGATGATCTCCGAAGCCGTCTCGGCGCGGCTGCCGGTGGTGGGCGTCGCGCCGCGTGCGCACCGCTTCACCGACGAGGAGCGCAGCTATCGCAATTTCCTCATCGGCAACGGCTGGTGCCGCGTGCTGCCGATCGCCGAGCTGACCCCCGACGCCTTCGCCCGCGCGCTCTCGGAGATCGAGCCCATCGAGCAGAACCCGCTCGACGCGCTTGCCGCCAAGCTTGAAGCAACGCCTGCCGGAGTTGTTCTAGTTCGATCTCAAAGCAATTCCGTCATGGCCGGGCTTGTCCCGGCCATCCACGATTTGGACCTGCCGACCCATGTTTCAAATTCGTGGATGCCCGGCACGAGGCCGGGCATGACGAGTCCAGTGTTGAGTTAAGCGGCACGATTGGCTAGAAGCGGCGCAACGTCTTTTCCAAAAATCCGAGGAGCACCGGCACGCTTATGGCCACGCCCCAATATGTCTATGTCATGAACAAGCTGTCCAAGACCTATCCCGGTGGGAAGCAGGTCTTGAAGGACGTGACGCTCGCCTTCCTGCCGGGCGCCAAGATCGGTGTGGTTGGCGTCAACGGCGCCGGCAAGTCGACGCTGCTGCGCATCATGGCGGGACAGGAGACCGAGTTCGTCGGCGAGGCCTGGGCCGCCGACGGCGTCAGCGTCGGCTATCTGCCGCAGGAGCCGGTCCTCGACGAGACCAAGGATGTGACCGGCAACGTCATGGAGGGCGTGGCGGAGAAGAAGGCGAAGCTCGACCGCTATAACGAGCTTGCCGTGAACTATTCCGACGAGACCGCCGACGAGATGGCGGAACTTCAAGACGCGATCGACGCGCAAGGCCTGTGGGATCTCGACGCCCAGGTCGAGCAGGCCATGGATGCGCTGCGCTGCCCGCCGGGCGACGCCGACGTGAAGAAGCTGTCCGGCGGCGAGAAGCGCCGCGTCGCGCTCTGCAAGCTGCTCTTGTCGAAGCCCGATATTCTCCTGCTCGACGAGCCGACCAACCATCTCGATGCCGAGAGCGTCGCCTGGCTCGAGCATCATCTGCGCGACTATCCCGGCACCGTGATCATGGTGACGCATGATCGCTACTTCCTCGAGGACATCACCGAATGGACGCTCGAGCTCGATCGGGGGCAGGGCATTCCCTACAAGGGCAGCTATTCGTCCTGGCTCGAGCAGAAACAGAAGCGGGCGCAAGTCGAGGGCAAGCAGGAAGAGGCGCGCGAGCGGACCCTCGCCCGCGAGCTCGACTGGATCAGGGCGAGCCCCAAGGCGCGGCAGGCGAAATCCAAGGCCCGCATCCGCGCTTATGACGAGATGCTGGCCGAAGCCGGGAAGGACAAGACCGGTAAGGCGCAGATCACCATCCCGCCCGGACCGCGTCTCGGCGACGTGGTGATCGAAGCCGACCATTTGGAGAAGGGCTTCGGCGATCAGCTGCTGATCGATGATCTCTCCTTCAAGCTGCCGCCCGGCGGCATCGTCGGCGTCATCGGGCCGAACGGCGCCGGCAAGACCACGCTGTTCCGCATGATCGTCGGCCAGGACAAGCCGGACGACGGCACCATCCGCATCGGCGACACGGTGAAGCTCGGCTATGTCGATCAGTCGCGCGATACGCTCGACGCCAAGAAGACCGTGTTCGAGGAGATCTCCGGCGGCAACGACGTGATCAAGCTTGGCTCCCGCGAGATGCCGTCACGCGCCTATGTCGGCTGGTTCAATTTCAAGGGCGCGGATCAGCAGAAGAAGGTCGGCCAGCTTTCGGGCGGCGAGCGGAACCGCGTGCATCTCGCCAAGATGCTGAAGTCGGGCGCCAACCTGATCCTGCTCGACGAGCCCACCAACGATCTCGATGTCGAGACGCTGTCCTCGCTCGAAGCGGCGCTGGAGGATTTCCCCGGCTGCGCCGTGATCATCAGCCACGACCGCTTCTTCCTCGATCGCATCGCCACGCACATTCTGTCGTTCGAGGGCGACAGCCATGTGGAATGGTTCGAGGGCAATTTCGAGGATTACGAGGAAGACAAGAAGCGCCGCTTGGGCGAGGACGCGGTGCTGCCGAAGCGCATCAAATACAAGAAATTCGCCCGCGCTTGAGGCTTTTTGGCCAACGACACTTTGCCAGACCCTTGCATCTTGGCCCTGGAAGATATAAACATATCTTTATGTCGAGTGCTGCCCAGAGACCAGGCATGATGAACCCAGGCCTATCCCGTGTCCACGCGCTTGCCGCTTTGCGTGGCGCGGGCGAGGCCACGCGCTTGCGCATCCTGGCGCTGCTGGCCGGTGGCGAGCTGAACGTCAAGGACCTCACCCAGATCCTCGGCCAGAGCCAGCCGCGCATCAGCCGGCACCTGAAGCTGATGGCCGAAGCCGGCCTCATCAAGCGCTTCCGCGAGGGCTCCTGGGTGTTCTTCCGGCTTGCCGACTCCGGCGCCGAGGCCGCGCTTGCGCACGCCATCGTCGACAGCCTCGATCAGACCGATCTGACGCTCGCCCGTGACCGCTCGCGCGCCGCCGCCGTGCAGAAGGCGCGCGCTGAAGCGGCGCAAGCTTACTTCAAGGCGCATGCCGGCGAGTGGGATTCGATCCGCGCGCTGCATGTGGCCGAGCAAGACGTCGAGGCCGCCATGGACGAGGCGCTGGGTGAGGGGCCTTTCAATCTCCTCGTCGATCTTGGCACCGGCACGGGTCGCATCCTCGAACTGTTCGCCGGCCGCGCCGACCGCGCGCTCGGCTTCGACCTCAATCACGCGATGCTCGCCTATGCCCGCATGAAGCTCGAGCGCGCCGGGCTTTCCCACGCGCAGGTGCGGCACGGCGATCTCTATAATGTGCCGCTGCCCGACGGCGCGGCCGACGCGGTGGTGCTGCATCAGGTGCTGCATTTCCTCGACGACCCTTCAGCCGCCGTCGCCGAGGCCGCGCGGCTGCTGGCTCCGGGCGGCAGGCTGCTGGTGGTCGATTTCGCCCCGCATGAGCTTGAGTTCCTGCGCGAGCAATCGGCGCATCGCCGGCTCGGCTTCGCCAAGGATCAGCTCGGGCGATTGTTCGAGGGCGCCGGGCTCAAGCTTCGAGCGCTTCCGCGAGCTCTCGCCTGAGCCGTCCCCAGGCAAGCTCACCGTTTCGCTGTGGCTCGGGCAAAAGCCCGCCGCTTCGGGGCGTAAGAAGCGCGTGGGCGCATCCGTGGAGGTCGCCGCGTGATGCTTGCATCCTCCGAGCCCAAGAGCCGCATTCTCGGTCGCGGCGCCATCGACGTGTCGTTCGAATTCTTCCCGCCCAAGACGGCGGCCATGGAAGAGACGCTGTGGCGCTCGATCCGGCGGCTCGAGCCGCTTCGTCCCAAATATGTCTCCGTCACTTATGGCGCGGGCGGCTCCACGCGCGAGCGCACCCACGCCACTGTGGCGCGCATCTTGAGCGAGACGACGCTGAAGCCCGCGGCGCATCTGACCTGCGTCGCGGCGACGAAGGGCGAGGTCGATGAGATCATCCGCGATTATTGGGACCTCGGCGTGCGCCACATCGTGGCCTTGCGCGGCGATCCGCCCGAGGGCGCCGGCAAGCGCTACGAGCCGACGCCTGGCGGCTATGTCAACGCCGCCGATCTCGTCAAAGGCATCAAGACAATCGCGCCCTTCGAGATCTCCGTCGCCTGCTATCCGGAGAAGCATCCCGAGTCGCCGAGCGTCGAGGCCGATATCGACATGCTCAAGGCCAAGATCGATGCCGGCGCGGGAAGCGCGATCAGCCAGTTCTTCTTCGATAACGAGGTGTTCTTCCGCTATCTCGACCGTGTGCGCGCGGCAGGCATCACCATTCCCATCGTGCCCGGCATCATCCCGATCCACAATTTCAAGCAATGCTCCGGCTTCGCCGCCAAGTCCGGCGCGAGCGTTCCCGACTGGCTCGGCCACCGTTTCGAGGGCCTCGATGACGATCAGGAGACGCGCCATCTGGTGGCCGCCGCCGTCGCCGCCGAGCAGGTGCTTGGTCTGGTCGATCAGGGCATCACCGAGTTTCACTTCTACACGCTGAACCGCGCCGACCTCGTCTATGCCATCTGCCATTTGCTCGGCCTTCGCCCGGCAAAGGCTTTCGCCGGAGCAAAGGCCGCCTCATGACCCGTGAAGAACGCATTGCCGCGCTGAAGCGCGAAGCCCAGCAGCGGATTCTCATTCTGGATGGCGCCATGGGCACCATGATCCAGCGCTACAAGCTCGACGAGGCCGGCTACCGAGGCCAGCGCTTCAAGGGCTTCTCGCGCGACCTCAAGGGCAACAACGATCTCCTCGTGCTGACCCAGCCCAAGATCATCAGGGAGATCCACGACGCCTATCTCGAAGCCGGCGCCGACATCATCGAGACCAACACCTTCAACGCCCAGGCCATCAGCCAGGCCGATTATGGTCTCGAGGACGTCGCCCATGAGATCAACGTCGCCGCGGCGAAAATCGCCCGCGAGGCGGCCGACGCCTGGACCAAGAAGACCCCGGAGAAGCCGCGCTTCGTGGCGGGCGCCATCGGGCCGACCAACCGCACGGCTTCGATCTCGCCGGACGTGAACAATCCCGGCTTCCGCAATGTCAGTTTCGATGCGCTGGTCGACGCCTATACCGTGCAGACGCGCGGCCTGATCGAAGGCGGCGCCGACACCATCCTGATCGAGACGGTGTTCGACACGCTGAACGCCAAGGCGGCGGGCTTCGCTGTCGAGCAGGTGTTCGACGAGTGGGGCGTCGAGCTGCCGATCATGATCTCCGGCACCATCACCGATCTCTCAGGCCGCAATCTATCTGGCCAAACTCCGGAAGCGTTCTGGTACTCGATGCAGCATCTGAAGCCGTTCTCCATCGGCCTCAATTGCGCCTTCGGCGCCGAGCAGCTCCGCCCCTCGGTCGATGAGATCGCGCATGTGGCCGACACTCTGGTCAGCGTCTATCCGAATGCCGGGCTTCCCAATGAGATGGGGGAATATGACGAGAGCCCCGAATTCATGGCTGGCCTGCTCGAAGGCTGGGCGAAGGACGGGCTTATCAACATTGTCGGCGGCTGCTGCGGCACGACGCCGGACCACATCCGCGCCATTGCCGCGGCCGTTTCAAAATATCCGCCGCGCAAAGTGCCGGAGGTCGCTCACAAGCTCCGCCTCTCCGGGCTGGAACCCTTCGTGCATGGGTAGTTCAACGTGACCAACGGCGCGCAGAATTTCGTCATGGTGGGCGAGCGGACCAACGTCACCGGCTCCGCGCGCTTCCGCAAGCTGATCGAGGCGAACGACTACGCCGCCGCGCTCGAGGTCGCGCGCCAGCAGGTCGAGAGCGGCGCCAACATGCTCGACGTCAATATGGACGAGGGCATGCTCAATTCAGAGAAGGCGATGGTGACCTTCCTCAATCTGATCGCGGCCGAGCCCGACATCTCCCGCGTGCCGATCATGATCGACTCCTCGAAATGGACGGTGATCGAGGCCGGCCTGAAATGCGTGCAGGGCAAGGCGGTGGTGAATTCCATCAGCCTGAAGGAAGGCGAGGGGCCTTTCCTGGAGCATGCGCGCAAAGTCCGCCGCTATGGCGCGGCCGTGGTGGTGATGGCCTTCGACGAGAAGGGCCAGGCCGAGACGGCGCGACGCGCAAATTCGAGATCTGCAAGCGCGCCTACGATCTCCTCACCGAGAAGGTCGGCTTCCCGCCGGAGGACATCATCTTCGATCCGAACATCTTCGCTGTCGCCACCGGCATCGAGGAACATAACGACTACGCCCGCGCCTATATCGATGCCACGCGCCGCATCAAGGCCGAGCTGCCTTACGTGCATGTCTCGGGCGGCGTCTCCAACCTCTCCTTCGCCTTCCGCGGCAATGAGCGGGTGCGCGAGGCGATGCATTCGGTGTTCCTGTATCACGCCATCCAGGCCGGCATGGACATGGGCATCGTCAATGCCGGCCAGCTCGCGCTCTACGACGATATCGATCCCGAGCTGCGAACTCTCGTCGAGGATGTGGTGCTGAACCGCCGCGCCGACGCGACCGACCGCCTGCTCGAAGCGGCCGAGCGCTACAAAGGCGGGGAGGCGCAGAAGCGCGAGGTCGATCTGTCCTGGCGCGAGAAGCCGGTCGACGAGCGTCTGACTCACGCGCTGGTGCACGGCATCGGCACCTATATCGACGCAGGACACCGAGGAGGCGCGGCTCAAGGCTGAGCGTCCGCTGCATGTCATCGAAGGCCCGTTGATGAAGGGCATGAACGTCGTCGGCGATCTGTTCGGCGCCGGCAAGATGTTCCTGCCGCAAGTGGTGAAGTCGGCGCGGGTGATGAAGCAGGCCGTGGCCTATCTCATGCCTTTCATGGAGAAGGAAAAGGAGGAGCTCGGCCTCGCCCAAGGCGAGCCCGCCGGCAAGGTCCTGCTCGCCACCGTCAAGGGCGACGTGCACGATATCGGCAAGAACATCGTCGGCGTCGTGCTCCAATGCAACAATTACGAGGTGACCGATCTCGGCGTCATGGTGCCGGCGCAGAAAATCCTCGACAAGGCGCGCGAGCTGAAGGTCGACATCATCGGGCTGTCGGGACTGATCACGCCCTCGCTCGACGAGATGTGCCATGTGGCGGCCGAGATGGAGCGCGAGGGCTTCGACCTGCCGCTGTTGATCGGCGGCGCCACCACGAGCCGCGTGCATACCGCGGTCAAGATCAGCCCCAACTACCGGCGCAGCCAGGCGATCTATGTGACCGACGCGTCCCGCGCCGTGGGCGTGGTGTCGGGCCTGATGTCGCCGGAGGAGCGGCCGAAAGCGATCGCCAAGGTGCGCGAGGAATATCGGACCATGGCCGAGTCCTATGCGCGCGGGCAGGCCGAGAAATTGCGCACCTCGCTCGCCGATGCGCGCGCCAACAGGCTGAAGCTCGACTGGACGGACTACACGCCGCCCAAACCGGGCTTTCTCGGCACGCGCAGCTTCAAGAGCTACGATCTCGCCGAGCTCGCCCGCTATATCGACTGGACGCCGTTCTTCCACGCCTGGGAGCTGAAGGGCACCTATCCCCGCATCCTCGAGGACGACAAATATGGCGCGGCCGCGCGGCCGCTCTTCGACGACGCGCAAGCCATGCTGAAGCAGCTGATCGCCGAGAAATGGCTGACCGCCAACGCCGTGGTCGGCTTCTGGCCCGCCAACAGCGTCGGCGACGACATCGAGCTCTACACCGACGATACGCGCAAGAAGCGGCTCGCCACGCTGCACACGCTGCGTCAGCAAATGGCGCGCGACGGCCGCGCCCGTGCCAATCTCGCGCTGGCCGACTTCGTCGCGCCGAAAGAGACGGGCCTCGCCGATTATCTCGGCGGCTTCGCCGTGACTGCCGGCATCGGCGAGGAGGATGTGGCGCGGCGGTTCGAGCGCGCCAATGACGATTATTCCAAGATCATGGTCAAGGCGATCGCCGATCGCCTGGCCGAAGCCTTCGCCGAGGCGCTGCATGCGAAGGTGCGTCGCGAGTTGTGGGGTTATGCTCCGCAAGAGAAGCTCAGCAACGAAGAGCTGATCGCCGAGGCCTATGCCGGCATCAGGCCGGCACCCGGCTACCCGGCCCAGCCCGATCACACCGAGAAGGGCACCCTGTTCCGTTTGCTCGACGCCGAGAAGGCGACGGGTCTCAAGCTCACCGAGAGCTATGCCATGTGGCCGGCAGCCGCCGTCTCAGGCTTCTATTTTTCGCACCCCGAGGCCGCCTATTTCGGCGTCGGCAAGATCGGCCGCGACCAGGTCGCCGACTACGCGGCGCGCAAGGGCTGGGGTTTGGAAGAGGCCGAACGCTGGCTCGCGCCGATCCTCAATTACGACCCCAAGCGCATCGCCGAGGCGGCGGCCTGAACCTGCAATAAGAAATGTGTCGAGAAGCGCTAGATCATCCCGAGGATGATGGCGGCGAGAAAGCTGAACGACATGATCGCCATGACGGCGGTAATCGAGGCTGTGAGTTCCATCGGAAGCTCCTTCCCGATCGAAGAGGTGCCCGTTACCCGGCTGAGAATTGTACGAGGCCCCTGGGTCATCGCCAATACCTGCTCTGCTGCACTGCACAATTCGCTGAGACAGGCCCGTAGGCGCTGTTAACGCGCTCCCACGGGTTTTGGTTCACAGCACGAAAGGCCATTGTCCAGACGCGCGAAACAGTTGCAACGAGTGTCGGGGAGGGTGGTAAATAGGGAGATGGGCATGGCTGGGCAGTTCCGGCTCGCCCGGAACCACGACGGACGGCCCAAAATTCCGTCGCCACGGCGACACAATCCCGGCGCTGTTCACGGCTAATTCAGCGCCGAATTCGCGGGGGAAGGGCTCCCGCTTACGGCAGGCTTGCTGCGGAATTGAGAGGGATGCGCGATGAGGATCGTCACGAGTTTGGCGCTTGGTACTCTGGGCGTGCTGTTGGCGCTTCCGGCCGAAGCGCTCACCATTTCGAATAGCGATCCGAAGCCGCACACGATCACGGTCAAGTCCGGCAGCGACAGCAGCGAGCTGACCATCGCGCCGGAACAGGCGGCCCAGCCATCCTGCCAGTCCGGCTGCACCATCGAGCTCGAGAACGGCGACCTCTATGAGCTGAAGGGTGGCGAGGAAGCTTCGATCGACGGCGGCGCCCTGTTTGTCGATGTCGTGCCTGGCATTGACGACGACATGACCGGAGCAACGCCTGCGCCGGCCGGGGACGCTGCGAAAGCGCAGTAGCTGCTCGCTTCAGAGCGGGAATTTCCGCAACAGGATCTCGTCGTAGCCATCGGCCACGAGCCCGGGCAGCGATGCGGCCTGCCTGAAGCCGTGCCGTTGATAGAAGCGCAAGGCGCGCTCGTTGAAGCTTGACGCGCAGACCCAGAGATTGCGCGCGTCTGCGCGGAGCCCCTCTTGCTCGAACCAGGCGAGAATCTCGGCGCCAATTCCCTGGCTTTGCCAGGGCGGTAAGAGCGCCAGCAGCTCGAGATAGGGACCCTTGAGCCAGGGATGGCGGATCGACACCGCTCCGGCCGGCTTCCCGCCGGCTTCGACCAAATAGCGATAGGCGCCATCGGCTGAAGCGGCGAGAAACCGCGCCATGGCGTCCGCCGGATAGGGCATCACCGACCAGGGCGGGATCGCCACGATGGCCTGAGCGAGGCTTGGGCAGCACGCGGGATCGAGCGGGACCAGGCGCGCGCGGGAGAGATCAATTCCGCGGGCCGAAAATGGTGAAGACGTCATGGTTCTTCCGGCGGTGCGTGCGTGCAAGGCGCGGGCCCGCGCCCGGTTGGTTGAGGTAGCATTTGGCCGCGATCACGGGTTTCCCGGCGGCGAGCAGCTCGCTCACCGTGACGAAGCCATAGCCTTCTTGTTTGAGCCTCGGAATGGCGATCGCCAGCGCATCGGCCGTATGCCTGCCGCGCCCGTTGGCATGCGCGACGATGATGGCGCCGGGATGCACCTTGGCGAGGATCGTCTCGGCGATGGCTTTTGCCGAGCGATGCGGATCCGGATCGCCGGTGATCAAGTCCCACTGGATGGCGTAGAGGCCCTGATCGGCCGCGGCGGCAAGCGCCTCGGCGTCGCAAGTTCCGTAGGGAAAGCGCAACAGCGTCACGCGCTCAGGGACTGGCTTCTCGTCTGGCGCCGGGTTCGCGCACTGCCTTGCGGTCAGGCTTCTGCGCGCGCGGATGTAGGCCGCCTTGGTGAGGGCGATCTCGTCCTTCAGCGCATCCCCGCTCAGCCTCGCCATGTCGAGATGGCGCAGACCGTGGCTGCCGATCTCGAAATTCGGATTGGCGATCAGCTGGGCCGTACGTTCCTGATGCGTCTCCATCCATTTGCCGCCGGCGAAAAAGGTCGCCTTCACCCCTTCGACGCGCAGCAGATCGACGATGCGGCCGTCGTAGCCCGCGACGCTGCCCTCGGTCTCGCAGAGATCGAAGGTGAGCGCGATCAGCTTCACACCGGGTGGAAGCTCCACGGCTCTGATCGAGCCGCGCATGGCCTCGGGCACCGGCGAGGCATAAGGCAGCTTCTCTTGCCGTAACGCCGTGAGGTCGAGCTTGCCGTGGTTATGTTGTGGCTTGAGCTCGCCGGCTGTGGCGGCGAGCGCTTGCGGCGTGAAGCAGCGGTCGAGCAGGTTCCCGTCCTCGGCGGTTGCTGGCGTCGAATTGCCCAGCGCGACCAAGAGGAAGACAACGCCCAGACTGCGATACATGGCTCTGAACCCCCCGGCTCATGAACCCCTGATGGAGCGCACCCGGCTTAAGGCGTCAATCGCCCAAGAGGTCGCGGCGCTCGGGCGATTTGGGCGCATTTCCGCTAATCGACAATGACAGAAAATCTTTGCTCAAGACCTCCGCCGATTCGTGCCCTGGCGCGTTTTAGCTGCGACCGTTTCGGTCGGACCCGCGAATGAGGAGGAAACCATGCTCAAGACATTACTCGCCGCGGCCCTTGCCACCGTCATTGCTGCTGGCCCTGCCGCCGCGCAAGATTTGTGCAACGATGCCCACATGAAGCAGATGGACAAGATGATCGCCGACATGACCGACGCGGCGAAACAGAAGGAAGCGACTGCAGCTCTTGATCAGTCAAAAGCGGCCATGCAGAAGGGCGATACCGCCGGCTGCATGAAGTATATGGACGCCGCTCACAAGGCCATGGGTTTGTGAGCAGCCTTATCTGGTAATGCGGTCAGGACTTGCGTCCGAGACCATCGGACAGTCCAGCGTCTTCTCCAGCGCCTGCACCAGCTCCTCCTCGGAGTTGGCCTTGGCGTAGAGGCCGTGATTCTCGTCGGCGAGGCACATCAGGTCCATCACGCTGTTGCCTCCGGTCCAGGAGAAGCCTTCGTAGCGGAAGGCGATGACATGGACGGTCAGTTGGTCGCCGAGCAGATGCAGCTGCTTGCCCAGGGCGCACGGCGATCGTCCGCACGTCTCCTCCCCATCGGTGACCACCACGATCACGCCTGGCTTATCCCGGTAGTTGAGGACCTCGGCCGCCTCTTCGACGGCCGATGTCAGCGGCGTCTTGCCGGCAGGCACCAGCCCATCGACGATGCTCATGATGGCGTTGGCCGCGTCGGGTGTCGGCTTCAGGTCGAGCTTGACGTTGCACTGATTGTAGGGGCCCGGGCCATAGGTGATCAGGCCGACGCGCCGATTCTTGGTCGCGTTCGGCAGAACTTGGGCGAGCGCGGAGCGCACCTCGTCGATCCGCGCCCTTGAATTGGGGATGCCGAGCGTCTGGTTGCCCGACATTGAGCCCGAGGCGTCGAACACGATCATGGCGTCCTCGGTGCAGGGCGAGGGCTTCTTCTCCTCGGCGCTGCTGGCAGAGAGACTGCAGGTGAGGACAGCCGTTAAACTCATGAGCCCAAGCCGGAAATGGCGGTTCTTAGCAAGCCGGCTGCCGAGTATTCCTGTCACCATTGCTCAATCTCCCGAAGCGCTTGCCGACTTTAGCGCAAGAAATGGCCGTGCGAAGCCCTTTCCAGACGCATCCTAGTCGATTTGCCACTTGGTCCCAGACCGGCCGCTTAACCCTTGCCTTTGGTGCGAGTTTGGCCAGGCGCGGCGTGGCGCTCGAGGAAATCGATGATTTGGCTTGCCACGTCGACCCCGGTCGCTTTCTCCAGCCCCTCTATGCCCGGCGAGGAATTAACCTCGAGCACCAGCGGCCCGCTTTTCGAGCGCAGCATGTCGACGCCGCAGACATTGAGCCCCAGCGTGCGGGCGGCCCTGACCGCCGCGCTTCGCTCTTGCGGCGTGATGCGCACCATTTCGCCCGCCCCGCCGCGATGCAGGTTCGAGCGAAACTCGCCGGGCGCGCCCTGAGCGCTTCATCGCCGCCACCACTTTCTCGCCGATGACCAGCGCCCGGATGTCGGTGGCGTCGGCCTCCTTGATGAATTCCTGCACCAGGATGTTGACGTTCACCCCCTGGAACGCCTCGATCACCGACTTCGCCGATTTCACCGTCTCGCCGAGCACGACGCCGATGCCTTGCGTGCCTTCGAGCAGCTTGATCACCACCGGCGCGCCGCCGACGAGATCGATGATGTCCTCGGCCTGTTTCGGATCGTGGGTGAAGGCCGTGACCGGCAGCCCGATGCCGCGCCGCGCCAGCAACTGCAGGCAGCGAAGCTTGTCGCGCGAGCGGCCGATCGCCACCAACTCGTTCAATGGGTATACGCCCATCACCTCGAACTGCCGCAGCACGGCCAACCCATAGAACGTGACCGATGCGCCGATACGCGGGATCACCGCGTCGAAATCCTCGAGCCTGCGCTTGCGATAATACAGGGCCGGATGCCGCGAGGTGATGTTGATCGAGACCCTGAGCGTGTTGATGACCTCGATCTGGTGGCCGCGTTCGCGCGCCGCCTCGCAAATGCGCCGGTGGCTGTAGAGGTGCGGATTGCGTGCGAGCAACGCGATCTTCATGGAGGGCCCGTGACGTTCAGAGATGTTCGTATCTATCGCAGCAATCGGCCTGATTTGAGCGGCGTAAGCTTGCGCTTGCGGCGAGGCTTCGGCGCCCGCGCGCCGAGAAGATAGGAGCGCCCCGGCTCGATCAGCGCGCGACCCTCGAGCGCGGTGCGGCCGAGCAGCATGCGGAAGCCCATCTGGTCGCGATTGGTCAGCGCGAGCTCGATCGGCCAGCACTCCTCGCCGAGCTTGAGCAAGGTCTTGATGATGTAGCGGCGCTCGACCCCGCCGCCTGAGTTCCGCACCGTGCGCTCGTCGATCGCCCGCGCCTCGCACGTCACCTTCATCGCTTCGCTCCGCTGCATCGGTTGCAGCTCGAAGCGGATCCATAGCGCGCCGCCGCGGCGGAACGGCTCGATGTGATAAGCGTGCAGTGCGCTGGTGCGTGCCCCGGTATCGACCTTGGCCTTGATGGCGCCGACGCGAAACTCGGGCAGCCCGACCCATTCGCGCCAGCCGATCTTGAGCGGCTCTTTCGGGGTTGGACGTGCTTCCATGAGGGCGAAACGGCGGCGCGGGGCGAACTCGGGTTCGCTTGATTTAGCACAGCGGGAAATCTTTGGCTTTGCTTCTATGCAGATGCCGGCTCGACTATAGTGCGCATAGTGAACGGCTTCGCGGGGGGATCGAAAGCCATGGGCAAGAACCAGCACGTGGTGAGCCTTGGGGAGCGCTGGGCGGTGCAGGCCGAAGGCGCGTCCGAGCCGCTTGCCACCTTCAAGACCCAAAGCGAGGCCTGGGAGAAGGCGAAATCGATCGCCCGCAAAGAGCGCTCCGAGGCGCTGCTGCATGGCAAGAACGGCGAGATCCGCGAGCGCAACACCTATGGCCACGACCCGAGCCGCAGCAGGGGTTGAGGCGGCTCAGGGGCTGAAGATCAGCGCTACATAGACGACGAATAGCAGCAGGTGCACAACGCCTTGCAGCACATTGGTGCGCGCACCGCCGAAGGTTAGCCCGCTGACGAACAGCGTCAGGATCAAGAGCACCGTCTCGACCTGGTCGAGCCCGAGATGCACCTTGCAGCCGGTGACGAGCCCGATGATCAGCGCCGCCGGAATGGTGAGGCCGATCGTGGCAAGCGCCGAGCCGAGGCAGACATTCACCGCGCGCTGGAGATGGTTGACCAGCGCAGCGTGAAACGCGGTGAGCCCTTCGGGCGACAAGACGAGTATGGCGATCAGCACGCCGCCCAGCGCATCCGGAAGCGCGAGATCCTCGATGCCGAAATCGACGATGACGGCGAGGAATTGCGCCAGCAGCACGATCGGCACGAGCGTGAGCAGGAGCATCGCCACATGTTCGCCGAGCGGCCCGCGGGCTTTCGCCCCGCGTGCGCTGACATAGCCATGCCCGTTGCCGGCGGGTTCGGCGAAGAAGGCGCGATGCCTGACCGTCTGGATGATGACAAACACCACATAGAACAGCACGGTGATCGAGGCGAACAGCATTGCCTTCACTGGCGCCTCGCTCGGATCGGGCGCGGTCTTGGTGTAGTTCGGGATGATCAGCGCGAACACGGCGAGTGAGGCGATGACGACGAGAAAGGCGCGCGCGCCGGCGAGATTATATTCCTGCTCCCAATAGCGCATGGCCCCCATCAGCAGCGCCGCGCCGACCATGCCGTTGAGCACGATCATCAGCGTGGCGAACATCGCGTCCCGCGCGAGCGTGGCGTTGTTCGCGCCATGGAGCATGATCGCCGCGAGCAGCGAGACTTCGATCACCACCATCGACAGCGTCAGCACGAGCGTGCCGTAAGGCTCGCCGAGACGCTCGGCGATCGCCTCGGCATAACGCACCACGCCGAACGCGCACCACATCATGATGCCGAACAACCAGAGGAACAGCAGGGCCGTGAGCGGGATGTTGTGTAGGTCGGCGAACAGCTCCCGCCTGAACCCATAAGCCAGCGCGAGGCTCGTCATCCCTGCGACCGCCGGCATCTTGTCGGCGAGCGCCGCACGCAGCCCACGCCGCTCCGCGCGCGGAAGCACCAACAACTCGTGCTGATTCATGCGAGCTCCCGTCACTCCCGGCCCGCCGCCAACGCATCATGGTTCAAGGTCACGGATGAGGCGAAGTGAGCGCGGGCGGCGTTTTGCCGCGAGGCTATTTGCCCGTCACCACGCCCCACCCCCCTTGGCCCGCTTCAGCAATTCATTTACCGCGTTGGCGAATTTTGCCGCGCGTATAGGGCCGTTTATTTCCACCTCCAGTGCCAAGCTCCTCCCAATAATGGGAGGCGAATATGGACCGCAAAGCACGGACCATTCGAGCTGCGGTGGTCGGCACGACCACCGCGCTCTGTCTTGCTTCAACATTGCTGTTCGGCGCGTGCGCGATGAAGCTGCAGCCTGACGATTTTCCCGTCATGCGGCTGACCAATCCGCCCGCGGTGGACGCTGAACCCTCGCAATAGCCGGCTCGCTGCTAAGGGGATTGTGATGCGGTTCTTTGTAGGCGCGCTCGCGCTCGCCGTGCTCGGCGCGCTCGTTGGAACGCCGGCCGCGTTCGTTCTCGGCTGGGCGCCGTTGAACGTGACCAGCCGGCAAAACGCCAGCACCACCGCCAAGGATGCGCCCGCGCCCGTCTCGAAACCGAGCGGCGAGACGGCAGTGACGATTCGGCCGAAAGGGCGCTTCTCCTAGCCAACTCAAGCCGCTTCATGTAAAAGCCCTTTACATGAATCCCTCAGATCGCGGCTGGCGCCGGCCCCGCTCCTATCATCATGGCAACCTCAAAGAGGTGCTGCTCGAAGCGGCACGCAAGCTGATCGAGCAATATGGGCCCGCGGGCTTCAGCCTGACCGAAGCGGCGCGTCTCGCCGGAGTGAGTCCGGCCGCGCCCTATCGGCATTTCCGCGACCGCGACGCGCTGCTCGCCGAGGTCGCCAAGAGTGGCTTCGAGCGTTTCGCCGCGCGGCTCGACACGGCATGGAACAACGGCGTGCCGACGCCGCTCTCGGCCTTCGACAATCTCGGCAAGGCCTATCTTGCCTTCGCGCGGGAGGAGCCGGCGAGCTACGCGGTGATGTTCGAGCCGGGTGTGGCTCCCGGCGCCGGCAGCGAGCCGATCCCAGCCGCCGATCGTGCCTTCGATGTGTTGCAGCACGCCGCCGCTGCGCTCTGCCGCGCGCTGCCCGAGAGCGAGCGCCCGCCGGTCAGATTGATGAGCTTGCATATCTGGGCGATCTCGCACGGCGTCGCCACGCTGTTTGCGCAAGGCGAGGCGCGCAAAGTGCCGATGAGCCCCGAGGAGATCCTCGAAAGCGCGATGCTGATCTATTTGAAGGGCTTAGGCATCCTCGCCGACGGCAAAGCCGGCCCGGCACGCTAGCTCACTTGTTCACGTAGAGCTGATCGAGGATGGCGCCGTTGGCGAGGTGCTCCTTGTTGACCTTGTCCCAGCCGCCGAACACATCGTCCACGGTCAACAGCCGCACCGGGGCGAAGTCGCTGGCATGCTTCGCCGCCACGTCCTTGTCGATCGGCCGGTTGAAATGCGCGGCGATGATCTCCTGCGCTTCCGGCGTGTAGAGATAATTGAGATAGGCCTCGGCGATCTTGCGCGAGCCGCGCTCGTCGACCACTTTGTCGACCACCGAGACGGGGAAGTCGGCGCGGAGACTCACCGGCGGGATCACCAGATCCACCTTGTCCTTGCCGTATTGCTTGCCGATCCCTTGCACCTCCGTCTCGAAGGTGACGAGCACATCGCCGATGCCGCGCTCGACGAAGGTCGTCGTTGCCGCACGCCCGCCGGTATCGAACACCGGCACATTGGCGAACAGCTTGCGCACGAAGGCTTGCGTCTTCGGCACGTCGCCCTTGAAGGCTTCGAGCGCGTAGGCATAGGCCGCAAGATAGGTGTAGCGGCCGTTGCCGGAGGTCTTCGGGTTGGGGAACACGACCTGCACGTCGTCGCGCACGAGATCGTTCCAGTCCTTGATCCCCTTCGGATTGCCTTTGCGCACCAGGAAGGCCGGCAGCGAGTAGTAGGGGACCGAATTGTTTGGAAGGCGCGCTTGCCAATCGGCGGCGATCAGATCGCCTTGATCGTGCAGCACCTGCACGTCGGTGAACTGATTGAACGTCACCACATCGGCCTTGAGCCCGTCGAGTACGGCGCGCGCCTGCTTGGATGAGCCGGCATGCGACTGATTGATCACGATCTCGTTGCCGGTATCGGCCTTGTATTTCGGAATGAATGCCTTGTTGATGTCGACATAGAGCTCGCGCGACACGTCGTAGGAGACGTTGAGAATGTCCTTGGGTTCCTCGGCGATTGCCGGACGGACCAGCAGCGAAATCGCAACGAGAGCGGCGAACAATCTGGTCATGGCACTCCTCCCCCCGGCTCAAGCGAAGCGACCTTGGGCTTACAGGATCGGCGCCAGCCGCACAAGCTAAGTAGCTGAAAAAGAAGTGTAATTTTAATTCCAGGCGAGTTTCTGGAACCTCATGCCGCGCTCTTCGCCAGTGGCAGCATGGCCGTGCTCATTGAAGCGCTAGTTGCCGGCTTGCAGCCATTTCAGCACGCGCTCCCAATCGCTGCGCGTGCCGTTGAAGCTGTTGCGGTCGACTCTGCCGGCGACGCCCGGCACGCTGCCCGTGGTGGTGAATTGCCAGAACGACCAGCTCCGCTCGCGATAGACCGCATCCGGCTCGGCGGCGACCGATCGCAGCCAAAAATGATAATCGGTGAACTCGCCCTCGAGCACCTCGCGATGGAATTTCGGGTCGGTGTAGATGATCGGCCGTTTGCCCGTATGCGCCTGCATGGCGTCGAGCAGGATCTTGATCTTCTTCAGCGCGAGCTCCCGATCGACCTTGCCTGGGCAGGTCTTCGAGGCGCTGTTCCACTCGAGGTCGAGCACCGGCGGCAGCGCATCGCTGTCGGCGGGCACGTTCAGGATGAACCACAGCGCCTGCTCGTTGGCCGGGCGGCACCAATAGATGAAATGGTAGGCGCCGCGCGCGACGCCGGCACGCTTGGCGGCATACCAGTTCTCGAGGAATTTCGGGTCGAGATGATCGCCGCCTTCGGTCGCCTTGATGAAGGCGAAGCGGACGCCCGCCTGGCGCGTCGCCTCCCAGTCGATGTCGCCCTGCCAATAGGAGACGTCGATACCCTGGATCGGCATGGTGTGAGCGGCGGCGACGCCGTCATGCGGCTTGGCGTCGCGCAAGCTACGCGCCTCCGCGAGGCGATCGCCGGCGCCGAACGCGATCAGCGCCGACGCCACGGCCATCGCCGCGAAACCGCGAATGAGCAACGCCATAGGTAAGCCCCCGAGCCCCTCGACCCTCGCGACTAGCCTAGCCATGCGAGGATTAAAATTTTTCTTGCCGGTTTTGCGGCAGGGAAAGCCTGAACTTCGCCTTTCCCCCACCTATATGCGGGCGCGATCACATTTCATGACAGGCCTTGACTTGAGGGCCGGGGAGCGCATCTATGTGAATGTGAATAACATTCACACCGACGGAAGGAGCTTCGATGCAACTGGTTGCGACCTTGGACGAGTATGGGAAGCCGGCATGGATCACAGCCATGATCGTCGGCTTCATTCTCTGGTGGCCCGTTGGCCTTGGCGTTTTGGCCTATCTGATCTGGAGTGGACGCATGGGATGCGGAAATAAGATGCAGTGGAAGAATTATCTCGCCGGTGAGGCGCGGCGCTTCGGCGGCGGCATGAGCGCGTTTAGCTCGACCGGCAATCGCGCCTTCGACGACTATCGCCAGGAGACCTTGCGCCGGCTTGAGGAGGAGGCGACCGAGTTCCAGTCCTTCCTCCAGCGGCTTCGCCACGCCAAGGACAAGGCCGAGTTCGATCAGTTCATGGCCGAGCGGAGAAACAGCCCCGCCACGTCATAGGCTCGTAAGACTCTCCCTGCGAACGAGCTGAGTAGAGTAGAGAGGCAACAGAGTAGGGGGCGCGGGATTTCGGTCCCGCGCCCTTTTTGCTACTTGCGGGGATCGCCGAAGCCGCCGCCGGTCGGCGTCTTGATCAGGATGGCTTCGCCAGGTTCCAGCACGGTCTGGTCGGAGCCTTTCAGCCGCTCCAGCCTGCCGTCCTTGCGCCGGACCCAATTCTCGCCAGACCTGGCCATCCTCACCGCCGTAAAGTCCGAACGGCCTCACCTTGCGGAAGCCCGACAGGATCGCGCATTCCATTTTTTCCAAGAAGCGGATGACACGAAGTGTCCCGTCGCCGGCGCGCCATTTGCCCTTGCCGCCCGACCCGCGCACGATCTCGAAGCGCTCCAGCAGAACCGGATAGCGCAGCTCGAGCACCTCCGGGTCGGTGAGCCGCGAATTGGTCATATGCGTCTGCACCGCGGGCACTCCGTCGAAGCCTTCGCCGGCCGGCGCGCCCGAGCAGATCGTCTCGTAATATTGATAGAGCGCGTTGCCGAAGGTGAGATTGTTCATCGTGCCTTGCGCCGAGCCGAGCACGCCCAGCGCGCCGTAAAGGCAATTGACGATGGTCTGACTCGTCTCGACATTGCCGGCGGCGACCGGCGCCGGATAGCGCGGCTTCAGCATCGAGCCCTTGGGGACGACGATCTTGATCGGCCGGAGGCAGCCGGCATTGAGCGGGATTTCCTCGTCGACCAGCGTGCGGAACACATAGAGCACGCAAGCCCGCGTGATCGGCTCCGGCGCATTGAAGGCGTTCGCCACTTGCGCGCTGGTGCCGGTGAAGTCGACGGTCGCCTTGCGCGCCTTCTTGTCGATCTTGATGGCGACCTTGATGACGGTCCCCTGATCGGTCTCGACCTCGAAGCGCGAGTTCTTGAGCTTGGCGATGACGCGCGAGACAGCCTCGGATGCGTTGTCCTGCACATGGCCCATATAGGCGCGCACGGTCGCGAGCCCGTAATGCCGCACCATCTTGGTAAGCTCGGCCGCGCCCTTCTCGTTGGCCGCGACTTGGGCTTTCAGGTCGGCGACGTTCTGCGCCGGATTTCGCGCGGGGTAGGGGGCATTCGTCAGCAGCTCCAGCACCGCCTCCTCCTGGAAGCGGCCGCGCGCCACGAGCTTGAACGGGTCGATATAGACGCCTTCCTCCTCGATGCGCGTCGCCTTCGGGCTCATCGAGCCGGGCGCGATGCCGCCAATATCGGCATGATGCCCGCGCGCCGCCACGAAGAACAATAGGTCGGGGCCGTTCTCGCCGAACACCGGCGTGACCACGGTGATGTCGGGGAGATGCGTGCCGCCATTATACGGCGCGTTCAGCATATAGGCGTCGCCGGGCTTCAGCTCATCCCCGATCTCGCGCAAGATCGTCTCGACGCTCTTGTCCATCGAACCGAGATGCACCGGGATATGCGGGGCATTGGCGATCAGCCTTCCGCGCGCGTCGAAGATGGCGCAGGAAAAATCCAGCCGCTCCTTGATGTTGACCGAGCGCGCGGTGTTTTGCAGGGCATAGCCCATCTGCTCGGCGATCGAGACGAATAGGTTGTTGAACACTTCGAGCATGACCGGATCGGCATGCTTGCCGACGCGCGCCGCTTGCCGCTTGGCGATGCGGGCAAGCAGCAGATGATTGCGCGGCGTGACGTGCGCCTCCCATTCGGGCTCCACCGCCACCGTCTGATGATCCTCGATGACGAGAGCGGGACCGGCGATGCGGTGGCCCGGCGCGAGGCCGCTTCGCAAGAAGACCGGCGCCTCGTGCCAGCTTCCGCTGGTGAACAGTCGCGTCGTGGCATGGGGCTCGGGCGGCGCCGCATCGCCCGCTTCAAGCTCGGGCTCGGTGAGCGGCTCGCCGCCGCCTTTTGCCTCGACCTCGATCGCCTCGATCTCGATCTCCTTCTCCGGGCTGATGAAGCCGAAGCGCTTCTGATGCGCGACCTCGAACAGAGCGCGCATGCCGCGCAGGCTGGCGAGCGGAACCGGCAGCGCGCTGTCGGTGCCGGCATAGCGGAGATGCGCCTGCGCAATGGCAACAATCTCCGGCGCGTCGACGCCTTGCCGTACCAGCTCTTGCCTCACCTCTTCCTCGAGCGAGCCGCGCAGCTTCGCGACATCGACAAGATTGGCTTCGTCGAGCCGCTTGAGCACGGTGCGGGTGCGCGTCGCGCCGAGCGAGGCAAGCCCCATGCCGAAGGCCGACAGCACACCCGACAGCGGGTGGATCAGCACCGACTTGATGCCGAGCGCGTCGGCCACGAGGCAGGCATGCTGCCCGCCGGCGCCGCCAAACGAGTTGAGCACATATTCGGTGACGTCATAGCCGCGCTCGACCGAGATGGTCTTGATCGCGTTCGCCATGTTGGCGACGGCGATCCTGATGAAGCCGTCGGCGATCTCCTCGGCTGAGCGTCCGTCGCCGAGCTTGCGGGCGAGCGACTTGAAGGCCTTGCGGACCGCGCCAGCATCAAGCGGCTGATCCTGCTTAGGTCCGAAGATGCGCGGGAAGAATTCGGGCTGGAGCTTGCCCGTCATCACATTGGCGTCGGTGATGGTGAGCGGCCCGTCGCGCCGATAGGACAGCGGCCCCGGATCGGCGCCGGCCGAATCGGGACCGACGCGGAAACGCGCCGCGTCGTAATGCAGGATCGACCCGCCGCCGGCCGCGACGGTGTGGATCAGCATCATCGGCGCGCGCACGCGAGCGCCGGCGACCACGCTCTCGAAGCTGCGTTCATAGGCGCCTTCGAAGTGACAGACATCGGTCGAGGTGCCCCCCATGTCGAAGCCGATGATCCTGGTGAAGCCTGCCGCCCGCGCGGTCTCGACCGCGCCCACCACGCCACCGGCGGGGCCCGACAGGATCGCATCCTTGCCCCTGAACAGATTGGCCGAGGTGAGCCCGCCAGAGGACTGCATGAACAGCAGGCGGGGACTTCCTCCCCCTGAAAGGGGCAGGTCGGTCGGCATTGCCGACCGGGTGGGGGTCATCGCCACGGCGCTTGACCCCTCCCCGGACCGCCGATGGCGGTCCGGCTCCCCTTGCAGGGGAGGGAAGCAGCGCTCCAGCCACCCGGTCCACATAGCGGCGGAGCAGCGGCGAGAGATAGGCGTCGACCACGGCGGTGTCGCCGCGCCCGACGAACTTCACCAGCGGGCTCACCTCGTGGCTCGCCGAGATCTGGGTGAAGCCCGCCAAGCGGGCGAGCGTCACGGCCTCACGCTCATGCTCAGGATAGGCGTAAGCGTGCATGAATACGATCGCGACCGCCGCGATGCCCTCGGCGCGCGCGGCCCGAAGCGCGGCCACCGTCGCCGCATGATCGAGAGGTGTCTCGACGCTGCCGTCGGCGCGCACCCGCTCGGGCACCTCGATGACACGCGCATAAAGCATCGACGGCTTCTCGATGCGGCGCGCGAAGATCTTCGGCCGCGCCTGATAGCCGATCTCCAGCGCATCGCGAAAACCCTGGCTCACGATCAGTAGCAGCGGATCGCCCTTGCGCTCGAGCAAAGCGTTGGTCGCGACCGTGGTGCCCATCCTGACGGTGGCGATGCGTTGCGCAGGAAGCGGCCGCCCGCGCGGGCTCCCGAGCAGATCGGCGATGCCGGCGATCGCTGCGTCATCGTAGGCTTCCGGATTCTCGGAGAGCAGCTTATGCGTGACCAGCCTGCCGTCGGGCGCCCGCGCGACGATGTCGGTGAACGTGCCGCCACGGTCGATGAAGAACTGCCATCTGCCGCCGCTGTTCATCCGATGCGCTTCAGCCCCGCGGCGTATTGCTTCCAGCGCTTGACGTAGACATCGGCCGCGCGCGCGATCATGGCGCGCATCTGGTCGTCGGTCCCCCGCACTGCCTTGGCCGGCGCACCCAGGATCATCGAATTGTCGGGGTAGACTTTGCCTTCGGTGACCAGCGCGCCGGCGCCGACCAGGCAGTTCGCGCCGATCTTGGCGCCGTTGAGCACGATCGCGCCCATGCCGATCAAGCTCCCATCGCCGATGCTGCAGCCATGCAGCACGACATTATGGCCGATGACGCAGTCCCGCCCGATGGCGAGGGGAAAGCCAGGGTCGGTATGCAGCGTGGCATTGTCCTGGATTTGCGAGCGCGTGCCGATTTCGATCCATTCATTGTCGCCGCGCAGCACCGAGCCGAACCAGATGCTGACATTGGTATGGAGCCTGACCTTGCCGATCACCGAAGCCGTCTCGGCGATCCAATAAAGCCCGTCGGCGGGAAACTCGGGCGCCGTCCCGTCAAGCTCATAGATCGCCATGCGTGCTTCCTTTCGCCTCTCGCGTCGCGCGCTTGGGCGCGGGCTTGCCGGCGTCGAGCTTGCGTTCCAGCCGCGCGATCTCGCCGCGCAAATCGCTGTTCTCGATCTCCGCATACATGGCCGCGGCGTCGGCGGCGAGTCGCGCCAGCACCGCCCGCTCATGCACGTCGAGGTCTGTGCCCGACGCGTGCGGCCCGTATAGCGATACGGCGAAGCAGCGCACGGGATTGACCGCCGGCACCGCCAGCACCGGCCTGGATAGGCCTGAAGGCAGATCGAGCCCGTCGCCATCGTCATGCTTCAGCGTGAAGGGCTTGCCCTCGGGCACCGGCGCCAGCACCGGCGCGTCTGCCGGAATCGCCGTCGTCTTGGTGCCGTCCCAACCCTTGCCGTTGCCGTTCCGCGCAAAGATCGGCCCTTCGCGGCGGAACGATGCGGCGGACGCGAGCTTCAGCGCGTCGGAGGTCTCGTCGGCGAGCAGCCTGTCGATCTCGCTCGCCTTCGTGGCGCCGCGGATCGCCTTGCCGAGCCTATGTCCGGCCGCGTCGACCTCGCGGTTGAAATAGCGGTCGGCCAAGTGAACCGCGCCCTCGTGCAGGCGGCTCAGCCCGTAGACCGCGACCGCACCCACGACAAGCCAGGCCCAGCCCGGCAGGCCCAAATGCTCCTGGATGCGCTCCACCTCATGATGCATCAGCAGCACCGGGATGCTGAGGCTCAAGCCGAGGATCGTCACGCGGCGGAGCGGGATCATCACGCTCACCACGCGCTGCCGGCGGATCGCCTCGAACACGAACAGGCAGAGCACGCCGTTGACCAGATAGAGCAGGCCGACGATGTCCTCTGTCGGCGTGAAGTCGCCGGATTGGGTTTCAAAGATGGTGGTCTCCGCGGCGAGCTCGGCGACGAGAAAGGCCGGCAAGCCGATCAGGCAGCCCCAGATCACCCAACGCAGGCGCTGATAGTCCTCGGGCTGCTGCGTGCTGCCGCCGCGCGAGAAGAATGCCGAGCGCGCACAGGGCAACCGGGAATCCGGCGAGGATGCCGGCGCGCGTCACCGCTTCGGTGCGGTAGCCCAGCACGCTGCCATATGACGCGGCGAGTGTTAGAGCGAAGATCAAGGCGACGTAGGGCAACGCCTTTTCGACGGGGCGCCAGCGCGGTTCCGTCACGTTATTGGGCGCGCGGAGCACGAACAGGAGAAGTCCCGCATAGCCGGCAGCCTGGGCGAAGCAACCGGCGACATCCTGCACCAGCAAAACCAGCGGCCATTGTTGCAGGATGGCGTAGTAGGCATAGGCCTGGCCGGGATTGAACCAATTCACATACAGGAAGAAGCCCCAGCTCATCGCGCTCGGCCGCGTCCAAACGAGCCACGCCGCGGCGATCACCACCACGATGCCGGCGATTTGACTGAGCAGGAGCACGGCCCTGACGACGAAATTCGCCGGTCTTTGCTCTGCCACCAGCGCCACTTGCCGCGGCGGTTGGCCCGGCCCGGCGGCCAGCGGGATGACGGCCTCGCGCCCGGGCAGCACGTATTGCACCCCGCCCAGCGCTGCCAGCGCATAACCGCAAGTGACGAGATCGCGGAGGGTGCATTTCAGCCGCGAAAGATCGAGCCTGTCGCCGACCCGCATCCCTGCCTTCCAGGCGGGAGAGTCGCTCTCTTCGTCGAACGGCCCCGTGACGTTGTAGATCTGTCCGTCGCTGTCGGCGTAGAAGCCGAAAGAGCTGAGCGGCTGCACGACCCTGAGCAGGTCGGGCGTGATCATGAACAGGCCCCACAGGGTGAGCAGGATGAGCAGGAGCCGGCTTGGGGTCATGGAACATGCACCTGGGTGCGCCCGACAGATGTGGATAAGGCCTAGGCCTCCCATTGCCAGGATCGCGTAAGCATTCCGTAATCGCCCGGCCCGGCTAATGGCAAGTGGCAGAGCGATGGCGCGCGAGACAACAAAAACCAGCCGGCGGCCGCCCGAGGCGGCCCAGCCTGCGCCTGCGGCGTCACAGGCACGAGCCCGGCTCGACCGGTTCTTCGGCCTAACCGCCTCAGGATCGAGCGTGGCGACCGAGCTTCGTGCCGGCCTCGCCACCTTCCTCACCATGGCCTACATCATGTTCGTCAACCCGGCGATCCTGGAGAAAGCCGGGATGGATCATGGCGCGGTGTTCGTCGCCACCTGCCTCGCCGCCGCGGCGGGGTCGGCCATCATGGGGCTCTACGCCAACTACCCCATCGCGCTCGCGCCCGGCATGGGGCTCAACGCTTATTTTGCTTTCACCGTCGTGCCGGAGCTCGGCGGCAATTGGCAGCTTGCGCTCGGCCTCGTCTTCCTCTCGGGCTTGCTGTTCTTCGCGTTGTCGCTGTCGCCATTGCGCGCCTGGCTGATCGACGCGATTCCCATGAGCCTGAAACTCGGCATCGCCGCCGGCCTCGGCTTCTTCCTCGCGCTGATCGCGCTACAGAATGCGGGCATCGTCGCCGACGATCCCGTCACGCTGGTCAAGCTCGGCGATCTCGCCAAGCCGCAAGCCTGGCTGGCCGCGGCGGGCTTCCTGCTGATCGCGGGGTTGGCCGCGCACAAGGTACCCGGCGCCATCATTCTCGGCGTGCTCGCCGTCACCCTTGCCGCCGTCGCGTTTGGGCTCGAGCCCTGGCATGGCGTGTTCGCCGCGCCGCCTTCGCTGGCGCCGACCTTCCTCGAGATGGATCTCGCCAACGCCTTCCAGCTCGGGCTCGTTACCATCGTGCTCACGCTTCTGCTGGTGACCATGCTCGACACGGCGGGAACTCTCATCGGCGTGGCGCGCCAGGCCGGGCTGCTCGACAAAGAGGGGCGCCTGCCGCGGCTGCGTCAGGCGCTGCTCGCCGATTCCGGCGCGGCCATGTTCGGCGCGGCGCTCGGCACCTCCACCAACACCGCCTATATCGAGAGCGCGGCCGGCGTGGAGGAGGGGGGCCGCACCGGCCTCACGGCGATCTTCGTCGCGGGTTTCTTCCTGCTTGCGCTGTTCCTCGCGCCGCTCGCTGAGACCGTGCCGCTTTACGCCACCGCGCCGGCGCTGCTGTTCGTCGCCTTTCTCATGGCGGCGAGCCTCGGCGCGCTAAGCTGGGATGACCCGACCGATTACATTCCGGCGCTGATCATCGTGCTGATGATGCCGTTGAGCTACTCGATCGCGACCGGCATCGGACTCGGCTTCATCGCCTATGTGGCGCTGAAGGCGCTCAGCGGACGCTTCAGCGAGATCAACGCCGCGGTCGGCGTGATCGCCGCTTGCTTCCTGCTCAAGCTGATCTTCGCCTAGGGGACGGGGCCCCGGACCAGGCCCTTGTAACCCCAGACCCCCTCGGCTAAGAGGGTCGCCAACCTGGCAGTCTGCAAGTGAAGAGCATGGATACCGAAGTCCCCAAGGAACCGCCGCGCCACGGCGCCAATATCTTCAGCGTCTTCATCACCTCGCTCGCCGCGGCCATCGTGGTTGCGGGTGGTTTCGGCATTGTCTTCCAGGCCGGCATCGTCGCCGCCGCCGCCCGTTTGGGGCTGGGAACGACCTTCGTTTGGGTCGGGACCGCCATCAATGCGGCCATTACCCTTTGGCTCGCGATGTGGACCTTCGCCCGGTCCTGGCATGTCGAGCGGCAGGCTCCGGGCCGGCCTCGAAGTGGATGAGCCCAAGCTCTCGATCTTGGCCAATTTCCGCGGCTCTTAAGCCCATTCTAGGAGCCAAGGGACGCCAATCGAGGGGTCGATTCTTCGCATGCGGCCGCCCCTAAAAGTCCTTATGCTCTAGCCAAAGCAGTTCAGACTGGGGGGTTTCGGCAATGTCGATTTGGGGCAAGCTCGCAGGTGCCGCGGCGGGGCTGGCGATCGGAGGTCCGATCGGCGCTCTCCTCGGCGGCGTCGCGGGGCATTACGTCATCGATCGCGACAAGGAAGAGGACGGCCCGGCGGAGAACCAGGTGGCCTTCACCGTGGGCGTGATCGCGCTCGGCGCCAAGATGGCCAAGGCCGACGGCGTCGTCACCATGGACGAGGTCAACGCCTTCAAGGAAGTGTTCAAGGTGCCCGACGGCGAGATGAAGAACGTCGCCCGCGTGTTCAATCTCGCCAAGCAGGACGTTGCCGGCTACGAGGCCTATGCCGAGCAGCTCGCCACCATGTTCAAGGGCAACCGCAAGCTGCTCGAGGACGTGCTCGAGGGCCTGTTCCACATCGCCAAGGCCGACGATACGCTGCATCCGCGCGAGGAGCAGTTCCTCGGCGGCGTCGCCAAACGCTTCGGCATGACCGAGACCGAGTTCGCTTATATCAAGGCCCGCCATGTGGTCGCCGCCAAGCGCAATCCATATGACGTGCTGGGCGTGAAGCCCTCGATCGCCAATGATGAGTTGAAGAGCCACTACCGCAAGCTGGTTGCCGAGAACCATCCCGACAAGCTGATCGCGCGCGGCGTGCCGAAGGAGTTCGTCTCCATCGCCACCGAGAAGGTCGCGGCCATCAACGAGGCCTATGACCAGATCGCCAGAGAGCGCGGCATGTAGCGCCGCTGAATTGCCTGTCATGGCCGGGCTTGTCCCGGCCATCCACGAATTTGTATTCCTGAAGCTGCGGTCTTAAGACGTGGATGCCCGGCATGGAGCCGGGCATGACGAGAGTGGTGCAGATCGCAAGCCATGACCGCAGCTCCTGACAGTCCGCTCGCCACGCTGTGGTGCCCGTCGCCGAACCACGAGCCTCGGCGCAACGGGTTCCAGCCCGACATGCTCATTCTGCATTACACCGGCATGGACTCGGCCGAAGCCGCGCTCGACTGGCTGACGCGGCCGGAGTCTGGAGTGTCCTGCCACTATTTGGTCGACGAGGAGGGGCGCATCGCGCAGCTTGTCTCGGAGTTCGAGCGTGCCTGGCATGCGGGACAGAGTCGTTGGGCCGGCGAGATCGATATCAATTCATGCTCGATCGGCATCGAGATCCATAATCCCGGTCACGAGTTCGACTATCCGGATTTCCCCGACGCCGAGATGCTCAGCGTCGAGGCGCTCTGCCGCGACATCTTGAGCCGCCACGCCATCCCGCCCGACCGCGTGCTCGCCCATTCCGATGTGGCGCCCGGGCGGAAGCGCGATCCCGGCGAGAAGTTCGATTGGCGGCGGCTCGCGCGCGCCGGCATAGGCCTGTGGGTCCCGCCGGCGCCGATCGAGGACGATCAGGGCTTGGGCCCTGGCGACGAGGGCGAGACGGTCGCCGCGCTGCAACGCGACCTTCTCGCCTATGGCTATGGCGTCGAGGTGACCTCGACCTACGGCACGGGGCTGGAGAAAGTGGTGGAAGCCTTTCAGCGGCATTTCCGCCCGGCGCGCATCGATGGCCGTGCCGATCAATCGACGCGGGAGACCCTGGCGCGTCTGCTCGCCGCGCGTGGCGGCACGCCGGTAGCCTAGCTCGCTGCTTTAATCAGCCTCTGCACTTTTCAATGCGCATGGTCATGGCTTTGCGGCGCTTCCCCGCCACCGACCGGATGCTCGCCCTTGGCCATCATGAGGTGATGCCTCTGATGATGCGACCCCTGGACCATGATGCCCATAAAGCCGAGCGCCTTGAGTTTCACCACTTGTGCCGGGTCGTCGCTGATAACCACAAGTTTCACGCCATTCGGCAGATTCTCGGTCGTCGCATTCCAGCCCGTCGTGCTGAGCTCATGGGCATGAGCCGGTACCATTCGCTTTATGGCCTCGGCCGTGCGGCCGTTTCCGGTGATCGTGATCTCCACGCCATTGTGGAGAGCCTTCTCGTCGGCCACCGCATGCAGCGTCACCTCATTCATGTCGATCAGGTGCTGGCGCAGCCCAGCGATATTGACTTTCGACCAGTCGGTCTTCGGATCGGCTTCGAGGATTTGCACGATCTCTTGGATCGTAGCGAAGGCGTCCTGTCCTGGCAGCGTGGGCTCACTCGATGCTTGAGGTGTCCCCCCCTTCGGCGACATCGTCTGGGCCGCCGGGCCGCGGTCGTGATGTCCTGGCGTCTCGGCGTAAGCGTAAGCGGCCGTCACCAGCATGGCTATTCCCGCCAGCTGCAAAGCTCGTGCAAACATGATCGTCCTCTTGGATGGTTGTTCGGACCAGCTAAGCGGGTGAAGCCGCGTGCGCCAATGATCTCGATCAAGCAGCCGGAAACGAAACGGCGTCCCCTTGGTCGGAGGACGCCGTGGACAAGTGCTTACCCCGGGCCTGGTGCCAAGCCTAATTGGTAACCTCGAAATCCATGCCCTCGAAGGTATAGCGAGGCACTTGCGTCCAGATGCCGTCCTCCTGCACCGGGACCTTGTGCATCTTGACATTGGCGACCTCGAGCTTGCCGGACTTGTCGTTCACCCAGAAGTCGATGTCGTAATATTCGTCCTTGCTGCCGGGCTTGCGGAAGTCGGTGCAGGCGAAATACTGGCCATCCTTCTTCATGTGCCGGATCGGCTGGTGCATCTCGACGAATTCGAGCGGGATGCTCTCGCCGGTCTTGTCGTCCTTGACCACGAGGTTGCCCTTCTCGTCCTTGTTGGTGGCGATGTAATTGTGGATCGCGCTCATCACGTGCCAGGCGCGTCGCACCTCCAAGTCGCCGGGATGCTCCTGCACGGGGAGCCACCACCAGGCGACCGGCATGCGGGTGATCATGTAGTAGCCGTCGCCGTCCTGCTTCGGCCCCTTCTGCACGCGGATATCCATCAGCGTCAGCTGATCGCCCTCGGGCTTGAACCAGAAATCGATGGCGTATTGCTTTTTCGGCGTGTCCTTGTCGTGGAAGATGACGTTGGCGAACCAGCCATAGCCTTCCATGCCGCGCACGCCCTTGATCTGCTCGTAGATAAGGTTGAGGTCGGCGTCGAGCTTGGAATCGCGGAACACGAAAGCGCCGTCCTTCGACCGCTCGGCGAGAACTTCAGTCACTCTCTTATTGACGTCCTCCTCGGTGAACTCCTTCGCGCCGGCGGCTTTCGCGGCCTGCTTGGAGGCGAGGAAGTCCTTGGCCCGCTTGATATTGCCGGCAGGGTCCTTGAGGAAGGCTTCCTTCGACGCCTCGGTCGAGAAGCAATAGACGTGTCCGTCGGTGTCGGTCCAATTCACCGAGCAGTCGGTCTTGACCGTCTGGCCGTCGGCGAGACCCATGGCACACTGATCGCCGAACTCGCCTTTGGCCGGTGCCGGCGACATCGCCTGGCTTGCGGCGGGGGCGTCCTCGGCTTTGGCGGGGGCGGCCGCCGCGAGCGCGAGGGCGGCGGCAACGACCGCGGCGCGTGCCGCCAAGACGAAGAGTCGATCTTTATGGGAGTCTATCATCGCTTTGTTTTCCTTGGACGTTTTTTGAGGGTTTGGCAGTTCTGCTGACTGTTTAATGCTGCGGCAAGCATCCGTATGTGACCCGAGTCACGTTTCTGACCTAAGTCAGCCCGTGTTCAACTACCTTGCTTCCTCCCCGCCATAGACTGCGAGCGCCGAGCGGTTCCGCACCTCGATCGAGCCTCGCGAGGCATGCACCCAGCCCATGCGCTCCCACTCCGCCAGATAGCGGCTGATCACTTCGCGCACGCTGCCGAGATCCAGCGCGAGCTGCTGATGCGTCTTGGCCACCACGCCTTGCTCGTTGGCCTCGGCGAGCAGCCGCCGTGCGAGCCTGAGATCGAGGCTGGCGAACGCCACCTCGTCGACCAGCATGATCAGGCTCGACAGCAGGTCCCCGTAATTGTCGAGGACGAATTTGCGGAAACGCGGCGAGGCTCCCATCAGCCGGTGGAAGGCGCTTGCCGGCAGTGCGGCAAGCAGCACGTCGGTCTCGGCCGTGCTCTCGGCCGGGAAGGCGCTTCCGGCCATCAAGCAGGAGGTGGTGAGCACGCAGGTTTCGCCGGGGCCGACCTGATAGAGCAGGATCTCGCGCCCGGACTCTGAGGTCTTGAACACGCGCGTCTGTCCCTCGATGCACATCACATAAGCGTGGCAGTTCTGTCCTTGCCGATAGGCGATGTCGCCGCCGCGTAGCCGGTTGAACTGCGTGCTGCCAAGCAGGTCGCCGCGATGCTCGTCCTCGAGCTCGGCAAGCTCAGGGAAGGATGCGAGCCAGCGCGACAGGAGATCTTGATTGGGCATCGGCTGCATGCACGCGGCACTCATCATATCGGGCCCGCCCGCGCGGCTTGGATCGCGGGCAGCCCGAAACTTGGGGGAGGGCCCGTGAGACGGGCGGTTCGCGCCCCTAGGATATGAGAACAAACGGCAATGCAGCTATCAAAATGCCGTTACGAGCCGGGAGAAGGTCCCGGCGAACGGCAGTAACCAGTTGCCCGGCAACGGCTTGACCCTAAAGCGGCAAAACCCCTTATTACCCATTGTCAGCAGGCCGGATGGCCGCTCCGCCCTCATGTTTTGCGTAGAGAGCGGGGAGGAAAGTCCGGGCTCCATGGAAGCACGGTGCCGGATAACCTCCGGCGGGGGCGACCCCAGGGACAGTGCCACAGAAAGCAAACCGCCCATCAGGACCGGAGACGGACCGAGGGGTAAGGGTGAAAGGGTGCGGTAAGAGCGCACCGCGGCCTTGGCAACAAGGACGGCACGGCAAACCCCACCGGGAGCAAGACCGAATAGGGGCGGCGTGGGAGCGGGAGACCGCTGCCAGTCGGCTTTCAGATCAGCCGCCCGGGTTGGTTGCACGAGGCACGCCGCGAGGCGTGCCCCAGATGAATGGCCATCGCCCTTCACGGGGTACAGAACCCGGCTTACAGGCCTGGTGACATGCTAGGGCCGGCGCGTGGGAGACCCCCGCGCGCCGGCCTCCAATTTTCTGACGGCTCCTCGCACGCTCGACTGAAACTTAGCGGCGCATCACGCGTTCAGCAGGCAAGTACCCACACTCGAAAAGGAGACTGCCATGCTTGGCTGGGCCTTAACCTTTCTGGTGATCGCGCTGATCGCGGCTGCTCTCGGTTTCGGCGGTATCGCCGGCGCCTCGGCGAGCATCGCCCAGATCATCTTCTATGTGTTCCTGCTGCTGCTGCTCGTCTCGCTCATCATGCATTTCGTCAGAGGCGCGGCGCGTTAACCTCGAGCAAGCGTAAAATAAAAAAGGCCGGCGCTCTTTCGAGGGCGCCGGCCTTTGCATTCAACGGCCAACTGGAGATCAGGCAAGGTCGAAGCGATCGGCATTCATCACCTTGGTCCAGGCCGCCACGAAGTCCTTCACGAACTTCTCCTTCGAGTCTGCGCAGGCATAGACCTCCGCAAAGGCGCGGAGCTGCGAGTGCGAACCGAAGATCAGGTCGACGCTGGTGGCGGTCCACTTCGGCGCCTTCGTCTTGCGATCGCGGCCTTCGTATACGCCATCGGCGTTCGGGGCCTGCCACTCCGTGCTCATGTCGAGCAGGTTGACGAAGAAGTCGTTCGTCAGCTTTGCAGGCTGGTTGGTGAGGACGCCGTGCTTGGAATCGCCGGCATTGGCGCCGAGCACCCGCAGGCCGCCGACGAGCACCGTCATCTCCGGCCCCGTCAGGGTCAGCAGCTGCGCCCGGTCCACCATCGACTCCACAGGCGTCATGAACTGCATCTTCTTGCCGTTGAGGTAGTTGCGGAAGCCGTCGGCGCGAGGTTCGAGCGGCGCGAAGGATTCGACGTCGGTCTGCTCCTGCGACGCGTCCGCGCGGCCCGGCGTGAAGGGAACCTTGACGTCGACACCGGCATCCTTCGCCGCCTTCTCGACCGCAGCGGCGCCGCCGAGAACGATCAGGTCGGCGAGCGACACCTTCTTGCCGAACGCCGCCTGGATCGCTTCGAGCTTCGCAAGGACCGTCTTGAGCTGGGCCGGCTGATTGACCTCCCAGTCTTTCTGCGGGCTGAGACGAATGCGCGCGCCGTTGGCGCCGCCGCGCTTGTCGGAGCGGCGGAACGTCGATGCCGACGCCCAGGCGGTCGAGACAAGCTGGGAGACCGTCAGGCCCGACGACAGGATCTTCGCCTTCAGCGCTTCGGCGTCCTCAGCGTCGATCAGCGGATGATCCACGGCCGGGACCGGGTCCTGCCAGATCAGCGTCTCCTTCGGCACAAGCGGGCCGAGGTATCGCACCTTGGGGCCCATGTCGCGGTGCGTGAGCTTGAACCAGGCGCGGGCGAACGCGTCCGCGAACTGATCCGGATTCTCGTAGAACCGCCGCGAAATCTTCTCGTAAGCCGGGTCCATCCGCAGCGAGAGGTCGGTGGTCAGCATGGTCGGCACGTGCTTCTTCGACGGATCGAAGGCGTCGGGAATGGTGGCGGCAGCGCCCTTCGCCTTCCACTGCTTCGCACCGGCCGGGCTCTTCGTCAGTTCCCATTCGTTTTCGAACAGGTTCTTGAAGAAGAGATTGCTCCACCTGGTCGGCGTCTGAACCCAGGTGACTTCGGGGCCGCCCGTGATGGTGTCGCAGCCGATGCCGGTGCCGTGCTTGCTCTTCCAGCCGAGGCCCTGATCTTCGAGGGCGCCGCTTTCCGGGTCCGGCCCGACCAGCGACGGATCGCCGGCGCCGTGGGTCTTGCCGAAGGAATGGCCGCCGGCGATCAGCGCGACGGTTTCTTCGTCGTTCATCGCCATGCGGAAGAACGTTTCGCGGATGTCCTTCGCCGCCGCGATCGGGTCTGGATTGCCGTTCGGCCCTTCCGGGTTCACGTAGATCAGGCCCATCTGCACCGCACCCAGCGGGTCGGAAAGCTCGCGTTCGCCGCTGTAGCGTTCGTCGCCGAGCCACGTCCCCTCAGGACCCCAGTAAAGCTCCTCGGGCTCCCAGACATCGGCGCGGCCGCCGGCGAAGCCGAAGGTCTTGAAGCCCATCGACTCGAGCGCGACGTTGCCGGCGAGGACCATCAGGTCGGCCCAGGAAATCTTCCGCCCGTATTTCTGCTTGATCGGCCACAACAGCCGGCGCGCCTTGTCGAGGTTCGCATTATCCGGCCACGAGTTCAGCGGCGCGAAGCGCTGCTGTCCGGCGCCGGCGCCGCCGCGGCCGTCGGTGATGCGATAGGTGCCGGCGCTGTGCCACGCCATGCGGATCATCAGGCCGCCGTAATGACCGAAGTCGGCGGGCCACCATTCCTGCGAGTCGGTCATCATCGCCGTCAGATCCTTGATCACGGCGTCGAGGTCGAGCGTCTTGAACTCCTCCGCGTAGTCGAACTCCTTACCCATCGGATCCGACAGGTCGGAATTCTTGTGCAGCATTTCGATGTCGAGCGCATCCGGCCACCAGTCGCGATTCCTTTGTCCGCGGGCGCCGCCCGTGAACGGGCATTTGCCCGTGCTCTCGTCAGTCTTTGCGTCCATGTTGCTCTCCGGTCGGACTCTTGAATCTTGAATGCGCGCAGGGAGGCCGCACATTGCGATGCGCGGCATTATAAGAGCAAATCGTATTTGCCTATTGGCACAATAAGCAAAGCTTATCACGGACGAGGGGCAGAAGGGGCGAAGCTTCAGCCGCCGATAAAGCCCTTGAGCAGCTCCAGGGTGGAGGCCGGCTGCTCCTCCTGCGGCATGTGTCCGCAGCCCTCGACCAGCCGCAAGGTTGAGTTGGGCAGCGTGCGCCTGAGCTTGAGCCCCACTTCGAGCGGCACGATGCGGTCGTGGTCGCACCACAGGATCAGCGTCGGTAGCTCGATGGTCTTGTAGCGCTCCGACAGCTCCTCGATGCCCTCGGGCATGATCTGCCGCGCGCTATGGATGATGGCGTGCTTGCCGGCGGCGGTCTTCAGCGGCGCGGCATAGATCTCGACCTCCTCGGGATCGATCTTGCTGTCGTCGAGATAGGCGATGCGCAGCGCGACGCGCGTCTGCACCGAAGGCGGCACCATGCGCACGCCGATCTGCGAGACGAGAGGCACGTCGAGCAGACGGAAGAACACCGGGATCTGCTGCGGATAGGCGATCGAATCGAGCAGCACGAGCTTCTTGATGCGCCCCTCGAGCCGCCGATCGGCCTCGAGCGCGAGCATCAAGGCAATGCCGCCGCCGAAGGAATGCCCGACCAGCGTGAGGTTGCGGAGATCCTTTTCCTCGATCAGCTCGGCCAGAAGCTCGGCCTGATCGAACACCGAATAGCGGCTGTCGAACGGCTTGTCGGATTGGCCGAAGCCCTTCAGGTCGACGGCGATCACCCTGTGCGTCTGCGCGAGCTCGGGGGCGATGTGGCGCCAGGTATAGGTGCTGGCGCCGAAGCCATGGATCAGCAGGAGAGGGGAGCCTTTGCCCGTCTCCTCGTAATAGAGCTTGACCGGAGCGTCGAGCGGTCCAAGCCGGGCGTAAGGTCCCTCGGTCGCATCGCCCACGCTGAGCCCGCAAGATCCGAGCGCAAGCGCGATCGCGGCAAGGCCAAGCGTCGCCTTCAGCTGCCTCTTGACCATGTACCCCTAGACCCGCGGGTCCCCTCGTCCGATCAAGAACAGGGGGCGCGACCTCCGCTCCGCCGCGGTCCTGGCAAAGACCGCGCCCCGCGAATCAGCAGCGGAAATGGTGCAACCCCGTTCGTTTGCCGTTGTAACCCGCTTCGCGGCGAAGCGGCAATCGACCCGGTTAACCAAAAATGAAGACGGCGGCGGCAGTTTGGCGCGTTTTCCCGTGCGCAACTGCGTGCAGCCCGGCGCTCTCCATTGACGCCCATAAAATCCCATGCTATCCCATCATTGCCCGTTCGGTGAGTAAGTGGGGGAGGCTGGCCGCGCTCCTTTAGAGGCCACGGGGGGATCTGCGCCGCCTCTCCCACCATTTTCCGGACAGGTGATGCCTGCACCTCCAGCTTTTGAATTCGTCCCGTGTCGGCTCGGGTGCGTGAGGGGGAGATGGACCAGTTTGTCTCGACTTTCACCAATAAGATCGACACCAAAGGCCGCGTTTCGGTCCCCGCTTCTTTCCGCACAGTCCTCGCCAAAGACGGTCTCGACGGCATCTACTGCTATCCCTCGCTCGATGCGCCCGCGCTCGACGCCGGCGGTCAGCGTCTCATCGACAAGATCAACGCTCTGGTCGAGGACTTGGCGCCTTATTCCGACGAGAAGGACCAGCTCGCCACCGCCCTGTTCGGCACCAGCGAGATCCTCTCCATCGATCAGGACGGACGCACCATTCTGCCTGAGCGTTTGCGCGAGCACGCCGGCATCACCACGCACATCACCTTTGTCGGGCTCGGCGAGAAATTTCAGCTGTGGGAGCCGAAGCGTTTCGAAACTCATCTCGCGGGGGCGCGCCAGAAAGTGCGCGACCTTCGCAAGCTACTCGGCGCGGGGCGCCGCGGAAGCGGCGGGCCAGAGGGAGCACGGGAATGATGGCGGGTCGCGGCAGCACGGCTGCCGCCGGCGGACCGGCCCGCCACATTCCCGTGATGCTCTCCGAGGTCCTTGCCGCGCTTGAGCCGAAGGACGGCGACATCATCGTCGACGGGACCTTCGGCGCCGGCGGCTACAGCCGCGCCATTCTCGACTCCGCCGACTGCAAGATCATCGCCATCGACCGCGACCCCGAGGCCTTTCGCCTGAGCGGCGAGCTTGCCGAAGCCTATCCCGGACGATTGCTGGCGGTGCTCGGCCGCTACAGCGAGATGGTCGAGATCGCCGCGAGCGAAGGCTTCAATTCGGCCGACGGCGTGGTGCTCGATCTTGGCGTCTCCTCGATGCAGCTCGATCAGCCGGCTCGCGGGTTCTCCTTCAGCAAGGAAGGCCCGCTCGACATGCGCATGGGGCAGGGGGGCCAGTCGGCCAGCGACATCGTCAACAGCTTGGGCGAGCAGGAGCTGGCCGAGATCATCTTCAAGCTCGGCGAGGAGCGCCGCTCGCGCGCGATCGCCAAGGCCATCGTCAAGCGCCGCGCCGAGAGTCCGATTACGACCACCGCCGAGCTTGCCGACATTGTTGCCGGGGTGCTCGGCCGCACGCGTGACGAGACCAAACACCCCGCCACCCGCACCTTCCAGGGGTTGCGCCTCTATCTCAACGAGGAGTTGGACGAGCTGGCAAGCGGCCTTGCCGCCGCCGAGCGCCTGCTGAAGGCCGGCGGCCGGCTTGCCGTCGTCACCTTCCATTCGCTCGAGGACCGCATCGCCAAGCGGTTCTTTGCCAGCCGCAGCGCCCCGCCGCCGCGCGCCTCGCGCCATCTCCCCGAGGCGGGAGGCGAAATTCTTGCCCCAAGCTTCCGGCTTCTTAACCGGCGTCCGGTAGAACCGAATCAGGCCGAGATCAGGCGGAATCCTCGCGCCCGCTCGGCCCGTCTCCGGGCGGCGGAGCGCACCGAGGCGCCTCCGCATCCTCTCGACCTGGCGGCGCTGGGGGTGCCGCGGCTTAGCTTTTGCATGTGAGGGTCGACTTCAGTTCGCGAGTTCCAAAATGCTGCGTTTCGTCAATATCTGTCTCGTCCTTGGCCTCGTTGCGATCGCTTACGTCATCTATCAGGTGAAGTACGAGTCGCGCGCGCTCGATGCCGAAATCGCCACGCTCGGCAAGCAGATCGATGAGGAGCGCGATGCCATCGCCGTGCTCCGCGCCGAATGGAGCCTGCTCAATCGCCCTGAGCGCATCGAGCGGCTCGCCCAGAAATATCTGAAGCTCGCGCCGGCAAGACCCGTCCAGCTGGTCACCGTCGACAGCGTGACCGATCGCGATTTCGACCGCACCCGGCTCGAGACCGTTGCCCCGGTCGCGGCGCCGGCGCCGAAGCCGGCCAAGCGGCCTGCGGCCGTCGCCACTGTCCCGGCGGCCGGGACCGCGCCCGCTTCAGCGCCCTGGCCGGAAGCGGAAATCGTCAAGCCGGTCGAAGCCTCGGTCCAATAGCCCCAGCCAGCATCGTGTCAGAGACCGCGAGACCAGATGCCGCCACAGCCCGGGCCGAGCGAGCCTATCTCGCGCGGGGGCGCTATCGTTTCCGGCTCGCCTGCGTCGCCTTCGCGCTTGCTTTTCTCCTGATCGGCGGCCGGCTGGTGACGCTCGGCTTCGCCGGCACGAATGCGAGCGGCGGCGGCCTCTACGACATCTCCTCGACGGTGCACCGCCCCGACATTCTCGATCGCCACGGCCGCCTGCTCGCCACCGACATCAAGGGCGCGACGCTTTACGCCGACCCGGCTCGCGTCATCGACATTGACGAGCTGGCCGAGCAGGTGAAGAGCGTGCTGCCCGACCTCGACGCCAGGGCGCTGCGCGCCAAGCTGCGCGGCGGCGGCCGCTTCGTGCGCATCAAGCGCGAGCTGACGCCGAAGCAGCAGGAGGAGATCCATGAGCTCGGTCTCCCCGGCCTGGCCTTCATCGAGGAATATCGCCGCGTCTATCCCGTGGGCGCCACCGCGAGCCACGTGGTCGGCCTTGTCGACGTTGACAACAAGGGCCTGGCCGGCATCGAGAAATTCATCGACGACAATCCCCAGCTCACCATGAGCGCCGACGAGGCGGTGACCGTCTCGCTCGATCTCGGCGCGCAGCACGTGCTGCGCGAGGAGCTTGGCAAAGCCATCAAGACCTATCGCGCCAAGGCCGCGGCCGGCATCGTCATCGACGTGCATTCCGGCGAAGTGCTGGCGCTCGCCTCGCTTCCCGATTACGACCCCAATCGCCGCGAGCAGGCCCTCGACAAGGACCGCCTGAACCGCATCGGCTTCGGCGTCTACGAGATGGGCTCGGTGTTCAAGGTGTTCACCGTCGCCGGCGTGCTCGACACAGGGCTTGCCTCGATGCGCTCGCATTACGACGCCTCGAGCCCGATCCACTACGCCTCCTTCACCATCGACGACTTCCACGGGCAGCATCGCTCCTTGAGCGTGCCGGAAGTGTTCATCTATTCGTCGAATATCGGCGCGGCCAAGATGGCGCTCGACATGGGCGTCGATCGCCACCGCGCCTTCCTCAAGAAGCTCGGCCTGATGCGCCGGATCCCGACCGAGATCGGCGAGAGCGCCGCGCCGATCATCCCGCCGCATTGGCAGAAGCTCAACACCATGACCATCGCCTTCGGCCACGGCATGTCGGTGACGCCGCTCCAGCTCGCCAGCTCGACCGTGCCACTCGTCAATGGCGGCATCTCCGTCTCCCCCACCTTCCTGCCGCGGTCGCGCGAGGAGGGCATGGCCGGCGGCCAAAGGGTGCTCAAGCGCGACACCAGCACGGCGATGTTGAAGATGATGCGTCTCAACGTGCTGAAAGGCACCGCCAAGCGTGCCAACGCGGAAGGCTATCGCGTCGGCGGCAAGACCGGCACGGCGGAGAAGGTGGTCGGTGGCCGCTACTCGACCTCGGCGCTGCTGACGAGCTTCCTCGCGACCTTTCCCACCGACGCGCCCGAATATGTCGTGCTCGTCATGCTCGACGAGCCGCAACGCGTGGCTGAGTCGAGCAACCAGGCCACCGCCGGCGTCAATGCCGCGCCCACCGCGGGCAGGATCATCGAGCGCATCGCGCCGATCCTGGGTGTCGCCCCGCGCCCCGAGGACGAGCAGCGCAAATTTGACGCCAAGGTGCTCGCCTCCTATTAAAAGACGCCTGCTCTCAAAGGGTTGGCCAAAATCCTTGAGATCCTCAAGGAAACGCCGCTTTTCGGGGCGCAAAGTCAGACCATGACTCTGGGTGAGCTGTTTGGCCGCGAGGGGACGCTGCCGTCGGGCCTCGCATCCGTGCCGATTACAGGCCTTACGGCTGATAGCCGCGAGGTGCAGCCCGGTTTTCTGTTTGCGGCGCTGCCTGGGGTGAAGACCGATGGCGCGCGCTTCATCCAGGACGCCTTGGCGCGCGGTGCGTCGGCGATCCTTGTGGCCGAGGGCGCCGCACCGGCTTCAGCCTCAGCGGCGATCATCGAGGACAGCGATCCGCGCCGCCGCCTCGCCCTGATCGCATCGCGCTTCTTCGGTCTTCAGCCCGAGACCGCCGTCGCCGTCACCGGCACCAACGGCAAGACGTCGGTCGCCTCCTTCGTGCGCCAGCTTTGGGAGGGCCAGGGATACAGGGCGGCAAGCCTCGGCACGGTCGGTGTCGTCAGCCCGAGCGGGACCGAGATTCTCAAGCACACCACGCCTGACCCGATCGAGCTGCATCGCATCCTCGCCGCGCTGGCACGCGACGGCATCACGCATCTCGCGCTCGAAGCGTCGAGCCACGGCTTGCAACAGCGCCGCGCCGACGGCGTCACTCTCGCCGCCGGCGCCTTCACCAATATCTCGCGCGATCATTTGGACTATCACGCGAGCTTCGAGGATTATTTCGCGCAGAAGCTTCGCCTCTTCACCGAGCTGCTGCCGCGCGGCGCCGGCGCCGTGGTCGATGTCGACAGCGAAGCGGGAACGCGCGTGGCGGGCGTCGCCGAGGCGAGGGGGCTAAAGCTTTACTCCGTCGGCCGCGACGGCAAGACGCTGCGGCTCGCTTCCGCCGAGCTCGACGGCTTCGGCCAGCTCCTGGTCATCGAGCACGCGGGACAGCGCTTTCACGTTCGCTTGCCGCTGGTCGGCGCCTTCCAGGCGTCCAACGCGCTCGTTGCGGCGGGGTTGGCGATGGCGACCGGCGCCGACGCGGCGACCGTGCTGCCGATGCTGGAATCGTTGAAAGGCGCGCGGGGCGGCTGGATCTTGCCGGCACCGCGCGCGACGGCGCGCCGGTTTTTGTCGATTACGCGCACACCCCCGATGCGCTCGCCAAGGCGCTCGACGCGCTTCGCCCCTATGTGGCGAACCGGCTGCTCGTCGTGTTCGGCTGCGGCGGTGACCGCGACAAGGGCAAACGGCCCGAGATGGGGGCCGTGGCGGCGGCCAAATCCGACCTCGCCATCGTCACCGACGACAATCCGCGCAGCGAGAGCCCCGCATCGATCCGCAGCCAGATCTTGGCCGCGGCGCCGGGCGCCATCGAGATCGGCGACCGCGCCTCTGCCATCGCCGATGCCGTCGCGCGGCTTGAGCGCGGCGATGTGCTGCTCGTTGCCGGCAAGGGGCACGAGACCGGCCAAACCATCGGCGCGACCGTGATCCCCTTCTCCGACCATGACGCGGTCGCTGCCGCTCTGAAGCAAGAGGCGAGCTGTGGCTGAGCCGCTCTGGACCCTGGGTGAGATCGTGGACGCCACAAAAGGGCGTTGCCTCGGCGCGCGCGCGGCGACGGTCACCGGCTTCTCCATCGACACGCGGAGCTTGGCGAAGGACGAAGGCTTCGTCGCCATTCGCGGGCCGAACCGCGACGGGCATGGCTTCGTCGCCGCGGCGCTCGATCAAGGCGCCGCTTGCGCCATCGTCGACGGGACCTTCCCGCCGGGCGACGAGGAGAGGCTGGTCCGCGTCGGCGAGACGCTTGAAGCGCTCAACGATCTCGGCCGCGCCGCGCGCGCGCGCGCCGTCAGCACCAAGGTGATCGCCGTCACCGGCAGCGCGGGCAAGACCGGCACCAAGGAGGCGCTTCGCCTCGCGCTTGCGCCGAGTGGCTCGGTGCACGCCTCGGCCAAGTCTTTCAACAATCATTGGGGCGTGCCGCTGTCGCTCGCCAATATGCCGCGGACCGTGCGCTACGGCGTGTTCGAGATCGGCATGAACCATGCGGGCGAGATCGACGCTCTGACGCGGCTGGTCAGGCCGCAGATCGCCATTGTGACCACGGTGGCGCCGGTGCATCTCGGCTTCTTCCGCTCGATCGAGGAGATCGCCGACGCCAAGGCCGAGATCTTCCGCGGCCTTGAGCCGGGCGGCGCGGCGGTCATCAATCGCGACAGTCCCTATTACGAGCGGCTGAAGGCGCACGCGCTCGAATATGGCGCGAGGGTCATAGGCTTCGGCGAGGCTGAGGGCGCCGACGTGCGCCTGCTCGGCGTCGAGCTTCGGCCCGAAGGCTCCGAGGTCAAGGCCGATATTCTCGGCGAGGCTTTGAGCTATCGGCTCGGCGCTCCGGGCCGCCATCTGGTGCAGAACTCGCTTGCCGTGCTCGCCGCGGTGAAGCTCGCCGACGCCGATCTCAAGCAAGCCGCCGCCGCCCTTGCGGGGCTAGAGGCGCAGGCCGGACGCGGCGCGCGCACCTTGATCGAAGGCCCGGGCGGCCGCATCGCCATCATCGACGAATCCTACAATGCCAATCCGGCCTCCATGCGGGCGGCGCTCTCGACGCTTGGGCTGACGCCGCGAAGCGAGTTCACCCGCCGCGTGGCGGTGCTCGGCGACATGCTGGAACTCGGCCCCGAAGGCCCTAAACTTCACCTGGATCTCGCCGAGTTCATTGACGGGGCGGGGGTAGATGTAGTCTTTGCCTGCGGCGAGCTGATGGGCGGCGCTTTTCGGGGCTTTGCCCGCAAGCCGCCAAGGGATTTATGCCAAGACCGCCGAGGAGCTTCAGCCTAAGCTTTTGGCCGCTATAGGGCCTGGGGATGCGATCATGGTCAAAGGCTCGTTGGGCAGCCGCATGGGACCGCTGGTCGAGGCCTTGAAGCGCCGGTTCGGCACGGAAGCCGCGTCGGCCTGACCGGGGCGAGGAGGGGGACGGCAAATGTTCTACTGGCTGACCGAGTTCACCCCCGAGATCGCCGCCTTCAACGTCTTTCGCTACATCACCTTCCGCACCGGCGGCGCGCTGATCACCGCGCTGATGTTCGTGTTCCTGTTCGGGCCGAGAGTGATCCGGTCCTTGAAGATCCGCCAGGGCAAGGGCCAGCCGATCCGCAAGGACGGCCCCGAGCGCCATCTCCTGCAGAAGCAGGGCACGCCCACGATGGGCGGTCTGATGATCCTCTCCGGCGTTACCGTCTCCGTGCTGCTGTGGGGAAACTTGCGCAACACTTATGTCTGGGTGGTGCTGCTGCTCACCCTCGTTTATGGCGCCGTCGGCCTCTACGACGACTACCTCAAAGTGACCAAGCAGTCGGCCGAGGGCTTCCGCGGCCGCATCAAGATCGTCATCGAGGCGTTGGCCGCGGTGATCGCCACGGCGGTCATCGTGCATGCCGGGCAGGAGCCGCTGGCCACCTCGCTCTCCATTCCCTTCTTCAAAAGCGTGCTGCTCGATCTCGGCTGGCTGTTCATCCCCTTCGGCGCCTTCATCATCGTCGGCGCCGGCAACGCCGTGAATCTGACCGACGGTCTCGATGGCTTGGCAATCGTGCCGGTGATGATCGCCGCCGCCACCTTCGGCTTTATCTCTTATCTCGTCGGCAACGCGCTGTTCGCCGACTACCTGCAGATTCATTTCGTGCAAGGCACCGGCGAACTCGCCGTGATCTGCGGCGCGCTGGTCGGCGCCGGCCTCGGTTTTCTGTGGTTCAACGCGCCGCCGGCGCTGATCTTCATGGGCGATACCGGATCGTTGGCGCTTGGCGGCGCACTCGGCACCATCGCCGTGGCCACCAAGCACGAGCTCGTGCTCGCCATCGTCGGCGGCCTGTTCGTGCTGGAGGCGGCGTCCGTGATCGTCCAGGTCACCTCCTTCCAGCTATTTGGCAAGCGCGTGTTCCGCATGGCCCCGCTGCACCATCATTTCGAGCAAAAAGGCTGGCCGGAATCGACGGTTGTGATCAGATTTTGGATCATCTCCGTGGTGCTTGCGCTTGCTGGCCTCGCCACCCTGAAATTGCGGTAAATTCCCAATCTATGATTCCCGTGAGGATCTTCGCCGGCCGGGACGTTGCGGTCCTCGGCCTTGGCTTGAGCGGGCTTGCCTCCGCGCGCGCGCTGCAAGCCGGCGGCGCCAATCCCGTTGTCTGGGACGATAAGCAGGCCGCGCGGGACGAGGCCGAAGCCCAAGGCTTCACGGTGCGCAATCTTGCCGAGGCCGACTGGCCGGGTTTTGCCGCGCTGGTGCTCGCCCCGGGCATCCCGCTGACCCACCCCGAGCCGCATTGGAGCGTCAGTTGCGCGAGCGATGCGGGCGTCGAGGTGATCGGCGATATCGAGCTGTTCTTCCGCGAGCGCGCGCGTGAGCATGCGCCGGGCAAGGTGGTGGTCATCACCGGCACCAACGGCAAATCCACCACGACCGCGCTCACCGCCCATCTGTTGCAGAGCAGCCGGAAAGCGCGTCGCGCTCGGTGGTAATATCGGCAAGGCGGTGCTCGATCTCGAGCCCTTCGCGGCGGACCTCACTTATGTGATCGAGCTTTCGTCATTTCAGATCGAGCTTGCTCCCGGGCTGAAGCCCGACGCCGCGGCGCTGCTCAACATCACCCCCGACCATCTCGACCGGCATGCCACGCTCGCAAACTACGCGCGCATCAAGTCGATGGTGTTCGCCAATCTCGATGCGCAAGGCACGGCGGTGGTCGGCATCGACGACGCGCCGTCGCGCGCCATCGCCGACAGCCTGAAAGGACCTTTCGCCGTCAAGCGCATCGCCGTGGGCCGCCCCGTCGCGACCGGCATCTACGCCGAGAACGGCGTGCTGCATGAAATGGAGAACGGCACGGAGCATGCCCGCATCGATCTCGCCGGCATCGGCTCGCTCCGAGGCGCGCATAATTGGCAGAACGCGGCCTTTGCCTATGCGCTTGCCCGCTCGCAAGGCCTGACCGCTTCGTCCATCGCCCAAGGTTTGCAAAGCTTCGCCGGTCTTGCGCACCGCATGGAGCAGGTGGCGCGCCGCGGCAAGGTGCTGTTCGTCAACGACTCCAAGGCCACCAATGCCGACGCCGCCGGTAAGGCGCTTGCAAGCTTTTCGGATATTTACTGGATCATCGGGGGCAGGCCGAAGGAGGGGGGATTGGCGGGGCTTGAGCCTTTCTTCGGCAGGATCGCCCGCGCCTACCTGATCGGCGAGGCGGCAAACGCCTTCGCCGGCCAGCTTGGCAACGCCGTCGAGCACGTCGAATGCGGCACGCTCGACCGCGCCGTCCAGGCTGCCGCCGCCGATGCCGGACGTTCGGCCGCTCAGCGAGCCGGTCGTGCTGCTGTCGCCGGCTTGCGCCTCTTACGACCAATTTGCCAATTTCGAGAAGCGCGGCGAGGCTTTCCGCCAGATCGTCATGGCGCTCGACGGTGCCGAGAGCGTCAAGGGGAAAGCGGCATGAGGCTCACCCGCGCCGACAAGAGCGTGCTCTCCGACTGGTGGTTCACCGTCGACCGGCTGATGTTTTTCGGCCTGTTGCTGTTGATGGGCGCGGGGCTTGTGCTGTCGCTCGCCGCGAGCCCGGCGATCGCTGCGAAATATGATCTGGAGCCGTTCTACTTCGTGCGCCGGCAAGCGGCGCTGCTTCTGCCCGCTGTCGCCATTATGTTTGCCGCCTCGACGCTGACGCCAAAGCAGATCAGGCGCGTGAGCCTGGTGATCTTCGTCGTCGGCATCGCGCTGATGGCGCTGATCCTGGGGCTTGGGCCCGAGATCAAGGGCGCCAAGCGCTGGCTGCAGATCGGCTTCGTCTCGATCCAGCCGTCGGAGTTCGTCAAGCCGGCCTTCATCGTGTTGACCGCCTGGCTGTTCAACGAGAGCCAGAAGCGCCCCGACATCCCCGGCATCCAGCTTGCCGTGGCGCTCTACGCGATCTTCGCCGTGCTGCTCATTCTCCAGCCCGATTTCGGCCAGACGCTTCTCGTCACCCTCGTCTGGATTGCGCTCTTCTATATGGCGGGCATCAATATGATCTGGATCGGCGCGCTCGGACTTGCCGGCCTCGCCGGCATCGTCACCGCCTATCTGCTCGTGCCGCACGTCGCCTCGCGCATCGACCGCTTCTTCGATCCGGCCTCCGGCGACACCTATCAGACCGACCGCTCGATCGACTCGTTCCTGCATGGCGGCTGGTTCGGCAGAGGGCCCGGCGAGGGCACCGTGAAGAACGTGCTGCCCGACTCGCATACCGATTTCATCTTCGCGGTCACGGCGGAGGAATATGGGCTGATCGCCTGCCTCATCCTGCTGACGCTGTTCGCCTTCATCGTGTTGCGCGGCCTGTCCAAGGCCTCGCAGGAGCCTGACGGCTTCATCCGCCATGCCGTAGCCGGCCTCATCATGCTGTTCGGCTTGCAGGCGCTCATCAACATGGCGGTGAATGTCGGGCTGCTCCCGGCCAAGGGCATGACGCTGCCGTTCATCTCTTATGGCGGCTCGTCGCTGCTTGCCATGGCGCTGACCATGGGCTTTGCGCTGGGCTTAACCCGCAAGCGGCCGATGGCGGGGCGGCTCAAGCGCGGCGCTGAGGCTCGGTCCGAGGCCGAGAGCGCCAGTGTCAGGGAGCAGGCGGCGTGAGCGCCGGTCCGTTTCTGCTCGCCGCCGGCGGCACGGGCGGGCATCTTTTTCCAGCCGCGGCCTTGGCGCAGGAGCTGAAGCGCCGCGGCTATGACGTCGAGCTTGCGACCGACATCCGCGCCGAGAAATACGGGGTCGAGTTCCCGGCCCGCGCCATTCACCGCATTCCCTCGGCCACGCTGACCAGCCGCAACCCGTTCGCCGTGGCGATGACCTTCTCGCAGCTCGGCATGGGCTTCTTCGGCGCGCGGCGCCTGTTGAAGCAAATCGCGCCGCAAGCCGTGATCGGCTTTGGCGGCTATCCCACGCTGCCGCCGATCATCGCCGCGAGCAGCTTGAAGATCCCGACCGCGATCCACGAGCAGAATGCCGTGATGGGCCGCGCCAATCGCCTGTTGTCGCGTGTCGTCGACCGCATCGCGCTCTCCTTCATGCCGACCAAGCTGCTCAGGCCCGAGGCGGAAGCCAAGGCGCGCGTCACGGGCACGCCGGTGCGCGACGCCGTGCTCGCCTATCGCGAGGTTCCCTATCTGCCGGCCGAACCGGGTGAGCGCCTGCTGCTTCTCGTGTTCGGCGGCAGCCAGGGCGCGCGCTTCTTCTCCGAGGCCATGCCGCCCGCGCTTGCACTGCTCCCGGCCGAGATGCGCCAGCGCCTGACGGTGATGCAGCAAGCCCGCGAGGAGGATCTCGATCAACTGCGCGAGACCTACAAGCAGGCCGGCATCGCCGCGCATGTCGCGCCGTTCTTCCGCGACCTGCCGGAGCGGATGGCCAAGGCGCATCTGATCGTCGCCCGCTCTGGCGCCTCGACCGTTGCCGAATTGATGGCGATCGGCAGGCCCTGCCTGCTGGTGCCGCTGCCGCACGCCCTCGATAACGATCAGCTCGAAAATGCAACTCGCCTGCAACAAGGGGGCGGCGGCTGGTGCGTGCGCCAGCAAGAGCTCACCAGCGACCGCCTCGCCGGTGAAATCCAACGACTATTGTCCTCGCCGGAGGTCTTGGCGGGAGCGGCGGCCAAGGCGAAGGCGATGGCCGAGACCCAAGCGGTGCAGAAGCTCGCCGATCTCGCCGAGGAGTTGGCGCGGGTGAAGCGCTAGTGGTGTAGAGTTCCTGGCATGCATCTCCCCGACCCAGATCAGGCAGGCTTGTTCCACATCGTCGGCATCGGCGGCATCGGCATGAGCGCCATCGCCGAGGTGATGCATACGCGCGGCTATCACGTGCAAGGCAGCGACTTGAAGGACGGCGCCAATCTCGAGCGCCTGCGCGCTCGCGGCATCACCTGCCTGATCGGCCACGACCCCGACAACGTCAAGGGCGCGGGCCATCTCGTCATTTCCAGCGCGGTCAAGGCCGGCAATCCCGAATTCGAGGCGGCCAAGGAGCGCGGCCTGCCGATCATTCGCCGCGCCGAGATGCTGGCCGAGCTGATGCGCCCTTGCGCCACCGTGTCGATCACCGGCACGCACGGCAAGACCACCACCACCTCGCTGATCGCCGACTTGCTGAAGGCCGCCGATCTCGATCCCACGGTGATCGCCGGCGGCATCATCAATGCCTGGGGCACCAATGCCCGCATCGGCAAGGGCGAATGGATGGTGGTCGAGGCCGACGAGTCCGACGGCACCTTCTTGAAGCTTCCGACCCAGATCGGCGTGGTCACCAATATCGACCCCGAGCACATGGATTACTGGCCCTCGCTCGAGGCGCTGCATCAGGCCTTTCACCAATTCATCGATGCGATCCCGTTCTACGGCCTCGCTGTCGCCTGCATCGATCATCCGGTGGTGCGCGAGCTGCTTGCCAAGCTCGGCGGCGCCGCCAATGGCCGCCGCACGCTGACCTATGGCGTCGCGCGCGACGCCGATATCAGGCTTTCCAATCTGCGCCCCGATCACAACCGGATCACCTTCGACGCCGATCTCGGTCCGGCGGTGAAGGGCGGCGCGCGCAAGCTCGAGGATCTCACCCTTCCCGTGCTCGGCCATTACAACGCGCTGAACGCGCTCGGCGCTCTCGCCGCCGCGACGGAAGCCGGCGTGAGCGATGAGGTGATCCGCGCGACCTTCGCCGTCTTCTCCGGCGTGAAGCGGCGCTTCAGCCGCGCCGGCGAATGGCAGGGCGTCGTCGTCTATGACGATTACGCGCACCATCCGGTCGAGATCGCCGCCGTGCTCCGCGCCGCGCGCATGGCGAGCAAGGGGCGCATCATCGCCGTGGTGCAGCCGCATCGCTATACGCGGCTGCAATCGCTGTTCAACGAGTTCTCGGCCTGTCTCGACGACGCCGATATCGCCGTGGTGACGCCGATCTACTCGGCGGGCGAAGCGCCCATCCCCGGCATCGACCGCGACGAGCTCGCCTCCGGCTTGCGCCGTCACGGCCACCCGCAAGTGCTGACCGTCGACGACGAGCAAGGTCTGGTCGAGACGATCGCCGGGATCGCCAAGTCCGGCGATCTCGTGGTCGGGCTCGGCGCCGGCACCATCACCGATTGGATGAACGCTCTGCCGAACAAGCTCGCGCAAGGGGGACGGGCTTGAACGGGGCCGCGCTCGAGAGCCGGCTTGCCGCCAGCCTGCCTGAGCTTCGCGGGCGGCTTAAGGCCGACGCTCCGCTCAAGGACCTCACCTGGTTCAGGGCCGGCGGTCCCGCCGAAGTGCTGTATTCGCCGGCCGACGAAGCCGACCTCGCTTATTTCCTGAAGACGACGCCTGCCGACATCCCCATCACCGTCATCGGCCTTGGGTCGAACCTGCTGGTGCGCGACGGCGGCATCGAGGGCGTGGTGATCCGGCTCGGCCGTGGCTTCGGCGAGATCAGAATAGAAGAGGGCTGCCGGCTCCGCGTCGGCACCGCCGTGCCCGACGTGAAGGTGGCGCGCGCCGCGGCCGACGCCGGCATTGCCGGCCTCTCCTTCTATCGCGGCATTCCGGGATGCGTCGGCGGCGCGCTGCGCATGAATGGCGGCGCGCATGGGCGCGAGACGAAAGAGGTTCTGGTCGAGGCCCGCGCCGTCGATCGCCAGGGCAGCATCCATGTGCTCCCCGTCGCCGAGCTTCATTACGAGTATCGCCATTGCGGCGCGCCGGAAGATTTCATCTTCACCGAGGCGCTGTTTCAGGGCGAGCCCGGCGAGCCCGCAGCCATCCTCGCCGAGATGGACGGCATCGCCGCCTATCGCGAGGAGGTGCAGCCGATCAAGAGCCGCACCGGCGGCTCGACCTTCAAGAACCCGCCCGGCAAGAAGGCCTGGCAGCTGATCGACGCCGCCGGCTGCCGCGGCCTCGCCGTTGGCGACGCCAAGGTTTCGGAGATGCATTGCAATTTCCTCATCAATGAGGGCAATGCCTCGGGCGCCGATATCGAGAAACTCGGCGAGACGGTACGCGCGCGGGTGAAGGAGACGAGCGGGGTCGAGCTCGAATGGGAGATCAAGCGCCTCGGCATCCCGGCCTGACCTAGAGCGGGATTTGTCGTTCGTCATTCCGGCGCAAGCCGGAATCCAGCACAAGAATCGCCGATTCCCCTTCTGCGGACGGCTTGTTAGGTTTTTCGCTGGAGATCGGCTTTCGCCGGTATGACGAGCAAGCTCGACCTACCACGATCAAGCCTGCCAACACGGGGATCGCCATGCCTGATAAGCAAGTTCATGTCGCGGTGCTGATGGGAGGGCTGTCGTCGGAACGCGAGGTCTCGCTGCGATCGGGCGCCGCCTGCGCCACGGCGCTCGAAGGCGCAAGGCTACCGCGTGACCGCGCATCGATGTCGGCCGCGACATCGCCGCGCGACTTGCCGAGCTGCGGCCCGACGTCTGCTTCAACGCTCTGCATGGCCGCTACGGCGAGGATGGCTGCATCCAGGGCGTGCTGGAGACGCTTGGCATCCCCTACACCCATTCCGGCGTGCTCGCTTCCGCGCTCGCCATGCATAAGGAGCGGGCCAAGGCGGTGCTCGCCGCCGCCGGCGTGCCGGTGGCCGAAAGCCTGGTGATCTCCCGCGCGGAAGCCGCAAAAGCCCACGCCATGCCGCCGCCTTACGTGATCAAGCCGCCGACCGAAGGCTCGAGCGTCGGCGTCTATATCGTGCGCGAGGACCAGGCCCACCCGCCGCAGGAGCTGACATCCGCCGAATGGACGCTCGGCGAGGAGGTGATGGTCGAGCGCTACATCGCCGGCCGGGAGCTCACCTGCGCCGTCATGGGGGAAGAGGCTTTGGGGGTGATCGAGATCCGCCCGGCCGAGGGTCTCGCCTTCTACGATTATGACGCGAAATACGCGCCTGGAGGCTCAATTCACGTGCTCCCGGCGCCGCTTAAACCAAATGTTTACCAATTGGTACAGAAGCTGTCCTTGGCGGCTCATAGGGCACTGGGCTGCCGTGGGGTCAGTCGCTCCGACTTTCGCTTCGACGACCGGCCGGAAGGCACCGGGGAAATGATCTGTCTCGAGGTCAATACCCAGCCTGGCATGACGTCGACGTCGCTGGTGCCCGAGCTTGCTGCCTATAGCGGCCGCTCGTTTGGCGAGCTGGTCCGCTGGATCGTGGAGGATGCGTCGTGCAACCGGTGAACCCGGCAAGGGGCAGGGTTAGGAGCAGGGGCTCGCAAGAGTTTCTCTTGGCGCGCGGCATCGCCGTTCAGCGCAAAGGCTCCAGCCGCTTGCCCGTCATCGCCGGGACGCGCCGCCTCATCACCCGCAGCCCAACCTCCATCAGGCTTGCCCGCATGGGCCAGGACCGCGTGCGCGGCAAATGGCTCGCGCTTTGCGTCGTGCTTCTCGGCAGCGCCGTGGTCTATGGCGCGATCGTCGGCGGCCAGACCGCGAAGATCTACGGCGCGTTGACCGGCGGCATCGAGCACATGGCCGTCGCCGCCGGCTTCGGCGTGAAGCGCATCACCGTCACCGGCCAGCTGCATGCGACCGACGCCTCGATCACCTCGGCGCTCGGCGCCGGCCCCGACACGATGATGCTCAATTTCGACACCGACGCCGCCAAGCAGCGCCTCGAGGCGGTGTCCTGGATCAGGCACGCGCAAGTCATGCGGCTTCTGCCCTCGACCCTCCAAGTCGTCATCGAGGAGCGCATCCCTTCCGCCATCTGGCAGAACAAGGGCCAGACTTATGTGGTCGACGCCGAGGGCGTGGTTCTCGCGCCGGCTTTGCGCGAGGCCTATGCCGGTCTTCCTCTGGTCGTGGGCGAAGGCGCGGGAAAGTCCGCCGCCGCGCTTTACGAGCAACTCGTTCCTTATGCCGATCTCAAGCAGAAGCTCGTCGCCGCCATCAGGGTCGGCGACCGGCGCTGGACCCTGAAGCTCGCTTCCGGGCTGGAGATCATGCTCCCCGACGACAATGTCGGCGAGGCGCTCGCCTCGCTCGCCAAGCTCGATGAGGCGCGGGGGCTGCTCAAGCGGAACATCGCCGGCGTCGATCTCAGGCTGCTCGACCGGATCACCGTGCGTCTGCGCGAGACCGCGTCGGCGACCACGCCCGGCGGGACGCCGCAGGCCGAAGTGCCGACGGCGAGCACCAAGGTTACGCCGGTCAAAGGCAAGACGTGAGTACACGGGAGATTGAGGGCAGGGGGATGGGTTACACGACCACAATAAGAAGCAAGCGCCAGCGCATCGTCACCGCGCTCGACGTCGGCACGAGCAAAATCTGCTGCCTGATCGCCAAGACCTCGCCCGCGCCGGATTGGTTCGAGGGCAAGGGCGACACCGTGCAGTTCGAGGTGCTCGGCTTCGACCATACCCGCGCCGAGGGCCTGAAAGCCGGCATGGTCGCCCATCTCGACAGCGCCGAAGCCTGCATCCGCTCCGCCGTCGACGCCGCCGAGCGCATGGCCGGCGTCACCGTCGAGGACGTGCATGTCTCCGTCACCTGCGGCCGGCTGAAAAGCGAAACCTTCTCCGCCAGCGTGGCGCTCCCCTCTGGCGCCGTGCGCGAGGACGACGTCATGCGGCTGCTCGCCGGCGGCCGCCAATATGCCGGACGCGATAAGCGCAGCGTGCTGCATGCTCTGCCGCTCAGCTATCGCATCGACGAGAATGGCGGCATCAACGAGCCGCAAGGCATGTGCGGCGAACGGCTCGCCGTCGACCTCCACGCCGTCACCGCCGACGAGGTGGCGATGCGCAACGTGATGCTCTGCGTCGAGCGCTGCCACCTCGGCGTGGCGAGCCTGGTCGCGGCGCCTTGCGCCAGCGCGCTCTCCGTGGTCACGCCCGACGAGGCGAAGCTGGGCGTGGCTTGCATCGATTTCGGCGCCGGCACCACCACGCTCTCGGTCCTGGTCGACGGCCACTTCATCCATGTCGATGCCATCGCGCTCGGCGGCAACGGCATCACCACCGACATCGCCCGCACGATCTCCGCGCCGCTGGATTACGCCGAGCGGCTGAAGACGCTGCATGGCAGCGCCTTCGCCACGCTGTCCGACGAGCGCGAGATCATCACCTATCCGGCGGTCACCGGCATGCCGCAGCCGAGCCTCAACCAGATCACCAAGGCGCAGCTCGCCATCATCATCCGCCCGCGCATCGAGGAGATCCTCGATCTGATGCGTCGCCGCCTTGCCGCGGCGGGGCTCGCCGCCGAAGTCACCCAGCATCTCGTGCTGACCGGCGGCGGCAGCCAGCTCACCGGCCTGCCGGAGCTTGCCGCCAACATGTTCGGCAGGCCCGTGCGGCTTGGCCGTCCGCGCTCGATGAGCGGGCTTCCCGCCGTCGCGGCCGCCCCGGATTTCTCCGCCGCGATCGGCTTGCTTCTGCATTGGGCCCGCGGCGACGACAGGCTTTCAGGCCGCTCCGAGCAGCGCTTCTTGCGCACCGGCACCGGCTATTTCGCCAAGGTCGGCGACTGGATAAGGGACAATTTTTGATCGCTAACGAGGGCCCGACAGGCGCATCGCGGGGAAGCGCCATAAGCGGGCCAGGGTAGAGACGATGAAGGAACGGAACAGCGCCATGACCATAAATCTCAGAGTTCCTGATCTGACCGAACTCAAGCCGCGCATCACCGTATTCGGTGTCGGCGGCGCCGGCGGCAATGCCGTCAACAACATGATCGAACGCGGTCTGAAGGGCGTCGAGTTCGTCGTCGCCAATACCGACGCGCAGGCCTTGGCAAGCTCCGCCGCCGAGCGCCGCATTCAGATGGGCGCCAACGTCACCGAGGGGCTTGGCGCAGGCTCCAAGCCCGAGGTGGGCGCCGCCGCCGCCGAGGAGGCGATGGCCGACATCAAGGCCCATCTCGTCGGCTGCCACATGGTTTTCATCACCGCCGGCATGGGCGGTGGCACCGGCACGGGCGCGGCCCCGGTGATCGCGCGCGCCTCGCGTGAGGAAGGCATCCTCACCGTCGGCGTCGTCACCAAGCCGTTCCAGTTCGAGGGCTCGCGCCGCTTGCGCGCCGCCGAGGCCGGCATCGACGCGCTGCAGAAATTCGTCGATACGCTGCTGATCATCCCGAACCAGAACCTGTTCCGCGTCGCCAACGAGAAGACCACCTTCACCGACGCCTTCTCCATGGCCGACGACGTGCTGCGCGCCGGTGTCGGCTGCATCACCGATCTCATGGTGAAGGAGGGCCTGATCAATCTCGACTTCGCCGATGTCCGCACCATCATGGCCGGCATGGGCAAGGCGATGATGGGGACGGGCGAGTCGAGCGGCGAGCGCCGGGCGATCGAGGCGGCCGAGGCCGCCATCTCCAATCCGTTGCTCGACGATGTCTGCATGAAGGGCGCGAGCGGGCTGCTCGTGTCCATCACCGGCGGCAACGATCTGACCCTCTACGAGGTCGACGAGGCGGCGAGCCGCGTGCGCGCCGAGGCCGATCCCGACGCCAATATCATCGTCGGCGCGACCTTCGACGACGAGCTCGACGGCTCGATCCGCGTTTCGGTGGTGGCGACCGGCATTGGGCTTGCCGCTTCCCGCGCGGCCTCCGTCATCGAGGCGCCGCGGGCTCCCGTGACGCAAGACAGATCGCGGCTCACCGAGCGGCTTGCCGGACTTGCCGCGCTGCCGATGGCCGCCCCGGTCGATCTCGACGAGCCGAGCCTCGTGCTGGGCCAGAGCGAAATGGTCAGCAACGCTCCGGTGTGGCGCGCCCCCGGCAATGTCACGATCGAGAAGCGTCCGGCCCAGCTGGGCGGCATTGGCTTGCCGCTGGGCAACGCCGCGAAGCAGGCGCCGGCGGCGCCGGCGCGTCCCTTCCAGCCCGCGCCTCCAAGCACCGTGCAGCGTCCCGTGCGGCGCATGCCGAGTGTCGATGAGCTTCCCGTCGTGGCGCAAAACGCGATCAGGGCCAAAGCCGCCGGCGATGCGCCCGCGATGGGTCTCGCGGCGCAAAAGAAGAAGGTCGGCTTCCTCGAGCGTCTCGCCAATGTCGGCCGCTCCCGCAAGGACACCGACGCCGAGATGCCGGCGAAGCGCGAGCCGGAATTCGGTCAGGGCTACGGCAGCCTCGCTCCCGAGGCGCCCCGGCCGCAGGCCCCGAGGCCCGAGCTAAGGGCCGAGGGTCAAGCCCCGTTCGGGCAAAAGGGCATCAGGATCGAGCGGCCCCGCGGTGAAGCGTTGGCCGCCCCGGCGCCGAAGCGAATTGAGGCGACGGCGCGACCTTTGGCGGCCGAAATTGCGGAACCTCTGGCCGAATCACATCTCGAGGACGATTTGGAGATTCCCGCCTTTCTGCGCCGGCGGGCCAACTGACCGCGCGCCTCGATGCGTAACAAGGAAACTCGTCAGCCCACCGACGAAGAAGGAAATATCATCTAACTCAGTATGTTAGCCAGAAATTTAGCTGGTAATACAGTGAAAGAAACCGTGATTTGTCGCCCTTGAGTCCGAGCGTTAAGGTTCTTCATAGATTGATCGGCAGGACCAAAAAGGCACAACTCAAGGGCCGCCAAAGGCCCGGTCTAAAGTGCCAGGGAGCGCTGATCAAGGGGGGCTCGGGGTTCTCCCCGAGCTAAGTAGGGAACTCAAAGACGGCGGGGGCCGACGGGGGCATGAAGGGTTTTATCGGGGCACGTCAAACCACGCTTGCCAGCGAGATTTCACTGACCGGGACGGGGGTCCATAGCGGAGCGCCTGTTTCGATCACTCTGTGTCCGGCTGACGGCGACACTGGAATACGCTTCCTTCTTTCCAACGGCGATGCTGACGGCACCGAGATCGCGGCGGCTCCGCGGTCGGTGACCGGCGTGACGCTGTGTACCGTGCTCGGCGACGGCAATGGCGCCTCGATCGCCACGGTCGAGCATCTGCTCGCGGCCCTGAGCGGCCTTGGCGTCGACAACGCTCTGATCGAGATCGACAGCTCCGAAGTGCCGATCATGGACGGCAGCGCCTCACGCTTCGTCGAGGCGATCGACGAGGCCGGCCTGACCGAGCTCGAGGCTCCGCGCCGCTTCCTCAAGGTGCTGAAGCGCATCGCCGTGGAAGATGCCGGCGCCTTCGGCGAGCTGACCCCCAACAACGGTTTCCATATCGACGTCGAGATCGATTTCGACTCGCCGCTGATCGGCTCGCAGCGGATCGAGATCGACGTCAATCCCGGTTCCTTCCGCCGTGAACTTTCCCGCGCCCGCACCTTCGGCTTCATGAAGGATGTGGAGCGGCTCTGGGCCGCCGGCCTCGCGCTCGGCGCCTCGCTTGAGAACACTGTCGCCATCGGTGATGACCGCGTCATCAACCGCGAGGGGCTTCGCTTCACCGACGAGTTCGTGCGCCACAAGGCGCTCGACGCGGTCGGCGATCTCGCCCTTGCCGGCGCACCGATCCTCGGCTCCTTCCGCTCCTATCGCGGCGGCCATCGGTTGAACGCTCTGGTGCTTAAGGCCCTGTTCGCCGACGCCGACGCTTGGACCATGATCGAGGCCCCGCGCTACCGCGAGATCCGTCATGCCGAGCTCAGCCACCGCCTTGCGGCAGCGAATTTCGCCGCCGAGCGGAGCTAAGCGCAAGCCGGGCTCTCTGCTCTAACTTCGTCGCCTGGTCGGCCGCGCGCGAGCGCCCGCGCCTATGCACTTGGGCCCGACGCAGCCGTTTGCGGCTGGAGAGGGCAAAAAAACACCATAATCAGCCGGTTGGGTGCTAGGTATCGCGCCAGCCTTGGCAAGCGCCCACTGGCTTGCGACATTCGCGCCCTACGCCGCGAGGGGGAACTGTCTTTGAGGGGTCGCATGACAGCGCCGGGGAAGCTGCATCGGGCGCCGGGACGCCGTCCCGCGCCGTTCAGCATCCTCGGCCTCCTTCTTTTCGCCAGCTTGCTCGCCGGCTGCAGCTCGCTCTGGGGCGACAAGGACGTTGTCGAGGACAACAATGAACCCCCTGACGTCATCTACAAGAAGGCCGAGGGGCTGGCCAACAGGGGCAAGTTCGGCGACGCGGCCAAGCAATACGAAAACGTCGATATCAACCATCCTTATTCGCAGGAGGCGCGCCGCGCCATCCTCATGGCGGCGTACGCTTATTATAAGGCCGGCAAATATGACGATGCGATCGGCGCCGCCGACCGCTATCTCGGCGCTGCATCCCGGCACCCAGGAAGCCGATCTGGCCCAGAACATCATCGCCATGTCCTATTACGACCGGGTGCTCGATCCGAAGCGCGATCAGACCAGCGCTCGCAAGGCGCTCACGGCCTACGATACGCTGCTGCAGCGCTATCCCGAATCGCGCTACGTCGCCGAGGCGCGCAACCGGCAGCGCATCCTGCGCGATCTGCTGGCGGCGCAGGAGATGGTGATCGGACGCTATTATCTCCGCCACAACAATTTCCTGGCGGCCATCAACCGCTTCCGCGTCGTCGTCGTCGATTACCAGACCACCGAGCAGGTGGAAGAGGCCTTGATGCGCTTGACCGAGGCCTATATGGCGTTAGGCATCGTCAACGAGGCTCAAACGGCGGCTGCCGTGCTCGGCCACAACTTTCCGGACAGCAAGTGGTACAGCCACGCTTACGGGCTCTTGGGAAAAGTCGGTCTCCAGCCGCAAGAGCACGGGGGCTCTTGGATCACCGAGACCTGGAGGAGCGACGGCAAGCCCTCCTAGGCGGCTTCACGCCATGCTAGCCGCCCTGTCGATCCGCGACATCGTCCTGATCGACAAGCTCGATCTCGAATTCGGCCAGGGCCTGTCGGCGCTCACCGGCGAGACCGGCGCCGGCAAATCGATCCTGCTCGACGCCTTCTCGCTGGCCATCGGCGGCAGGGGCGATGCTTCGCTCGTCCGCCAGGGTCAGGCGCAAGGCCAGGTGACGGCGATCTTCGATCTGCCGAAGAGCCATCCCGTGTTCGCGCTGCTCGCCGAGAACGGCATCGAGGCCGAGGACGCGCTGATCCTGCGCCGCGTGCAAGGATCCGACGGCAGGAGCCGCGCCTTCATCAACGACATCGGCGTGAGCGTCCAGCTGTTGCGCCAGGTCGGCCAGGCCCTGGTCGAGATCCACGGCCAGCATGACGACCGCGCGCTGATCGACCCGTCGGGTCATCGCGAGCTGGTTGACGCGTTTGCCGGCTTGAGCGCCGAGGCGGCGCGCGTGGCGGCCGCCTATGCGGCCTGGCAGGAGGCCGACGCCGAACGCGCCCGCCATGAGGCCGAGATCGCCGCGACCCGCGCCAATGCCGACTATGTGAGCCATGCGCTCGAGGAGCTTCGCACCCTCGATCCGCAAGCGGGCGAGGAGGAGGCCTTGGCCTCCCGCCGCCAGCTGATGATGCATGCCGAGAAGCTCGCCGCCGAGCTTTCCGAGGCGCTCGATGCGCTGGCCGGCGAGGGTACCAGCGGCGCGCGGCTCGCCGCGGCGCTGCGGCGGATCGAGCGCCAGGCGCCGGTCGCGCCGCAATTGCTCATCCCCGTGGCCGAGGCGCTCGAGCGTGTGCTGAGCGAGACGAACGCGGCGCGCGCCAAAATCGAGGAGGCGATCGCGCTGAGCGCGTTCGAGCCCAAGGACCTCGAGCGCGCCGAGGAGCGGCTGTTTGCGCTGCGCGCGCTCGCCCGCAAGCACAGGGTGGCGGTCGACGATTTGCCTCTGCTGCTCGATCGGCTCGAAACGGAGCTGGCGGCGCTCGATACCAGCGAGGCGCGGGCAGGGGAGTTGGCCAAGGCCGCGGCGGCCGCGCGCAAGGACTACGAAACTCACGCGCTCGCCTTGAGCAAGGCGAGGCAGCAGGCGGCCAAGCGGCTCGATAAAGAGGTCGTCGGCGAGCTCGGCCCCCTCAAGCTGGAAAGAGCGAGCTTCATCACCAATATAGAGACCGTCGAGCTGGCCGCAGGCGGACCCTCCGGCATCGACCGCATCGCCTTCTTCGTGCGCACCAATCCCGGCACCGAGCCCGGCCCGCTGATGAAAGTCGCCTCGGGCGGCGAGCTGGCGCGATTTATCCTGGCGCTGAAAGTTGTGCTGGCGGCGCGCGGTTCCGCGCCGACGCTGGTGTTCGACGAGGCCGATTCCGGCGTGGGCGGCGCCACCGCCGCCGCCGTCGGCGAGCGCCTCGCGCGGCTTGCCTCGTGCGTCCAGGTGCTGGCCGTGACCCATGCCCCGCAAGTGGCCGCAATGGCCAACGGTCATCTGCTGATCGCCAAGCAGGCGGTGCGCGGCCCGCAAGGCGAGGCCATGGTGACGCGCGTGGCGGTGCTCGAAGGCGAGCATCGGCGCGAGGAGATCGCCCGCATGCTCGCCGGCCAGACCATTACCGACGAGGCACGCCGCGCCGCCGACCGGCTGATGAGCCGCTCCGCGTAATATTGAGACGATGAGCAAGACCAAGACCAAAAAGAAGGGCCAGGGCGGGCTGGAGGCGAAGCCTGTCGAGGCGCTCGACGAGGCGGAAGCCTCCGCCGAGCTCGCCCGCCTCGCCGCGGCCATCGCCCATCACGACGAGCTCTATTACCGCAAGGACGAGCCGGAGGTTTCCGACGCCGAGTATGACGCGCTCCGCGCCAGGAACGATGCGATCGAGGCGCGCTTTCCCCATCTCGTGCGCGACGACAGCCCTTCACTCAGGATCGGCGCCGCGCCGGTCGAGGCCTTCGGCAAGGTGCAGCACCGCGTGCCCATGCTCTCGCTCGGCAACGTGTTCGACGAGGAGGGCTTGCGCGACTTCCTCGACCGCATCAAGCGCTTCCTCGGGCTCGACACGATCGAGGGCCTTGCCTTCACCGCCGAGCCCAAGATCGACGGGCTCTCCATCACGCTCCGCTACGAGAACGGCAAGCTGATCCAGGGCGCGACGCGCGGCGACGGCTATGAGGGCGAGAACGTCACCGCCAATGTGCGCACCATCGAGGACATTCCAAAGGCGATCAAATCCCGCGGCTTCCCCGACCCGTTCGAGCTGCGCGGCGAGATCTATATGAGCCGCGGGGCGTTCCAGCGGCTGAACGATGAGCAGGCGAAGGCCGGCGATCGTCTGTTCGCCAATCCGCGCAACGCCGCTGCCGGCTCGCTCCGCCAGCTCGATCCCGCCATCACCGCCAAGCGCCCCTTGCGCTTCTTCGCCTATGGCTGGGGCGAGGTGGCCGACCTCCCGGCCGAGACGCAATGGGACGCGTATCAGCTGCTGCGCGCCTGGGGCTTTCCGCTCAATCCCTTGATCAAGCTCGCCCGCTCGGTCGAGGAGATGCTTGCGACCTATCGCGACATCGAGAGCGGCCGCTCCGGCCTCGACTACGACATCGACGGCATCGTCTATAAGCTCGACCGGCTCGATCTTCAGCAGCGGCTGGGCTTCGTCTCACGCTCGCCGCGCTATGCCATCGCCCACAAATTTCCCGCCGAGAAGGCGACCACCATCCTGCGCGACATCGATATCCAGGTGGGTCGCACCGGCGCGCTCACCCCCGTCGCCAAGCTCGACCCCGTCACCGTGGGCGGCGTCGTGGTGCAGAACGCGACCTTGCATAACGAGGACGAGATCGCGCGCAAGGACGTGCGCATCGGCGATACGGTGATCGTGCAGCGCGCCGGCGACGTCATCCCGCAGATTCTCGGCGTGGTTCAAGACAAGCGGCCTAAGGGCGCGAAACGATTCGTCTTTCCCGAGATCTGCCCGGCCTGTGGCAGCCACGCTTCGCGCGAGATCAATCCGGCCACCGGCAAGGTCGACGCGGTGAGGCGTTGCAGCGGCGGGTTGATCTGCCCGGCGCAGCGGGTCGAGCGGCTCAAGCATTTCGTCTCGCGCAACGCCTTCGACATCGAGGGGCTCGGCGAGAAGCACATCAAGGCGTTCTACGAGGACGGGCTGATCCAGTCGCCGCCGGATATCTTCACGCTGGCGGCGCGCGACCAGCGGGCATCGTCCAAGCTCGCCGAGCGGGAAGGCTGGGGCGAGACCTCGGCGCAGAAGCTGTTCGAGGCCATCGAGGCGCGGCGCAAAGTGCGGCTCGACCGCTTCATCTATGCGCTTGGCATTCGTCATGTCGGCGAGACCACGGGGCGGCTGCTCGCGCGCAATTATGGGTCGGCGGAAGCCTTCCTCGAGGCAATGCGCGCGGCGGGCGCCGACCGGGAGGGCGAGGCCTTCGCCGAGCTCGACAATATCGAGCAGATCGGGCCTGCGGTCGCCGCGGCGATCGCCGATTTCTTCGCGGAGAAGCACAATATCGACGTCGTCGAGGCGCTGTTGGAAGAGGTGACGCCTGAGCCGCTCGAGGCGATCGACCACGCTTCCCCCATCTCAGGCAAGACCGTGGTGTTCACCGGCACGCTGGAACGCATGACGCGATCGGAAGCCAAGGCGAAAGCCGAGCGTCTCGGCGCCAAGGTGGCCGGCTCGGTCTCCAAGCACACCGACTATGTGGTGGCGGGCCCCGGCGCCGGCTCCAAGCTGAAAAACGCCAAGGATCTCGGCGTCGCCGTCCTGACCGAGGACGAATGGCTCAAGCTGATCGATTGAGCCTCACCCATATTTCAGCTTCATGGCGATGATGGCGAGCGCGAGCATCAGCGTGATGCCGTTCGAGACGATGATCGGCCAATTGCCGATCAGCGTGCCGAACAAGAGCCAGAGCGCTACCCCGACCGCGAACGAGACATACATGAACAGCGAGATCGCCCGCGTCTCCTTGTGGCGGATGATATGCAGCGCCTGCGGCACGAACGCCGCCGTGGTGAGCGTCGCGGCCGCGGCCGAGACCAGAATTTCTAACTGCATGTCTTTCGCCTCATAGGGGAGGCTCCTCTTGTCATTCCCGCGAAAGCGGGAATCCAGTCATCACTGGCCTTGGATCATTTATGAACGCAGGGGGTACTGGATTGCCCGGTCAAGCCGGGCAATGACACAGCGTTTAGATGCCGGATCCTACCCGATCGGCGCCGTGGCGTGGCGGAGCCAGGCCCTGTCGTCGCTCAACAGGATCGGCTCGATCTCCCGCCTGATCCGCGCGTGATAGGCGTTGAGCCAGGCGATCTCGAAGGGGAGCAGCTGTTTCGCATCGATCAGCCGCCGGTCGAACGGCACCAGCGTCAGCGTCTCGAAGCCCAGCATCTCCCGCGTTCCGTCCTTGATCGCCTCGGGCGGCGTCACCAGCACGAGATTTTCCAGCCTGATGCCGTATTTGCCTTCGCGGTAATAGCCCGGCTCGTTGGAGAGGATCATGCCAGGCTCGAGCGCGACGGTGCCGAGCCGTGACAGCCGCTGCGGCCCTTCATGCACCGAGAGATAGCTGCCGACGCCGTGGCCGGTGCCGTGATCGTAATCGAGCCCGGCCTCCCACAGCGGCCGCCGCGCGAAGGGGTCGAGGTCCTGCCCGCGCGTGCCTTTGGGAAAGCGGGCGGTGGCAATGGCGATATGCGCCTTGAGCACCAGCCCGTAATGCCGCTTCATCTCCGCCGTCGGCGTGCCGATGGCGATGGTGCGGGTCACGTCGGTGGTGCCGTCGCGATATTGCGCGCCCGAATCGATCAGATATAGCAGGCCCGATTCCAGCAGACGCTTGCCCTTGGTGGTCGGCCGGTAATGCACGATCGCGCCGTTGGCGCCCACCGCCGAGATGGTGTCGAAGCTGATATCCCTGAGCTGGCCGGATTCGCGGCGGCTGTCCTCGAGCTTCATGGCCGCGGCGATCTCGTCGATCTTGCCGAACTCGGCCACCTCGTCGAGCCAGGCGAGGAAGCGCGCCATGGCCACGCCGTCTCTGACATGCGCGGCGCGCGCGCCCTTGATCTCGACTGCATTCTTGATGGCCTTGGGGTGGACGCACGGGTCTTGGCCAGCCACGAATTTGACGCCTTCGGCCTGGAGCGCCTGTGCGAAGCGGATCGGCGTGCTATCCGGATCGAGCCGCACGCGGGCTTTCGCTTCACCGAGCGCCTTGAGCTTTTCCATCAGCGTCGATGGCTCGGCGACATCGAGGAATTCGCGCAGCGTCCCCTTGACGTTGTCTCCCACCTTGGCGGGATCGATGAACAGGGTCGGCTTGCCGCTCGCCGGCACGATGGCGAAGGCGAGGGCGACCGGCGTATGCCGGAGGTCGCCGCCCCTGATATTGAACAGCCAGGCGATGGAATCGAGCATGGTGAGCAGCACGGCGTCGAGATTCTCGTCCTTGAGCAGCGCCTGCACGTCGCGGATCTTGTCATGCGCGCTCTTGCCCGCATATTCGAGCCCATGCGGCACGACCTCGGCGGCGGAAGGTTTCGGCCGGTCCTGCCAGACGAGATCGACGAGATTGGTGTCGACGGGGGTGAGCTTGATGCCCGACTTGCCCAACGCCTCGGTCAGCCGCTCGATCTCCTTGATCGTATGCAGCGCGGGGTCGTAGCCGATCGCCGCCCCCTTGGTGAGCTTATCGGCGATCCAGCTCGACGGCTTGGCGTCGGGCGTCTGCAGCACTTCGAACAGGGTGGCGTCGGTCTGCGCGCGTGCTTGCAGCGTATAGCGCCCGTCGACGAACAGCGCCGCCGCCTTCTCCAGCACGATGGCCACGCCCGCCGAGCCGGTAAAGCCGGTGAGCCAGGCCAAGCGCTCGGCCGGAGGGGCCAGGAACTCGTCCTGGTGCTCGTCGCTGTGCGGGACCAGAAAGCCCTTGAGCTTTCGCGACTTCAATTCCCGCTGCAACGCCTTGACCCGCTCGCCGCTCGCGGCCGGGGAACTGACATCGTCGAAAATTTGATACATGGCCGGCCTTTGTAAGCTTAAAGCGCGCTGTCGATCAAATGCGGGCAGCGTGGGCGTTGCGACGGACCATTACCAAGGTCGTCCATCCATCGAGAATGAATCGCTTTTCCGTGGCGAAGCCAAGGCTCGAGTAGCGTGCCTCGATGCCTCGCGCCTGGGTTTCGGTAAGGCCTGAGAGGATCGCCGTGCCGCCCGGCGCAACCTGCTTGGCGAAGGCAGGCGCGAGGTCGTAAAGCGCGCGTTCGAGCAGATTGGCCAGCACCAGATCGGCCTTGCGGCGCGCGAGACGTGGATGCTCGAACCCGCGTGCCTCGAGCGCATCGACCAGCGGCCCCACGCCATTCACCCGCGCATTCTCCGCCGCGATGCCGACGGCGAGTGGGTCATCGTCGCTGGCAATCACGTTTTGCCGAAGCGCCTTGGCGGCGGCGATGGCGAGAATGCCGGTACCCGTGCCGATATCGACCATGACGCGCGGGCGGCGCCGCTTGATAAGGTCGTCGAGCGCGAGCAGGCAACCCCGCGTTGAGGCATGATGCGCCGTGCCGAAGGCTTGGCCCGCGTCGATCTCGATGCTGAACCGCCCGCGCGTCACGCGGCTTCGGTCATGGCTGCCATGCACGAGAAAGCGCCCCGCCGCCACCGGTCCGCGCTTGCCTTGCGACAGCGTCACCCAATCTTCTTCCGGCAGCGCCTCGATGGTGAGCGGCCCGAGTTCGCCGTCGCCGGTGGCCTGCGCGATCAGGCGCAGCAAGCGCATCGCGGGGAGGCGGCGTGTCGTAATGGGCGAAAATCTCGAACCGGCCCTGTCCGCGCTCGAACAGCCCGACCGCGACCGCTGCCGGTTCGACCGCTTGCTCCAACGCCAGCGCGATACGCTCGGCCCGCGAAGCATCGGCCTCGATGCTGGCCTGATGCATCATGCGCCGGCGGATTGCGATCGCCGGTCCAGGCTGTCCACGTCGAGCAGCCGGTCCCACAAACGGTCGAGATGCGCGCGCGCGTCTTCCGGCGCGATGGCGGAGAATTTGCCGTCGGCATCGGCGCTGACGAGTCCGTCGGCGCGCAGCCGCTTGAGCGCGTCCTCGGCATCGAAATTGACGCTGACCCCGCAGCGCTCCTTGAGGAAGCGCGTGACCGTGGTCTTGAGCTCAGGCAGCGCATCATGCGTCGCGGGCCCTCGCGCGAGGAAGGCGTAGAGCAGCATGTCCTCCTTAACGTCCTCTTCCTCGGCGCCGTCGGCGATCAGCGTCAGCGCGCCGCGATTATTGGCGAGGCTGCAGAAATAGAGATTCTGCGCGAGCACCATCATGTAGTGGTTGCGGGTGTGGAAGAACTTCATCGCCTGGCGGAAGATCAAGGCGCTCAGGCCGAACACGCCGAAAGCGAGCGTGAAGGGATTGGTGGCGGCCAGCAGCTTGGTCGCGGTGCCCGCCACGCCGGCGACCGTCCCGCCGCCGGCGGTCACCATCAGCTTCAGCTTGTCGAACGGTTTGAATGCGACCTTGGTGTTGGGAAACAGCATCTCGATGTCGATCTGCGGGATGCGCTTGAAGATCTTGACGTAGATGTAGTCGCTCGACACGCCGGGCGGAAAATGCGCCCGCGCCTTTGCCAAGGCCCGCGTGGCGCGCGCGCGGTCGGTGCGGGACGCCATCATGATCTCGGCGATGCGGGTCTCTGCCGGCTTCAGCTTGAGCAGCAGGAACAGCCGCTCGAAGATCGGCACCTCCAGCCGGTCCGTGCGGAGATAGAGCCGCCAGGGATTGCGCTCCTCGCGCACGATGCTGCCGGTGCCGCGATAATACAGCAGCGCCTCGTCGAACTCGCTCAAGTCGACCTGGAGATTGAGCCCGTAGGGCGATCGCTCGATGAGCAGCCGCTGCACGTCGTCGCGGCCGAGCCGCACGAAATTCGCCTGCGCCAGCATCCTCTCGATGCCGGCGATGCACTCGGCCCGCGCCTTGTCGCGCCCGTCGAAATCGAGCTCGATCAGATTGGCGGTGTCGCTGTCGGGACTGAACGGCAGATAGTCCTCGATCAGCTCGAGCAGGCGCTGGCGGTGCTCCTGATGCCGCCATGCGGCGAGACAATCGAGCGCGCGGCCCCACACCCTCGGATCGCCGCCGCTCTCGGCGAGCATGGCGATGAGCTTGGTTCTGAGGCCGTGGCGGCTGACCGGAATGAAGCGCTCGCGCCCCGGCAGGAGCGTCGCGGCGGCCTGCGGTGCGGCGGCTTTGACCGTCTCGCCTGCCTTGGCGGCAGGCGAGGGCGTTGACGCGGTATCGAGCAACTGCATGGCGCGAAGCTTAGGCGAGCGTACCGTTCACAATCAAATGGCTCTCTATTCGAATGGCTGTTTGGTGCACCTAACGCGCCAAAAAACCGCCTGGGCGGCCAGGAGCCTACCCATTCGGGTAGTGCTGGCCTCCACACCGCCAATCTAGAGTTAACTTGACTCTTCGCCGGGCCGAAGGAGAGTTGCGGCGGGAGCAGAGTAGCATTCGGCGCGCCGCATGCTTGGCTCCCGGCCAGGGCTGCTCTGCTTTCGCGAGACAAGCCAAACAGCAGACCTGGAGAATCCTCATGCCATCACGCTTTATTGTCTTTGCCGCCGCTTCATTGCTTCTGGCGGTCGCCCTTCCTTTCGCCACCTTGGCCGAAGATGCCGCAAAACCAAGTGCGGCGCAGATTGCCGACGGTCAATCCAAGGCGGGTGTCGCCAACGCCTTGATCATCATCGGCCGCTCCGCCAAGGACCCGGACATGCTGATGGCCGCGGCGAAACTGTTGGCGGCGATCGACGCGCCCGTTGCCGATCCGAAGGCGTCCGCCGGCGGCAAGCCCGTGTTCTACGATGTCGATGCCATCGTCAAAGAGGCCGACGGTTACGCCGCCAATCGTAGTGCCGGCAAGCCCGCCTCGCGGACCTATCAAGGCTTCTGCCACTACGAATATCTCTGCGACAGCTTGAGCTGCAGCTATGTGTGGGTCTGCTGAGCCGGCCTAGCTTCAGAGCAACTCTATTGGGGCGCGCCCAGTGCGGCCTGCTTGCCGAAGCAGACGCGGGGCGCGCCTTCTTGCTTGCACGGCGCTCCAGGCGGCGACCCACAGACCGAAGCAAGCTTCGACTGCGAGACGCAGAACCCGTCGGGGCCGCGCCAGCCTGGGCCGCCTTTGCAGCCGCAGCCTTTGCAGCGGCAGGCATCGTCGGCCAACGCGTCCGACGGCCCAGGAAACGACAAAAACGCGAAGGAAATCAGGATGAACGCTCCGGCGATGAGAGCACGCATGCGGCACCTCCCTCTGTAGCCGGGAAGCAATGTACACGTTTTGTTCTCGTCTGAAAAGGTACCACCTCCGACAAGGCCCAGGCTCGCGCGTTCACCAATTCAAACAACTGACGGAGAATTTCCTGAACGCGGCCGGATCGGCCGGCGCGGCGAGCTTGGCCCCAGGGGCATCGACCACGAGCTTTCGCCCCTTATTGGCGATGTCGAGCGCGAGATCCTTGCCGGGCACGCTGGTCTCGTAGCGATAGACCTCGCCGTCAGGCTGGTTCTTGCATTCGCTCATCCCGCCGCAGATCAGCGGCGTGAGCGGCACGTCCTTGTGGCCTTTGTCCTGCTCGACGCGCAGCACGACCTTATCCTTGCCGGGCTTGGTGCCCGCCTCGACCTCGACCTCGATGCGCGTCTCGTCGCGTCCCGTCTCGCCCTCTTGCTGTCCGCAAGAGATGGAAAGCACGGCCTTGCCAGGCTCGCCGTAGAACAGATAGGCGATCTCCGATTTCTCGACGGTCCATAGCGGCGCGGCGCCCGCACCCGACGCCAGACATGCGACCGAGACTGCAAGCAACACGGAAAACCGCATCACACCCGCTCGACGAAGCTATCGACCACTTTCTTCTCCCCGGCCTTGTCGAAATCGACGGTGAGCTTGTTGCCGTCGACATGGATGATGCGGCCATAGCCGAATTTCTGATGGAACACGCGCGTGCCTATGGCAAGCCCCGCACCCTCGGCCGTGCTGGAAGCGACCAGCGTGCCGTCGATGGTGATCGGCCCGCGATTGGGCGGCGCGCCGGTTCCTTGCGGGCGATTGCGCTGCGCGCGCTGCCAGCCCGGCGTCTCGTAGAAGCCGCTGGCGAACAAATTCTCCGCCGTATCGAACCGGCTCGGCCCGTAGCCGCGCAGGCCCTTGTCCTCGGCGACCTCGACATTTTCGACCGGCAGCTCGTCGATGAAGCGCGAGGGCAGTGCCTGCTGCCAGGTCCCGCGCGTGCGGCGGTTCTGGGCGAAGGTGATCTTGGCGCGCTTGCGGGCGCGGGTGATCCCCACATGGGCGAGCCGCCGTTCCTCTTCGAGCCCTGAGCGTCCCGCTTCGTCGAGGCTCCGCTGATGGGGGAGGAGGCCTTCATCCCAGCCGGGCAGGAACACGGTGTCGAATTCGAGCCCCTTGGCCGAATGCAGCGTCATCAGGCTGACCCGCTCGGCGCCTTCCTCGGTCTGCGCGTCCATCACCAGGCTGACATGCTCGAGGAAGCCGGCCAGCGTGTCGAACTCGTCCATGAAGCGGATCAGCTCTTTCAAGTTCTCGAGCTTCGATTGCGCCTGCGGCGAGCGGTCGGCCTGCCACATGCCGGTATAGCCGAACTCATCGAGGATCAGCTCGGCAAGCTCGGTATGCCGCATCTGATCGATCAGCGAGCGCCAGCGGTCGAAAGCGGCGATCAGATCGGCCAGAGCCTTGCGCGGTTTCGGCTTCAGCTCCTCGGTCTCGACGATTTGCCGCGCCGCCTGGAACAGCGGCACGCCGCGGGCGCGGGCCAATTGGTGCAGCGATTTCAGCGTGGATTCGCCCAAGCCCCGCCGCGGCGTATTGATGATGCGCTCGAATTTGAGATCGTTGGCCGGGTTGAGCGTCACCTCGAAATAGGCGGTCGCATCCTTGATCTCCTGCCGCTCGTAGAAGCGCGGGCCGCCGATCACCCGATAGGGCAGCCCGAGCGTGATGAAGCGATCCTCGAAGGCGCGCATCTGGAACGAGGCGCGCACCAGGATGGCGATCTCGCTCAGAGCGTGGCCCTGGCGCTGCATCTGCTCGATGTCCTCGCCGATGATGCGGGCTTCCTCCTCGTCGTCCCAGCAGCCTTCGATCTCGACCTTGTCGCCGAGCTCGCCATCGGTGCGCAGCGTCTTGCCGAGGCGGCCTTTGTTATGGGCGATCAGTCCCGAGGCCGCGCCGAGAATATGCCCGGTCGAGCGGTAGTTGCGCTCGAGCCTGATGATCTTGGCGCCGGGGAAGTCGGTCTCGAAACGCAGGATGTTGTCCACCTCGGCGCCGCGCCAGCCATAGATCGACTGGTCGTCGTCGCCGACGCAGCAAATATTGCCGTTGCCCTGCGCCAGCAGCCGCAGCCACAAATACTGCGCGACGTTGCTATCCTGATACTCGTCCACCAGCATATAGAGGAAGCGCTGCTGATATTTGGCGAGCACGTCGGGATGCTCCTGGAACAGGCGCAAATTCTCCAGCAGGAGATCGCCGAAATCGGCGGCGTTCAGCTCCTTCAGCCGCTTCTGATACAGCGCGTAAAGCTCGCGCGCTTTGCCATTGGCGAAGGCGAAGCTCTCGCCCTCCGGCACGCGCTTCGGCGTGAGTCCCCGGTTCTTCCAGCCGTCGATCATCGCCGCCAGCAGCCGCGCCGGCCAGCGCTTCTCGTCGATATTCTCGGCGTCGAGCAATTGCTTCAGCAGCCTGATCTGATCGTCGGTGTCGAGCACGGTGAAAGACGGCTTCAGATCGACCAGCTCGGCATGCCGGCGCAGAATCTTGACGCCGATGGCGTGGAACGTGCCGAGCCACGGCATGCCCTCGACCACGCCGCCGATCAGCTGGCCGATGCGGATCTTCATCTCGCGCGCGGCCTTGTTGGTGAAGGTGACGGCGAGAATTTGCGCCGGGCGTGCCCGGCCCAGACTCAAAATATGAGCAATGCGGGTGGTCAGCACCCGCGTCTTGCCGGTGCCTGCGCCGGCCAGAACGAGCAGCGGGCCGTCGAGCGTCTCGACCGCCTCGCGCTGCTCCGGATTGAGCGCGTCGAGATAGCTTGCCGGGCGCCGCCGCATGGCGCGTTGCGACGTCGACAATTCCGCGTCCTCCGGAAGGGGGAGCGCCGGGGCTTCGACAGCTGTAGAGCGAATCTTTGTCATGAACTAAGGACTATATCATCCGCAGCAGGCGGCGAAAAAAGAGGCCGCGTCAGAAAACTGAGACCTTCGCGCAACGTGTGGTGCCAAATATCCGCTGCCCTCGATAGGCGCTTGACGCCGCGCCTGGGAAAACGCCAAGATTCGATTCTGACAAAAAACCGCAGGGGAACTCTGTTATTCCCGTTGCGGTGATTCGGCGGCACTGCCAAACAAAGACGTTCCACCGTCAGTCGGGAGACCGGGATATGCTTCAAGTTTTGAGGATGGGCATCGCTGCGCTTGGTGTTGCGATTGCGGCCGTTGGCGCGATCGGACCTGCCGAGGCGGCATGCCAGCTGATTAAGGCCACGCATAGCGCCGGCTCCAAGGCCGAAGCCGCCAAGAGCTCGCAAGCCCTTGTGCTGCAAAGCGCCAGCGACCTCAAGCGCGCCAAGAGATGGAGCTATGTCACGCTCTACGCGTATCGGGTGAAGGGCGATCCGTTCTGGAAGGCCGTGCGCCCGACCGGCGTGCCGCGGGACGCCCAGCTCAAGCCTGACATCGTCACCACGCGCTTCTACACCACCTGCTTCACCGGTGTGGTCGTGCCCTATGTCTGCACGACCGGCTCGAGCGTCTGCGGGCAATAGCGCCTGAGCAATTCCAACTGCGGCATCTCGTCAGGGCCCCGCTTCGGGCCCTGACTTTTGCTGCTCGCGTAGCGACAGAACCGAACCGTTACGCAAGCGAAACGTTGATGCCTCATCCTCGCCACATGGCGTGGGAGGCTTGTTTCACAAGCGTCTTTCGCTTACCTGAGTCGAAGCATGGGCCTGATGAGAAGCAGCATCGCCGGATTTCCGGACTACACCAAGCGTGAGCGCGTGGCCGACGGCTGCATCCATGTGCTCGGCGTCACCGCCAGCCTGGTCGGGCTGACCGCGCTGCTCATCATCGGCATAAGGTCGCAGACTCTGCCTTGGGTGGTAAGCCTCACCATCTATGGGCTCGCACTGGTGGCGACCTTCGGTTTCTCCGCCGGCTACCATCTGGTGGCCCGGCCCAAGATCAAGGAAGTGCTGCGCCGGCTCGATCACGCCGCGATCTTCCTGATGATCGCCGGCACCTATACGCCGTTCATCCTGATCAAGATGCAGACGCCTTGGGGATTCGGCTTGCTCGCCGTGGTGTGGACCATGGCCGCCATCGGCATCGCCATCAAGCTGTTCGCCCCGCGTTTCCTCGAAGGCCTTTCGACCGCGCTCTATCTGGTGCAGGGCTGGGCGGTGATCGCCGCCTGGGAACCCCTGATGTCGGCGCTGCCGGGCACCGTGCTGACCCTGCTCATGATTGGCGGCGTGCTCTACACCATCGGCGTCGTGTTCCATCTCTGGGAGCGGCTGCCCTATCAGAACGCCATCTGGCACGGTTTCGTGCTGTCGGCGGCGAGCTGCCATTTCGCGGCCGTCATGTCGGTGGTCGGCCTCTAGCCGCGCCCTGCGGAAAACCCTTAAGTTTTCGGCGCGAAGCACCCTATAAGATGACGCATGACTGCGGTCTTGGCAGAGGCGGAAACACGCGTTCCGGCGGAGCGCAAACGCGCGCTCTTCGCCAAGCTTGCCGCGCGCTTCGGCGAACGTTTTTCGCTGAGCCAGGCGCTTCGCGAGCAACACGCCAACACGCTCACCTGGCTCAAGCGCGAGCCGCCCGACGCGGTGCTGTTCGCCGAGACCGAAGCCGAGGTGGCCGAGATCGTCAAACTCTGCGCCGAGGCCCGTGTGCCGGTGATTGCGTTCGGCACCGGCACCTCGCTGGAAGGCCACATCAACGCGCCGTTCGGCGGCGTCTCGCTCGACCTCTCGCGCATGAACCGCATCCTCGCCGTGCATGAGGCCGATCTCGACTGCGTGGTCGAGCCCGGCGTCACCCGCAAGGCGCTCAACGAACACTTACGCGACTCCGGTCTGTTCTTCCCGGTCGATCCCGGCGCCGATGCGAGCCTCGGCGGCATGGCGGCGACGCGCGCCTCCGGCACCAATGCCGTGCGCTACGGCACCATGCGCGATGCCGTGCTGGGGCTTAACGCCGTGCTGGCCGACGGCAGCGTGATCTCGACCGGGGGCAGGGCGCGGAAGTCCGCCGCGGGCTACGACCTGACCCGGCTTCTGATCGGCTCCGAAGGCACGCTCGGCATCATCACCCGGCTCACGCTCAAGCTTTACGGCATCCCCGAGACCATCCTCTCCGCGGTCTGTCCCTTCGCCTCGATCGAGGGCGCCTGCAACGCCACCATCGCCGCGCTGCAAATGGGCATCCCGCTCGCCCGCATCGAGCTGCTCGACGAGGTGCAGATCCGCGCCTGCAACGCCTATTCGCATCTCAACCTGCCGGAGACGCCGACGCTGTTCCTCGAGTTCCACGGCACGCCTTCGTCGACCCGCGAGCAGGTCGAAGCCTTCGCGGGAATCGCGCACGCCGAAGGGGGCGGGGACTACGCTTACGCCGAGCGGCCCGAGGACCGCACCAAGCTCTGGCAGGCGCGCCACGACGCCTATTGGTCGGCGCGCGGGCTGAAGCCCGGCGCCGAGGTGCTGTCGACCGATGTCTGCGTGCCGATCTCGGCCCTCGCGGCTTGCGTCAGCGCCACGCGCCAGGACATCGACCGGCTCGGCCTGCTCGCGCCGATCGTCGGCCATGTCGGCGACGGCAATTTCCATGTCCTGCCGCTGATCGACCCCTCCGACCCGGAGGAGCGGCGCAAGGTGCAGGGCTTTCTCGAGCGGCTGATCGAGCGCGCCCTGTCCTATGGCGGGACCTGCACCGGCGAGCATGGCATCGGCCAGGGCAAGATTAACTATCTGGCCGCCGAGCATGGGGCCGGGCTTCAGGCCATGATTGCCATAAAAAAGGCGCTCGATCCGTTGAATATCCTCAATCCTGGCAAGGTTTTTGCGTTACCATGACGGCGCGTCTCGAGGGGGCCGGGTTCCTCGGCGCTTTGCTGCTTGAGAAGCGCGCCAGAACCCTGGGTAGACGGCAGTGAATTCGCTCCTGCTCACTTTGACGGCATTGCTGATTCTGGTCTTGAGCGCGCTGTTTGCCGCGCCGCTCTTCATTGACTGGAACGACTATCGTTCCGTGTTCGAGACCCAAGCCACCAACCTGCTCGGCCGTCAGGTGAAGGTCGGCGGCAAGGTCCATCTCGTCCTTCTGCCCGCGCCTGAGCTGAAATTCGATGACATCAAGGTCGCCGATCAGGAGGGCCGTCTCGACCGGCCGTTCCTCGAGATGCGCTCGCTCGAGGCTTGGCTGAATATCGGCGCGCTGCTCACCGGCACCGTCGAGGCGCGCAAGATCGCCATTGTCGATCCGGTCTTGCGCCTCGACCTCAAACCCGACGGCACCGGCAATTGGAGCGACGTCGGCCGCCGCGGCGTGGCGCTTCCCTTCGCGCCGAAAGAGGTGCTGCTCGATTCTGTCAGCATCAGCGGCGGCAAGGTCGAGATCACCAAACAGGGTGTGCCGCAACTCACCCTTGAAAACCTCAGCGGTGAGGCCAACGCCCAGTCGCTGTCGGGCCCTTACAAGGTCTCGGCCAATTACAGCTTCGCCGGGCGCCCGCAGGAGCTGAGATTCTCGACCAGCGCGCCCGACGCCGCCGGGCTGTTCCGCATCAAGTCCTCGCTGCGCGACCTCGACCGCAACATCACCTATCTCGTCGATGGCGGCGTCACCGGGCTCGGCGCCGCGCCAGCCTATGACGGCACGATTATCGTGCGCGCGGCGAAGGTTGCCGCGGACAGCGGCGACGATACGCCGGCGGATGCCGAGAAGGTCGATCAGCCGGCCGGCGTAGCGGCGCGCGACAAGAGCTTGCTCTACGAGTTGAAGGGACCGCTGAAAGCCACGCCCGAGCGCGCCGAGTTCCCCGATTTCGACCTCACCATCCATGCCAAGGGGCACCCGCAGATCTTCAAGGGCAAGCTCACCCTCGATTTCGGCGAGCGCATCACCGCGAATGGCCAGCTGGCTGCGGGCTTCGTCGATCTCGATGCGTTGTTCGCGCCCCCCGGCGCCGAGGAGCGGCCGTCGCCCGCCACCATCCTCTATATGTTCGCCGACGAGGTGCTGGGAGAGGCGGCCGAGTTCCGCAACGGCACGCTGCACGTCGCCATCGAGCAAGCGAGCCTTGGCGGCGATCTGGTCGGCGCCGTCGATATGACGCTCGCCGGCAAAGACGGCGTGCTGGCGATCGAGCGCCTGAAGGCCGTGCTGCCCGGCAAGAACAGCATCGAGACCTCGGGCCGGCTCGCCCGTGGCGAGTTTGGCCCGGTGTTCGCCGGCCCGGTCAAGCTCGAAGGCTCGGGCTTGCGGCCGCTCACCCGCTGGGCCGCCGGCGACCGCGATGTGTCGGGACAGGCCTCGATCGGCGATTTCACCTTCACCGCCAATGCCAGCATCGGCGACGGCGAACTCAAGCTTGCCGACGCCGTTGGCGAGCTGAGCGGCACCAAATTCCACGGCAATCTGCGGCTGCATGGCGGGGAGCGCCCGCTGATCGAGCTCAATCTCGACAGCGACCGGCTCGATTTGCGCGAGGTGATGGGCGAAGGCTCGCTGTGGGAGTTCTGGACGCCGTCGCCTTCGAGTACCCAGGCGGGCGCTGCCGATAAGAGCATCTTCGCCGAGCTTCCCGACAACGACATGCGCGTGACGCTGCGCGTCGGCGAGCTGCTGCTTCCCAATATTCCGCCCGGCAAGCTCGACGCGCGCTTCGCGCTGCAGGGCGGCACGCTGGACGTGGAGCAGCTCGACTTCGCCGCCTCGAGCACGCTCGCGCTGAACGGCAAGGGTCGCATCGAGCATTTGCGCGACAAGCCCTCGGGCCGGGTCGATTTCGGGCTGCAGGCGGCCAATGCCGATAGTCTGCGCATCGTCGCCGACCTGTTCGGCCTGCCGGCGGGCGTCAGCCGCTCGATGCATCTGTCGACGCTCGCGCCCATGAACGTGCGTGTCAGCCTCCTCGCCGCGCGCGAGGGCGACTTGACCAACGCCTCGATCGAGCTTGGCGGCAAGGCGGGAAGCTCCGATGTCACGCTGCTGGCCCGCGCGCTTGGCGATCCCGCCAAGCCCGGCGAGGCCAGCATCGCCGTCGACGGCAAGGTCGTGGGCGAAAAGCCGCAAGCCTTCCTCGTCCTGCTGTTCCCCGACCTTCCGCTCGAGCGCATCGTCACTCCCGCCGGGAGCGAGGGGAGGCTGATCGTCAAGCTCTCGGGCGTGCCGAACGCCAAGGTCATCGGACAGGCCGCGCTCGAGACGGCGCCGATCGAGGTCGCGTTCGCCGGCGAGGGCTCGCTCCAGCCGAACGGTCTCGCCCTCACCGGCAAAGGCGCGGTGGTGAGCCGCGATGCGAGCGCCGCGCTCACCCTGCTCGGCTTCGAGGCGCCGCCGAGCGCCGCCAACATCCCCTTGAGCCTCACCCTCGATCTCACCAAGCAGGCCTCCACCGTCGATCTCGCCGGCATCGCCGGCAGCATTGCCGGGGAGGCGGTCACCGGCACGGCGCATTTCGATCTGAGCGGCGCCAAGACGCGCTTTGCCCTGTCGGGAAGCGCTCCCACCATCTCGCTGCCGTCGCTGCTCGGCGTGCTGGTGGCGTGGCACCGCACGCCATCGACCGAGGAGATGCTGGGCGCGATCGGCGCGGGCGCGTCGGAGGTCTGGCCCGCGCGGGGCTTCTCGCTCGGCCCGATCGAGCAGGCCGAAGGCGATATCAATCTGAAAGCCAACACGCTCTCGCTCGGCTCGGCCGTGAAGGTGCAAGACGCCACGTTGACCGCTTCGGTCGGCAAGGACGGGCTCGCCGTCACCGATCTCAAGGGTCGTCTGTTCGGCGGCGACTTCGTCGCCTCGGGCAGCCTCAGCCCCCGCGGCAACGGCGCCGAGCTCGCCGCGCGCGTCGATCTGAAAGGCGGCAAGCTCGATGATCTCGCCAAGAGCCTCACCGGCTCGGCCCTCGCCAAGGGTCCGTTCGATCTCGCCTTCAACGTTCAAGGCGAAGGCCTGAGCCCTCCCGGCGTCGTCGCCGGATTGGGCGGAGAGGGGACGTTCAGTCTCGGCGCCGGCAAGCTCCAGTCGCTGTCGTCGGCTCCCTTGCGCGGCGTCGCCGCGACCGCGGCGAAGAAGACCATCAATGCCGACAAGGAGGAGATCGAGGCCGAGACCAAGAGCGTGCGCGAGAAGATCACCAAAGGCAGCTACAAATACGCGCCGGTTACGCTCGCGTTCGAGGTCAAGAACGGTACGCTCCGCCTCGCGCCGGCAACTCTGTCGAGCCCGGGTGCCGAGACCAAGATCAACGGTTACGTCGAGCTTGCCAGCCTCAAGCTCGACAGCGAGTGGGCCTTGGGCTTGACCGGCCCGAGCGGCAAGGACGTCCCGCCGGTCAGCCTGCTGTTCACCGGCACGCTCAACAAGGCGGGCGAGATCACGCCGGCGATCGACACCGCCGCCATCGAGGCCCATCTCACCATGCGGCGCATGCAGGAGGACGTCGAGCGGCTGGAGACGCTCGATGTCAGCGGCAGGACGCCGGAAGCCTCCGAAGCGATGCCCGAGGAGACAACCGCCGCGGTGCCCGAGCAGCCGTTCGATCCGTTCGCGGAAGCCGCCGCCATGCCCGACCCTGAGCCGCTGGAGCAATCGAGCCCGACGCCCGAGATCGCGCAGCCCAACCAGGAGATCCCGCAATCCTCGCCCACCGCCGAGGCCTCTCCGTCGGCGATCGAGTTGCTCAAAGAGGCTTGGCAGACCGCGCCGGTGATACCGGTGACCCCCAAGCCTGCCGAGGCAATGCCCACGCCGCCTGCCGAGACTTCCACGCCCAAAGCGCCGCCGGCATCGGCGGCGATCGATGCGCCCGCTTCTCCCCAGCCGGAACCTCTGGCTGAACCTGCGCCCCCGACCCAGCCCCCGCCCAGCGAGGCGGAAGCGCCGCCCCCGCCTGAGGCAAAGCCAACGCCCGCAACGGTTGAAGTGGTCAAGCCGCGTCCACGCCCGGTGAAGCCCAAGCGTGCGCCGAAGCGCGAAGCGCCTGACGACTGGAAGAAGGGCATCAGCATTTTCGGCGGCGGCTAGCCCATGATCCGGAAAAGTGGGCACCGGTCTTCCGAAGAGATCATGCGCAAGACTAAGCCTCTTTGCGCTGCATGCGCTCCAGCACATAGATGCGGATCGCCGCCGAAAGGCTTACTTGCGGGCCTGGCTTGCCGCTCCGTCGCTTGTCGATCTCGCCGACCAAGCCTGCGACCGACTTGCCGTCGGCGCGCGCGATCGCGACCAGCGCATCCCAGAATTCATCCTCGAGCGAGACCGATGTGCGGTGCCGCGCAATGCTGAGCGAGCGCTTGTTGCGGGGCTGCGCCATGCCTAGCGCTTGGGGCCGACCATGTCCTCGGGCCGCACCAGGCGGTCGAACTCCTCGGGCTTCACATGGCCGAGCCGCACCGCTTCCTCGCGCAAGGTGGTGCCGTTCTTGTGCGCGGCCTTGGCGATCTCGCTCGCCTTGTCGTAGCCGATCGAGGGCGCAAGCGCCGTGACCAGCATCAGCGAGCGCTCCATGTGATCCTTGATGCACGCCCGGTCCGGCTCGATGCCGACGATGCATTTCTCGCGGAAGCTGTCGGCCACGTCGGTGAGCAGCCTGATCGATTGCAGCATGCAATAGGCGATCACCGGCTTGAACACGTTGAGCTCGAGATGGCCCTGGCTGCCGGCGAAGCTGATGGTGGTGTTGTTGCCCATCACTTGCGCGCACACCATGGTCACCGCCTCGCATTGCGTGGGGTTCACCTTGCCGGGCATGATCGATGAGCCGGGCTCGTTCTCCGGCAAGACAAGCTCGCCGAAACCGGAGCGGGGGCCCGAGCCGAGCAGCCTGATGTCGCTGGCGATCTTGAACAGCGACACGGCGACGGTGTTGAGCGCGCCATGGGCGAACACGAGGGCGTCATGCGTGGCCAGCGCCTCGAACTTGTTTTCGGCGCTGACGAAGGGAAGCTTGGTCATCTCGGCGATCTTGGCGGCGAAGGCCTCGGCGAATAGGGGGCTCGTATTCAGCCCGGTGCCGACCGCCGTGCCGCCTTGCGCCAGCGCGTAGAGCCCATGCAGGGAAAGTTTGATGCGTTCGATGCCGTGATCGACCTGCGCCGCATAGCCGCCGAATTCTTGCCCTAAAGTCAGTGGCGTTGCGTCTTGGAGGTGCGTACGGCCGATCTTGAGAATGTCCTGAAACGCCTCAGCTTTGTCCTTCAGCGCCTGGTATAGCCGGGAGAGCGCGGGGTTGAGCCGGTAGGCGATTTCCTCAGCCGCGGCGATATGCATGGCGGTGGGAAAGACATCGTTGGAAGATTGACCGAGATTGACGTGATCATTGGGGTGTACCGGGCGTTTTGAACCAAGAGTCCCGCCCAGCAATTCGCTTGCTCGGTTCGCAATGACTTCGTTGACGTTCATGTTGCTCTGGGTGCCGGATCCGGTTTGCCAGACGACCAGGGGGAAATGAGCATCGAGCTTGCTGCCAATCACCTCGTCGGAAGCGGCGGCGATCGCCTGTGCCAGCCGCTCTTCGAGGAGGCCGATTTCATGGTTGGTGAGGGCCGCCGCCTTCTTGACCAGCGCGATGGCGCGGATCATGGGCTTCGGCATGGTTTCCTCGCCGATCCGGAAATTCCGGCGCGAGCGTTCGGTCTGGGCGCCCCAATAGCGGTCGTTGGCGACGTCGATCTGGCCAAGGGAATCGGTTTCGATGCGCGCGGAAGTTGGGGACGCTTGAGGCATGCATATTTCTCCTGTCAGCGGCCTTGTCGCACCCTCAACGGCGACTGGCCTACCGGCTCTATGGGGGCTACGCTATAACACGCTCACGGGGTGGGAGAACGCGCTCGTTCGCAAGCGCTGCGGCCTTCCGCCGAGGAGCGCCCAAAGGTCCGGCATTGTTTCCCGCGAACTTGGGTGAGGAGGCGAGTGGCTGAAGTACCGGTGAGAATGGCGCTGCCCGCGCCGCGCGCCGAGCAAATTTCTTTGCTCGTGGCGCGTCTGGCGGCGCTGATCGTCGCTGCGATGGGAGGCATCATCCTCTCCGCGTGGCAGCTGACGATTGCGCCTGAATCGGTGCCGGGGATCGAAAGCCTGACCCCCGCCGCCGCCGTCGGCGTCATCGCCGCGGCTGTCGGGCTGTTCTGCCTGACCTTCAGGCCGATCCGCCCGCTGGCCCGGCTGATCGGCTTCGCGCTCATCGTGCTCGGTCTTGCCGTTCTCAGCGAGGATTTGTTCGGCTTCTCGCTCGGCATCGATCAGGCGCTGGTGCGCGGCGACAGTGTCGCCGCCGGCGTGGCGCAGGCCGGCAAGTTGCATATGGCGCCCGGCATCACCGGCTCGCTGATTCTGTTCGGCCTGGCGCTGCTTTATGCCAAGCAGGGCAACGTCCTGTCGGCCTTCAGCCAGATCCTGGCGCTGATCATCCTCGGCCAGGTGCTGATCGTGCTGGCGGGTTACGCTTACGGCGTCGCCACCTATAATTATCCGTTCCCCTTCACCCAGATGTCGCTCTATGGCGCGATTGCCGGCTTCTTGCTGGTGCTCGGCCTGCTCGCCGCCTCGCCCGAATACGGCATCGCCGCGGCCATCGTCGAGCAATCGCCGGCCGGCGAGATGCTGCGGCGGCTATTGCCCGGCATCCTCGTGCTGCCGCTGGTGATCGGCTGGTTCGCGCATCAGGCCGAGGCGCGGGCGCTTTACGACAGCGGGGCGACGCTCGCCATCTTCGCCGTGGCGAGCATTCTCGTGCTTGCGCTGTTCGCCTGGACCACGATCGGCGCCGTACGCCGCTCGGACCGCGACCGCAACGCCGCGCTGATGGAGCTGCGCGGCCAGCGCGAATGGTTGAGCACGACGCTCTCCAGCATCGGCGACGGCGTGATCGCCACCGACCCGAACGGCAGCGTGCTGCTGCTCAACAAGATCGCCGAGCAGATGACGGGATGGACCGGGCCAGAGGCCCGCGGCCGGCCGATCTGGGAAGTGTTCCGCGTCATCAACGAGAGCACGCGCAAGCCGGTCGACGATCCGGCGCTGAAGGCGCTGCGCGAGCGCGCGGTGACGCGGCTCGAATCCGGCGCGATGCTCGTCACCCGCGACAAGCAGGAAGTGCCGGTCGAGCATTGCGGCGCGCCGATTGTCGGCTTCGACGGCTCGCTCGCCGGCGCCGTGCTCATCTTCCGCGACGTGACCGAGCGGCGGCGCACCGCGCAGCGCCAGTCGATGCTGGTCGGCGAGCTCAATCACCGCGTCAAGAACGCGCTCGCCATCGTGCAGTCGCTGGTGCAGGCGAGCTTGCGGCAGGCGACCTCGGCTCCGGCGAAGGCCATGGCGGAGACCTTGGCCGAGCGCCTCCAGGCGCTGCATCGGGCCCACGATCTCCTGCTCGAATCGCAATGGTCGGGCGCGAGCCTGAAAGCCATGGTCGAGCGCGAGATGGATCCCTATCGTCGCGAGGGCGGCCCGAGGATCATGATCAAGGGCCCCGACGTGCTGTTGCCGCCGCAATGCACCTCGATCATGGCCATGACGCTGCACGAGCTCGCCACCAACGCGGTGAAATACGGCGCGCTGTCGCAGAATAACGGTCAGCTCGCCATCAGCTGGAAGGCCGCGCGCGGCAACCGTCTGTTCCTCACCTGGGAGGAGCGGGCGACGCTCAACGTGGTTCCGACCCGGCGCGGCGGCGGCTTCGGCATGCAGCTGATCGACAAGGGCGTGCGCCACAATCTCGGCGGCGAGACCAAGGTCGAGTTCAGGCCGACCGGCCTTTACGTGGAACTGAACGTGCCGCTCGAGCCGTCGAAAGAGCCGCGCACCAAGCCGCAAAAGGCGGCGGCCGCCGTCTAGCCCTCATTCGAGCACGCCGATTTCCTCGTTGGCGTGGCGCAAGCGCTCGGAGAATTCGCGCGTCAGATTGCCGAGAATGGTGATCATGATGTTGGGATGCGCGGCGGTGAGCTCGTGCAGTTGCTCAACCCTGAGCCCGTAGCAGATCACCTTCTCGTCGGCGACGATGTCGGCCGAGCGCTTGCCGCCGTCGATCAAAGCCATCTCGCCGAAGCTCAAGCCGGGTCCGATCGAGGCGACGCGCTTCCTGCGGTCGCCCTGGCCGGGAACCCTGATCTGGACGCTCACCGTGCCGCGCGCCAGCACGAAGAACAGATTGGCCTCGGCGCCTTCGCGGATGATGATGTCGTCCTTCTCGAACACCAGCGGCTGCACGATGGATTCGAGCAGGCGGCATTCCTCGGGTTTCAAACCCTTGAACAGGTTGATCTCGGAGAGCGCGAATTTCGTGCCCCTCGCGTCGGACGTGCCGTAAGCGAGCAATTGGTCCTCGCACCATTCCAGCGCCGCGTCGGCGTCGCGGAAAATGCGCACCAGATTCTGGTTCTCGGGCTCGGCGAAGGCCCGCGCGAGGGCGGTCAGCGGCCCATCTTCTCGCACCGAGGCGAACACCAGCTCCGTGTCGCCGCTCGCCATGGCCCGCGCCGCCCGCACGATCAGCTTGCGCGCCGCGGTGTCGGCGAGATGCACGCGCTTGAAGTCGACGATCACATAGCGCGCATCCGAGGCGAGCTGCGCGAGGCGGCGCATCAACTGCTCGGTCGAGCCGAAGAACAGCGCGCCCTGCGCCTCGAGCACGGCAACCTTGCGGCCCTTCTCCGCCAGGATCTTGCGTTCTTCCGGCGTGCGCAGACGATTCGAGCGCACCAGGTCCGCCCGATAGTCGCGCCGGATCACGCTGCGCACATTGGTGCGGTTGTTGAAGGCGTGCAGCTCGAACTCCTTGGAGATGTCCTGGCAGACGCGGATGCCGCGCACGCTGTTGCCTTGCTGGTCGATCGGCGGGGAATAGACGCAGATGCCGATCTGCCCGGGGATGACGGCGATGATGCAGCCCGACACGCCGCTCTTGGCCGGCATGCCCACCTCGTAGGCCCATTCGCCGGCATAGTCGTACATGCCGCAGGAATTCATCACCGACAGCATGTCGCGGACATATTGCGTGTCGAGCACCGCCTCGCCGGTCAGCGGGTTCGCCCCGTCATTGGCGAGCGTGGCGGCCATGATGGCGAGGTCGCGCGCCGTGACGGCGACCGAGCATTGCCGGAAATAGAGATCGAGCACCTCGTTCGGATCGCGCTTGATCATGCCGGAGTTGAGCATCATGTAGGCGATCGCGCGGTTGCGATGGCCGGTGGCGAGCTCCGACCGGTACACCGCCTCGTCGATCTCGAGCTTGCGGCCGGCGAGCCCGGAGAACAGTGCCAGCATATTGGCGATGCGCTCGTCTTGCGTGGCGCCGCCCATCAGCTCGGCCACGGCGATGGCGCCGGCATTGACCATGGGATTGAACGGCCGGTTGGCGACCTCATCCAGCACGATCGAGTTGAATGCCTCGCCCGTGGGCTCGACGCCGACATGCTTCAGCACCGCTTCGCGGCCATGGCGTTGCAGCGCATAGCCGTACATGAAGGGCTTCGACACCGACTGGATGGTGAAGGGGATCTCGGTATCGCCGACCGCGTAGATCTGCCCGTCGACGGTGGCGATGGCGATGCCGAACAGGTTGGGGTCGGCCTTGCCGAGCTCGGGGATATAGTCGGCGGGCTTGCCGCCGGTCAGCGCCGAGATGCGCTGATGCAGCTCGGCGAGGTAGTTCGCAACGGGCGCAAGCGCGCCGGGGGCGCTCGCATCCCGCACAGGCCGGGCGGCATCCATTTTGTTCAACAGCGATCCCCAGGTCCGACCGTAAGGCGCGCAAAGCCGTGAGCTTCAGGCAGAAATCATGCCATGTCGAAATCCTGTTCCCAGTCAAGATCAATGACCGAGCCGGCGGGTGGCTGATGAAAGATTGGGCAGAAGTAGCTTAATGTCGGGGCAGGCGCTGCCGCCTATTTCTTGCGGAAACGGTCGAGATGCACCACCTCGGCCGGCGGCCGCGACATCACGACTTCGGCGCTTTGAGCCTCTGCCGTCTCGTCCTGGACGAGATCGGCGCCGCCACGCGGCTCCTCCGGCTCGCCGACCAGATCGGGCAGCGCCGCCGCCATATGCTGGCGGGCTGAATCGTTGGCCGCGCCCGGCTTGCCGAATTGCAGTCCGAACTGCGCCGAAGGATCGTAGAACGCCTTGACCGCGCTGAACGGCACCACCAGACGCTCCGGCACGTTGGAGAAGGAGAGCTTCACCTCGAAGCGCTCATTCGTCACCTGCAAATCCCAGAACTGGTATTGCAGCACCACGGTCATCTCTTCCGGATATTGCTCCTTGAGCCGCTTCGACACCGAGACGCCCTCGGCGCCCGTGTCGAAGGCGATATAGAGATGGTGCTCGCCTGGCAGGCCCTCGCGCTGCACGCGCGCCAAGACCTGGCGCACCACGCCGCGCAGCGCGTCCTGCGTAAGAAGGTCGTATCTGATTTCGTCTTCTGCCATGCAACCGCCGCCCATTCCCCCACGCGACGCTAAAGGCAGTCACCCGTAAAGTGGAGGGCTTCTGTTGGCCGGTGCCCTCCGAACCGCGCCTAGCCGCCGCGAAGCGGCTAGGACTTCATTTTCAGGCTATCGCGCTGCTTACGCAGCGAGACGAGCCTCCGCATAGTTGTCATTGGCAACTATATGGGTGGCCCGATAACGGCGGTACCATGCCGAGCGAAAGCGCGACCTTTACACCCTCGTCGATCCTATTTCGCCCCCGCCATGGATCAGTCGGTCTCGCGTCTGCTGTCGTCGGTCGATTGTCGATCTTTCGACGACTGATCCCTGGTGGAGGCGCCGGGTACCGCCCCCGGGTCCGAGTGGCTTATTACGAAGGCTGTTTATCGCCATAGTCGGCTTGCGCCGACACCACACAATATAGGCGTCTATGGCGGCGAAAAAAAGGTTCATGCTTTGATAACCCACCGCGAATCGGGCCTCGAGTGCTAAGCTTGATTCCGGGTGAGGGGGAGCCGAAGCGGTCAGTCGCGCTCCAGCTTGACGATCGCGCCGCTCGCGGCGTCCACCTTCATCTCGATCTCGTGGCCGCTTGCGTCAGTGCCTTCGACCTCCCAGATGCCGTCGTCGAGTTCGACCTCCGTGATCTTCACGATGCCTTTGTCGAAGGCCATGGCGCGAACGTCCTCGACATTGACGGGCTGGGCAGCGGCGGGAGCGATGACGGCGAAGCTGAGAGCGAGAAAAGCGGGAATGAAACGCATGGCAGGCACCTTCGGTTGGGGACGCTTATATTAGGGACAGGCGCGCGAACCGCATCGCGCTATTTGGGAGAATAACCTGTTTTGCGCCAATATCTCGACCTCCTCGGCAATGTGCGGAATGGCGGCGCCCGGAAAGGCGACCGCACCAATACCGGCACGCTCAGCCTGTTCGGCCGCCAGATGCGCTTCGATCTGGCCGACGGCTTCCCGCTCGTCACCACCAAGAAGCTGCATGTGAAGTCAATCGTCCACGAGCTGCTCTGGTTCCTGCAAGGCTCCACCAATGTGCGCTATCTGAACGAACATGGCGTGACCATTTGGGACGAATGGGCCGACGAGAAGGGCGAGCTCGGGCCTGTTTATGGACGGCAGTGGCGCTCATGGCCCACGCCTGACGGGCGGCAGATCGATCAGATCAGCAATGTCGTCGCCGGGCTGAAGCGCGATCCCGATTCGCGCCGCCATATCGTCAGCGCCTGGAACGTAGGCGAGCTCGACAAGATGGCGCTGGCGCCCTGCCATTGCCTGTTCCAGTTCTACGTCGCCGGCGGGCGTCTCTCCTGCCAGCTTTATCAGCGCTCGGCGGATGTGTTTCTCGGCGTGCCCTTCAACATTGCTTCTTACGCGCTGCTCACGCTGATGATGGCGCAGGTGACCGGTCTCGAGCCGGGAGAGTTCGTGCACACCTTTGGCGATGTGCATCTTTATCTCAATCATCTCGACCAGGCCGACGAGCAGCTGAAACGTGCGCCCCGTCCACTGCCGCGCATGGAGATCAATCCGGAAATCCGCTCGCTGTTCGATTTCGCCTACGAGGACTTCAAGCTTGTGGGTTACGACCCGCATCCCGCCATCAGCGCCAAGGTGGCGGTGTGAGCGTCATGGCGAGGTGCCCGGCCGTCCTTCGCGGTTCACGCTTCGCGCTCGCACCTCAGGATGACGGCCGGGCCTCGAACCATGCCGGCGCTGCGGAACCGACCATCGCGCTGGTGGTGGCCATGGGCGAGAACCGCGCCATCGGCAGGGGCGGGGACTTGCCCTGGCACCTGCGCAGCGACATGCGCTATTTCCGGAAGATCACCATGGGCAAGCCGGTCCTCATGGGCCGGCGTACCTTCAAATCGCTGCCGCGGATTCTCGATGGGCGGCTCAACATCGTGCTCACCCGCGACCTGGGCTTCGTCGCCCCCGACGCCGTCATGGCGCATAGCCTTCAAGAGGGGCTTGAAGCGGCGCAGCGTTCGGCGGAACGAACCGGTGCCGAGGAGATCATGATCATCGGCGGCGAGGACGTGTTCCGCGAGGTGTTGCCGCAGGTGGGGCGCATCTACCTGACCGAGGTGCATGCCTCCCCCGACGCCGACACCTGGTTCCCCGAGCTCGACATGGGGGAGTGGCGCGAGGTCTCCCGCGAGGCGCACGCGGCGGGTCCCAAGGACGACCACGCCTTCAGTTTCGTCGTGCTTGACCGCGTGCACGCCTCATCTCGATGAAGCGCGGAGGACGGCTGCGTCCCAGCTTGAATTAGCAGCAAGCTAGCCTCCCCAATTCTATATATTCGACGCCAACCAGGAGGGTTCATGGACGCCGTGGAAGTTACCCGCAACGCCCGAAGTGATCAGTTCTCGATTACGCTGGTCCAAGGTAGCGATACGATCCGATGCATGGTTTCGGTAGCCTTGGGCACCCTTCCGGACGAACGTTCCGACGATGAGAAGTACAGGGCCGCGCTTTCCAAGGCGAAGGGGCTCGCCAAGGCTCTCGATTTGGCCATTGAGAGCTCGTGATCCTAAGGCGTGTTCAGGGCCGGCTCGCATTGCACGGCCCCGGTGAGTGCCCTATAACCGTCCCGACCCTTGTCGCAGGACCGCCATTTTGATGCGGCTAGTCTCATTGCCTAGCACCTCCTAACGCGGTTTCCAGCGCGACCCCCTTCAGCAGACATCAGGACCGGACTTCATCATGCCTTGGAGTAATCAGAGCGGCGGCGGCGGCGGTTGGAAAGGGAGCGGCGGCGGTGGCCCTTGGGGCCCGCGTCCCGGCCCCGGCCAGCAGCCCGACCTCGAAGAGATTCTGCGTCGTAGCCAAGACCGGCTGCGCCAGGCCATGCCCGGCGGCCGCATGGGCGGCCCATTTGCGGTGCTGATCGCCGCGGTGCTGGTCGCCGTGGTCGGCTTTTTCGGCTTCACCGTGCGGGTGAATCCCGACGAGCTCGGCATCGTGCTCCGATTTGGCGAATATATCCGCCAGCTTCCGCCGGGCTTGAATTTCCGCTGGCCTTATCCGATCGAGCAGGTCGAGCTGCCGAAGGTTACCCGCATCAATCGCATCGAGGTCGGCATGCGCGGCTCTTCCGATGTGCGCGACGCCACCTCGACGACCCGCGACGTGCCCGAGGAAAGCCTGATGATCACCGGCGACGAGAACATCGTCGATGTCGACTTCGTCGTGTTCTGGCGGATCGCCGACGCTCCCGACTTCCTGTTCAACATCCAGAACCCCGAAGGCACGGTGAAGGCCGTGGCCGAGAGCGCCATGCGCGAGATCGTCGGCCAGAGCGACATCGAGCCGATCCTGACCGAAGCCCGCGCCAAGACCGAGGCTGACGCTCAGGAGCTGATGCAGAAGATCCTCGACAGCTACGGCGCCGGCGTCCAGGTGACCCAGGTGCAGCTGCAAAAGGTCGATCCGCCGGCGCAAGTCATCGACGCGTTCCGCGACGTGCAGGCAGCCCGCGCCGACCAGGAGCGCTTGCAGAACGAGGCGCAGGCCTATGCCAACCGCATCATCCCGGAGGCGCGAGGCGAGGCCGAGCGCATCCTGCAAGCCGCGCAAGGCTATCGCGACCAGGTGATCGCCCTCGCCAAGGGTGAGGCCGACCGCTTCATCAGCGTCTACGAGCAGTACAAGAAGGCGCCTGACGTTACCCGCCAGCGCATCTTCATCGAGACCATGGAGAAGGTGCTTGGCGACACCGAGAAGGTGATCGTCGACAAGGCCGGACCGGGCGTCTTGCCCTTCCTGCCGCTATCGGAATTCACCAAGAAACCGACCGCCACCCCGGAGGGCCAGCCATGAACCGCACGGCCCTCACTTTCAGCCTGATCGTTCTCGGGCTTCTCGCCTTCGTCGCTTATCTGACGCTGTTCACCGTCAGCCAGACGCAGCAGGCGCTCGTGCTCGAATTCGGCAACCCGAAGCGCGTCATCACCGAGCCGGGTCTGAAGTTCAAGATCCCGTTCATCCAGAACGTCGAGTTCTTCGACAAGCGCATTCTCGATGTCGACACCGCCAGCCAAGAGGTGATCGCCTCCGACAAGAAGCGGCTCGTGGTCGATGCCTTCGCGCGCTACAAGATCATCGACCCTCTGCTGTTCTTCCAGAGCCTGCGCGACGAGCGCATCGCCAGCGCGCGAATCGGCGCGGTGCTCGAAGCCTCGCTTCGGCGCGTGCTCGGCGGCTCGAGCTTTACCGCCGTCGTGCGCGACAAGCGCGAGGCGCTGATGAAGACCATCGCCAGCCAGGTCAACCAGGAAGCCAAGCCCTTCGGCGTCGAGATCGTCGACGTGCGGATCAAGCGCGTCGATCTGCCGGAGGCCAACATGCAGGCCATCTATCGCCGCATGCAGACCGAGCGGCAGCGGGAGGCGGCCGAGTTCCGCGCCGAAGGCGAGGGCGCCGCCCGCCGCATCCGCGCCACGGCCGACCGCGAGGTCACCGTGATCAAGGCCGACGCGACCGGCGAATCCGAGCGCATCAGAGGTAACGGCGACGCCGAGAAGAACCGCATTTTCGCCGAGGCGTTCGGCCAGGATCCGGACTTCTTCGCCTTCTACCGCTCGATGCAAGCCTATGAGGGCGCGCTGAAACCGGGCGATACGCGGCTCCTGCTCAGCCCGGACTCGCAGTTCTTCCAGTATTTCAACAGCGCCACCGGCAAGCCCGGCGCGGCAAGCCCTTCGCCGCCGTCGCCGTCCAAGCCTGCCGAGACGCCTGATGCGCCTGCGGCCGATACCGATAGCGAAATGCCGCAGCAAGGCGCAGCGTCTGGAGATGCCGCGCCGCGCGAGCGCGACGTCTCGGCCGGGGAGTCTCTGTCGCCGGCGCCGCAGGCCCCGTAAGGCTAGAGATGCGCCGAGCGGAATCCGCGATGCCGCTTGCGCAATGAGCGATCTTGCCGTCGCTTTGGGCCTCGTCCTTGTCATCGAAGGGTCGCTCTGGGCGCTCTCGCCCCGGTTCGGCCGCAAGCTCCTGGAAGCGACGGCCGACATGCCGGAGCAGACCTTGCGCCTGGCCGGGACCGTGGCGGTCGCCGCCGGCGTGCTGGTGATCTGGCTCGTGCGCGGCTAGGCCAATGCGGATGCGCCACGGAATCTGCTCAACCCTGACCGATTTCCGCTAAGATGGCGGCAATCGAGATGTGATCGGCAAGCGATGCGGGAGTTTCGATCGATGCCACAGCGCGGCGCCAGCCTGAGGCGCTTCAGTGTCATGGCGGCGTGCGCCGGGCTGCTCATCGCCGGTGCGGCTTTGCTGCCGACAGTGGGCCTCGCCCGCGGCCCCGACTTCGTCGCCGACGTCGCCGAGGGCTTGCAGGACGCCGTCGTCAACATCTCCACCACTCAGACGCTGAAAGGCTCCGCCGAGAACGCTCCCAGCGGGCCCGGGCCCAAGGGTTCGCCGTTCGAGGAGTTCTTCGACGATTTCTTCGACGACGAGGACAAGGACGGACTGCCGCGCAAAGTCAGCTCGCTCGGCTCGGGCTTCGTCATCGACCCCTCGGGCCTGATCGTCACCAACAATCACGTGATCGAGGGCGCCGACGAGATCATCATCAACTTCACCGACGGCAGCAAGTTGAAGGTGGTGAAGATCCTCGGCCACGATCCCAAGACCGACCTGGCGCTGTTGCAAGTCGAGCCGAAGAAGCCGCTCAAGGCCATCACCTTCGGCGACTCCTCCAAGATGCGCGTGGGCGATTGGGTGATGGCGATCGGCAATCCGTTCGGCCTCGGCGGCAGCGTCACCGTCGGCATCATCTCCGCCACCAAGCGCGACATCAATGCCGGCCCTTACGACGATTTCCTGCAGACCGATGCCGCCATCAATCGCGGCAATTCCGGCGGCCCCTTGTTCAACATGGACGGCCAGGTGATCGGCGTGAACACGGCCATCATCTCGCCGACCGGCGGCTCGATCGGCATCGGCTTCGCCGTGCCGTCGAACAGCGCCATGCAGGTGCTCGACCAGCTCAAGCAATATGGCGAAACGCGGCGCGGCTGGCTCGGCGTGCATGTGCAGAACGTCACCGAGGAGATCGCCGTGAGCCTCGGCCTCAAGGAGCCGAAGGGCGCGCTGGTCGCCAAGGTGTCGCCCGACAGCCCGGCGGCAAGCGCGGGCATCCAGCCGAGCGACGTGATCCTCAAATTCGACGGCCAGGCCATCGACAATATGCGCAGCCTGCCGCGCGCGGTCGCCGCCACCGCCATCGGCAAGAACGTCGCGGTCGAGCTGTTGCGCAAGGGTCAGGCCGTCGATTTGACCGTGACCGTCGGCCGGCTGCCGGAGGACGAGGAGGTCGCGGATTCGGTGAAGGGCGAGGGCGAGGAAGAAATGATGCCGGAGGCCGAGCGCGAGGATCTGCTCGGCCTGTCGATCGCCCCGCTGACCGAGGAGCTGCGCGAGCGTTTCAATATCGGCAAATCGGTCGAGGGCGTGCTCATCACCGAGGTGAAGCCCAACAGCCCCGCCGCGCAGAAAGAGGTGAAGCCCGGCGAGGTGATCGTCGAGGTGACGCAGGAGAAGGTGAAGCAGCCGCAAGACGTGAAGACGCGGCTGCTCGCGGTCAAGAAGTCGGGCCGGAAATCGGTGCTGCTGCTGCTGTCCGACGCCAAAGGCGAGCTGCGCTTCGTCGCCGTGCCGACCAGCTAGGCCGCCTGTCGTGACGCCGCGCGCCGGCAGGCCCAAGGCCATTCTCATCGCCGGGCCGACCGCGAGCGGCAAGTCGGCCGCCGCGCTCGAGCTTGCCGCGCGGCTCGGCGGCACCGTCATCAACGCCAATTCCATGCAGGTCTATCGCGAGCTTGCGATCCTCACCGCGCGCCCCTCGCCTGCGGAGATGCAGCTTGCCCCGCATCGTCTCTACGGCATGGTTTCCGCGAGCGAGGCCTATTCCGTCGGCCGCTTTCTCGAAGATGCGAAGCAAGCGCTCGCCGAGGCGGAAGCCCAGGGCAGCGTGCCGATCTTCGTCGGCGGCACCGGCCTCTATTTCAAGGCGCTCACCGAAGGGCTTGCCGCCATCCCGGATATCCCGCCGGAAATCCGCAAGGCGTGGCGCGAGAAGGCGGAAGCGATCGGCACCGCCGGCCTCTATCGTGAGCTTGAGGCGCGCGATCCCGTCATGGCGGCAAGGCTTCGCCCGAGCAACTCCCAGCGCATCGCGCGCGCACTGGAAGTGATCGACGCGACTTCGATCTCGCTCGCGGAATGGCAGCAGGGGGAAACCGCGGGGCCTCTGCTCGCGCCCGACGCCGTGCTGAAGCTCGTCGTCGCGCCCGAGCGCCAGCCGCTTTATGCGGCGATCGACACGCGCTTCGACCGCATGGTCGCGCAAGGCGCCATCGAGGAGGTGAGGGCGCTGCTCGCGCTCGGCCTCGATCCCGACCTTCCGGCGATGCGGGCGCATGGCGTGCGGGAGCTCGGCGGTTATCTCTCGGGCGACAGCAGCCTCGATGCGGCAATCGAAAAATCCAAGACCGAGAGCCGCCGCTATGCCAAGCGGCAGATGACCTGGCTCCGCCGCTTCATGCAGGATTGGGAGTGGTTTCCCGACGCAGGCGCCGCTGTCGCCGCCGCTACACCGTGACTTGCGTGCCGATCTCCACCACGCGATCGGTGGGCAGCTGGAAATAGCTCGACGCGTCGTCGGCATTGTGGGCGAGGAAGATGTAAAGCCCATCCTGCCATTTCGGCATGCCTGAGCGCGGGTCCGGCCTGACCGAACGGCGCGACAGGAAGAACGAGGTCGACATGATGTCGAACTGCCAGCCTTGCTTGCGTGCGACCGCGAGCGCCTTCGGCACGTTGGGCCGCTCCATGAAGCCAAAACGCAGAATGAGCCGCATGAATTTTTCGCTGATCGGCTCGATCTGCACGCGATCCTTCAGCTCCACGCGCGGAATGTCCTCGTTGACGATGGTGAGGATCACATTGTGCTCGTGCAGCACCTTGTTGTGCTTGAGATTGTGCAGCAGCGCGGTCGGCGCAAAATCGGGATCGCTGGTGAGAAACACGGCCGTGCCGGGGACGACGTGCGGCGGCTTTGCCTCGAGGCTCTTGATCAGCGGCTCGAACGGCACCTCGACGCGGCGGGTCTTGAGCGCGAGCAGCCGCGTGCCGCGCCGCCAAGTATACATGATCATGACCAACGCCGCGCCGACCAACACCGGCAGCCAAGCGCCCTCGACGATCTCCAGCATGCTCGCCAGCACGAAGGTCGAATCCATCAGGAACAGGGGCACCATCAAGCCGAGGACTGCCCATAGCGGCCACTTCCAAAGCTTCCAGATCACGATGAAGCCGAGAATGCCGGCGGTCCACGCCGTGGTGGCGACGGCAAGCACATAGGCCGCCGCAAGCTCGCTCGACGAGCGGAACATGAACACGAGCAGCAGCACGCCGGTCAGCAACAGCCAGTTCACCCGCGGCATGTAGATCTGGCCGGCAAGCGATTCGGAGGTGTGACGCACCTCCATCCGCGGCATGAAGCCGAGCTGCATCGCCTGGCGGGTAATGGAATAAGCCCCGGTGATGACGGCTTGGCTGGCGATCGCCGTGGCCGCGGTGGCGAGCGCGACCATCGGATACAGCGCCCAATCGGGATAGAGCAGATAGAACGGGTTCTCGATGGTCTCGGGCCGCGCCAGCAGCAACGCGCCCTGGCCGAAATAATTGAGCAGCAGCGCCGGCAGGACAAAGAACAGCCAGGCGGCCTGGATTGGCCGTCTGCCGAAATGGCCGAGATCGTTGTAGAGCGCCTCGGACCCCGTCACCACGAGGAACACCGCTCCAAGCGTGAGCAGTCCAATGATCCCGTGATCGAACAGGAAGCCGATGCCGTAGGCCGGGTTGACGGCGGCGAGCACGCTTGGATTGTCCGCGATCTCAACGCCGCCGGCGATGGCGATGGCAAGAAACCAGATGAAGGTGATCGGCGCGAAGAAGGTCGAGACCCGCGCCGTGCCGTGCGATTGCACCGAGAACAGCGCCACCAGGATCACGACCGTCAGCGGCAGCACGTAAGGCTGGAACGCGCGGGTCGCGATCGTCAGGCCTTCGACCGCCGAGAGCACCGACAGGGCCGGCGTGATCAAGGTCGAGCCGTAGAACATCGAGGCGCCGACGATGCCGAGAGCGAGCACGAACGGCGTGCGCCGCCCAAGTGCGCGGAAGGCCAGGGCCGTCAGGGCGAGCGTGCCGCCTTCGCCGTTATTGTCGGCGCGCAGCAGGATCAGCACATATTTGAGAGTGACGACGAAGATCAGCGACCAGAAAATCAGCGACAGCACGCCGTAGATCGCCTCCGGCGTGACCACGCCCGCCTCGCCGCCGGCGGCGAGCACCGCTTCGCGCAACGCATAAAGAGGGCTGGTCCCGATGTCGCCGTAGACGACGCCGATCGAGCCGAAGGTGAGCGCCCAGAAGGCACGCTGGTTAAGCGGCAGGGCGTCAGCGCCGTTGGCGGCGGGAATCTCTTGGCTGGAGGCCTGCGGCATTCACTCGGAGATGGAAAGGCGTTGGACGATATCGCGATAACGCCGATAGCAGCGCCGCGGTGCCTCGAAGTGGAGGGACATAGGCGGACCGGCGTGGCTTGTCCAGGCCCAGCACGCGGCAGCCGTGCGCCTGCTGCAACTGGCGAGAGGCGAGGACGAGCAACAAAGCTCTCACTTTCCTTATTTTCTGGGTAATTTCAGGGAAGCAATCACCCGTGATCGTTTCCATTCATTCGCCTTTGCCGTTGACCCTCTATCTTGCAAGCCCTAGGGTGCCCGCCTTATTTAGGATTTTCCGCTATTCCTTGAGGTCTCGACCGGCTTGCGGCGTTTGCGCCGCGCGTCCGGTTTTGTCAGTGAGAAGACGATGTCGCGTGCAATGACGGGCGCCCAGATGGTGCTTGAGGCTCTCGCCGATCAGGGCGTCGAGCATATTTTCGGCTATCCGGGCGGCGCCGTGCTGCCGATCTATGACGAGCTGCACCAGCAGGATCGCATCAAGCACATCCTTGTGCGCCATGAGCAGGGCGCCGTGCATGCGGCCGAAGGCTATGCGCGCTCGACCGGAAAGGTCGGCGTCGTGCTCGTCACCTCGGGCCCCGGCGCCACCAATGCCGTCACCGGGCTGACCGATGCGCTGATGGATTCGATCCCGATCGTCTGCATCACCGGCCAGGTGCCGACGCATCTGATCGGCAACGACGCCTTCCAGGAATGCGACACGGTCGGCATCACCCGGCCCTGCACCAAGCACAATTATCTCGTCAAGGACGTGAACGCTCTGTCGCGCGTCCTGCACGAGGCGTTCTATGTCGCGCGCACCGGCCGCCCCGGTCCGGTCGTCGTCGACATCCCCAAGGACATCCAGTTCGCCAAGGGCGAGTACACCGGCCTCACCAACTCGCAGCATAAGAGCTACAACCCGCAGACCGAAGGCGACCCGCGCGCGGTGGAAGCCGCCATCGACCTGATGGCGAACGCCAAGCGGCCGATCTTCTATACCGGCGGCGGCATCGTCAATTCCGGACCTATCGCCAGCGAGCGCCTGCGCGAGCTCGTGCGCATGACCGGCTTTCCCATCACCTCGACATTGATGGGCCTCGGTGCCTACCCAGCCTCAGACAAGCAATGGCTCGGCATGCTCGGCATGCATGGCACCTACGAGGCCAACAATGCCATGCACGATTGCGACGTGATGATCTGCATCGGCGCGCGCTTCGACGACCGCATCACCGGCCGGGTCGATGCCTTCTCGCCGGGCTCGAAGAAGATCCATGTCGATATCGACCGCTCGTCGATCAACAAGAACATCAAGGTCGATCTGCCGATCGTCGGCGATTGCGCCCGCGTGCTCGAGCAGATGATCGAGGCTTGGAAGGCCAGGAAGCCGAAACTGGACAAGCCCGCGCTGAAATCCTGGTGGGCCGAGATCGACCGCTGGCGCGCGCGGAACTGCCTCCATTACCGGAAGCGCGACGACGTGATCATGCCGCAATACGCGATCGAGCGGCTCTACGCGCTGACCCGCGGCCACGACACCTACATCACCACCGAAGTGGGCCAGCATCAGATGTGGGCGGCGCAGTTCTTCAAATTCGAGGAACCGAACCGCTGGATGACCTCAGGCGGGCTCGGCACCATGGGGTATGGCCTGCCGGCGGCCGTCGGCGTGCAGATGGCGCATCCCGACAGCCTCGTCATCGACATCGCCGGCGAGGCGTCGGTGCTGATGACCATGCAGGAGATGTCGACGGCGGCGCAATACGATCTGCCGATCAAGATCTTCATCCTGAACAACGAATATATGGGCATGGTCCGCCAGTGGCAGGAATTGCTGCATGGCGGCCGCTACTCGCATTCCTACACCGCGGCGCTGCCCGATTTCGTCAAGCTGGCCGAGGCCTATCAGGGCGTCGGCATCAGGGCCGAGAAGCCGTCCGAGCTTGACGACGCGATCCGCGAGATGATCGCGGTGAACAAGCCGGTGATCTTCGATTGCCGGGTCGACAAGCATGCCAATTGCTTCCCGATGATCCCGAGCGGGGAGGCGCATAATCACATGCTGATGGGCGACGACCTCACCGAGCAGGATCTCGAGAACGCCATCACCGAGGAAGGCAAGGTGATGGTATAGGCGTCGCGTTGCTCCCCGCGCTTGTGCTGACCCGCATTCTTCTGCAACAACTTGCCGCGTGAATCGGCGCTATCCCTGACCTGAGTGAATTCCCATGACTCCCGGCACCAGAACATTGCTGAGCTTCCTGCTTGGCCTCCGCGCCATCATGCTGATCGGCTCGGCCGGCGCCATGGTTGGCGCGCTGCTGATGTTCCTCCAGGGCGGCCTCTATCTGTATGAGGCCTGGCACACGCTGATGGCACCGGGAGACGTGGCGGAACGGCAGGTCACCGTTCCCGTGCTCGAGGCGGTCGACGCCTTTCTGTTCGGCATCGTGCTGGTGATCTTCGCCTATGGCATCGCCATCGGCTTCGTCTTCACCTTGCCGGAGACCGTCGGCAAGTCGCTCCCCAACTGGATGAAGATCGAAGGCGTCAGCCAGCTCAAGGGCATCCTGTCGGAGGTCGTCATCGTCGTCTTGATCGTGATCTTCGCCCGCGTCGTGGTCGAAGCGAACGGCCATCTGCAATGGTCGATGCTGGTGCTGCCGGCCTCGATCCTGATGATCGCCGTGGCGCTGCGCATGATCGAGCTTGCCGGCGGCAAGGGCGGACCGAACGCCGACGGCGGGGGAGGGCATTGATGACCCAGCCCGGATCGGCCTATTCGCTCGACAAGCGCGAGGAGAAGCCCGAGACCCACACCCTGACCGTGCTCGTCGACAACGAGCCCGGCGTGCTGGCGCGCGTCATCGGGCTGTTCTCGGGGCGCGGCTACAACATCGAGTCGCTCACCGTGTCGGAGACCGAGCACGAGGCGCATCTGTCGCGCATCACCATCGTCACCTCGGGCCCGCCCATGGTGATCGAGCAGATCCAGCATCAGCTGGAGCGGCTGATCCCGGTCCATTCCGTCACCGACTTGACGGTGAAGGGCAACCCGATCGAGCGCGAGCTTGCCATGGTCAAGGTGGCGGGCCTGGGCGAGAAGCGGGTCGAGGCCATGCGCCTGGCCGATGCCTTCCGCGCCTCGGTCATCGACGCCTCGACCGAGCATTTCGTGTTCGAGATCACCGGCAAGCAGTCGAAGATCGAGCAGTTCATCGCGCTGATGCAGCCGCTCGGCCTGGTCGAGGTCGCCCGCACCGGGCTTGCCGCCATCTCGCGCGGGCCCGAGCGGATGTAATGATGCGGCCGGTCAGCCACTTGTTTTTTTATGCTCCGGGCGTCACAAACGCGCCCGAGCATTAGGATCCAACATTTTCAGTTCAGGGGACGACCCGTATGCGCGTTTATTACGATCGGGATGCCGATCTCAATCTGATCAAGGGTAAGAAGGTCGCCATCATCGGCTATGGCAGCCAGGGTCACGCGCATGCGCTGAATCTCAAGGATTCGGGCGTGAAGGACGTCGCGGTCGGCTTGCGCTCCGGCTCGCCGTCGGCGGCCAAGGCCGAGAAGGCCGGGCTCAAAGTCATGGACGTGGCGGACGCCGCCAAATGGGCCGACGTGGTGATGATGCTGACCCCCGACGAGCTTCAGGCCGGCATCTGGGAGAAGGATCTCAAGCCGAATATGAAGCAGGGCGCGGCGCTGTTCTTCGCCCACGGCCTCAACATCCATTTCAATCTGATCGAGCCGCGCCCCGACATGGATATCTGCATGGTGGCGCCGAAGGGTCCCGGCCATACGGTGCGCGCCGAATATGCGCGCGGCGCCGGCGTGCCCTGCCTGATGGCCATCGCCCAGGACTCGACCGGCAACGCGCATGACCTGACGCTGTCTTATGCCGCGGCGATCGGCGGCGGCCGCGCCGGCATCATCGAGACGTCCTTCCGCGAGGAATGCGAGACCGATCTGTTCGGCGAGCAGTCGGTGCTGTGCGGCGGCCTGGTCGAGCTGATGCGCAACGGCTACGAGACTCTGGTCGAGGCCGGCTACGCGCCGGAGATGGCCTATTTCGAGTGCGTGCACGAAGTGAAGCTGATCGTCGACCTCATCTATGAGGGCGGCATCGCCAATATGAACTACTCGGTCTCCAACACCGCCGAATATGGCGAATATGTCTCCGGCCCGCGCGTGGTGGGGCCTGGGAGCAAGCAGGCGATGAAGGCCGTGCTCGACGACATCCAGTCCGGCAAATTCGTCAAGGATTGGATGCTGGAGAACCGCGTCAGCCAGACCTCCTTCAAGGCGATGCGCGCCAAATGCGACAATCACCAGATGGAAGAGGTCGGCAAGCGCTTGCGCGCCATGATGCCGTGGATCGCCGAGCGCAAGATGGTCGACAAGAGCAAGAACTGACGCTTGCTCGGACAGATCAAAATTTTCTCCGTCATGGCCGGGCTTGTCCCGGCCATCCACGTCTTTGCAGTTGTCATTCCCGCGAAAGCGGGAATCCAGTAATCCACTGACGGAGGGTATTCTATGACTTCAGAGCTTACTGGATTGCCCGGTCGAGCCGGGCAATGACAATGAGGGTGGGAGGGGCTGCGCCAATGCTGATCGCGCGCTACGCCAAGATCGTGATGAGCCTCGTGCTCGCCGCCTTCTGTCTGCTCGTCACCTTCGACAACATCACCGATTACGGCACCAACTATCTGTTCGTGCAGCATGTCCTCTCGATGGACACGACCTTTCCCGGCAATGCGCTGATGTACCGGTCGATCACCAACCCGGTGCTGTGGCAGATCTTCTACGCGCTGATCATCGCGGCGGAGGGCATCACCGGCATCCTCTTCCTCGCCGGCGCCATTCGCCTGATCCAGGTGCGCAACGCGAGCGGAGCAATATTCAACGAGGCCAAGTCCCTGGTGATCGCCGGCGCCACGCTGGCTTTCCTCGTCTGGTTCTTCGGCTTCATGGTCGTGGCCGGCGAATGGTTCGCCATGTGGCAGTCGCAGACCTGGAACGGCCAGGAGGCGGCCTTCCGGTTCTACATGGCTGTGCTCGGCGTGCTGATCTTCGTCAGCCTGCCCGACGGCGACCCGCCGGGCACCGTGGCGCAGCGCGCGGCGCCCAAGCGCCGCCGCACCGACAAGAAGCAGGCGTAGACGCACGACGGCTCATTCGGCGGGAACGAGATTTGCCGGATTCACGTTGAGTTGGGACAGGCTGAATGGCTCGACAAAGGAGCATGACGTGGAACCCCTTCTCAGCACCCGCACTCGCATCGCGATCCTGATCTACTCGATGGTCAACGCGGTTCTGTTCGGCATTGGCCTCGTGCTGGTGCTCAACGTGCCGAGTCTCAAGGCCAATCTCGGTTGGAACATCGTCATGGTCGTGGTCCTGAGCTTCGTGTTGGCCGCGCCCTTGGCGTGGCTCATCGCTCCCGATTGAGGGCTCGCTACGCGCGCCGCCACCCGGAATACGATCGTGCCGCCATTCCCGCCGGGCAGGTGCCGGATCGTCCGGCCTGATCGAATCTTCATCGCGCCGGCGCGCGCTTCATGCGAGCGGCATGAGCAATTCGCGGCGGAGCCGGCCTGGCGGCGCCGGCAGCCGGTATATAACTGGCCGGTAGTGCGTCACCGCCCACCGGACAGCAATGGCACCCCCTCCGCTCCTCTTTCTCAAAGACATCCGGCTGAGCTTCGGCAGCGCGCCCTTGCTCGCCGGCGCCGATCTTTCCATCGCCCCGGGCGAGCGGCTCTGCCTCGTCGGCCGCAACGGCTCCGGCAAATCGACCCTGCTCAAGATCGCCGCCGGGCTGATCGAGCCCGATGCCGGCACCCGTTTCGTGCAGCCCTCGGTGACCATCCGCTATCTGCCGCAAAGCCCCGATCTGTCCGGCTTCGCCACCACCTCCGCCTTTGTCGAGGCCGGGCTCGCGCCGGGCGATGATCCTCACCGCGCGCGCTATCTGCTTGAGACCCTCGGCCTCACCGGCGAGGAGGATCCCGCCCATCTATCGGGCGGCGAGAGCCGGCGCGCGGCGCTCGCCCGCGTGCTGGCGCCCGAGCCGGACATTCTCCTGCTCGACGAGCCCACCAACCATCTCGACGTGGTGGCGATCGAGGGCTTGGAGACGGTGCTCAGGACCATGCGCTCGGCGCTGGTCCTGATCAGCCACGACCGCCGCTTCCTGGAGACTCTGTCGCAGGCGACGCTGTGGCTCGATCGCGGCACCACGCGGCTGCTGGACAAGGGTTTCGGCGCCTTCGAGGCCTGGCGCGACGCGATCCTGGAGGCCGAGGAGATCGAACGCCACAAGCTCGACCGCCGCATCGTGCAGGAGGAGCATTGGCTTCGCTATGGCGTGAGTGCGAGGCGCAAGCGCAACCAGCGCCGGCTCGAAGGGCTGATCGGGCTGCGCGGCCAGCGCAAGCGCGCGCTCGATGCCCGCGCTACCGGAGACGTGAAGCTGACGGTGCAGGAGGCGAAGGAAGCCGGCAAGAAGGTGATCGAGGCGAGGCGCATATCGAAATCCTATGGCGACCTCGCTCTGGTGCGCGACTTCAGCATCAAGATCGCCAATGGCGACCGCATCGGTATCGTCGGCCCGAACGGCGCCGGCAAGACGACGCTCATCAATCTGCTCACCGGGGTGCTCGCTCCCGACGCCGGCAGCGTGAAGCTCGGCACCAATCTCGAAATCGCCAGCCTCGACCAGCGGCGCCAAAGTCTCGACCCCGACGCCTCGGTCGCCGCCACGCTGACCGGCGGAAGCGGCGATGCGGTGATCATCAGCGGCGAGTCCCGCCACGTCATCTCCTATATGAAGGACTTTCTGTTCAAGCCCGAGCAAGCTCGCACGCCGGTCAAGGCGCTGTCGGGTGGCGAGCGGGGAAGACTGATGCTGGCCGTGGCGCTGGCGCGCCCCTCCAACCTGCTGGTGCTCGACGAGCCCACCAACGACCTCGACCTGGAGACGCTCGACCTGCTCCAGGAGATGCTTGCCAGCTATCCGGGCACGCTCATCCTCGTCAGCCACGATCGCGACTTCCTCGACCGCACCGTCACCTCGGTGATCGCCTTCGAGGGGCAGGGACGCTGGATCGAATATGCGGGCGGCTATTCCGACATGGTGGCGCAGCGCGGAGCGGGAATTGGCGCCGCGCCGCGCGTCAAGCCTTCGGCGCCGAAGCCCGCGCGGCCCGCACCATCGGCGGCATCGCCGCCGCGCCGCGCCGCTGAGCCGCGCAAGCGCCTCAGCCCCACCGAGCAGCATGCGCTGAAGGTCGCCCCCGCCCGCATCGCGTCCCTCACCGAGGAGATCGGCCGGCTTGAGCGTCAGCTCGCGGATGCCACCTTTTATGCCCGCGACCGCGAAGGCTTTGCCGCGGCGGGGGCCAGGCTTGCGCAAGTCCAAGCCGAGCTTGCCTCGGCCGAGGAAGAATGGCTTCGGCTCGAATTGCTGCGCGAGGAAGTGCAGGGCGCGTAGTCGCCCCGCAATCGCTGATTCTTGTTTCTGACGAAAGCGAAACTCCGTCACTACCGGCGCAAGCCGGTATCCAGAGCCGCGTCGCTCTTGCCTGAGCGATGCAACATGCTCCATCCCTCCCCTTCATGGGGAGGGTGGCTCCCGCCTTTCGCGCGAACCGGGTGGGGCGTGAGCTTTCGCCCCACCCGCCGCCGCCTTATGCGCGACGTCGGACCTCGCGCCACAAGCGGGGCGGTATGGACTGCCCTGCGGTGGATTGCGGTGACCAGACTTTATCCCCGCCTCTCAAACCTCGACTATCATGCGCTCACCTCGTCCTACTGAGGGGCGCGATCACGAGGCGTCGTGAAGCGGGACGAGGTGCGGCGCCTGCGGGCCTTGCGCAACAAGGCACTCGGGCGGCATCGGGGCTCCCCCCGGGACCACTAGGAGTCCCTGCCAGGAGCTGGCTGATGTATCGAGGCGGAAGTCGTTTCCGACCCTCGAGCTAAAGCGGGGCCCGTTGCCGCAAACGTCGCGCGATTGGCGCGCCGCGAGGCGCCCGCGTGCCGCAAGGCACGAGCCATAAGGATTTGCGCTTCTCGGCGCGCCATCCCCCCTCACACCCCGGGCGCTGAATGCGTCGCGGCAAGGAGCCCGCATGCCTGCTGTAACGGCGCCACGAACTCCATACCTCCCCCTCGTGGGGAGGTCCGACGACGCCAAGGCGGCGTCGAGGTGCGGGGCTTCGCGCTCAGGTAGCGAAGCCGTAGCCCATGGAGATGTTCACCCCACCCGGCGCGCTAAGAAGCGCGCCGCCCTCCCCATCAAGGGGAGGGATGGAGCCAGAGGCTGCGCCTCTTCTGCCCTTGCCCTGGACCCGGCTTCGCACTATTTTCGGAAGGAGACACAGGTGATCCATGCAGCGCTCGAAGGACCAGAAACGGAACGAGACCGGCGCGATTTCGCGTTTTCCGGCCACGTCTGCCTGCGCGCTGCGTCTTCTCAGCCTCGTCCTTAGACGCCCCTGAGCTCCGGCGGTCTCGCTTGAAGCGGGACGGGCGTTCAGGGGATGGCAATCTAAACCTCAGAGAATTCAAGCGGCTTGCCAGTCATGCTAGACTGGAGCCCAAAGCTCAAGGACGAGACCGATGGACTCCAACCAGAATAGCGCCCCGAAGGTGGCACACCGCGCGAGCGCGACCGTGTCGTCATCTTCGACACGACCTTGCGCGACGGGGAGCAATGCCCCGGCGCCACCATGACTTTCGATGAGAAGCTCGAAGTCGCCGAACTGCTCGACGAGATGGGCGTCGACATCATCGAGGCCGGCTTCCCGATCGCCTCCGAAGGCGATTTCAACTCCGTGCAGGAGATTTCCCGCCGCGCCCAGAAAGCCGTGATTTGCGGGCTGGCTCGCGCCCAGTTCAAGGACATCGACCGCTGCGCCGAGGCGATCAAGCCGGCGCGGCGCGGCCGCATCCACACTTTCATCGGCACTTCGCCGCTGCATCGCAAATATCAGATGGGCATCGACGAGAAAGAGGTGCTCGAGCGGGTGACGGCGTCGGTCACGCGCGCGCGGAGCTATACCGACGATGTCGAATGGTCGGCGATGGATGCGACCCGCACCGAGCACGACTTCCTCTGCCGCTGCGTCGAGGCGGCCATCAAGGCGGGCGCCACCACCGTCAACATCCCCGACACGGTCGGCTATGCGACGCCCGATGAGTTCGCTGCCCTGATCCGCATGATCATCAGCCGCGTGCCCGGTGCCGACCAAATCATTTTCTCCACCCATTGCCACAACGACCTCGGCCTGGCTGTCGCCAATTCGCTGGCGGGTGTCGGGGGAGGGGCGCGGCAGGTGGAATGCGCCATCAACGGGCTCGGCGAGCGCGCCGGCAACGCCGCGCTGGAAGAGATCGTCATGGCCATCAAGACGCGGTCCGACATCATGCCCTACTGGACCGGCATCGACACCACCATGCTGACGCGCGCGTCGAAGCTGGTGTCGCGCGTGACCGCCTTCCCGGTGCAGTACAACAAGGCCATCGTCGGGCGGAACGCCTTCGCGCATGAAAGCGGCATCCATCAGGACGGCGTGCTGAAACATGCCGAGACCTTCGAGATCATGACGCCCGAGAGCGTGGGCCTGAAGGAATCCTCGCTGGTGATGGGCAAGCATTCCGGGCGCCACGCCTTCCGCGAGAAGCTGAAGGAGCTGGGCTACGAGCTCGGCGACAACGCCTTCGAGGATGCGTTCGTGCGCTTCAAGGCGCTCGCCGATCGCAAGAAGCACGTCTATGACGAGGATCTCGAGGCTCTGGTCGATCAGGAGATCGCCTCCGCGCATGATCGCATCAAGGTCGTGGCGCTGACCGTGATCGCCGGAACCGGCGGTCCGCAGAAGGCGACCCTCACGCTCGATGTCGACGGCAAGCAGCATACGCAGGAGTCGAGCGGCGACGGACCGGTCGATGCGACCTTCCGCGCCATCAAAGCGATCGTGCCGCATGAGGCGCGGCTGCCGCTCTATCAGGTGAGCGCGGTGACGGAAGGAACCGACGCGCAAGCCGAGGTGACGGTGCGGCTGGAGGCCGACGGCAAGACCGTGACCGGCCGTGGCTCCGACACCGACACGCATGGTCGCCTCCGCGCGGGCTTATGTCAGTGCACTGAATAAATTGCTGGCGCGCGAGGCGCGCCGCAAGCCGGAGACGATGCTCGCATCCTGACCGCGGGCGCGTTCGAATCGCGCTTCGCGGGAATTGCCTAAGCTTGAGGCGGCCGGCTCTCGCCGGCCGTCTTCTTGTCCAGGGCCGAATTCGAAGGCGAAAGGCGGGATTGGGGGCGGGACTTAAGGGAGCCCTTTAATCCCGGGGCGCCAGAGCCGCTTGCAGCGGCAGACTTCGCCACAATTCGACTGCTCGCTCGGCAATGGTGTGTGCAAGCGAATTGTTTTTGCAAAACGGGCTTCCGACGCATTGCCCGCCATTCCGATTTGCATCAACATACGAGGCGCGCGCGAGGGACGACCAAGAACCGATCGCACGGCCGCCGGCTTCCGTCGCACGCATATTTTCAGTGGTGTTCAGGGCTCTTTTGCGGAGCCGATTGGGGCGGGAGTATGTTCTCGCGGGCCTTGGGCTTTGTCTCTTACGACATGGCCATCGATCTTGGCACGGCGAACACGCTGGTTTACGTGCCGGGGCGAGGGATCGTTCTCGATGAACCTTCCGTCGTAGCCGTCACGAGCCAGCGCGATGGCGAGCGCCAAGTTATAGCCGTCGGCCATGAGGCCAAGACGATGCTCGGACGCACGCCGAGCAAGATCGAGACCATCCAGCCGCTGCGCGACGGCGTGATCGCCGATTTCAACGCCGCCGAAGAGATGATCAAGCATTTCATCCGCCGCGTGAGCCGCCGCGGCATCTTCACCGGCCCGCGCATCATGATCTGCGTGCCGGCGAGCGCGACCCCGGTCGAGCGCCGCGCCGTGCATGAAGCCGGGCTGTCGGCTGGCGCCAGGCGCGTGTTTCTCATCGAGGAGCCGGTCGCTGCGGCGATCGGCGCCGGCCTGCCGATCTCGGAAGCGCGCGGCTCGATGATCGTCGATATCGGCGGCGGCACCACCGACATCGCCGTGCTCTCGATGGGCAGCGTGCTCTATTCGCGCTCGGTCAGGAGCGCCGGCAACGCCTTCGACGAGGCGATCGTCAATTACGTGCGCTTCAAATATAACCTCCTGATCGGCGCGACCAGCGCCGAGACCATCAAGAAGGAATCCGGCTGCGCCATCGCCAAGTCGAATGGCCATCGCGTGCCGATCCACATCAAGGGCCGCGATTTGCAGCGCGGCTTCCCGAGCGAAATCAGTCTAGAGCCGCATGACATTGCCGAGGCCTTGACGCTGCCGATCCAGCAGATCGTCGGCGGCATCCGCCATGCGCTTGCCGACGTACCGCCTGAGCTCACCGCCGATGTCTGCGATTCAGGTATCTACCTGACCGGCGGCGGGGCGCTTCTGGAGAAGCTCGATGTCAGGCTCACACAAGAGACTGGAGTGAAGTTCAGGATCGCCGAGGACCCTCTGCGCTGCGTTGTGCGCGGGACCGGCAAGGCCCTGGAGCAGCTCGACACCATGGCTGGTTTTTTGATCAAGCCATGAGCCGGCCATAGCGGGGAGAGGCTTGCTGGCTGCGCAAGCCTCAAGATGACAGAGGGGTGGCGATAGCGCCCCTCGAGAAAGACGCAGGAATGCGCCGGCAGAGCTCACCGTTCAAACCGCGGCCACGCCGATCCTGGCGGGCGCCAGGTGAACTGCTGAATTTCACGCTCTTCTTCATCTGCGCCGTGCTCTTGGTGCTGAGTCGCATCGGCCACAACGCGGTTATCGACCTGCGCGACCAGTTCGTCGACTTGAGCGCGCCTCTGCTCGAAGCCGCGGCGGCGCCGGCCATCATGGGGCGCCATGCCTTGGCGCGCGTCCGGTCTTATGTCGGCATGGTGGAAGAGATCGATCGGCTGAAGGCCGAGAACGATCAGCTCAAGCAATGGGAATGGCGCGCCAAGCTGCTCGAGCGCAACGTCGCGCATCTCCGCTCGCTGCTGAATGCGGTCGACGAGCCCGCGCTGCATTATGTCACCGGCAGCGTCATCGCCGATGCGCGGGGTCCCTTCTTGCGCAGCGCGCTGATCAACCTCGGACGCGATGACGGCGTACGCGTCGGCTACGCGGTAATCAACGGTGACGGATTGATCGGCCGCACGGTCGATGCCGGCTCCTCGGTCGCCCGCGTGCTCCTGCTCAGCGACCTCAACAGTCGTATCCCCGTGCTGGTCGGCCCTGGCGGCGTCCGCGCGCTCGTCTCGGGCGACAACAGCGCCGAGCTCAAGCTTGAGTTCCTGCCTGACGGCGCGTCGCTCTATGCAGGCGACGAGGTCTACACCTCGGGCAGCGACGGGGTTCTGCCGCGCGGCTTGCGCGTCGGCGTGGTGACCGGTGCTGCCGGCGCGTTCAAGGTCCGGCCCCATGCCGAGCTGAGCGCGCTCGATGTCGTAAGCGTGCTGTTCTTCGACACGCCGGCTCTGGCCAGCACCGATCCGCCTGCTGTTGCCGCCAATCGTGCACTCTCGGCGACGCCCGAGGACAAGCAAGCACCCGAGGCCATATCGGCGCCCAGCGCGGCCATCGATACGGCGAGCGATCCGATCAAACACGCCGGAACCGCAGGCGAGGCAGCCCCGAGCGAAGGCGTAGCGCAAGTCCAGCCATGAACGCCTCCCTGCCAGTCCTTTCGGTGCTGTTTGCGGTGTTGGCGACCGCCGTGCCATGGGGGCTTCCCGCCGACGCGACCTTCATCCTGCCGCTGGTCGTGGTGATGATGGTGTTCTGCTGGCGCGTGATCCCGGGCTCCGACCTGCAGCCTTACGTCGCCATGCTGCTTGGCCTATTGACCGACGTCATGAGCGGCGGGCCGCTCGGCTTCTGGGCGCTGATGACCTTGACCGGCGCCATCGCTGGCGGCTTGACGTCGCCGCTCAGCGACGGACAGGACATGAAGCGGCTCTGGCTGGTTTGGGCCGCCGTCGCCGTCCTCGTCGCCAGCCTCGGCTGGCTGATCGCCTCGCTCTATTTCGTGCGCTGGATCGAATTGTGGCCGATCGCTTTCGGTGCGCTCGCCTCGGTTCTGCTCTTCCCGGTCGTGCTGCACGGCCTGCTTTGGATCAAGCGCGGCCGGCTCAGGCCCGGCCGGCGCATCATTTATGGCAGGTGGACGTGAAACCGTCGCGCGACGACAAGGCGCGCGAGGTCGCGCTCAAGCTTCGCCGCCGCTTCTCGCGCCGCGCGGTGCTGATCGGCGGCGGGCAGGCGGGCTTGTTCGGGCTCTTGCTGTGGCGGCTTCGCCAATTGCAGATCCTCGACACTTCCGAATACCGGCTGCTGTCTGACGAGAACCGCATGACCATGCAGTTGGTGGCGCCCGCACGCGGCTCGATCTACGACCGCATCGGCAGGGTGGTCGCCGAGGACAAAGAGAATTTCCGCGTCATCGTCGTGCCGGCCTTCTGCAAGGACCTCAAGGCGACGCTCGCGGCGGTCTCGCGCGTCGTGCATATTTCCGCCGCCGACAAGGACCGCGTCATGCGCGCGGCGCGGCGGCAGAGCGGCTATTTCCCGGTGCTGGTTACCGAGGGCCTTACCTGGCGGCAATTCACCCTGCTCAGCGTGCTGGCGCCGCAGCTTCCCGGCGTGCGCGCCGACCGGGCGACCTATCGCCACTACGTGCACGGCAACAGCATGGCGCATGTGGTCGGCTATGTCGGCATGGCCGACAAGGCCGAGGTCGACCAGGACCCGATGATGCGCGTGCCGGGCTTCCGCACCGGCAAGGCGGGAATCGAAAAAAGCTTCGACCCCGAGCTTAGGGGACAGCCCGGCACCATCAAATATGAGGTCGACGCGCATGGCCGGGTGGTGCGCGAACTTGGCGCGACGCCGAGCGTGCGCGGCAAGGACATGGCCCTCACCATCGATCAGGAGCTGCAAGCAATCGCTCTCAAGCGGATCGAGGGACTGCGCGTCGCCTCCATCGTCGTGCTCGATGCGGTGACAGGCGCGATCCTGGTGATGGCCTCTTACCCGACCTTCGATCCCAACGATGTGTCCTTCAGGGTCAATCTCGATCGCTGGAAGGAGCTCGCCAGGCACAAAGATCATCCCTTGGAGAATCGCGCGCTGCGCGGGGTCTATCCGCCGGGCTCGACCTATAAGGTGGTTACGGCGCTCGCCGGCCTCGAAGCGGGCGTGATCACGCCGGACGAGCGCATGAATTGCCCCGGCGCCTATATATTCGCGCGCCACCGCTTCCGCTGCTGGAAGCGCCACGGCGGCGGGATCGATGTGCATCAGGCGATCAAGCAATCCTGTGACGTCTATTTCTACGAGACCGCGCGGCGAATGGGCATCGACAAGCTTGCCGCCACCTCGCGAGCGCTCGGCCTCGGCCAGATCCACGACCTCGGCTTTGTCGGACAGAAGAAGGCGATCATCCCCGACACGGCGTGGAAGAAGGCGGCGCTTCGTCAGCCTTGGTATCCCGGCGAGACGATCAGTTGTGCGATCGGCCAAGGCTATGTCTCGGCGACGCCGCTTCAGCTCGCGGTCATGACCGCGCGCATCGCTACGGGGAGGGCGGTCTCGCCGCACCTGATTGCCAAGGCCGGGAACGAGCCGGAGCCGGCCCTGCTGAATATCGACCCGGCGCATCTCGAGCTCGTCCGCGCCGGCATGGTTGCCGTGGTAAATGAAAAGGGCGGCACGGCCGTGCGCTCGGCGCTCGCCATTCCCGACGTGCAAATGGCCGGCAAGACCGGCACGTCCCAAGTGATCAGCGCGAAGAACCAAGGCTTCCTCAAGGGCTGGGAAGGCGAGACGCACGCGCTGTTCATCGCCTACGCACCGGTGAGCTCCCCGCGCTATGCCGCGGCCTGCGTCGTCGAGCATGGCGGCGGCGGATCGCGCGCGGCCGCGCCCGTCGTGAAGGACGTGATGACCGAGGTGTTGTTGCGCGATCCGGCCGGCCGGCCGGGCTTCTTCGCCAGCAATCAGACCGCCGACGCTCCGGCCCTCGCCGCCGTGGAGTCGTCTGAATGAAGGCCCTGTTCGCCGAAGGCGTCGAACGGCCCCAGCTTCTGCTCAAGAAGAAGCTGATGCTGATCAACTGGCCGTTCTTGCTGCTCATCACCGCCATAACGCTGATCGGCGTCGCCGCGCTCTATTCGGTGGCTGGAGGCTCGCTCGAGCCTTGGGCGAGCCGGCATGTGGTGCGCTATTGTTTGGGCCTCGCGCTGCTCTTCATTGTCGCGCTTTCCGACCTGCGTTGGTGGCTTCGCGCGGCCTATCCGCTCTATCTCCTTGCGCTCGTCTTGCTCGCTCTCGTCATCCTCATCGGTGTCGAGAGCGGCGGCGCCAAACGCTGGCTCGGCTATGGTGAAATGAGCTTCCAGCCGACCGAGATGATGAAGATCGCGCTGGTTCTGGCGCTGGCCCGTTACTACCAATGGCTTCCGCCCAACCGGGTCTCATGGCCGCATGCCGTGCTGCCGCCGCTGCTGATGATCGGGGCGCCGGCGATTCTCGCGCTCGACCAGCCCGATCTCGGCACCGCGGCGTTGTTCGGCATTGTCGGCGCCGGGCTGCTGTTCCTCGCCGGCGTGAGCTGGGTCTATTTCGTCGGCGCCTTTGTCGGTGTCATCGTCGTGCTGCCGCATATCTGGGAGCGGCTGCACGACTATCAGAAGGAGCGCATCCTCACCTTCATCGACCCCGACCGCGATCCGCTCGGCTCGGGCTATCACATCCTGCAATCCAAGATCGCCATCGGCTCGGGCGGGTTCACCGGCAAGGGCTATATGCAGGGCACGCAGACCCAGCTCAATTTCCTGCCCGAGAAGCACACCGATTTCATCTTCACCATGTTCTCCGAGGAGATGGGCTTCATCGGCGCGGCCGTGCTGCTTGCGCTCTACCTCCTGGCGCTGCTGTTCATCACCTATATGGCGCTCAGATGCCGCAGCACCTTCCCGCGTCTGGTCGCCGCCGGCATGGGGCTCTGCCTGTTCGCCTATGTGTTCATCAACGTGGCGATGGTGACGGGGCTGGTGCCGGTGGTCGGCGTGCCGCTGCCGCTGGTCTCTTATGGCGGCACCTCGATGCTGACCATGATGATCGGGCTCGGCTTCGTGCTCAACGCCCATGTCAACCGCGAGACCCGCATCAGGCGGGAGGAGCTTGGGCCGTTCTGGTGAGGCTCTTGCGCGGCAGCCCGCCGGTGGTGCGCCCTGGACAGGGCAAGGAAGGCAGTGCTAGACGGAGCACCCTGGTGGGGTGGACACTTAAGGTGAAACCCCCTAGATGCGCCTTTCCAGACCGAGGCGGCATAGCTTTAGGGCGCATAGCTCAGGTGGTAGAGCAGCTGACTCTTAATCAGCGGGTCGTAGGTTCGAGTCCTACTGCGCCCACCAAATTCCAAAGAAAATCAAGGAGATTGAGCATCTCGCCAGAGTTGGCCGAGATGCTCGTGGGTAATACGTGGGCAATACTCCGACAGCCTGAAACGTCCCCAGGACAAACCGCTTGAAAGTACTGATTTGGCTCGCCATGATTAGAGCCTGCCCGCGTTGAGCGGGGGGTGTGGTAATCACCGGGCCGCCGGTGCACTTGAGATGCCTGCCAGATAGCAAAGACCGCCGACTACACACTGCGGTCGCAAGTTAGAGCACAGGAAGCATCTCCGCGAACCTCGCGACAAGCACGACAACTGCGTGCCGTCGCGCGTTGCGGAGTTAGTGCCGTGTCCAAAGTCACAAAGGCGCATAAGCGCCGTCCAGCTAAATCCAAACGTCGCCAGCTATCGCCGGAAGAACGTGAGCGTCGCCGCAGGCAGCGTAACGAGGCCCGCCGCTTGCTGTACACGCGCGGGCAGACCGGTGAAGCGCTGGGTGGCATAAGCGTCAGTTCCGTTATCAGGCTCGAAAACGAAGGCAAGCTGCGCAAGGTCCGACTGCGCGGCGAGACCGGCCAGGTGTTCAACCCCGTCGCAGACGTCGAGGCGCTGGCATCGGCAGTGAAGGGCTAGGAAAAAGGGAGAGCCCGCAACCGAGGCATCGGCGCGGGCTCTGAATCGTGCAACCAACGTTGGAGATGGTGGTGCTTGGAACTCCCCTGTGGAAAGGAGCCCGTAAGCTCAATGAGTTTAGACCTAACGCATGGCCGGAGCAAGCCGGTCCCCACTTACGATTTTATCGATGTAGCGCAGGTGTGGTTCCGCACACCGTTGTCGGAGAAAGAGCGACGCCGTCTCAAGGCTGATTGTGGAAGTTTGTTATTGGCGCAGGACATCCGCATCAGTGAACCGGCGTGGTGGGATTGGTCTTACCGGCAGGTGATCCGCTTCTGTCAGCCACAAGAGGCAGTCCAGCAATTTCTCGCCGAGCGCGATGACGCGCACATGAACTATGCCGAACTGGCGCGGGACTACATCCTGGAGAGTGAAGAGGCGGTGATCGAGCGGCAGCAGTTTGTACAAAAACATTTTGTGCAGAGATGGCACCGCAACAGACCGCTCGTCGTGTTCGACAACGGCAATTATTCGACCGGTTACGGTAAGAGACGCGGCACCAGCTTTTTGATTTATGGGGATCAGTACTCAAAGGTGACGGGAGAATTCCCGTGCCTGCATTTTGAGTCGAAGATACGCGGGGCGGCTGCATTGAGACGGATGGGTCTCACACATCCGAGAGATTTCCTCACATTCAATGTGTCGAGCTATTGGACCAACAATCTCAACTTCCTCACCGTCAACAAAGAGAGATTGGGTCGTTGGTACACAAACAAGAACGAGAGGAAGAAGCGGCGCATATCTGACAGCAACGATAAAGCCATCGGAACTCTCCTATGTCGGGTGCATGCAATGGACGAGGAGAATTCGTTCTCGATGCAGTTGCTGATTGATGCGCTAGGAAGAGGTCCTTGGGTGCAGAAACTGCCCTGGTTGGATGAGGAAAATACGGATGTGTACAAAACAGCCGAAATACGCAGAGTTGGAGGCAAAAAACACCGTAGGAACAAGGAGATGGAGCGAGTGAATGATATGCGCACATAGACATCTAAGAGAGAGAGGCCTTAAAGCCAACTCAGTCACACCTAGTGAGAATGTACAAAATGCAGAAAGTCACCGACATAAACCAACTCAGCAAACCAGTGGGAGCGCGTGAAATCTCGGGAGGCAGCGCCCCCCCTTGCAATAAATGAGAAAGGGACCCGAAGCGGGTCCCTTTCTTTGCAATCTCGATCTTGTTCTGCTGATTATGCTTGGGGGGCCTTCTGCGTGGCCTTCCAAGCGGCCTTGCAGGACTTCTTGAAGTCGTGGCGGGCCTTCCGATCGCTCGGGAATTCGAGCTTGGCCGCCTCCTTACAGGGTGTACCCGCTGCAGCCTGCGAGCCGCCGTGGCCATAAGATCCTTGGCCATAATATCCACGGCGATATGCATATCCTTGGCCATAAGATCCACCGCGATATGCACGCCTCTCAACTCTGCGGTGGACGCCAGCAACGCTCCCGGGTGTTAGCGGTCGCCCGATACGGGCTTGCGCCTTGTCTACGGACAAAGACAAACCTTTGTCTAGGGATTGATGCAGCGATATAGGCGCTGCGCACAGCACTGCTGCTCCCACTAGAGTGGCTCCAATCATGCTTATTTTTTTCATCACATTCTCCTCTTGAGCTAGATCAAATGCCCCAACCCCAATGTGGGGCTGGGGCGTCAATGCGCTTTCGCGCAGTGCCGGGGGGGAAACCGGCACGAACAGCCCACATCTTCGGCTAGACGGGGGACACCACCGATGAAAACGATGTGGGCTGCAACACTTACGCGGCCAAAAGGACGGCTGGCATAAGCTGCGTAAGCAGCACTCTTACTCGGTCGAGTAGTCGTGCTGAGACTCCGCGCAATGCAATCTCTTTTAGCCGCACTACGTCCCGTTTCCCGGTGCAGGCGGACGCTAGAATCATCTGCGCTAGGTTCTTTTTTAGGACCTGAACCTGATCGGCAGTGAGAGTAGGCATGTCGGTCCGCATGTGTTGCCAAGCGGCATCGTAGGCAGCCGTCATGGCATCAAATTCCTCAGGCCGAAAGAACGATAAGTAATCTCGCAAACGCATGATGGGGCACTCCGCATAACTTTAGGTGAGAACTGCCACGATCAAGAAAGCCATCGCAGTCAGCGCGAGCATGTAAGTAGTGAAACGCGACAATTTTCATCCTTCTTTCGAGAGTGTGAGGGGGGGGAGAGAAAGCGCGTTACTTACCCGCGCTGCAATTGGCTATGCTCTAGCATGGATTGCCCATTCAAATTAAGGCGGGCAAAAGTGCAATTAAGGCGAGCAAAAGTGGACCCGGCCAGCGTGCCAGTAGGACTCAAGCAAGGCGCAGTGAATCCTGTGGCCGCTCCCAAAGCGACTCACCTTGCGCTTCGCCTCGTGAAACTCAATCACGTCTGCCATCTCTGGTCCTCCCCCACACCCCTGCATCCAGCCCATCAAAATCCTGACGAGTACAACGCCGCAAACACGACCTCGACCTGAGGCGGACGTACACGCCGATTCTGCCCTGTAGCTGATACTCAATCAGATGCTGACCGACAGGGAAGCCTTGCCAGCCAAGGCTTCCTTGCCTTACTCTTGATTTGGGCAATGTGAAGGGCAATGTATCATCAATGAAAAGCAACAAGCCGCATCAAGCGGAACGGGGCGAAAACAAGCCCAGCAATGGGAAGCGGTTAGACCTCCCTTCATCGGCCTTTAGGACCGCAACAGGGCAAGGTCACCGCATTCTCGAAGGCATCGACGGGCGCTGCACCATTGCCAGACGCTACGCGGAGATCGCTGGCGCGATCTGTGCCGACCTCGGCGGCGAAGCTCATCTCACCGAACTGCAACGGCACCTGATCCGCTCCGTCAGCGGCATGGTCGTGTTGCGTGAGCGCTTGGACGCCAAGAGCATCAACGGCGAATCCGTCAACACCGCGCAGTACTGTCGCCTCGCCAACTCGACACGCAGGGTAGCGACGACGTTGGGCTTGTCGCGGGTAGCGCGTGACGTAACGCCCGATCCCCTCACGTACGCCCGCGAGTATGACCGCCGCAAGGTCGAGGAGGTCGCTTGAACATCCTCGACGCCTGCCTCGACCCCGAGGTGTTCGGCAGCAGCCACTTCCGCAACCGGAAGTCTCGGCAAGCCTGGTTCGTGTTCTTGGCCGCATTGTTCGGCCTGGCGCTGACGCCTGAGCAACTCGAACTCTACCGGCAATGCACCGGCCGCAGCCAACCGCCGACTAGTCCACTGCACGAGGCTTGGCTGGTAGTCGGCAGACGCGGCGGCAAGTCCTACATCCTCGCCCTGATCGCCGTGTACCTCGCCGCCTTCAAGGACTGGCGGTCATACCTCGCGCCGGGCGAGGTCGGCACGATCATGATCATCGCCCAGGACCGCAGGCAGGCGCGCGTCATCATGCGCTTCGTGCGCGGCCTGTTGTCGGTGCCAATGCTCAAGCAACTGATCGAGTTGGAGACGCAGCAGTCGGTCACCTTGACCAACCGCATCGTCATCGAAGTACACTCCTGCAACTACCGCTCGGTGCGCGGCTACACGGTTGTCGCGGCACTACTGGACGAGCTTGCCCTTTGGCGATCCGAGGACGACGCCGCCAACCCCGACCACGAAGTCATCTCTAGCATCAGACCGGCCATGCTCACCGTGCCGGGAGCCATGCTGCTGTGCGCAAGCTCGCCGCAGTTCCGCAAGGGCGCGTTGTGGGACGCCTACCGCAAGCATTTCGGCAAGGAGCAAGACCCGATCTTCGTTTGGCAAGCGCCAACCCGGAAGCATGAACCCGCTGGTGCCGCAGGAGGAGATCGACGCGGCGCTTGAGTCCGACCGGATCCGCAACCGCGCCGAATATCTCGGCGAGTGGCGGAGCGACGTTGAAGGCTTCGTCACGCGGGCGGCGGTCGAGGCTTGCATCGATTACGGCATCCGCGAGCGACCACCGCTGCAAGGTATTCGTTATAGCGCCTTCGTCGATCTGGCAGGCGGCGGCCCCGACAGCTTCGCGTTAGCCGTAGCTCACCGCGCCGACGATGGCCGTATTGTCCTCGACTGTCTGCGTGAGGTACCTGGGCCAAACCTGAACCCCTCGGTGGTCATCGAGGAGTTCTCCGGCGTGTTGCGCTCGTACTGGATCAGCTCCGTGCGCGGCGACAACTACGCCAAAGAGTGGCCGGTCGAGCAGTTTGCCCGCCACGGGATCACCTACCAAGCTGCGGGCAAGTTCAAGAACGACATCTATATCGCCACCTTGCCGCTGATCAATTCGGCTCAGGTCAGCTTGCTCGACCACACCAAGATGGTGAACCAGCTTCTCGACCTCGACAGGGTCAGCGCAAGGGGCGGCCGCGAATCGGTTGATCATCCCAAAGGCTCTCACGACGATTTGTGCAACGCCGCCTGTGGTGCGCTGCTGTTTGCTGCCTCGCCGACAAGGACGCTGGCGTCGGTCGGTTGCCAAGACGGAAGTGTACTTTATCGCGATGCGAACGGCGCATGGGCGCGCCGCTGGCCGCGCCAGGAGCGCGAGCCGCTGCGCATCCGCACCATCCGCGTGGCCGAGGCCGACATGGAAGCGCACAAGATTCAGCTGGCGAAGCCCTTGTTCCAGCCAACGAAACGGGCACGACGCAGGGGGACGGCGCGATGATTTCCGCCGGTGCCATTGTAGTCGATCAGCGTGGTGAGACGTGGGTGGCGCACAGCCAGACCGACGACGGCCGTCGCTGCAAATGCGTGCGCCGATTTCCCGACGGGCGGTTCAGCAGCAAGAGCATCGGCCAAGGCGATCTCGTCGAGGTCGAGCCTGCGTCGTTGTTCGAGCCGGGCCTTTCGATCCTGCACGACGGTGAGGTGTACGACGTGGTGCAGGATTTGGGCGACGCGGTCGAACTCCTCACCCCGGATCGCCGCCGCCTCACCCGTGCGGGCGAGCACCCTTGCGTGTTGCCGGTGGCAATAGCGTAACCATCTCGAAGAGCGACTTAGTGTTGGAGGATTTGCCATGAAGATCGACATCCCCTTGAGCCTGCAGGCAGCGTCGGGCCTCGTCGGCAAGCACGCCAGCAAGGACGCCGACGAGATACTCGACGCCATGATGCGCGCCGCCGACTCCATCACCGAGGCCAGCGCGAACGTCAAGGCGGCGCACGCCAAGATCATGGGCGACGTGATGCAGCCGGAGTTGAAGCGGCTCTCCAACGCGCGCAAACGCGTGCGCGAATTACACGACGCCACTAGCAAGAAGCTCACCGACACGCGCGACAAGGTGGATCGGAAGCTCGGCGAGTTGGAAGCCAGCACCTTGCCTTGTCCAAAGAAGGACGCCCTGGGCGCTGTCGTCGCCATCGAGGCGATGGAAATTCGCGGCGCGCTGCGCTCGATGCCACAGGACCAGCGCCTGCGCGCCGTGCGGCAGGCGGTCGAGGCTGGCGATGCCAATTTCGTCGCCGCTGCTACCACCGGCAGCAATCTGCTGACCGGCATGGGCGACGCCGAGGTGAGCGTCGCACGCGACATGTGGCAGCGGGCGCATAGCGGTCCGGCGCTTGAGCGGCTGCAACGGCTGCGCGCCGCTCAGTCCCAACTCGATCGCCTCGCCAATCTGTTCACCAGTTGGAGCGGGTCTATCTATGCCGAAAAGGATGCCGCCGTCGACGCTGCCGAGCGATCTGCAGCGCTTGCGAAGTCGGCGATGGCGGATGTGGCGAGCGTGTCATGAGCAGGGCCTGCGCCGGGTCTTACTCCTATGCTTCCCCGGCGACGCGCTCAGGAGTGTTACCGCGTTTCTTTTGGTGTTCGGTCGCGCGGCAAAAGCACCGAGGGGCGGCGGACCAATGGTCGCCGCCCCTTCCACATCCCTACAAGTTATCGCGCGACGCGTGGTCCCTTCTTCCTGCGCGTCGCAAGCATGGCGCGCACGACCTCATCTCCCCCTCCGGGTCGAGCGCGCCTACCAGGGGCGGCGGCTTCGCGCGGCCGTCGCCCCCCTTATTGGGGTTGAAAGTGAACTGAGATGACGAACGACAGAGAACGGCAACAACTTGAAACCGAATTACGCGACATCGACCAGAGGCGCGCCTTCGTCGAGAACCTGATCGTGACGCTGCCTCGCGACGACTATTGCAGCGGCGAGTGGTGTGAACGGACAGAGCTTGAGCGTGAGCTAGGTACCCTTTGGACCCGCCGAACGGCGATCGTCAGGCAGTTGACGCCTCCGCGCTCAACCAAGCCAAGCGTCCCGAGGCGGTCAGCTTTGCGTTTGCGGGCATAGACCGCTGAGCCTGGCACATCCTTGAGGGCAGTCGTAGGATCAGAGGCTCGCCAATGCCTTTGCCGGATGAGAGGTGTTTCTGCGCCTCAATCATGGCCCGTTTGGACTCAAAAAGTTTTGAGTCCAACTCATCCGACAACAACATCCTGGCGATGACCGTGATCGCCCCACCAACAGCGCCAGCCGCCCACCGCCGTCACCGCAGTGCTGATCTACCTCGCATCGGAGCTTTTTGAAAAGCTACCCGTCCCGAGACGGTCAGCCTTGCGTTTGCGGGCTTAGACCGCTGCCTGCACAACCATTTAAGCGTATCGCTGGCGGTACGCATGGTAGTTGCACCAACCTGCCACACAACCAATGCCGTGGGCTCAACACCTTGTGGCCAACCCCAACCCCAACCCCCAAATCGTGATTGCAGGGGCCGCTGGCGGGCCACAGAGCGCCCCACAGCCCCGTAATCCGAGCAGGCAGAGTAGTGATCGGCTTCCGGCGCTGTGGGGCGATCCTGGCGGGCCATTATGGCTGGCCCTTCCGTGCTCGATAGCGCCGTACCCGCTCCCGTGTCTGCTCGCGCTTCTTCTCCGGCGATGCCTTGATGCCGAGACGACGGCGCAGGCGCTCGACCTCACTCATAACGATGGCTGCGTAGATGAAGGCGTCGCCCTCATACGCGTGGGGGTCGGCTTCGATGTCGCGTAGCTCCTCCTCGTAAACAGCCAAGCACTGTCGCCAGACGTCTTCACGAGCGGGGCGCGCAGCTTCCTTCGCCGCCTTAGCAGCGAGGTTGTCGACGCCGCCAGCCGCCGCGCCCCCACTATCGCGTTACGCGCGCACGGAATTTCGCCTCTGCAAAAACGTGTGGCAGGGGTAAGATCAGCGTGCTGGCAGTGCGAAATCCGATGTGTTTGCAAGGGAGGACACCATGAACCTCAAGCAGCTGTTCGTAGCCGTGCCCACAACGCTTCTCATCCTTGGCAGTGGAGCGGCAGACGCCGGTCAGACCATCGAAAGATTGGGCGCTATCGCCTGCGTGAACGACAAGTGGACTGAGTCGGAGCCTGAAAAGGGACACAAGTTGGCCGATCTTGTCCAACGATGCGTGTTGATCCAGAACGACGCGGCCGCGGAGAAGGTTACGCAAGACTGCGTTGGAAAATACGAGTACATGCCCGACGGGAGCTGGAAGGGCAACGGCACCTGCACTGATAATTATAAAGGTGGCAAGGTCTACGAAAGCTGGGAAGAGGGATCGCACCTCAAGGAATACACGTGGAAATATACCGGTGGCACCGGCAAATATGAAGGCGCTAGCGGCGGGGGCACCTACATGTACGAGAAACTGACCGACACCCTCTTCGGTGGCACATACAAGGGCCAGTTGGTACTGCCCTGAGAGTTCTTACCCGCTATCACCCCACGATGCCCTTTTAAGCGCAACGATCTCGACCCTGTTCAGGGCTTGAGGCGCGCGCTTCGAGTGGGTCTTAAGACCACAATACGTTGCGGGGGTGGCCTAGTGGTGGCTCACCGCTGGGTCCGGCACCCAGCCCTTGCCCTTCAAGCCTCAGCCAAGGTCACTTCTACCGGGGTTGCTGAAACCCCAGTAGCTTTGCCCTTCTGGTAGGGAACCCCACCTTTCGCTTTTGGCTGTTCCTCCATCATTTCACCCAAGCGGCGCGGTGACTAAGCGTGCGATGATCAGGGTGAGCACACCACCGGGATTCTGAAAATCCCGGTGGTCGGGATTTTTCCTGCGCCCGACTGAAAATTTTCGGGGCCGAAAATATTCGGGGCCGCATATTTTTGTCTGGCCATGCGCGTACCGTTGCGCGGTTAAGCGACTGAAAAAGTTCGGGGCCGATCTTTTTCAATCCCTGTGCAGACAAAAGTTTGCGGCCCCGCAAATTTTCAGTTGCGATTGGCTACCGAGCGACGGTCGATGCCTTGGTGTTCGAGGGAAAGATCGGGGTATTTGATACCCCGATCCTTACGTGGTCGCTTTTTTGATCCACCCGGCGGCTTCGCCTTTGGCCCGGCCTTGATGATCTGGCCGATGCGACGCAGCGCACGCAGCAGCGGGCCTTGTTGGGCCTCGGCTTCGAGCTTCTGTATCGGGACTTGTGCCAGGTACGCGCATGGCCAGACAAAAATATTCGGCCCCGAATATTTTCAGTTGCCTGACAAAAAAGCACGGCCCCGTGCTTTTTCAGTTGCCCTGGCCAGACAAAAAAGCGCGGCCCCGCGCTTTTTCACTCGCCAAGGATTTGAACCGCCCAACGCGGAATTTATACCCAGGGTATAAATCGGGTTTTCTGGAATCCCGTTTTTCCCTCTCGCGGTGCCGCGAACTTTGCCGAACGGTCGAAGCGGGCGAAGGAAGCCCACGCTCGCCGCAAAGCCCGCAACAGCGCTCAGCCCGACTAGCGCAGCGCCTTCACGCCCTGGCGTCGGCGAGGTAGGCGACCTTCTTGCCTTTCGGCGGGTTGACGATGCGCTCGACGAGTCCCGCCAGCGCTGCAAGCGCATGCGCCTTCTCATCATCGTAAGCGTGCCGATCATAAGTTCCCTCGACGCCCTTGATCGTGTGCCCAAGCACGCGCTCGGCGATGTGTGAGGTGATACCGGCGCGCGACATCAGCGAGCGTGCCGTCCTGCGCAGATCGTGCAGCGTCCAGTTCGGCAATTTATGCGTGGTGCATAAATTTAGCTTGGCATCGAGTTCGGCCTTGCCCTGCGAATAGCTATTGAACGCCTGACCGTGGACACGGCCAGCGAACACGAAGGGATTGTCCGCCACTTGATCACGCGCCTCGATGATGTCGATGGCGAGTTGCGGCACTTGCAGCGTGCCGGGATTCGACTTCTCCCGAGGCTCGCTTGGAATGGTCCAGACTCCGTCCTTCACGTCCGACCACTTCATGGTGGTGACCTTCTCCCGGCGCTGAGCAGTCAACAGCAGCAACTTGACGATGTCGCCGAAGGTGCCCTCGCAGGCATTCCACACCGCCCTCAGTTCGACGTCGTTGAGGATGCGCTCACGCGATCCATTCTTCTTGAATGCCATGCCGCGAATGACGGGCGACACGTACTGGTTGGTGCGGTCGCGGTTGACGGCGTACCAGTTGGCCAACTTACTGACTATGGCGAGCACCATATTGGCCTGACGTTTGCCGTGCTTCTCTCTGATCGCATCACGCAGAGAGGCAACGTCAGCCCGTCCGATGTCGACGAAGCGGTCTGGACCCCACGTCGGGTAAACGTAGCGTTCGAGACAGCGCACAATCTCGCGCTTCGATCTCAGCCCTTCGACCTCGACGTAGTTGGTGATGAAGTCCTGAGCCACGTCGCGGAAGGTGCCAGCCTCGGCCTTCTTGGTGGCGTTCTCGGGCTCGAACTTGCGGGCTAACTTATAGGCGTCCGCAACGCTGACCTCGGGGAACTTGCCGAGCGTCTCGGTGTGCGGCTTGCCTTTGACGTAGTAGAGCACGCGCCAAGTCTTGCTGCCGGAATAACTTATGCGCAGCGCTAGAGCTAAGCCGCGATCAATGGTGTGAATCTTGTCGAGACGCTGAGGCTTGGGCGGTGCCTTCATCCGCTCGACGCCTTGCTGAGTGAACCGTGTCATGGGTAATGTCCTTCGGTGTGGGCAATGTGGGTAATGTGCTTCGACGGTTTCGACGAAGGCCCGCTGATCCTGATCAGAAGGTCCGACCTCGTCCGTGGGTAATGTTGTGGGCAATGTTTCGAGGGTTATATAGGCTGACACGGCCTGACATGCAATGAGCAGGCTTGACCAATGAAATCATTGGTGTTTCAAGGAGTAGGGAAGGGGAGTTGAGCAGAGTTGAATAGGACTGAAAAGGCTTCAAACCTGACTCTTAATCAGCGGGTCGTAGGTTCGAGTCCTACTGCGCCCACCAATGTTTCAAGTGAGGAGAGGACGATGAGAGTTGGACGTCTCTGCGCTTTGGCCACCGTCCTCACGCTTGGCCTCAGCCTCACCGCTGCCGCTGCCGCCACACAAGGCGAGTTTGACGACAATTGCGTGATGGGGCTTGTGGAGGGCAAGGAGATCAAGACCGATTGTTCGGTCAGCACCGTCTATGCCGGCAAGACCTATTGCTTCGGCAATGAGACGGCGCGCCAGGTTTTCCTCAAGAAGCCGGACGAGTTCCTGCTCAGGGCGCAGATCTTCTATTCCAGCAAGTCGCCGCAGCCGCAGCCCTGATCGGCACGAATAGGTGGGCTAAGACCCGCTCGGCTCCGATTTCGCGTCGAACTTCGTGCCGTCAGTATCGGTGATGGCCACGTCGAGATTGTTGTCGGCACCGCGCCCGAAGGTGAAGCGGAAATTCGGATTGGTCGAGATCGAGAACGTGCTCTCCATATCGAACACGAGCTCGCCGCCGCGCTTCACGATCATCTCCTTGACGAAGCGTGCCGGGATGACATTGGCGGTATGGATGTCGAGCTGCATGCCGTTCGAGTTCGGATGTTTGATCATCACCTGACCCGACCAGATCGGGCTTTGATCGAGCGCCGGCGGAAACGTCTTCACGATCATCTTGCCCAGATCGACGGTCTCTGCATCGGGATCCTTGGCCTGCATGGCCCCGCAGCCGCCGGACGCCGCCACGAATCGGGTGGCCATGTGCAGCGTGCCGTCCTCGGTCTCCAGCACGGCCCGCACATGTGAGAAACTATCGACGCGCACGCGGGTCGAGAAGCTGCGCTCTCCGCCGCTGCCCGCCGCCGGCCCGAAGTGCAGCGTTGCCACCTTGGGATCGGGGTTCTTGTCGATGAACAGCGTCAACGATTTGAGTTTCTGCGTCACTTCAGGCGGGACGCGCACCGTGAGCGGGACCAGCGAGGCATCCTCGGCGACTTGCGGCGCTTCGAGCACGACAAATCCGTCCTCGGCCAGGATGGCGCGACCGCCGAAGGCCTGCTGCTTTAACACCTGCCAGTCATCGATGTCGGCCTTGACGGCCGGGGAGAGTAGCAGCGAGGCGGCCAGCGCGGCGGCGGCGCCAACATAGCGTAAGCTCTTCATGGGGTAGGCCATGGCACGGTCCTTCGAATGATCCTTAGCCGCATCATATCACTCCCATTCGAGCTCTGCGAAGGCCGCAGTGACGTTGCGGACATGATAATGGTCGAACAGTTTCCAGGCGTCGCGCTCGGAAAAGCCCGCCGTCCGGGTGGCGTCCTCCAAGGTCCTGCCCTCCTTGATTAATTTCCTGACATCGGCGGCGATGGCTGCGAGGTAGCGCTGCTCGGGGGTAAGCGCCTCCGGCAGCTCCATGGCATGCGGCCCGTGCCCCGGGATGACGCGGGCGG
>CAWFNK010000012.1:0-111432 GCA_963817175.1 uncultured Alphaproteobacteria bacterium
TTTGAGGGCCTCTGGTCAGCCGAGGAGGCAGGTACCGTTGCCGACGTGCATTCTCAATCGCAAGTGGAGCGGTAATGGGGTGACAGTATTGAAGACGTGGTGTACTATCCGTGGCAGTTTGAGCCATGGACGACGAGGCGGGGGGAGATGGAGAGACTTTCGCCGAATGATCCTCGCTATCAAAGTGCGGCCGAAATTGCAGATGCCGTTCTTACTGGACAGAGGCCTCCTACCGCGGGCGCAACATATCTTCCTTAACCCGACGATCGTTCGGCAGAGGCGAGGCGGTTCATGACCGTCATGGCGCGCGGCGAGGGACAGCCTATCGGCAGGCACACCGTCTATTCGCGAACGAGGGGGCCGGCGCCGCAACCAGCCGTGTCGTCCATAGGTTCGATGGCTGAACTGGCGTTCGTGGTGACGTCTGAAAGGAAGAGGAGAAGCTGGAACCCTGTTTATGGCACATGTGGACAGGAGCACTTTACTGCGCGATCGCCTGACTGGCCTATGCGACGACCCTGCGACCCGACGGAAGGTAAAAATGGTCGAGACATGACTGTCCTCAGCCCTGCAGACCGCGACCCTTTTGGGTGGCTCGCGCAGGAACCGTTTTGCTTCTGCGCCCCGAGCCTCGCGGGAGCGAGTGCGAACACGCAACGGGGCAAGGAACGCCAGGCGCCGAGGGAGTAGATAACGTTATGGACCGTATCCGTATCGTCGGTGGTCAGCGTTGACCGGCAGCATACCGATCAGTGGCGCCAAGACGCTGCGTCGCCTTCGACGATGACGAGTCTACTCCCACCGAGAAACGTTGACCTTGCACAACGTGCCGGCTCGCCGACGTCAATCTGCTGGCCCGCATTTCGGCAATCACGGCGTCGATGTGACCATCGCCGGCAAGCGGTCGGTCAGCGCACCAGCGAACGGCCAGACCTTCAGGCTGACCGCGCCGGGAGTATCGTCGACACCACCGCGCCTTACGAGACGGCGGCCCGCATGCGGGCGAAGCTTCTGGGTGCTTGCGCCGCTGGTCGCGCGCTGCGGCAGGGCGAAGGTGTCGCTGCCCGGCGGCTGCGCCATCGGCACGCGCCCCGTCGATCTGCATCTTCAAACGCTCGATGCGCTCGGCGCCGAGATCGAGCTCGAAGGCGGCTATGTCATCGCGCGCGCGCCGCGCGGCCTCACCGGCAATAAGATCACGCTGTCCAAGGTCTCGGTCGGCGCCACGCACAACGCGTTGATGGCGGCGGTGCTCGCCCGCGGCGAAAGCCTGATCGAGAACGCGGCGCGCGAGCCTGAGGTGGTCGACGTCGCCAACTGCCTGGTCAGGATGGGGGCCCGCATCGAGGGGCTCGGGACGTCAACTCTGCGGATCCAGGGACGCGAGACGCTGTACGGCGCCGAGCATACCGTGCTGCCCGACCGGATCGAGACCGGGACCTACGCCATGGCCGCGGCCATCACCGGCGGCGACGTGCTGCTCGACGGGGCCCGTCCCGATCTGCTGCAAGAGGCGCTGCAAACCTTGCGTTCCTCGGGCGTCGAGATCGAGGAGCGGCAGAGCGGTATCAAAGTGGCGCGAAAAGGCGGCCTCAGCGCCGTGTCCGTTGAGACCCAGCCCTTCCCGGGCTTCCCCACCGATTTGCAGGCGCAGTTCATGGCGCTGATGTGCACGGCCAACGGAACGTCCGAGGTGCGCGAGACCATCTTCGAGAACCGTTTCATGCATGTGCAGGAGTTGGCGCGGCTCGGAGCCCGCATCGATCTCAAGGGCGATACCGCTTTCGTCACCGGCGTGAATGGCCTGCATGGCGCTGAGGTCATGGCCACGGATCTCCAGGGCCTCGGTGTCACTGGTCATCGCCGGACTTGCCGCGCAAGGCGAAACCATGATCGGCAGGGTCTATCACCTCGATCGCGGCTTCGAGCGCATGGAGGATAAGCTCGCCCAGTGCGGCGCTCAGATCGAGCGGCTGTCCAACTGAGTCACTGGCTATCTGCCATCTTAAAGCCGAACGGGCATGGCTTATCCCCCACGCCATCGCCGAACGGTTGGGCACCTTTGCATTTTCAAGAATTGAGCCGCTTGTCGGCTGAGAGGCTGAAGAGGCTCATGGCAAAGCTCGTCATCGCTTCGTTGACAGGGCGGCGTGAACCGCCGGCCGCGAACCAATCGCTTCCCGCTCACTTGGTCCGGCTGGCGGTTTCCACGTGCCGTTGTAAGCATTTGCGGAGATCGCGGATCCCTGATCGTCTCACCTGATCACTGCTAGTCCGCGCATCCACAAGAGCTCGCAGCTTGAAGAGCGTTTCGAGGGTATTGAGCTGGCTGCTTCGCATTGAATTCCAGCCTGAAAAGGCTGCCGACCACGGCATCACGTGTGTTAACCATGTTCGTGAGCAGACCGTTGTAAGCACCTCAAAAAATGCCTTTTTTTCGACGAATTGCCGACAGAGTTCTTCTGATTGTCGGAACCTGAAGTGCGAACAATCGGAGGGCATTCGCAATGAGGACAGTTGCTGTGGCGCTATGTGCGCTTGTTTGCTTAGAGAGTGCCGCCCAGGCCGAGGTTGCCACTTACTATGGTCAAGAGTTCGCAGGACGACGAACGGCATCCGGCGAGAAGTTCAATCCTGGCGCGATGACCGCTGCCCACCGAACGCTGCCGTTCGGCACGCAGGTTCGAGTGACAAATTCTCGTAATGGTCGGTCGGTGGTCGTTCGGATCAATGATCGCGGTCCGTTCGTGAAGGGCCTCGCAATCGACCTCAGCAGCGGCGCGGCTCGCGCCATTGGCATGGGCGGCACGGCCAACGTCCGCGTGGAGGTGATCCGGTGAGGGAGCCGGGGAAGTCGTGAGCACTTACCCAGCGCGGACAGCCGGACAGCCACTGGGTAGACGAGAGAAGATCGTAGCCGACCAGAACGACTGACCACGCGCCGGTCAATCGGCTCTTTCCATTCAGAGGAGCGTGAGCACCAAGACCTTCCCGCCTGGCCTCAATCCCCCGAGGGAACCTGGAATGAAGCGTTATTGGCTGGCTCTCACCATCTTGGTTGCGCCTTTTTGGCTGTCCCTCCCCGCAGAGGCCAAGACCGATGTGCAGCCACCCCCCAGCGAAAATCCAAACACGCCTCACAGGCAACGCAAAAGCGCTCACATCCGGTTGAAGGGCAAGTAATCCATGGAGCGATGCCGAGGTTGCTGCGGCCAAGGCCAAATGCACCGAAACGCTCTCTGCAATTGGACTTGATTTCGAGCCGCTACCCCCGATCAAGAGGGGCTGTGCGGCACGCCCGCGCCGATCCTGCTGAGATCGTTGGGACGTGATGCCGATGCAGAGGTGGAGATCGATCCACCTGCAACAGTCAGTTGCGAGTTGGCGAAAGCCTTGAGCGATTGGGTCGATGACCTTCAACGCGATGCCGAGGCACTGCTGGGCTCGACGGTCGTGAAGCTGCGTGCGTCATCCTATGTTTGCCGCAATGTTTATAATCGTGCCGATCCACCCTTGAGCCAGCATGCGCTCGCCAATGCGCTCGATCTTTCAGAATTTGTGCTCGCCTCTGGAGAGCACATCACCGTGCGCCAGGACTGGAACCAACGCTATGCTAATGCTGAACTCCCGCGGCGGAATCCCCTTCACTTGATCAACGCGTCGGGCTCACAGCCGGTCGTAGCCTCTTTGCAGGGGAAGTCCGCATTCGTTCAGAGCGCGCATGAGAACGCGTGCAGGATCTTTGGCACTGTGCTTGGGCCCCGAGCCAACAGCGCCCACCACGATCATTTTCACTTGGACATAAAGGAGCGGCGAACCAGCTTCTGCCGATAAATGCCATTGACCGCGCTGAAGAATTGCTGAAGCAGTCATTTGACGAACGGGACAAACATGTCGCCTGACCACGATGGATGCCGCAGTTTTCGTGGTCGTCGTTGGGACGAAGTGTCTGCTCTCAGGTGAACTTGCGGGCCGACTGAGTAAGAAAAAATACCCTCTAGAACCCCAATCTAGTTGGGGCAGAATGGTCCGCCGCGCCGCCTCGCCCGCGCTTGGCTCTTAACGGGAGAGAAAGATGGGACAAGCTGAAAAGCCCCTATCACTGTCATCGAGCCAGAAAACCTTGAGACGGTGTTTATCACAGGCGGCGCCAAGGGATGCTTCAACATAACCGACAGTGGCGCTCTTGATGTCTCACCTCGACTATGACCGTCTGCTCGTTGGTTCCCCCCTGCGGCGGAGCGGCGTAAGCAAGGCAATCACGATTTCACTGCTGGCCATCTTGGCGTTCGCGACCCTTGTTCAGTTGGTCGTGTTCACCGGAATGCCCCCGAACCTCTTCAACGTGTTCTTGCGGGCGCTCACGCTCTCGAGCCTGCTCGCGCTGGTGCCACTTGCGATACTTTGGTTTCTAGATCGACGCGAACGTGAGTTTCCTTGGTTATTCGCCGCTGCCTTTCTGTGGGGCGGTTTGATCGCCACAGGTCTTTCCCTGCCGTTCAACACCGCCTTTCTCAGTCTTATCGATCGATGGCTTGCACATCATCCGCTGCTCGAAATGATGCTAGGTCCGAATGCATCCTTGATGATTGTTGTGCCGATTTCCGCGCCGATCGTGGAGGAGATAGCCAAGGCGCTTGGCGTAATTCTACTTTTTTGGCTGTTGCGGCCTGAATTCGACAACATGCGCGATGGTCTGATTTACGGCGCTCTCGTAGGCCTTGGGTTCACTTGGTTCGAGGCGGCGCTTTACGTCGTCAAAATGTATGCCAAGTTTGGCGTGCCGGCGTTCGGTCTACAACTCGGTGTTCGATATGCACTCTTCGGGCTTGGCGGACACGCGATGTTCACCGCCATTTTCGGTGCATCTCTCGGGCTGGCACTTCAGACACGTCGCAAATGGTTGCGCATTCTGGCTCCGATATCGGGGCTTCTTCTCGCCATGACGGCACACATGCTGAACAACGCGCTGCCGTTGTTCGCTACGATCGCGAGGATCAATGCGGGCAAGCTACCCTCGGAAAGCGAACAGATCCCCGACGTCGGGTTTCTCCAAGCTTTCGTTACGGGCAGTTTTATGCAACTCACGATATTCGTCCCGTTCTTGCTTATAATGGCACTTGCGATTTGGCGCAGCGGGGTTTGGGAACGAGGCGTGATCCGTGAGGAGCTGGCAGATGAGATCGGGCGCGCAGTGACCTCGGAGGAGTATCGGGCCATTGTCGACGATCGCATGCTACGTACGCGTCGTATCGACCGGATGCATCCACAAACTTCATCAGCGCTTGTGAACGCCCAACATGAGCTCGCCTTCCGCAAACATCGCGTGAAGGAAGAAGGCGGCGATCCCGAAATGGATGAGTTGGTGGCGGGGTGGAGAGAGGATATCCGACGTTTGCGGAGTTCGGTTTAAGGCCCGGCCATCCCCGCTACCTTAAGGTCCTCAACTCGAGCGAAGATGCTCACATAGAAGATGCTCACATAAGGGCATGAGCACCTTCGAGCCCGATGAGCATCTTCGGCTTTGACCCAGCGCTACTCCGACAGCAAAAGGCCCTCCACAGATGAGGGGAGGGCCTCCTCTGCGTCAACATGATCCGCGGCGTAGGAGACCCATACACAAAACCGCCAAGGAGGTGTGCGAGTTACCCTCTGATGATAGAGAGCACAAAGCTTGACCGACTGCTCACGCAAGTTAATTGCCGCATCGCGAGGTTCGCTCGTCTAAGAGACGCTGGAGCGATCTCAGAACGCAAAGCGGAGCAGCAGCTCAGACGAGCGGTTGAATTTCGCGCGGGGCTCATGCGGCAAATCGATGGCCAAAATTTTGTCCTGGACGCCTAGGGCCCGACTTGGCCCAACCTCGCCGGAGGGCGCGCAAAGGCGTTCAACTCCACCGAAGATGCTCACAAAAAAGCGTGACCGTCTTCGGAGACCGAGGAGCATGCAAGGGCTAACGCAGGGTGCCCTCGCAACTTCCGCCTAGCAACTGTCACGCGTGTCCGTCTCGAGCGCGGCGCTGTGAAGATCGACTTGGCAAGCGTCATGGCCCTCCTGCCTTTCAGGGCACAGATAGCGTGCTACGCTCGGCCATGTTTAGCACCAAGCTAGAGCGACGCCGTCAGTTTAACCGTTTGGCTATGCTAGTCGCTGCGACCCTGCTCGCGGTCGGCATCGCCTTGATCACGGTCTGGGCGTTTCGGGCATTCGACATGCTCAGGGCGGCGGAGGCGGATCGTGCGCCGATCATAATTGGGGTGCTCATCGCATTGGCCGTTCTTGTCGTCCTGTGCCTTATCGCCTACGCCGCGGTCCGGGCTGCCGGACGCTTCACATAGCGTTGACGCAAGGGCGGCAGCGCAGCACGCGGCCACCTGCCCAACCGTTAATGCGGGCCTCCTACGACGCCGGAGGAGGTAACGGCGACGCTGAAAAATTGGGGGGCGAGCACACTGCCCGCCGACCCACAACGAATGTTTGCTTTGACCCCTAAAGCGGAAGTTCCAGTCTCAAGACAGTGCGGCTGGTTAGTTGCTGCTATGCTCACGGTGATAGGGGGTGCGTTCGACGAGTGAAGCTTGGCCGATGTCAGCCAGGGTCGCTACGGCGCGCCAGCCGTTGATCCGTCAAGATAGCTGCCGGTGTAACGCCCGGCCATCCCCGCTTACTGAAGGTGCTCACTTAAAATCATGAGCACCTTCGAGACCGATGAGCATCTTCAGGCGCTGACAACGTGATGCCAGATTACAGTCGAGCCACTGCAACAATCTGACGAGGCAACGATGCGCTGGCATCCTCACGTGGCCAGACGCCTTCGACCCGACGTATCGCGCCTGCACCTGAAACACGTACTTTAGAGAAGCCTGCCGCCCGAAACTTCCTTGCAATCAGATCGTTATCAACTAATCGCTCGACGGAACCTAGAGAGAGTGTGGCCCTGTATCGCTGACCTTTGAGAACCGTAAAATCACCAGCAAAGCTCACGCTGCTGAAAGTGGCGGTGATGGCAAAGGCCGCAAGAGTTTTCAGCAAATCAACGGTCTTGTTGGTCATACAGATGTCCTCCCGCCCTCAGGATAGGTCACTGCGGTTGCAATGGAGGTTGATGTCGAACCGGCGTATCGCCCGATCCCACCTAAAATAAGGCGACATCGTGGCCTACCTAGCACGCAGGCTTTACCGCGAGACGTGAGTTCCCTCGATTATGAAAGGAAAGAAAGCGTCTTGCGTGCTCTAGAGCTGAATCTTCTGGCTGCAACCTGTGTGATTAGTCTGACGGTCGTCACCAGCTCATTCCTTGGCTTTAGCCAAACTCACGTCAGTGTGGAGGGAAGTCGGCTATCGCAATTGGCGGTGTCGCTACGCACGTCCCTCTTGGGCGTTATGGTTACGCATATCGTCCTCGCCCTTCCCAGCGGTTTGGCGTCGGCCCTGGTGGTTACTTCGGTGTCGGGCCTGGTGCCTACGAATGCTATGGCTACAACTGCAACTGGTGAAGCAGGTGGAGAGCATCTTCGTGCCTGACGCCGCAGGCTTGCTTTAGCGCGGTATAGCGATGTTGAATTGGGTAACTGGAAAGGGGCCGGTGGGGTGGGTGGCCTGTCCATATACCCCGGGGGTGCTACGCCGAGTCCTCCAGTGTCTCCACACGGAACGCCAATCGCCCTCGTCGCAGTTGAGGGCGCACAACGTTCCAGCTTCCAAATTGCTTCCAAGGGAAGCCAACCTCGAAGCAGCAAGTCGAGCATCGTGTTCTAAGTGGCTGAACTGGAGACTAAGGATTGGCGCGCCCGAAGAGATTCGAACTCCTGACCCCCAGATTCGTAGTCTGGTGCTCTATCCAGCTGAGCTACGGGCGCGTCTTGCCTGCGAAGTGAGGCTAAGAGCCTAGCACGGGCCCCGCCTTGGAGGCGGTCTTGGTGGCATGCTTGGCCAAAGCCTACCTAAGCTGAGAGCCGCGCAAAGGCAAGACTCGGAACGATTTGGAAAGGCTGACGGTTTATGTGGGCCCTTTCCCAATGCCTATTTGGAGGAGCATCATGCAGATCACCCGATTTCTCGCTCGAACGATTGCAGCCTTTGCCGCCATTGCCTTTGCCGTCGTCCTGACCAGCGCCGCGGGGTTCGCCGCGGAAGGCTTCGTCGGCAAGTACAAAACCACCGACTCCGAGGGCAAACCCTTCACCATCTGGCTGTCCGATGACGGCAAGGCCAAAGGAGATCGCGCCAATGAGGGCCTGGCCGGCATGTGGAAGGAACAAGGCAGCGCCGCGGTGATCACCTGGGACTCAAGCTGGGTCACCAAGATCACCAAGACTGGCGACAAGTATCAGAAGACCGCGGAGAAGGACGGCAAGCCGGTCGGCAGCCCCGTGGACGCGGAAAAGGTCGAGTAGCCCTTTACAGGCTTAAGCCCTGAGGCGGCGCGCCTTCTCCAGCTCCATCACCGCATCGGGGATGGTGACGCGGAAGGTGGCGCCGCCGTCGTTCTTGGTGAGGGCGATGTTGCCGCCATGCGCCTGCACCAGCTCGGCGGCGATGGCGAGCCCTAGCCCGGAACCGCCCTTACGCGCCACACTCTGAAACGCCTCGAACAACCGCGCGCGCGCCCTCTCCGGCACGCCCGGGCCGGTGTCGGCGACCTCGATGACCGTCACCGATCCCTCACGGCGCGCCAGCACCATGATCTCACCCATGCCTTGCATGTCCCCCTCGCCTTCGAGCGCCTGCACGGCGTTGCGACAAAGATTGCTCAGCACGCGATAGAGCTGGTCGCGGTCGGCATCGACCTCGAGCTTTGGGTCGACCTCGACCGTCCAGTCGATGAGCTTCGGGCGCGGCAGGCCGAGGCTGTCGCCGATCTCGGTGACGAGCGGGGCGAGCGGAAAGCGCTTGCGCCGCGGCGGGCTCTCTTGCGCCTGGCCGTAATCGAGGGTGCGGGCGCACAGCCTGATGGCGCGGTCGAGCGAGGCGATCAACTTCGGCACGAGGCGCTGGACGGTGGGGTCTTTCACCGTGATGAGGCGGTCGGAGAGGAGCTGCGCGCTCGACAGCATGTTGCGCAGATCGTGGCTGATCTTGCTCACGGCGAGACCGAGCGCGGCGAGCCGCGTTTTCTGCGACAGCGTCTCGGATAGCTCATGCTGCATGGCTGAGAGCTCGCGCTCGGCGGTGCCGATCTCGTCGCGTCGCGCCGATGGCTCGATGATGCGGGTGGGATCCTCCGGTCGCTGCGAGAAGCGCACGATGTTCCAGGTGAGCTTGGTCATCGGCTTCACCAGCAGCGCGTCGAGCGAGAGATAGACCAGCGCGGCGGTGATGATCGAGATGAGGATCGACAGGCCGAGAATATCGAGGCCGTAGCGGATCATGGCCGCTTTCAGCGGCCCCTCGCCCATCACCACCTCGATGAACTCGCCCCGCTTGTAGCCGGGATCGCCGACCACGCGGATGACGCGATCGTCGGGCGCGACATAGACCATCAGCGCGTCGGAGATCAGCGCGAGCCATGAGGCCTCGCGAAGATCGTAGGACGCATCGATGTCGGCCGGCATGTCCATCTCGATGATCAGCACGCGGGAGTCGGCATGCTTCACGGCGATGGCCTTGACCTTGGCGCGCTCGAGTAGCTCGTCGCGCAGCGTCGACGGCAACTGGCCGCCCGGCGCGGCCTCGGCGGCCAACGCGGCGATCTGCGCGGCGGCGAGCCGCTCGGTCAGCCATTGGCGGCGGAAATTGGAGACCGAGGGCACGAACACGAGCACCTCGGCCAGCATCACGAACAGGATGGTGAGCAGCAGCAGCTTGGCCGACAATCCCGGCAGATAGCGGGACGGCCTTGCGTTCTCCGAAGCCCTGGGGGAAGCCTCGTCCTTCACGAGCACCACTCTAGACTGAGACGTTCGCGGCTTGGCCCGCATCGCGCGCCTATCCTAGGCGACGCAGGAAACCAATGATGCTACGGAGCCAGCCCTTCGTCAAAGTCGGCAAATAATACGTGAAAGCGACCCGTTTGGAGAGCTCGGAAAGGGTCGGATAGGGCAAAACCAGCGAGGTGAGGTCGCCGATCTTGATGTCCCGCGCCATGGCGACCACCCAGAGCTGGAGCAGCTCGCCGGCCTCGGCGCCGACGATGGTGCAGCCGAGAACGGTGCCGTCGGGCCGGGTGATAACCTTGATGAAGCCTTCCGTCTCGCGCTCGCATTGGGCGCGGTCGTTGTCGGCGTAAGGCCAGCGATAGATGCGAATGCGGCGATAGCGCTTGCGCGCCTCGGCCTCGGTGAGGCCGATCTGGGCAAGCTCGGGGTCGGTATAGACGACGCGCGGGATGATGCCGGCGCTGGCGTCGGGCTTCAGCCGGAACAGCGCATTCCTGATGACGATGCCGGCGTGGAAATTGGCGAGGTGGGTGAAGCCGGGTCCGCCGATCACGTCGCCGATCGCATAGATACGGCGGTTGGTGGTCTTGAGCTGCTCGTTCACCTTGATGCCTTCGTCGCTATAGGTGACGCCGGCGCGCTCGAGGCTGAGCGACTTGACGTTCGGCTTGCGGCCGGTGGCGACCAGGAGATGCGTGCCTTTCAGGATAGTCGGCTCGCCGTTCTCGGTGAAATGCACGGCGATGCCCTGCACCGAGCGCTCCACGCTCTCGACCCGCGTATTGGGATGCAGCATGACTTGCGTGTCGGTGAGGCGCTTGACGAGGACGGCAGCGGCTTCCGGGTCCTCATGCGGGAGAAAGCCGCCAACGTCGAACACGCTGACATGGGAGCCGAGCATGCGGTGCGCCTGGGCGAGCTCGAGACCGACCGGGCCGCCGCCAACGACGATGAGATGCTGAATCCGCTCACTCACATCGAAGATCGTCTCGTTGGTGAAGTACGGCACCTCGTCCAGCCCGGGGATCGGAGGGATCTGCGGCATCGAGCCGGTGGCGATGACGAAGCGCCGCGCGCGGACCAGCACGCGCCCCGCCTCGACCGTGAACTTGTCGAGGAAGCTCGCTTGCGCCTGGATCACCCGCACGCCGAGACCCGTCATGCGTTCGATGGAGTCGTTCGGGGCGACGGCCGCGATCACGCCATGCACATGATCGTGCACGCCGCGATGGTCGATCTGCGCCTCGATGACGTCGATGCCGAAACTGGAGGCGGTGCGCACGGCGTCGGCGCGCTTGCCGGCGGCGAGCAGCGCCTTGGACGGCACGCAGCCATAATTGAGGCAATCCCCGCCCATCCGCCCCTTCTCGATGAGCACGACGGGCACGCCGAGTTGGGCCGCCGCCGCCGCGACGGACAGACCCCCTGAGCCCGCGCCGATGACGCAGAGGTCGGGCTTCAGCACCTCTTCCATAATCGCCTAGTCCCCCATCGCCTTACGGTTCAGGCGCGCGTGCGCCTGAACCATTTGACCGCCACCGGAACCAGCGCCACGAGCCCCAGCGCCACCAGCCCAGCAATCAGCTCCGGCGTCAAAAGCGCCCCCGGATCGAGCGCGTACGAGCACAACTCTTGGCCTCCCGGTCCCATCTTGGCAAGGCAGGATTGGTGCGCCGCCGCTTGCGCCTCGATAACACTATCGAGGCCGTTGCCAGCCAGTGCATACGCAAAGGTTCCGGGAATAATGCCGAGAAAGGTGGTTGCGACATAGGTTCCGAAACTCACGCCAAGCAGTGCGGGCGCCAAATTGACGAGCCAAAACGGAAAGACCGGCACGAGCCGCAAGAATAGCAGATAGCTAAAGGCGTCTTGCTGAAATCCCTCGCGAAAGCGGGAAAGCAAGGGCCCTGCTCTGGCCGCCAGAACCTCGCCTAGCGCGCTCCGGGCAATGAGGAAAACGACGGTGGCGCCGATGGTAGCGCCGATGATCGAGGCGATACCGCCCAAGAACCAGCCGAACAGGAAGCCGCCGGCAAGGGTGAGGACCGCTCCTCCCGGCAGCGACAGCGCGACGACGGCGGCATAGATCGCGACGAAGCCGAGCAGGCTCAGCAGCATATTGCCGTCGAGGTAACCGCGCAGCGCCTCCCGGTTCTCGGCAAGCGCTTGAAGCGTGAGGTAACGCTGCCAGCCCATGGCAAGCACGAAGCCCGTCGCGGCGAACAGGAGCAGCAGCGGCCAAAGCCGCTTCAGCCAAAAAACCGCGCCGCGCGCGGGGTCCGAAGCCGTGCTCATGCTGACAGGCGCTCCTTGTCCGGCCCCCCGCGCCATTAAATTGGCCCTGGCGCGGAGCCGAGGAAATAAGGCTTCGCGCCATTGTGATGCAGCGTCACATGGCGCGAGGCAGAACGGCGTCAGTGTCGCAGATTGGCTGTGGCGCATATTCGGGACGGACGGACTTGGTGAGAGGCGCCTGGACCGGAGCGATCCCCCAATGATTAACCGGTTTTTGCTGCACGGCACAACTCTTGGACCTGCCCCGGCCGGAATCGAGGCCGCGCCAGCGCCGATCCGGGGCGCCGAGATTGACTTAGGCCCCCCTCGCACCCTATAAGCCCCGGAATTGCGGCTTTAAGTGCCTCACGTTCGGGCGTTTGCCGCGGCACGATCGAGCCAGGAGACGCTCCCTTGAAACGCACCTATCAACCATCGCGGCTCGTCCGCAAGAAGCGCCACGGCTTCCGCGCGCGTATGGCGACGACAGGCGGGCGCAAGGTGCTCGCACGGCGCAGGGCCAAGGGACGCAAGCGTCTGTCGGCTTAGGCCGGCACTGACCCACCGGTGACGGCGATCGGACGTCTCAAGACACGCGCGGAATTCCTGCATGTGAGGGGTGGCGCCCGGTTCGTGGCGCCCTCGCTGGTGCTTCAGGCGCGCAAGCGCAACGGCGACCCCGAAGAGCGTCAGCTTGCCCGCTTCGGCTTCACCGCGACCAAAGCCCTTGGCGGGGCGGTTCTCCGCAACCGCGCGCGGCGGCGCTTGAAGGAAGCGGTGCGGCTCGCAGGCGCCGCCAGCGCCTTGGAAGGCTATGATTATGTTTTGATCGCCCGGGAGGGCACGGTACAACGGCGCTTCGCCGAACTGATCAAGGACCTTGAGCGCGCGCTTGCCAAGGTGCACGAGCCCGCCCCAGCAAAGAAGCGCTAGACGCCGCCTAGACCTGATCCGCCCCACCCCCCAACTAAGCCAAGCGTGGGCCTTGAGCTGAAAGCGACCGAACCGAAAGCGACATGGACGAGAACAACCGCAATTTCATCCTGGCCATCGTTCTGTCGATCGGCGTGCTGTTCGCTTGGCAGTATTTCTTCGTGCCGAAGCATCAGCCGCCGGTGAAGCCGGAGGGCGAACAGTCGCAGCAGGTCGAGCCCGGACCGCCGCAACCGCAGACCGGCGGCGAGGCATCCTCTGGCGGCGGCGTGCCCCAGCCCGGCGCGGCATTAGCCGTGACCATGACCCGCGACGAGGCCCTGGCGCAAAGCCCTCGCGTCGCCATCGACACGCCGAGCGTCAAAGGCTCGATCGCGCTCAAGGGCGGGCGCATCGACGATCTGACGCTCAAGGATTATCGCGAGACGGTGGAGCCCACGAGCCCGATGGTGGTGCTGCTGTCGCCCGCGGGCGGGCCCGGCGCGTACTACGCCGAGCATGGATTTGTCGGCGGCAGCGCGGGCGCCGACCTCGCGCTTCCCACCGCCGACACGCTGTGGACGGCGGAGACGCAAGGACCGCTCACGCAGAGCTCGCCGGTGACGCTCACCTACGACAACGGCAAGGGGCTCAAATTCACCCGCACCATCTCCGTCGACGACAAATATATGTTCACGGTCGACGACAAGATCGCCAATACCGGCTCGGAGTCGGTGACGATCTACCCCTATGCGCTGGTATCGCGCCACGAGACGCCGCATGTGCAAGGCTTCTACATCCTGCATGAAGGCCTGATCGGCGTGGTCGACGATGGCGGGCTCGAGGAGATCAGCTACGCCCACGCGCTCGAGAACCCGCCGGCCATCTTCAAGAGCCAGCATGGCTGGCTCGGCATCACCGACAAATACTGGGCGGCCGTCGTCATCCCCGAGCAGGGCAAGGCCTTCGACGCCAAATTCGCCGGCACGCAGGCTGACGGGCGCGTCCGCTTTCAGACCGACTATCTGATGGGACCGCTGGCAATCCCGGCCGGTTCGACGGGCGAGGCCAAGGGCCAGGTGTTCGCCGGCGCCAAGGAGGTGAACACGGTCGACGCCTATGCCGAGAAATACGGCATCCCGAAATTCGACCTCCTGATCGACTGGGGCTGGTTCTATTTCCTGACCAAGCCGCTCTTCTTCGCGCTCGACTTCTTCTTCAAGCTGGTCGGCAATTTCGGCGTGGCCATCCTCATCGTCACGCTGTGCATCAAGCTGGTGCTGTTCCCGCTCGCCAACAAATCCTACGTGTCGATGAGCAAGATGAAGCTGCTCGCGCCGGAGATGCAGCGCATCAAGGAGCGCTACGGCGACGACCGCATGCGCCAGCAGCAGGCGATGATGGAGCTGTACAAGAAGGAGAAGGTGAACCCTGCCTCGGGGTGTTTGCCGATCCTGGTGCAGATCCCGATCTTCTTCGCGCTGTACAAGGTGCTGTTCGTCACCATCGAGATGCGGCACGCGCCGTTCTTCGGCTGGATCAAGGATCTGTCGGCGCCGGACCCGACCAGCATCTTCAACCTGTTCGGGTTGATTCCCTGGGACCCGCCGCATTTCCTGATGATCGGCATTTGGCCGCTGATCATGGGCGTCACCATGTGGGTGCAGATGAAGCTGAACCCGGCTCCGCCCGATCCGGTGCAGCAGAAGATTTTCGCCTGGATGCCGGTGTTCTTCACCTTCCTGCTCGCCTCTTTCCCGGCGGGACTGGTGATCTACTGGGCGTGGAACAACTTCCTGTCGGTGCTCCAGCAATCGGTGATCATGGCCCGCCAGGGCGTCGAGATTCCGCTGCTTGAGAATCTCGGCTTCAAGAACAACAAGAAGAGCGCCAAGGGCGAGACCAAGGGCTAACCCGTCCTGCCCCATTCTCTGAAATCGTCATGGCCGGGCTTGTCCCGGCCATCCACGTCTTTAAGGTCGCCTCGCTGAAAATCGTGGATGCCCGGGCAAGCTTGCGCCCGGGCCGGCGACGCCGGACCCGGGTGGCCGGGCATGACAGAATGTGGCTATATGGGCTCAGCTCAAACAACCGACTTCACCAAGGCCGACATCTCGCGCGGCAAGGCGCTGTTCAAGGAGCCTTGCACCTTCGTCAAGGGCGTCGTCAGCATCGACGATCTGCCCAAGGACGGACGGCCGGAGATCGCCTTCGCCGGCCGCTCCAATGTCGGCAAGTCGAGCCTGCTCAACGCCGTCACCGGACGGACCAGCCTCGCGCGTGTCTCGGTCACGCCGGGCCGCACCCGCGAGCTCAATTTTTTCACCTTGGGCAAGGACCGCGCCTTCTATCTCGTCGACATGCCGGGCTATGGCTATGCGCGGGCACCGAAGGCGGCGGTGAAAGGCTGGACGCGGCTGATTCGGGATTACCTCAGAGGGCGCCGCGAGCTTAAGCGCGTGTTCCTGCTGATCGACGCGCGGCATGGCATCAAGGCCAACGACACGGAGACCATGGATCTGCTCGACGAGGCGGCCGTCTCCTACCAGGTGGTGCTGACCAAGGCGGACAAGCCCAAGGCCTCGGAGCTTGCGGCGGTGACGGCGAAGGTCGCTGAGACGCTATCGAAGCACCCGGCGGCCTATCCGCAGATCCTCAGCACCTCAGCCCGCTGGGGAAACGGCATCGAGGAGTTGCGCGCGGCGATCGCCCGACTTCTGGCCGATTAAGCGGCGAAGCGCGCCCAGAGCGCGGCGATCCACACCAGCGCGCCGAGAGCCAGCGCGAAGAACACGCCGGCCGAAGCGAGATCCTTGGTGATGCGGATCGCCTCGTGCCGGTCGGGCTGGATGTGGTTGCAGAGCCGCTCGATCGCCGTGTTGAGGAACTCGATCGACAGCACGAAGAGCAGGCTTCCGACCAGCGCCACCCAGGTCCACACATCCTCGGCGATGAAGAAGGACAGAGGCAGCAGCAGGCAGGCGATCGCCACCTCCTGCTTGATCGCCAATTCGGTGGCGAGCCCTTCCTGTAGGCCGCGCAGCGAGTTCCAGAAGGCCGCGCCGATGCGGGCCAGCCCGCCTCGCCCCGGAAGCGCCGATCTGGCCGGCGGGAGGCCGTTGCCGGCGGCCTCGGTTTGGCCGTCCTCAGCTCGCTTTCCTCGCATCGAACCTGTTTCCATGACAGGACGTATAGTCGAGCCGGAATGCTCTGAATAGATCGGGCTTCCGCTTGTACCGGGCGCCCCCGCGCCGCTATAAGCGGCCGGTGAGCAAGACCAAACCATCCCCGGCGAAATCGAAGGAGCGGGCGGCGCCCAAGCCGGCCGGTAAGCCCGGCGGGGCAGGCGCGGCCGAAATCCTCGCCACCGTGTACGCCAAGGCCAAGGTGCTGTCGGAGGCGCTGCCCTATATGCAGCGCTACGACCGCAAGACCGTGGTGGTGAAATATGGCGGTCACGCCATGGGAGACCCGAGCTTGCCGCCGATTTCGCCCGCGACATCGTGCTGATCAAGCAGGCCGGCGTGAACCCGGTCGTGGTGCATGGCGGCGGCCCGCAGATCGGCTCCCTGCTGGAGCGGCTCAACATCAAAAGCGAGTTCAAGGGCGGACTGCGCGTCACCGACCGCGAGACGGTCGAGGTGGTCGAGATGGTGCTGGCCGGCTCCGTCAACAAAGAGATCGTGACCGCCATCAACACCCAAGGCGGCAAGGCGGTCGGCATCTCCGGCAAGGACGCCAATCTGATGCGGGCCAAGCGGCTCGAGCGGCGTTGGCGCGATCCGGGCTCGGATATCGAGCAGATCGCCGATCTCGGCTTTGTCGGCGATCCGGCGGCGGTCGATCCGCATATCATCGACGTGATCATCAATTCCGACCTGATCCCGGTGGTGGCGCCGATCGGCGTCGGCCCCGACGGCGAGACGCTCAATATCAATGCCGACACTTTCGCGGCGGCGCTCGCCTCGGCCTTGAAGGCCAAGCGGCTGCTGCTGCTGACCGACGTTGAAGGCGTGCTGGACAGGAACGGCCAGCTGATCAAGTCGCTGACCACGGCGGAAGCGCAAGCCTTGATCGATGACGGCACCATCTCCGGCGGCATGATCCCCAAGATCGAAAGCTGCATGGACGTGATCGCCGAAGGCGTCGAGGGCGTGGTGATCATCAACGGCAAGGTGCCGCATGCGGTGCTGCTCGAATTGTTCACCGAGCATGGCGCCGGCACGCTGATCGAGCGGCGCCGGCCGCGGTCGAGCGCAAGGTGAGGCGCATGAGCGAAACCGAAACGCGCGCTTCAGGCTTCGATCACGTCGAGGCGTGGGTGTTCGATCTCGACAACACGCTCTATCCGGCCGACTGCAATCTGTTCGGCCAGATCGACAAGCGCATGGGCGAGTTCATTCAGAACAGTTTCGGCATTCCGCTCGACGAGGCGCAGAGACTGCGCGAGACTTATTACTACGAGCACGGCACGACGCTGGCCGGTCTCGTGCTGCGGCATGGCACCTCGCCTGACGCTTTTCTCGACTATGTGCATGACATCGACCTCTCCGCCGTCCTGCCCTCGCCCGAGCTGGCCGCCGCGCTCGACGCTCTGCCGGGGCGGAAGTTCATTTTCACCAATGGCTCGCGCAAGCATGCGGAAGCGGTGACGGCGCGGCTCGGCGTGACCGGCCATTTCGAGGATATCTGCGACATTCACGCGCTCGAATACATCCATCCGAAGCCGATGCGCGAAGCTTATGAGCGCTTCTCGCGCGCGCATGGGGTGGTGCCGCGACAGGCGGCCATGTTCGACGATTTGCCGCATAATCTCGAGACCGCGCATCGGGTCGGCATGACCACGGTGCTGGTGCACGGACTCACCGAGCATCCCGAGCATCAGGCGATGGCGGAATGGACCGAGCTTCCGGCGCATATCCATCACCGCACCGACGCGCTTGCTCCCTTCCTCGCCGCGATCGGTTCGGCGCTTGCGGGGGGCCGGACCGCGCCGAGCCTAGCTGATTTCTCCCTTCCGCCACGTCCTCCCAAATTGAGCTTCGCCTGATCCATGACCCACGATCATCTCAAGACCTTCATCGACAGCGCCTATGAGCATGCGGTCGAGATCACGCCGGAGACCAAGGGCGTGGTGCGCGACGCGGTGGAGGAGGTGCTCGAACTTCTCGACCAGGGCGAGCTTCGGGTTGCCGAGAAGCAAGCCGGCGGCTGGGTCGTGCATCAATGGCTGAAGAAGGCGATCCTGCTCTCCTTCCGCCTGCATGAGCCGCATCGCATCGAGGGCGGGCCCGGACGGCTCGTCGTGGTGGGACAAGGTGCCGACCAAATTCGCCAAGTGGAAGGCCAAGGACTTCAAGGAAGCCGGCTTCCGCGCCGTGCCGGGATCGGTGGTGCGCCGCTCGGCCTATATCGCGCCGGGCGTCGTGCTGATGCCGTCCTTCGTCAATCTCGGGGCGCGGGTCGAGTCGGGCACGATGATCGACACCTGGGCCACGGTCGGCTCCTGCGCGCAGATCGGCAAGAACGTGCATGTCTCGGGCGGCGCCGGCATCGGCGGCGTGCTGGAGCCGCTACAGGCGAACCCCGTCATTATTGAAGATAATTGCTTCATCGGCGCCCGCGCCGAGGTGGCCGAAGGGGTGATCGTCGGCGAGGGCTCGGTGCTCTCGATGGGCGTTTATCTCGGCCAGTCGACCAAGATCATCGACCGCGCCACGGGCTTGGTGCATCAGGGCCGCGTGCCGCCGTTATTCCGTGGTGGTTTCGGGCGCGATGCCCGGCAGGCCGCTGCCGGGCGGGGCGCCCGGCCCGTCGCTCTATTGCGCCGTCATCGTCAAGACCGTCGACGAGCGCACCCGCGCCAAGACCTCGATCAACGAGCTGCTCAGGGATTGACCGGAGGGCGCAACGTCCGATCTGCCGGGCATGACACGCTCACTGACGATCGAGAGGCAGGCGTCTGGCTCGCGACCAGCGCCGATCTCCCGGGCCTCATCGTGAAGGCCGATCCTTGGCCGGCCATGATCGACGAGGTGAGGTTGGTGATTCCCGATTTGCTCCAATTGTCGGGTCAGAGCGCCAACCGCTACGGCCCCGATCCGTTGCAGGCAAAGGCCGCCGCGGCCGCCTGACCGGAAACCGCAGGCGCGGGCCCCACACGTCACATATCCCCTTTTGCAAAGCGGCCGTTCGGCCTTACAAGATACCAGGCTGGCTGGAAGGGCGGCCGTAAAGGGAGGGGGAACGATGAATTTGGACTTTCAATATCTCTTCACGTCCTTCGATGGGCGCATCAACCGGGCCAAATATTGGGCGGGGACCATCATTCTCGCCATTATCAGCATCGTGCTGGGCTTCATCATCGGCGCCATTTTCGGACCCTCGACCTTCGGGGCCATCCTGGTCATCCTCATCACTCTGGCTTTGTTCTACCCGGGTTATGCGGTGGCGGCTAAGCGCTTCCAGGACCGCGACAAGCCGGGCATCACCGCCCTTTACGGCCTGGTGCCGGTTCTGATCGCGAGCCTGCTGCAGGCGTTCGGGCTGACCGGCACGCCGCAGGAGCCGAACGCTCTCGGCTGGATCTGCACCCTCGTCACCATGGGCGTGGGGCTCTGGTTCCTGATCGAGCTTGGCATCCTCAAGGGTACGCCCGGACCCAATCGCTTCGGTGGCGATCCCTTGGCTGCCGTGCGGTAGAATTCTTCGCCGGCGATGTATCGCGCGCTCGACGCCGACAAGATCATCGCCACGATCGATTTGTTGCAACGGCGGATCGACGAGAGATTCCCCGGCGCGGGTCTGGCCCGGGTCGCGGCGGATCTTTCGGCAGCCGCGCGCGATACTGAAGCCAAGGCCAAGGCGCTGGCCCGGCCGCATCTTTTGATTCAGCTCGCGGTCGGCCTGGTGATCTTGGCGTTTGTCGGCTTGATCGCTTATGCCGTGCTGAACATCCCCGCCCCCACCAATACCGAGGCGACCAATATCGTGCAGACGCTCGAGGCGGTCGCCAATCTCGCCGTGCTCGCCGGCGCCCTGCTCTTGTTTCTGGTCACCCTGCAGAGGCGCATCAAGCGGCACGAGGCGCTGAAGGCCTTGCATCAGCTCCGCTCGCTCGTCCATGTCATAGACATGCACCAGCTCACCAAGGACCCCAGCCTCGTGCTCGGCCAGGAGCGGGACACCGCCGCCTCGCCGAAGCGGGTGATGACAACATTTGAGCTTGGACGCTATCTCGACTATTGCAGCGAGATGCTGTCCCTTTCCGGCAAGGTCGCCGCGCTCTACGCCCAGGATCTGGACGATCCCGTCGTGGTCGAGGCGGTCAACGATATCGAGATGCTGGCAACCAATCTCAGCCGCAAGGTCTGGCAGAAGATCGCCATCCTGCAAGCGGCGACGCTAGGCCAATTGCAAATGAGGGCTTTAACCGAATGACCGCGCTCGGCGACAAGGCCGTTCAGCTCACCCAGAGCCTGATCCGCTGCGAAAGCGTGACCCCCGTGGATGCCGGCGCGCTCGACGTGCTGATCCAGGCGCTGAAGCCCGCGCGCTTCACCTTCTGGCGGCTCAATTTCAAGGACGAGGACACGCCCCCGGTCGACAATCTCTACGCCCGGGTCGGCGAAGGCCCGCCGCATCTCTGCTTCGCCGGCCATGTCGACGTGGTGCCGCCGGGCGAGGCCAAGCTCTGGACCCACCCGCCTTTTGCCGCCGAGATCGCCAGCGGCCTGCTCTACGGCCGGGGTGCCGCCGACATGAAGGGCGCGATCGCCTGTTTCACCGCGGCCGCGCTCGACTATGTCAGGGGACGCGGGCGGGAGCTCGACGGCTCGATCTCGCTCCTGATCACCGGCGATGAGGAAGGGCCGTCGATCAACGGCACGCGCAAGGTGCTGGCCTGGATGAAGGACCAAGGCGAGCGGCCGGATCATTGCATCGTCGGCGAGCCGACCAACGCCAAGCGGATCGGCGAATCGATCAAGATCGGGCGGCGCGGAAGCCTGAACGGCAGGCTGAAGGTGGCGGGCACGCAGGGCCACGTCGCCTATCCGCAGTTCGCCAGCAATCCGATCAAGGGACTGGTGAAGATCCTGGCGCGGCTTTACGACTCGCCGCTCGATTACGGCAGCGCGCATTTCTCGCCGTCAAATCTCGAAGTGACCAGCGTCGACGTCGGCAATCCCACGGTGAATGTGATCCCGGCCTTCGCCGAGGCGAAGTTCAATGTCCGCTTCAACGACCGGCACTCGGTCGAGTCGCTGAAGGCATTGCTGAGCGAGCACGCCACGCTCGCCCTCACCGGCACCGATCTTTCCTTCACCCTCGACTTCGATCCGCCGAGCGACTCGTTCCTCACCGCGCCCGGGCCGCTCGATGCGCTGCTGAGCGAGGCGATCCGCGAGGTGACCGGGCTCACGCCGTCGCTCGCGACCGACGGCGGCACGTCGGACGCCCGCTTCATCAAGGAATATTGCCCGGTGGTCGAGTTCGGGCTGTCCAACGCCACGATCCACAAGGTGGACGAGAACGTGGCCATCGCCGATCTCGAGCAGCTGACCGCCGTCTATCGCCGCTTCATCGAGCTCTATTTCGTCACCTTCGGGGGAGCAGATGCCGGGTGATCCCCGGCCGATCGGGGTATTCGACTCCGGCATGGGCGGGTTGACGGTGCTGCGCGCGCTGGTGGCGCGGCTCCCGCATGAGCGCTTCGTCTATCTCGGCGACACCGCGCGACTTCCCTACGGCACCAAGAGCGCCGAGACGGTGCAGGCCTACGCGCTCCAGGCAACGCGGCTGTTGCTGGACCAGGGCGTGAAGATGCTGGTCATCGCCTGCAACACCGCGTCATCCGTGGCGCTCTATCTCCTGGAAGAGGCGTGGCAGAAGGTGCCGGTGATCGGGGTGATCGAGCCCGGCGCGCGCGCCGGCGTCGCCGCGACGCGCAATCGCCGCATCGCCGTGATCGCGACCGAGGGCACGGTCAAGGGCGGGGCCTATGCGCGCGCCATCCGCAAGCTGATGCGCGATGCCGAGATCGTGCAGCAGCCCTGCCAGGTGTTCGTGGCGCTGGCCGAGGAAGGCTGGACGGCATCGCCGGCCACGCATGCGGCGGCAGAGCATTATCTCGGGCCGCTGTTCAGAGGGCCTTCGGCGCCGGATACGCTGGTGCTCGGCTGCACGCATTTCCCGGTGCTGGCCGACGTCATCAGGAAGACCATCGGCGAGGCGGTGGCGCTGGTCAATTCGGCCGAAACCACGGCGCAGGCGGTGGCCGAAGCGCTCGCGCGCGGCAAGCTCGAGAGCGGCGAGGAAGCCGGCGGGACGGCGGCGATGCGCTTCTTCGCCACCAACTCGCCTGAGCGCTTCGCCCGCGTCGGCGCGATCTTCCTGGGGCGGCCGATCGAAATTGCCTCGGTCGAGCTGGTCGACCTCCGCGCCTAGACCTTCGGCGGCGGCTCGTTGTCGGGCAGCGCGGCGGAGTCGTCAGTCGGGTCTTGCGGCTCGGTCAGAGGCGGCGCGGGCGTGTCGGCGGCGACGCTCACCTCCCGCATCAGGCCCATCAGCCATGGCCGCCCGAGCAGCAGAAAGACCATCGCACCATAGACCAGCGCGCCGATGAGGAGGAGCAGCCCGAGCATGGTCTCCTCGCGGAACATGCTCATCCCGGCCAGTGCGCGTTCCAGCCCATAAGCGCCGGCCAGCAGCGCCGCCGCCAGCACCAAGCCCGCCGCGATCAGCTTCATCACCGGCTTGCCGATGGCCGCGCCCGACACGGCGAAGCCCTGACGGCGGGCGAACACCGCAAGCAGGCCGAGATTGATCCAGGCGCCGACGCTGGTCGCGAGCGCGAGGCCAACTTGCGCGAGATGCCCCATCAGCAGCACCTTCAGCAGGATATTGATGGCGACGGCCAGCAGCGCCGCCTTGACCGGCGTCGCCGTATCGCCGCGCGCATAGAACGGCGCGGTGAAGCTTCGCATCAGCACGAAGGGCAGCAGGCCGAACGAATAGGCGGCAAGCGTGGCGCCGGCGGCGGCGGCGTCCTCCACCGTGAAGGCGCCGCGGGCGAACAGCGCGCGCATGATGAGATCGGGAATGACGATGGAGCCGACCGCGCACGGGATGGTGAGCAGGAGCGCAAGCTGGATACCGCGGGCCTGCGCCGACGCCGCCCCCTGCTCGTCGCCGGCGGCGAGCCGCCGCGACATCTCCGGCAGCAGCACGGTGCCGACGGCGATGCCGACCACGCCGATGGGAAGCTGGTTGATGCGGTCGGCGTAATAGAGCGCGGACAGCGCGCCGGTCGGCAGGAAGGACGCGATCAGCGTGTCGGCGAACAGCGCAAGCTGCACGCCGCCGGCGCCCACGATGGCCGGGCCCAAGGCTTTGAGGAACCTCCGCGTGGGCTCGTCCATCCGCGGCATGCGCAGCCGGATGCCGATGCCGTGCGTCTCGGCGTCGATGCCGACGACGAGGGCGATGATCACGCCCGCGGCCAGCACGCCCCAGGCGGCGGCGTGGCCGGCGTCGGGGAAGAACGGCGCGAGCAGCAGCGTGGTGATGATCGACAGGTTGAGCAGAATTGGCGCGCCCGCGGCGGCGGCGAACCGATTATTGGCATTGAGGATGCCGGCGAACAGCGTCTCGAGCGACACCAGCGCCAGATAGGGAAAGGTGATGCGGGTCAGCGCGACGGCCAGATCGAAGCGGACCGGATCGTCGGCGAGACCGGGCGCAAGCAGGCCGACCACCTCAGGCGTGAAGATCAGCGCAAGCGCGAGCAGCGCGAGATTGATGGCGATCAGCGCCGCGGCGATCTGATCGGCGAACAGCTTGGCGGCGGGAAGCCCGGCCTGCTCGAGCGTGCGCGCATAGGCAGGGACGAAGGCCGCGGCAAACGCGCCCTCGGCAAAGATGGCGCGGAAATGGTTGGGAAGCCTGAAGGCGATGAAGAAGGCGTCGGCCAGCGGGCCTGCGCCCAATACCGCCGCCATGACCACGTCGCGAATGAAGCCGGTGAGGCGCGAGACAAGGGTGAGCCCGCCGACCGTGGCGATGCGCCTGATCATGACGAAAAGCCCCGGAATGCCCGGCGAAATCGCCGCGCGCGCCGCACCTTCCGTTGGAAACAGCGATGCTTGGGCAGGATGAGGCTCCCCGTGCCAGTCGGGTTAAGCTCCTAGCCCAGGGGCACCGCCCTGTCCATGCGGCAGCCTGGGCCGCTACTGCCCGGCCAAGCCGTCAAGCGCCGTCAAATGCTGGAGGGCCTGCGCCTTGGCCTTGTCGTCATAGAGCTGGCGGGTCTTCAGCGACAGCGCCTTGCGGTAATCGGCGATCGCCTTGTCGCGGTCGCCTTTCAGCTCGTAAGCGCGGCCGCGATCGGCATAGGCGCCGGCAAGCTCCGGGTCGATGCCGAGCGCGCGGTCGTAATCGGCGAGCGCCGCATCGAGCTGGCCCTTGTTCATGTAGATCCAGGCGCGGGTATGCAGCGCGTTAGGCTCGTCCTTGAGCAGTGACACGGCGCGCTCGGAATCCGCCAACGCCTTGTCGAGCTCGCCCTTCTGCGCATAGCCCCAGGCGCGGCCGTTGAGCGCCCTGCCCTCGTCGGGCGCGACCGCCAGGATCTTGTCGTAGGCGGCGATCGACTGATCGAAATCGCCCTTGTCGTTGAGGATCGCGGCGTGGTCGAGCCGCGCATCGAGATTGTCGGGGTTGAGGCTGACCGCCTGATCAAGATCGGCAAGCGCCTTGTCGAGGTCGCCCTTCAGCCAGTAGGCCCAGCCACGATTCTGCCAAGCCTGGTCGTGATCCGGCTTGATACGGATCGCCTCGCTGTAATCGGCGATGGCCCGGTCATATTGCTCGATCTTGGTGAGGGACCAGCCGCGAGAGTTGAAATTGTCGGCGTTGCCCGGCGCCAGCCTGATCGCCTCGCCATATTCGGCGACCGCCTCCTCATGCTTGTTGAGCTGCGCCAGCACCCAGCCGCGATTGGAATGACCCAGCGCGTAATCGGGTTTCAGCGCGATCGCCTTGTCGAAATCGGCGAGCGCCTTGTCGAGATCGCCGAGCGAGGCGAAGGAGCTGCCACGATCGTTGTAGAGATCGTGATTGTCCTTATCCTGCTCGACGGCGCGGTTGTAATCGTTCAGCGCGCGGGCGTGATCCTGCTTGGCGGCATACGTCCAGCCGCGGTCGTAATAGATCCTCGGGTAATCGCGCTTGAGCTTGATGGTCTGATTGTAGTCGTCGATGGCGAGGTCGTACTCGCCGCTCTGCGCATAGGAGAAACCGCGATTGCGGTAGGCGGCGGGATCCGAGGCGTTCAGCTTGAGCGACTGGTTGAACTCGGCGATCGCCTTGGCATGCTCGCCCTTGTTCTGATAGGCGACGCCGCGATTGAAATAGGCGATGGCGAGATTGTTGCGGGTGTCCTTGGCGCGGTCGATGAGCTTGGTGCAACCGGCGAGGCTGACATCCGCGTCGTGGGAGGTGCAGTCGTCCCAGTCCTGCTTGGATTCCGCGAGCGCGACCTGCGACAAGACCAGGGCGGCTGCGAAACAAAGGGCGGCGACACGCAATTTACGCTCCGTCGAGCTGGTGGCGCGGCGATCTTAGCCCGATCCCGGCAGGATGCGATACCGCGGAAAGCTGGCCTCAATAATCGACCTTCACAAGGTAAAGACCGCAAGCGGGCGCGACGGGTCCGCAAGCGGCGCGGTCGCGCGCCTGTAAGGCGCCTTCCAGCTCGCGCGCGGTCCATCTGCCCTCGCCGACAAGCTTCAGCGAGCCGACCATCGAGCGCACCTGATTGTGCAGGAAGGAGCGGGCTGACGCCTCGATCCTGATCTCCTCGCCGGCGCGGGCGACATCGAGGCGGTCGAGCGTCTTCTCAGGCGAGGCGGCCTGGCATTCCGAGGAGCGGAAGGTGGTGAAGTCGTGATGACCGACGAGCGTTTGCGCCGCGTCATGCATGGCGGCGGCGTCGAGCGCATGCGGCACATGCCAGGCGCGGTTGCGGTCGAGCGCGAGCGGGCTGCGGCGGGCGACGATGCGGTAGAGATAATGCCGCGCGGTCGCCGAAAAGCGCGCATCGAAACCGTCGGGCGCGAGCTCGCAAACAAGCACGCTGATCGGATCGGGCCTAAGTTGCGCGTTGAGCGCATCGCGCACCTTCGCAGGGGCCCAATCCTTGGCGAGATCGAAATGCGCCGCCTGGCCGAGCGCATGCACGCCGGCATCGGTGCGCCCTGCCCCGCGCGGCACAGTGTCCTCGCCGGAGAACGCCTTGATGGCTTGCGCGAGGCGGCCCTGCACCGAGAGGCCGTTCTCCTGCAGTTGCCAGCCGACAAAGGGCGTGCCGTCATATTCCAGGATGAGCTTGTAGCGGGGCATGGTGGATCAGCCGAGCGTCGTGCCGGCGCGAAGCTCCACGCCGCGCAGGAATTCTTCGGCAACCATCGGCTTCCTGCCGGCGCGCTGCACCTCGGTGAGGCGCACGGCGCCTTCGCCGCAGGCGATGGTCAGATGCTCGTCGAGAACGGAGGCGGGCGCGCCGGAAACCTCCGCGAGCGTGGAGCGGAGCGCGCGCACCCGCTCTTTGCGGCCTTTCAGCTCGAGCTCGAACCAGGCGCCGGGAAAAGGCGAGAGCCCACGGATCATGTCGTGGACCTCCGGCGCCGGGCGCGACCAGTCGATACGGGTCTCGGCCGGGTCGATCTTCTCCGCGTAGGTGACGCCTTCGCTCGGCTGGGGCCGGCAGTCGAGACGCCCTTGCGCCAGCGCTTCCATCGCCTCGACCATCAGCCGCGCGCCACTCGCGGCGAGCGCGTCATGCAGCTCGCCGGCCGTCATGTCGCGGCCGATGGCAACGCGGGCTTCGCGGCAGACGGGCCCGGTGTCGAGACCTTGGTCGAGGCGCATGATCGAGACGCCGCTCTCGGCGTCGCCGGCCATGATGGCGCGATTGATGGGCGCGGCGCCGCGCCAGCGCGGCAGCAAAGACGCATGCAGATTGAAGGCGCCGTGGCGCGTGCCGTCGAGAATGGTTTGCGGCAGGATGAGCCCGTAGGCCACGACGATCGCGGCATCGGCATCGAGCGCGACGAAACGCGCTTGCTCCTCGGCGCTTTTCAGCCGCTCCGGCGTGCGGAGCGTCAAGCCTGCTTGCTCTGCCTCCTGCTGCACGGGGGATTTACGCAGCGCCATGCCCCGCCCCGCTTGGCGCGGCGGCTGGGTGTAGACCGCGACGACCTCGTGACCCGCCTCGCGGACGGCGTGAAGCGAGGGCACGGCGAAGTCGGGCGTGCCCATGAAGATGATGCGCATCAGCGTCATCCGCCCTTATGTCACCGAGAGGGGTAAAGCGGCAATTATCGCCTGTCGCGATAAAGGCCCCAGACCGCAAACAGCGCGCTCGCGCTCGCCAGGAGAAAGAGCACGGAAAGGATGCCCTTCTCGACCTCCCAGCCGAGCAGGCGGCCCAAGTCGTAGAGCACGTAGATGGCGAAGGTGAGAGCGAGACCATAAAGATAAGGACGCCCCTTGACCGCGGCGAGCACGGCGACCACGGCGACAGCGACCTCCAGCGCGATGGAAGCGACCAGCAGCGTCATGGCTAAAGCACCTCCGCGCGTTTCTGCTTGGTGTATTTGCGCACCACCATGTCGCGCTTCAGCCGCGACAGATAGTCGATGAACAGCACGCCGTTCAGATGGTCGATCTCGTGCTGCACCAGCGTCGACCAGATGCCTTCGAGCTCGATCTGCTGCTGCTTGCCTTCGCGGTCGATATAGGCGACGCGGGTCTTGGCCGGCCGCTCGATCTCGGCGGTGTAGTCGGGGATCGACAGGCAGCCTTCCTCATGCACCCGTAGCTCGTCCGAGCGGGTGAGGATCTGCGGATTGACCATGACGATCGGGGTCTTGGGCGCCTCCTCCTTGGCCGGGTCCATGACGATCAGCCGCCGCGACACGCCGATTTGCGGCGCGGCGAGGCCGATGCCCGGCGCGTCGTACATCGTCAGGAGCATGTCGTCCATCAGCCGGCGCAGCTCGGCATCCACGCGCTCGATGGGCTTTGCCTTCTTGCGCAGGACCGGATCGGGGATGGTGAGGATGGGACGGATGGCCATTTGAAGGGCTGAGATAAGGATACGGCCGAACCTGGTCAATATGTTCCTGTTTTGGTCTAAAAGAACGAATCGGGCTATACGTTCTTCCATGGCCCTGGAGCCCATTCAGGTCGGCACCGTCACGCTCGATCCGGCCATCGTTTTGCTCGCGCTGGCGGGGCTTGCCGTGCTTGCGCTGCTGGCGCTTGCCATCGCCCTGATCGTGCATATGAGCCGGCGGCGGCGCGATACCGAAGCGCAGGCGAGCGAGCTCGCCGAGCTGAAGGGCCGCTTGCAGAGCTTCGCCGAGATCAGCGTCGCCCGCCAAGGCGACATCGCGCGCGCCGTGAACGAGCGGCTCGACCGCATGACGCATCGCGTCGGCACCGACCTCAACGAGACCTCGCGCAAGACGCATGAATCGATCGCCAAGCTCAACGAGCGGCTGGCGGTGATCGACACCGCGCAAAAGAACCTGACCGACCTTTCGAGCAACATGGTCTCCCTTCAGGAGATCCTCGCCAACAAGCAGGCGCGCGGCGCCTTCGGCCAGATGCGCATGGAGACCATCGTCAAGGACGGTCTGCCGATCGGCTCCTACACCTTCCAGGCGACGCTCTCCAACGGCAAGCGGCCGGACTGCCTGCTGCATATGCCGAACAACAAGGCGTCCGTGGTGATCGACGCCAAGTTTCCGCTGGAAGGCTTCGAGGCGTTCCGTACGGCGCGGCGCGACGAGGAGAAGAAGGAGGCGGCGCGGCGCGTGCGTGTCGACGTGGGCCGCCATGTCGATGCCATGGCCGAGCGCTATTTCATCGCCGGCGAGACGCAGGACACGGCGATTCTGTTCGTGCCGTCGGAAGCGATCTACGCCGACCTCGCCGAGCATTTCTCGGACCTGGTGCAGAAGGCGCATCGCGCGCGCATCGTCATCTGCGCGCCGAACATGCTGATGCTCGCGGTGCAGACCATGCAGGCGATCCTGAAAGACGTGCAGATGCGCGAGCAGGCGCATCTCATCCAGGGCGAGGTGGCGAAGCTGATGGACGATATGAACCGCTTCCGCGAGCGCGTGCTCGATCTGCAGCGGCATTTCGGCCAGGCCAATCAGGACGTCGAGAAGATTCTCACCTCCTCGGAGAAGATCGCAGCGCGCGGTCGCAGGATCGAGACCTTGGACTTCGAAGAGACGCAAGCGGGGATCGAGCAGCGCAACGGAACCCAAGCCCCCTCACCGCAGCCCGCTCCGAAGCGGGTCGAGAGCGTGGAGCGGCGGCGGAGCGGCGGATTCCGCCAACCGGATCTGCTCGCCAAAGACGTATGACCACGCCTCTCCCGCTTTGGCACGGCATCGTGCTCGATCAAATGCTGGTCGGCGCAGCGGCGAGCCTCGTCAATCTCATCATCCACGCCGTGCTGCTCGGCGCCGTGGTATGGACCGTGCGCAGCTTGGCGGCGAGAGACAGTTTCGTCCCCGGCTTCCTGCAATACACCATCGTCATCGTCTTGACCGGGACGCTGCTGATGGCCGGACATTTCGTCGAGGTGATGGTGTGGGCCGTCACCTATGCCTTGGCCGGCGTGGCGCCGGCGGGCGTCGATCTCGTCTATCTCGCTTTCGGCAATTACACGACGCTCGGCTATGCCGATCTGGTGGCGCCGGAGCAATGGCGTCTGCTCCGGCCGATGACGGCGCTGAACGGCATCATGCTGATCGGCTGGTCCACGGCGCTGATCATCGAGATCCTGCGGCGCTCGGGAACCGCGCCGCTCAGTCGCCTGCCGGCTGATACGCATCTCCGCCACTCAGCGGTTGTCATGCCCGCGAAAGCGGGCATCCAGTAAGTCGATCGCCAGGTCGGTGTACTGGATCGCCCGGTCGAGCCGGGCGATGACAGCTTGGAAGCTTAGGACGACAGCTAGCGCCGAGTTTTGCGAGCTGACGCCTTCTTCTTGGCGGCGCGCTTCTTGGCGGCCTGCTCGTGCTTCTCGCCGTAGCGCATGCCTTCGAGCTTCATGCCGTCGGGATCGAGAAAGAACACGGCGTAATAGTCGTCGTAATATTCGCCGGCAGGATCGACGATCGTCGCGCCCTGCTCTTCCAGGTAGGCCTGCAGCGCATCGACATCCTTCCGGCTGCGCAGGCGGAAGGCGTAATGGTGAAAGCCGATATCGCCCTTGCGGTATTTGTGCTTTCGCCCTTCCGCGTCGGCGGCGGCAATCCAGAACAGAGTCTTGCCGTTGGCCCAGCCCATCATGCCCTCATATTCGGCCTCGACGCCGAAACCGAGGAACTCCATCAGCGGGGCGTAGAAGGCCTTCGATTTCGCGAAGTCGCCCACGCTGACGACCAGATGATCGATCCCGACGACACGCACCATGCTGCTCTCCTTTGTCATGCCCGCGTAGGCGGGCATCCAGTATCCACGGCCTTGGTCCCCTAACGCCTATCGGTGGTTACTGGATCGCCCGGTCAAGCCGGGCGATGACAAAGTATTGGCGAGAGCGGCTTTGGCAGCCTTGCGCTCGATCAGCGCGGACATGACGCGGGGGGCTTTGGCTGCTATCAAAGGGGCGATGACGGCGAGTGAGGGAACCACGCCAAAATTGACCATCGGCGAGCGCTGGACCCGCGCGGCCGCGGTTTTCCTCGATCCGCGCGTTCTCATCGTCCTACTGCTCGGCTTTTCCTCGGGGCTGCCACTCGCGCTGTCAGGCTCGACGCTGCTGCTGTGGATGAAGGATGTCGGGGTCAATCTCGGCACGATCGGGCTGTTCGCGCTGGTCGGCGTCCCCTACACCATCAAATTCCTCTGGGCGCCCATCGTCGACGCCTTCCAGGTGCCGATCCTGGGGCGCCTGCTCGGCCATCGGCGCGGCTGGCTGGTGTTCTCGCAAATCCTGTTGATGGTGGCGATCGTCTTCCTCGGCATCCAGGACCCGCTCTCGGCGCCGTGGTTCGTGGCGCTTGCCGCCGTGATCGTCGCCACGGCCTCCGCCACGCAGGACATCGTCATCGACGCCTTCCGCGTCGAATATCTGCCGACCGAGAACCAGGCCGCCGGCATGGCCTATTTCGTCGCCGCCTACCGCATCGGCATGCTGGTCTCGACCGCGGGCGCCGTCGCGCTGGTCGCCTATCTCGAATATCTCGGCGTCGACCGGGGCCTGGTCTGGGCCTATGGCTACGCCGCCATGGCGGCGCTCATTCTCATCGGCGTCGCCGCGGCGCTGATGGCCAAGGAGCCGCGCGAGAAGGAGCGCAAGGCCGAGGCCGAAGCCTTGGGCGAGCGGCAGGGCAATCCCCTGGCGCGGTTCTTCCGCGCGGCCTACGCGGCCTTTGCCGATTTCTTCTCCAAGAAAGACGCGCTGCTCATCCTGCTGTTCGTCATTCTCTACAAGCTCACCGACACTTTCGCCGGCGTGATGACCGGGCCGTTCGTGCTGGATATCGGCTTCGACAAGGCGAGCTATGCGGCCATCGTCAAGGGCGTCGGGCTGATCGCCCTGCTGCTCGGCGGCGTGGCGGGCGGCATGCTCGCCCGCGCCATGCCGCTGTCGCGCGCGCTGCTGGTCGCCGGCATCTTGCAGGGGGCCGCGAATTTCACTTTCGCCTGGCTGGCGTGGCTCGGAGTCAATCACGCGGCGCTGGCGCTCGCCATTTCGACCGAGAACTTCACCAGCGCCATCGGCACGGTGGTGTTCATCGCCTATCTCTCGGCGCTCTGCACGAGCCCGGCGCATACCGCGACGCAATTCGCGCTGCTGACCGCGCTCGCTTCCGTCGGCCGCACCACGCTCGCCTCGATCACGGGCTTCGTCGCGGCAAGCGTCGGCTGGGTCGTGTTCTTCGTGCTCTGCGCCGCGGCCGCCATTCCGGGGCTGCTGATCCTCTGGCTGCTGACGCAGCGCGGCGCGTTTACACGGCAGATCGAGGCAGAAAGAGAAGCTGGAGACGAAATTCGGGGTGAGCCGCGTCGCGCATCCATCACATCGTCTTTCGTGCTTTGACGGCCGCGGCGAGCGTGCCTTCGTCGAGATAATCCAGTTCGCCGCCGAACGGCACGCCCTGGGCGAGGCGCGAGACGGTGACGTTGGCGCCGGCCAGCTGGTCCATCAGATAATGCGCGGTGGATTGGCCCTCGACCGTGGCGTTCAACGCCAGCAGGACTTCCTTGACGCCCGGATCGCGCGCGCGCTCGATCAGCTTGGCGATGGAGAGATCGTCGGGGCCGATGCCGTCGAGCGGCGACAGCGTGCCGCCCAGCACATGATAAAGCCCGTTGAGCACGCCGGCGCGTTCGAGCGCCCAGAGATCGCCGACCTCCTCGACCACGCAGATCAGCGAGCGGTCGCGCGCGGGATCGCGGCAGAGCGTGCAGGGGCTCTGCGTATCGATATTGCCGCAAATCTCGCAGGTGAGAATGGTGTCGCGGGTCTCGGCGAGCGCGGTGGCAAGCGGTCCCAGCAGCTGCTCCTTCTTCTTGACGAGATGCAGCGCCGCCCGCCGCGCCGAGCGGGGGCCGAGCCCCGGCAGCCTCGCCAGGAGCTGAATCAAGCGCTCGATCTCGGGACCTGCCGCGACGCGCGCCATGCAATCAGAACAGCTTGAGGCCGGGAGGAAGCGGCAGACCGCCGGTGAGGCTCTTCATCTTCTCTTTCATCGCCTCCTCGACCTTGACCTTGGCGTCGTTATGGGCGGCGACGATGAGGTCTTCGAGGATCTCCGCGTCCTCGGGCTTGAGCAGGGATTTGTCGATCTTCAGCCCGGTCATGTCGCCTTTGCCGGAGAGCGTGACCGTCACCATGCCGCCGCCCGAGCGGCCCTCGATCAAAGTGCGCTCGAGCTCGGCCTGCATGTCGGCCATGCGGCCTTGCAGCTGCTGCGCCTGCTTCATCATCTCGGCGAAATTCTTCATCAGTTGGTCCCGTCCTCCTTGAACTCTTCCGGCTCGTCCGCGGCTTCGGCGGGCGGCGCGGGCTCGGCCACGGGCCGCACCGCGGCGATGCGCGCGCCGGGGAAATGCTGCATCACCTGCTTGACGGCCGGGTGCTCGCGCACCTTCTCGATCTCGCGCGCTTCCCGTTCGCGGCGCTGCGCGCCCAGCGGCGCCGCGCCCTCCTCATCGCTCACCGCGACGATCCAGACGCGCCCGGTCCAGGCTTTCAGCTTCCGCATCAGCTCCTGGCCAAGCTCGCGCGGCGCTGTGGGAAGCGGATTGATCTCGATATTGCCCGGCTTGAAATGCACGAGACGTATCTGCTCGAGCAGCGCATGTTTCAGCTTCAGGTCGCGCTTAGCCTCGGCGAGCGCCACCACGTCCTCGAAGCTGTTCAGCTCGGGCAGAGGCGCGGGCGTTTCAGGCGGCTCGTCGTCAATTTCAGCGGATGGCGCGGGGTTCTCGCTCTCGAGGGGAGGCGCCTCGACGCTGCGCGGCGCGGCGGGCCGCGACTCGGTCCGACGCGGCTCGGCGCGAAGCGTCTCGGCACGAAGTGCCTCGGCGCGGGCCGGCTGGGGCTGGCGGGACGGCTTCTGCGCCGGCGCGCCTGAGGCTTGGCCCGTGGCCCCGCCACCTTCGGCGAGACGGCGGGCAAGCTCTCCCGGAGGCGGCAGCTCGGCGGCGTAAGCCAGCCTGACCAGAACCATGTCGGCGGCGGCAGGCGGGCGCGGGCTTCCCCTCACCTCTTCATGACCTTTCAGCAGCATCTGCCAGGCGCGCGCCAGAGCCGGCATCGACAGGCGTTGCGCGAGATCGGCGGCGCGGGCGCGCTCGGCCTCGCTGGCGGCGGGATCGGCGCTTGCCGCTCCGGCCGCCTTCACCAGCGTCACGGCATGCACGGCATCGGCGAGATCGGCGATCACCTGGCCGGGCTCGGCACCGTCGCGGTTCAAGGCGTCGAGCTGCTTCAGCGCGCCGCCGGCATCGCCCTTCAGCACCGTCTCCAACAGATCGAAGATGCGGGTGCGATCGGCGAGGCCCAGCAGCCCGCGCACGGCATCGGCCTTGACCTCGCTGCCGCCGAAGGCGATGGCGCGGTCGAGGATGGAGAGCGCGTCGCGCACCGAGCCTTCGGCCGCGCGGGCGATCAGCGCCAGAGCCTGCCGCTCGGCGGAGGCACCTTCCTCGGCGGAGATGCGGGCGAGATGCTCGGTGAGCGTGTCGATCTCGATGCGCTTCAGGTCGAAGCGCTGGCAGCGCGACAGCACCGTCACCGGCACTTTGCGCACCTCGGTGGTGGCGAAGATGAACTTCACATGCTCGGGCGGCTCTTCCAGCGTCTTGAGCAGGCCGGCGAAGGCCGGCTTCGACAGCATGTGCACCTCGTCGAGGATATAGACCTTGTAGCGGGCGAGGTTCGGCTTGTAGTGGGCGCTGTCGATCAGCTCGCGGATGTCGTCGATGCCGGTATGCGAGGCCGCGTCCATCTCGACCACGTCGAGATGCCGGCTCTCGATGATGGCGCGGCAATGCACGCCCTCGCCCTTTATGTCGAGCGTCGGGCCGTCGACGCCGGGCGCCTCGTAGTTCAGCGCGCGGGCGATCAGGCGGGCGGTGGTGGTCTTGCCCACGCCGCGCACGCCGGTCAGCATATAGGCTTGCGCGATGCGGCCCGAGGCGAAGGCGTTGCGCAGCGTCCGCACCATCGCCTCTTGGCCGATCAGCTCGGCAAAGACGTGCGGCCGATATTTGCGGGCAAGCGCCGCATGGCTCTCATGCGGGACTTGCGCGCGCGGCGCTTCCGCCTTTCCCTTAGCGGGACGCTTCGGCGCGATCTTCTGGTCTTCGGCGTCGGCCATTGACGGGCAGAACTTTCACGCGAAAAAGGCTTCGGACGGGGCGGCAGCCAAGCCGCGACGCACATAACGCTTTGGGGGCGCGAGGTGGGAGGCTGGACGAGCAACCCGCGAAACGCTCGTTAGGGCTGCTTCCTTCCGGACCTGACCCGGTTGGCGAGGCACGCGCCTGCTGCCAACCTCCCTATGGGAGTATATCGGGGATAGCGGGCCCTGTGGCAACCCGCTGTCGCCAGCGGACCTCAGCCCTCGGAGGCCTTGAGCTCGGCGCGGAAGGGGCTCGCAGGATAGGTGCCGAGCACGGTCACCTCGCTCGAGAAGAAATGCAGCTCCTCAAGCGCGAGCGCCACGGAGCGGTCGTCGGGATGACCCTCGATATCGGCATAGAACATGGTGGCGTTGAACGAGCCCTCGAGCTGGTAGGACTTCGAGCTTGGTCATGTTGACGCCGTTGGTGGCGAAGCCGCCCAGCGCCTTGTAGAGCGCGGCCGGCACGTTGCGCACGCGGAACACGAAGCTGGTGATGACCGGGCCGTCGTCTTTCTTGACGCGCACAGGCTTGGCGGCGAGCACGACGAAGCGCGTGGTGTTGTGGGCCGCGTCCTCGATATCGGCCTTCGCCACTTTCAGCCCGTAAATGTCGGCGGCGAGCCGCGAGGCGATCGCCGCGGCGGTGCGGTCGCCCAATTCACGCAACTCGCGCGCGGCACCCGCCGTGTCGGCGGCGACCACCGGCTTCAATTTCAGCGCGCGGATGGCGTTGCGGCATTGGCCGAGCGCCATGACGTGGCTGTGCACGGTCTTCAGCTCGGAGAGCTTGACGCCCTGGAGCGTGAGCAGCTGGTGCCGCACGCGCTCGAAATGCTCGGCGACGATATAAAGACCCGAATGCGGCAAGAGGTGGTGAATGTCGGCGACGCGGCCCGCCACCGAATTCTCGATGGGGATCATGGCGAGCTTGGCCTCGCCGTTCTTAACGGCGGCAAGCGCGTCCTCGAAAGTCGGACAGGCAAAGGCCTCCATGCGCGGATAGGCATCGCGCGCGGCCAGATGCGAGTTGGCGCCGGGCTCGCCCTGAAAGGCGATTCTGTTGTGCGATTTGGCCATGGTCTAAGGGAAAGCGGGCTTTAGGCTAGTTGCGGGACTGAAGCAGCTCACGCGCCCGCTCGAGGTCGCGCGGAGTATCGACACCGAGCGGGACAGTGTCAACGAGGGCGACATTGATGCGACATGCCCGCTTCCAGCGCGCGGAGCTGCTCCAATTTCTCGCGCAGCTCGAGCGGCGACGGCGGCAGCGACACGAACCGCTCCAACGCGTCGCGGCGATAGGCGTAGATGCCGATATGGTGGTAGAGCGGCCCGTCGCCGTAAGGCGCGGTCGCACGGCTGAAATAGAGCGCGCGCAGCATCGAGCCATCGCCAATCGGCGTTCCGACCACCTTCACCACGTTCGGATCGGTGCGCTCCTCCTCGCGGACGATTTCGGCGGCGATGGTGCCGATATCGGCGTCGCCTTCGTCGAGGGCCCGGAGGCAGGCCCGCACCAGGGCCGGATCGAGCGTCGGCAGGTCGCCCTGCAAATTAACCACGGCGCCGAGCTTTCGGTGCGGATCGCGGGCCAGCACGGCCTCGAACACCCGGTCGGACCCGCTTGGATGGCCGGGGAGCGTCATCAGCGCCTCGCCGCCAGCCTGTAGGATAGCGTCCCGCACGGCTTCCGCGTCGGTCGCTACCACCACGGGCCCGCAATCGGCCTCAACCGCCCGCCGCCACACATGCACGATCATCGGCTCGCCGCCGATATCGGCCATGGGCTTGTCGGGGAGCCTTGTCGCTTTCAGCCGGGCGGGTATAACGATGAGGCAAGGCATCATGATCTACGTCAGTTAGCACGGGAAATATTCCCAGGCGACCGTCGCGCGCCCGTCAAATGTCCCCGTTGCAACAAGCTCATAGGCTCTATAGTCTCACGCCCCGTTGCAAGAGCTACATGAAGTAGCCTCTGCCTCTCCCGGGGGGAACACCGACCATGAACTATTATCGTCTCAATCAAATCGCCATGGCCGTGCTGGGCGCACTGCTGCTCTTCTTTGGCGCAAGGACTCTGATCAACATCGCCTACGAGGAGCATGAGCCGGAAAAGCCCGGCTATGAAGTCGCGGGCAGCGAGGAACATCCGGGAGGCGGCGAGGTGAAGCCGGGCGGCGGCGATGACCTTGCGACGCAGCTCGCCAGCGCGGACCCAACGCGAGGCGCCGACGTCTTCAAGAAATGCGCGATCTGCCACAGTATCGATAAAGGCGGCCCGAACCTGATCGGCCCGAATCTCTACGGCGTGCTCGGCCGCAAGATCGCCAGCCATGAAGGCTACGAATATTCCGACGCGCTCAAGGCGAAGAGCAGCGAGGACTGGAGCTACGAAAACCTCAACCACATGGTCGAGAACCCGAACGCGTTCGCGCCGGGGACGAAGATGGCGCTGTTTCCGGGTCTGCCCGATGCCAAGCAGCGCGCCGATGTGATCGTGTTCCTGCGCAGCAAGAACGACAACCCTCCGCCTCTGCCCGAGCCTAAGCCTGCCGCCACCGCCGGTGGCGAAGAAGGCAAGCCCGGCGGCGAGACGGCTGGCGGCGGCGCTGCTGCCGGCGGCTCGGAGGTTGTCGCGCTACTGGCGACGGCCGACCCGAAGCAGGGCGAAGCCGACGCAGCGCTCTGCAAGGTCTGCCACAAATTCGAGAAGGGCGGCGCCGCGCTGGTCGGCCCCGACCTTTATGGCGTGGTCGGACGGAAGATCGCCGGAGTCGAAGGCTTCAACTACACGCCCGCGCTCAAGGCGCATGAAGGCGTGTGGACCTACGAGAATCTCGATCCTTGGCTGAAGAACCCGCAAGCCTTCGCGCCCGGAACGACGATGGCGTTTCCCGGCGTGGCGGATGTTAAGAAGCGCGCCAACATCATCGCCTTCCTGCGCATGAATGCGGACACCCCGGCGCCTCTGCCTGAAGGCGCCGCGGCAACGCCACCTGCTGCTCCCGCGGAGAAGCCAGCCGAAGCAACGCCGCCCGCGCCACCTGCCGAAACGCCTGCACCTCCCGCCGCGGAGACGCCTGCGCCGTCGGCTGAAACGCCTGCGCCGCTGGCCGAGACGCCTGCACCTCCGGCGGCCGAGACACCGGCGCCTCCGGCCGAGACGCCAACGCCTCCCGCCGCCGAGACGCCCGCGCCTCCGGCTGAGACGCCAACGCCTCCGGCCGAGACCGCACCGGCGCCTTCGGCTGAGACGCCGCACGCCTCCCGCCGAGACGCCACCAGCGGCCACCGAGGCACCCGCGGTTGTTCCCGAGGAGATGGAGAAGGTCATCGAAGAGACGGAGGACAACCCGCCCACGTCGGAGTCTTCGGCGGGCGAGCCACCCTCCCCGTCGCAGCCGCAGCCCGTCTATCCGGAGGGCAAGCCCGAGGGCGTAGAATAGGCTTGCCCCGGGGCGCTCGATTTGCCGAACGCCCCGGCTCGACATGACCGATAATTCATTTGGCCGGCGAGCCTGCCATGTTAGGCTCCGCCGGCCTTTTTGCGCCCTCGGCCCTTGCCGCTAAGACCGCGCTTCGGCAAGCAATTTCCACTCAGATGGAGCTCGTTTTGCCGGTCATGATCTTGCTTCGCCTGACGACTGCCTTAGCCCTTGCCGCCCTCCTCTCAGCTCCCGCCGCCATGGCGCAGGATGCGCCCGTCAAGCATCACGCGCTGTCGCTGATCGGCGAGCCGAAATACCCCGCCGACTTCAAGCATTTCGACTTCGTCAATCCCGACGCGCCGAAGGGCGGGCTGGTGCGCATGGCGGATATCGGCAGCTTCGACAGCCTCAACCCGATTCTCTACAAGGGCGAAACGGCGGGCGGGCTCGGCCTCGTCTACGAGAATCTGATGGCAGACAGTCTGGACGAGCCGTCGACCTCCTACGGGCTGATCGCCGAATGGGCGTCCTACCCGGCCGATTATTCCTCGGTCACCTTCAAGCTCCGCGACGCAGCGCGCTGGCATGACGGCACCAAGATCACCGCCGACGACGTGATCTTCAGCCTCGAAGCGAACAAGGCCGCCAATCCGCGCATGGGGCTCTACTACAAGAACGTCACGCGCGCCGAGGCGACCGGCGACAACGAGGTCACCTTCTATTTCGACGTGAAGAACAATCGCGAGCTGCCGATGATCATGGGCCAGCTCACCATCCTTCCCAAGCATTGGTGGACGGGAAAAGACGCGAACGGCAATCAGCGCGACCCGATGAAGACGACGCTCGAGCCGCCCCTCGGCTCAGGTCCCTATCGCATCAAAGAGGCCAAGCCCGGCCGCTCGATCTCTTACGAGCGAGTCACGGACTATTGGGGCAAGGATTTGCCGGTGAATGCGGGACAGTGGAACCACGACACGATCCGCTTCGAATATTACCGCGACGAGACCGTCGCCTTCGAAAGCTTCAAGGCGGGGAATCTCGATTACTGGCAGGAGACCAGCGCCAAGAACTGGGCGACGGCCTACGACTTCGCCGCCGTGCGCGACGGCTTGGTCAAGAAGCAGGAGGTGGCACTCGAGCGCACCCAGCCGATGCAGTGCTTCGTGCTCAATCTCCGGCGCCCGCAATTCGCCGACCGCCGCGTGCGGCAAGCGTTCAATCTCGCCTTCGACTTCGAGTGGGCCAACAAGAACCTGTTCTACGGGCAATATGCGCGGGTCGGCAGCTATTTCCAGGGCGGCGAGCTCGCCGCGCCGCAGAAGCTGCCAGAGGGGCGCGAGCTCGAGATCCTGAACGAAGTGAAGGACGGCGTCCCGCCCGAGGTCTTCACCAAGGTGCATGCCAATCCGGTCAACGCCACGCCTGACGATTTGCGCAGCAATCTGCGCCAGGCCGTCACGCTGCTGAAAGAGGCTGGGTGGGAGGTCAAGAACGGCGTGCTGACCAATGTGCAGACCGGCCAGAGGATGCAGGTCGAGTTCCTGCTCAACTCGCCGCTCTTCGAGCGCATCGTGCAGCCTTACGTGCAAAATCTCGACCGGCTCGGCATCAAGAGCGCGATCCGCATGGTGGACTCGGCGCAATACACGCGGCGGCTCAACGGCTTCGATTACGACATCGTGGTCGGCAATTTCGCCCAGTCGGATTCGCCCGGCAACGAGCAGCGCGACTTCTGGGGCTCAGAGTCGGCGGACCGTGAAGGCAGCACCAATTTGATCGGGGTGAAGAGCCCGGCCATCGACAAGCTGATCGACCATGTCATTTTCGCCAAGGATCGCGCCGAGCTGGTCGCCGCCACGAATGCGCTCGACCGCGCGCTGCAATGGAACGATTTCGTGGTGCCGCAATGGTATTCGCCGAATGTGCGCATCGCTTATTGGGACCGCTACGGCCAGCCCAAACAGCTGCCGGGACTGACCCCGGGCTTCCTGCAAGTCTGGTGGTTCGACCCCTCCCTCGCCAGCCGGCTGCCGGGACCTTCGAACTGATGCTTGGAAAGCGCCGGTCATGGCAGGGAGTTGCTTGCGGAGCAGCCCTCCTCTTCGCCCTGGCCATCGCGCCGGCCGCCGCCTCCGACAAGAAGCATGGCCTCTCGGCCTTCGGCGATCTCGCCTACCCCGCCAATTTCGAGCATTTCGCCTATGCCGATCCCAACGCACCCAAAGGCGGCACCTTCTCGCTGATCGGCTGGGGCGGGGTCACCACCTTCAACAGCCTGAACAACTTCATTCTGAAGGGCGACGCGGCGCAGGGGCTCGAGCTGCTGTTCGACTCGCTGATGGTTCCCGCGGCCGACGAGCCTGACGCGGTCTACGGGCTGGTGGCGGAGAGCGCGGAGGTCGCCGATGACGGCAAGTCGGTGACCTTCTACCTGCGCCCCGAGGCGAAGTTCGCCGACGGCACGAAGCTGACCGCCGACGACGTGGTGTTCTCCTTCGACACGCTCAAGACCAAGGGCCACCCGCTCTACCATCAGACGCTGCAAGACGTGATCAAGGCCGAGGCGCTCGACCCGCACACGGTCCGCTACAGCTTCACCGGCGATCTGGTGCGCGACCTGCCGCTCACCGTCGCCACGCTGCCGATCTTCTCCAAGGCCTATTACGCGAACCGCGCCTTCGACGAGACGACGCTCGACCCGCCGCTCGCCTCGGGGCCTTATCTCGTCGATCAGGTCGCGCAAGGGCGCAGCATCGTCTATCGCCGCAATCCGGACTATTGGGCGAAGGATCTGCCGGTCAATCGCGGGCGATGGAACTTCGACAAGATCCGCTTCGAATATTTCCGCGACCGCACGCCGGCGATGGAGGCGTTCAAGGCCGGCGCGTACGATTTCCGCGAGGAGTTCACCTCGAAGGTCTGGGCAACCGAATATAACTTCCCGGCGATCCGCAGCGGACGCGTCAAGACGGAGACGCTTGCCGACGAGACCCCGTCAGGCACGCAAGGCTTCTTCATCAACACGCGGCGAGAGGAGCTGAAGGACCCTCGGGTCCGCGAAGCACTCGACCTTGCCTTCGACTTCGAATGGTCCAACCGCAACATGTTCTACGGGCTTTACACGCGGACGCAGAGCTTCTTCGAGAACTCGGCGATGAAGGCCGAAGGCGAGCCGTCGGAGGCGGAGCGGACGCTGATGACCGGCTTGGGCGTGCCGGTTGCCGACGAGGCTCTGGGAACCGCTTACCTTCCCGCCAAGAGCGACGGCTCGGGCCAAGACCGCAACCTGCTGCAAAAAGCCGGCAAGCTGCTCGACGAGGCGGGCTGGACGGTCAAGAACGGCATGCGCGTCAACGCCAAGGGCGAGCCGCTCAAGCTCGAGATCCTGATGTTCGAGCAGGCCTTCGAGCGGATCGCCGCGCCCTATGTGAAGAACCTCAAGCTGCTCGGCATCGACGCCAGCATCCGCATGGTCGATGCCGCGCAATATCAGCAGCGCCTCAAGGATTTCGATTTCGACGTCACCACCCAGCGCTATGTGATGCGCAACACGCCGGGCGTCGAGCTCAGGAGCTATTTCGGCTCGGCCGCCGCCAAGATGAGCGGCTCGCTCAATCTCGCCGGCATTTCCGATCCGGCGGTCGACACGCTGGTCGAGCGGGTGATCGCCGCCAAGAGCCGCGATGAGCTCAACACCGCTGCGCGCGCGCTCGATCGCGTGCTGAGAGCCGGCCATTACTGGGTGCCGCATTGGTACAAGGCCTCCAACAATATTGCCTATTGGGACAAGTTCTCGCGGCCCGAGACCAAGCCCCGCTTCGACCGCGGCATTCTGGACACGTGGTGGTATGACGAGGCCAAAGCTGCCAAACTGGCGGCAAATGTCGCGACCACGCCCGAGGTGCCGGCCGAGCCGAGTTCGCGGCGGCCGCTGGTGATCGCCCTCGCCCTGATCGGGCTCGCGCTCGCGGTTTACTTGTTTGTGCGACGGAGAAGGTCCGCCCGAACGCAATGACAGCCTATATTCTTCGCCGCATCGCGCTGATCGTGCCGACCATGCTCGGCATCATGCTGCTGACCTTCGTCATGGTGCAATTCGCTCCCGGCGGCCCGGTGGAGCAGCTGATCGCCAAGCTCACCGGCACGGATCCGGGGGCCACGGCGAATTTCAGCGGCGGCGGCGGCGATTTCTCGGGCCAGCCCGGCCAGGGTGGCATTCCTGGCGACGTGTCGGCGCCATCCAAATATCGCGGCGCGCAAGGGCTCGACCCGGAGTTCATCGCCATGCTGGAGAAGCAATTCGGCTTCGACAAGCCGGCCTATCAGCGCTTCGGCATCCTGTTGTGGAATTATCTCCGGTTCGATTTCGGCGAGAGCTATTTCCGCGACACCAGCGTGCTCAATCTCATCAAAGAGAAATTGCCGGTGTCGATCTCGCTCGGCCTATGGATGACGCTGCTTTCCTACGCCATCTCCATTCCGCTCGGCATCCGCAAGGCGGTGCGCGACGGCTCGCGCTTCGACGTGTCGACCAGCGCGGTGATCATCGTTGCCTACGCCATTCCGGGATTTCTGTTCGCGGTGTTCATGATCGTGCTGTTCGCCGGCGGTTCCTTCCTGCAGATCTTCCCGTTGCGCGGACTGGTATCGGAGAACTGGTCGGAGCTGCCTTGGTATCTGAAGATCACGGATTATTTCTGGCACATTACGCTTCCGCTCATCGCCATGGCCTTGTCGGCTTTCGCGACGACCACCTTCCTGACCAAGAATTCCTTCCTGGAAGAGATCCGCAAGCAATATGTCATGACGGCGCAAGCCAAGGGACTGACCGAGCACCAGGTGCTGTACGGGCATGTGTTCCGCAACGCCATGCTGATCGTGATTGCCGGCTTCCCGGGCGCCTTCATCGGCGCGTTCTTCGCCGGATCGCTGCTGATCGAAACCATCTTCAGCCTCGAGGGGATCGGCCTGCTCAGCTTCGAATCGCTGGTGAACCGCGATTACCCCGTGGTGTTCGCCACCGTTTACATCTTCTCCCTGATGGGGCTCGCCGTGAATCTCCTCTCCGACCTGGTCTATATGTGGGTCGATCCGCGCATCGATTTCGAGACCCGCGAAGTGTGATTGCCGCATGGACGCGCCGACCGATACCGCGATCATCGAGACGGCCACCGCCGCGGGACCGCAGCCGCGCCGGCTCTGGCTCTCGCCCTTGCAGCGCCGGCGCTGGGATGTGTTCAAGCTCAACCGGCGCGGTTTCTGGTCGTTGTGGGTGTTTCTTTTTCTGTTCGCCATCAGCCTCGGCTCGGAATTCATCGCCAACGACAAGCCGATCCTCGTCAAATATGACGGCCAGCTTTTTTGGCCGATCTTCAAGGCCTACCCCGAGACGGCATTCGGCGGCATCTTCGAGACCGAGGCCGATTACCGCGATCCGGCGGTGAAGGAGATGATCGCCAAGAGCGATGGATGGGTGCTCTGGCCGCCGATCCGCTTCTCCTACAACACGCAAAACAAGAACCCGCCGATGGCGTTTCCGGTGAAGCCCACCTGGATGCTGACCGACGAAGACTGCAAGCTCGCGGTCGAGCGCGGCTTCCACCCTTGCGATGCGAGCCTCGAATGGAACTGGCTCGGCACCGACGATCAGGGGCGCGACGTGATCGCCCGCGTGCTGTACGGCTTTCGCCTGTCGGTTCTGTTTGGCCTCACCCTCACCGTGTTCGCCTCGATCATCGGCGTGGCGGCCGGCGCGCTCCAGGGCTATTTCGGCGGCTGGACCGATTTGCTGTTCCAGCGCTTCATCGAGATTTGGACCAGCGTGCCGACGCTCTATCTCTTGATCATCGTCGCCGCGGTCATCACCCCCGGCTTCTGGATCCTGCTCGGCATTCAGCTCGCCTTCGCCTGGGTGGCGCTGGTCGGGGTGGTGCGCGCCGAGTTCCTGCGCGCCCGCAATCTCGAATATGTCACGGCGGCGCGCGCGCTCGGCCTGTCGAACGGCAAGATCATCTTCAGGCATTTGCTGCCGAATGCGATGGTGGCGACGCTCACCTTCGTGCCCTTCATTTTGAACGGCTCGATCACGACGCTGACCTCGCTCGACTTTCTGGGCTTCGGGCTGCCGCCCGGCTCGCCCTCGCTCGGCGAGCTGCTGCAGCAAGGCAAGGACAATCTCCAGGCGCCATGGCTGGCGCTGACCGCGTTCTTCGTCATCGCCATCATGCTCAGCCTGCTCATTTTCATCGGCGAAGCCGTGCGCGACGCGCTCGACCCGCGCAAGACGTTAGCGTGAGCAAGATGCACGGAGCGCATTCGCATCAGCACGGCCACGACGGCCATGGCCACGCCGGCCACAGCCATAGCGTTGCCGACGCCAACAATGAGCGGCGCATGGGGCTTGCCGCGGCGTTGACCGGGGTCTTCATGTTCGCCGAGGTGGCAGGCGGCATCGCCGCCGGCTCGCTGGCACTGATCGCCGATGCCGGCCACATGCTGACCGATTTCGCTTCGCTCGCGCTCGCCTGGTTCGGGTTTCGGCTGTCGCGGCGTCCGGCGGATTGGCGGCGCACTTACGGCTTCGATCGCTTCCAGGTGCTGGTCGCCTTCGCCAACGGGCTGGCGCTGTTCGCCATCGCCGCCTGGATCGTCTATGAGGCGATCGAGCGGCTGATGACGACGCCTGAAGTCTCCGGCGGCATCATGGTGGTGGTTGCGGTGCTTGGGCTGCTGGTCAACATCGCCGCCTTCTGGCTGCTCCAGGGCGCCGACCGCGACAATCTCAATATTCGCGGCGCCGCCATCCACGTGCTGGGCGATCTGCTGGGATCGGTGGCGGCGCTCGCGGCCGGCGCGGTGATCCTGTTCACCGGCTGGACGCCGATCGATCCGCTGCTCTCGATCCTCGTCGCCCTCATCATCGTGAAGAGCGGCTGGCAGGTCGTGGCCGATGCCGGGCATATCCTGCTCGAAGGCGCGCCCGGAGAGTTGGACACGCGGGCCATCGGCCCCGACCTCATCGCCAACGTCGCGGGTGTCACGGAGGTGCACCATGTGCATGTCTGGTCGATCACCCAGGCCCGCCGCATGGTGACGCTGCATGCCTGCATCGGCGAGACCGACAATTCAGACGCCATCGTCAAGAGCATCAAGGCGCGGCTCAAAGAGCACTTCGGGCTCAACCACGCCACGGTCGAGATCGAGCGGGGCGTCTGCGCCGATGCCGGTTGCTGAAGGGATGAACGGAATGACCACCACGCCACTGATCGCGGTCGAGGATTTGTCGGTCGATTTCCGCTCGGGCGAAAGGGTGACACATGCCGTCAAGAACGTGTCGTTCGACATCGGCCATGCCGAGACGGTGGCGCTGGTGGGCGAGTCGGGATCGGGCAAGACGGTGACGGCGCTGTCGATCCTCAAGCTCCTCCCCTACCCGGCCGCGTCGCATCCCTCGGGCAAGATCCTGTTCAACGGCGAGAATCTCCTGTCGCTGCCGCAGCCAAGCTTGCGCAAGATCAGAGGCAACAAGATCTCCATGATCTTTCAGGAGCCGATGACCTCGCTCAATCCGCTGCACACGATCGAGAACCAAGTCGGCGAGGTGTTGAAGATCCATCGCGGGCTCTCGGACCGGGCCGCGCGCGAGCGCGTGCTCGACCTGCTCAGGAAGGTCGGCATCGACGATCCCGAGGGGCGGCTCAAATCCTATCCGCATCAATTGTCCGGCGGGCAGCGGCAAAGGGTGATGATCGCCATGGCGCTCGCCAACGAGCCGGACCTGCTGATCGCCGACGAGCCGACCACCGCGCTCGACGTGACCATCCAGGCGCAGATCCTCGACCTGTTGCTCAAACTCAAGGCCGAGTTCAACATGGCCATGCTGCTGATCACCCACGATCTCGGCATCGTGCGCAAGATGGCCGACCGTGTCTGCGTCATGAACAATGGCGAGATCGTCGAGCGGGGCGAGACGCGGCAGCTGTTCGCCTCCCCGCAGCATCCCTATACCAAGCATCTCATCGCGTCCGAGCCCAAAGGCTCGCCGCCGCCGGAAGATGAAGGCGCCAAGACCATCCTCGAGGCCAAAGATCTGCGCGTGTGGTTCCCGATCAAGCGCGGCTTCCTCAGGCATGTGGTCGGGCATATCAAGGCGGTCGACGGCATCGACCTCGCCGTCAAGGAAGGGCAAACGCTGGGCGTCGTGGGGGAGTCCGGATCCGGCAAGACCACGCTCGGCCTGGCGCTGCTCAGGCTGGTATCGAGCGAGGGCCCGATCGTCTATCTCGGCGACCGGATCGACGGCTACGATTCCAAGCGCATGCGCCCGCTCAGGCGGCATATGCAGATCGTGTTCCAGGACCCCTACGGCTCGCTCTCGCCCCGCTTCTCGGTGGCGCAGATCATCGAGGAGGGTCTCGCCATCCAAAGTCCCGGGCTCAGCCGCGACGAGCGCGACGCCCGCGTCACCCGCGCACTGAAAGAGGTCGGGCTCGATCCCGCCATGCGCGACCGCTATCCGCATGAATTCTCAGGCGGCCAGCGCCAGCGCATCGCCATTGCCCGAGCGCTGGTGCTGGAGCCGAAATTCCTGATCTTGGATGAGCCGACCTCGGCGCTCGACGTCTCGGTGCAGGCGCAGATCGTCGATCTGCTGCGCGAGCTACAGCGGCGGCATAAGCTCGCTTATCTGTTCATCAGCCACGATTTGAAGGTCGTTCGCGCGCTCGCCAATTCGATCATCGTCCTGCGCCACGGCAAGGTGGTCGAGCAAGGGTCCTCGCAAACCGTGTTTGCGCATCCGAAGACGGATTACACCAAGGCGCTGCTCGCCGCTGCCTTCGAGCTCGAGGCGACGCGCGGCGGCGCCGTCGCGACGTAAGCGTCTCAGATGGAACCCGGAAGCGGTCCGCACGTTGTTAGGGGCAGTTAGTCACCCCCGAAACACGGAAGAACGGACCCATGCGAGGAGTACTTTTGTGGTTGGTCGGTATCCCGATCCCCATCATCATTCTGCTGTATCTGTTCAACGTCCTTTAGTTTTGCCTTGCAGCGGCGGCTTCCGGCGACCCGGAAGCCGCCGTATGCATGTCACTTCATACCCCACATCCTTGATGCGCTTGCGCGCGCGGGCGAACGGCTCGGTCTCGACCGCCATGTGAAAAGCATTGGCGTGCAGGAAGTCCTTGTCGCTCGTCATGATGCCCACATGCCCATCCCAGAACACGAGATCGCCCCGGCGGAGCTTGTCCTTGCGCAAGTCGATGGCGCGCCCAAGCTCCAACGATTGCATGTCGGCATCGCGCGGCGCCGATTGGCCCGCGGCTTCAAGGGAAAGTTGCACGAGCCCAGAGCAATCCAGCCCGATGCTGGTGCGTCCGCCCCAGAGATAGGGCGTGCCGATGAAGCTCTCAGCCACCGCGACGAAATCCGCCGCGCTCTCGCCGAGCGGCACCGCATGGCCGGCAAAGACATGGCCGCCACCGGCAAGGACGTGGAACTTGCCGCCCGGCTCCGTGACGGTGACGAGCGCATTCAAGCTCAGCAGAGACAGCGGCGGCGTCTTGCCGTCAGGCTCAGGGTAGACGTAAGTGCGCAAGGCCGCGATCCGATGCGTCGGTCGAACGATCTTGGTGCTTAGCCCCTCGCTCGGCATGTAGCCGACATAACCGTCGCGGGCTGACTGCACCCAGGCCCAGCCCTCGGCCTCGTCGTAGACGGTCACGATCTCGCCAAGCAAAGCCTCGGTATCGAGCGTTGCATCGAAACGCGGCTCTCGCCGCAACGGCAGATACGGGAACGCCGACCTGGCGCGGCTCGCCCTTAACATAGTGCTCGGCCTCGACGACGCCGCGCAGCGCCTCGGCCGCAAGGTCTCCGCGATACGCATTACGCCGCGGATCGGGCAGCGCCTCGCCGCTCACGACGTGCCGAGCTCTTGGCGGAAGAAATCGAACAGGGCGCGCGCCGCTTGCGGCTCGCCGCCTTGCGGCCGCCCCGGCTGCTCGCGCGGCACCCAGGCGAAAATGTCGAGATGGGCGAAGCGCTTGGCATTGCGCACGAAGCGCTTGAGGAACAGCGCGGCAATGATCGAGCCGGCGAAGGAGCCCTCGGCGATGTGATTCACGTCGGCGATCGCGCTCTTCAGCAGCTTGTCGTAAGGCGCCCAGAACGGCATGCGCCACAAAGGATCGCCGACGGCGCTGCCGGAGGCCAAGAGACGCGCGGCCAGGTCATCATTGTCGGTGTAGAGCGGCGGCAGGTCGGGTCCGAGCGCCACACGCGCGGCTCCGGTCAGCGTGGCGATGGTGAAGAGATAGTCCGGCGCTTCCTCGTCGGCGAGGCTGATGGCATCGGCCAGCACCAGCCGTCCCTCGGCGTCGGTGTTGCCGATCTCGACCGTCATGCCGTTCCGGCTGGTCAGCACGTCGCCCGGCCTGAAGGCATTGCCGGCGATGCTGTTCTCGGCGGCAGGGATCAACACGCGGAGCCGCACCGGCAGCTTAGCCCGCATGACGAGCAGCGCGAAGGATAGCGCGGTGGCCGCGCCGCCCATGTCCTTCTTCATCAACGCCATGGCGCTTCCCGGCTTGATGTCCAGCCCGCCGGTATCGAAGCAGATGCCCTTGCCGACGATCGTTACCTTGGGCGCGTGCTCGGCGCCCCAGCGCAGGTCGATCAACCGCGGGGCGCGGTCGCTCGCGCGCCCCACGGCGTGGATCATCGGGAAGTTGTCGGAGAGGAGGCCCGAGCCTTCCGTCACCTTGACGCTGGCGTCGAAGGCGATGGCAAGCTCGCGCGCGGCGGTCTCCAGCTCGGCGGGACCGAGATCGTTGGCCGGCGTGTTGATCAGGTCGCGGCCGAAATAAAGGGCCTCGGCGAGCGCCAGGACCTGCTCCTTGTTCGCGCCGTCGGGAAGGACGAGCCGCTTGGACTTGCTGTCACTGGCAGATTTGTAGCGGGTGAAGCGATAGCTCCCGGCGAGGAAGCCGAGCGCGGCGAGCTCAGGGTCGGGAAGCGGCGAGGCCAAGCGATAATCGCCCTCTGGCAGCGCGTTTGGCAGGACTCCGGTCAGCAGCGGAACTTGCGCCGCCCAATCCTTGGCGCCGGTGCCGAGCAGGACGCCGCCGATTCCGCCTTGTCCCTCGGGGAGCAGCAGCACCGAACCTTGCTTGCCGCTCCAGCCTTGCGCCTCGACCCAAACCCGCTCAGCCTCGCTCAACGCTTCCAGCGCCGGGTCGTCGGCAGAGGCGATGAGGCGAACGGGGAGCGCCTCGGCGCCGGGGGCAAGCAGCAGTTCTTCTAGGAATCGGCGTGTGGTCTCGAGCGTCATTGGCTTGCTGGGCATGGATAGGATCGGCCCTTAGGGTTGCTCGGGCCGCGCATTAATGGCAGGGGAGGCGCAGGCTGACAATGGCGGACGGCTCGGCATGACGACAAATGACTACACGCTGGTGATCGGCGACAAGAATTTCTCCTCCTGGAGCTTGCGGCCCTGGCTCGCGCTGAAAGCCTGCGGCATCCCCTTCACCGAGGAGCGGGTCAGGCTGCGGCAGGCCGACTCCAAGGCCGAGATCCTGCGGCATACGCCAGCAGGCAAGGTCCCGGTGCTGAAGACGAAGCTCGGTCTTGTCTGGGACAGCCTCGCCATTCTCGAGTTTCTCGCCGAGCGCCACCCCGCGCATCGGCTCTGGCCGGAGGATAGCGAAGCGCGGGCGGCGGCCCGCAGCATCTCGGCCGAGATGCATGCGGGCTTCGTCACGCTGCGCAACGACATGTCCATGGATCTGCTGGGCCGGCTGCCATCGCCGCCGATCAGCCCGGCGCTCGAAGCGGATATCGCGCGGATCGCCGCGATCTGGAAGGATACGCGCGCGCGCTTCGGCAAGAACGGCCCCTTCTTGTTCGGGTACTTCACCAATGCCGATGCCATGTACGCGCCGGTGGCGACGCGCTTCCGCACCTACGGCGTCGACCTTACCCGCTTCGGCGACGACGGCACGGGTGCGGCCTATATGCAGGCGATCTTCGCACTCCCGGCGATGGACGAATGGACCGCAGGGCGCGAAGGAAGAGGTGAAGGCTAGAGCCGGCACCTAAGGAGCTGTTGCCGCTTCCGACATGGTTAATCTTTTTTTGACGCCTGTCCCACATTCTTACAGCAGTGAAACAGGGACCGCCGGTCGCGTGCGTCGCGTTCGGTAAGGATTGGTTAAGCTCATGGCATACGCGCAAAGCTTGGACGCTCGCCCGCGGCGCAGAATGGCGCTCGCGCTGCTCGCGACCACGGCATTGGCGGCGCTGCTCGGCGGCTGCACGCAGACCGGATTGCCCTTCGGCAGGAGCGAGGAGAGCAAGCTTTCCGCCACCGACGCCATCGGCGCCATCGCCCAATGGTCGGCCGCCTATAACAAGAACCCGCAAGATCCGAAGATGGTGCTCGGCTATGCCGCGGCGCTCAAGGCCATCGGCTCGCGCGACAAGGCGCTCGAGATCCTGACGGCGGGATACCGCGCCAATCAGAACAACGGCGAAATCGCCGCCGAGCTCGGGCGGCTCGCGCTCGACATGGGCCGGCTCGATATCGCCCAGCAAACGCTGAAAGTGGCGGAAACCCAAGGCGTCAAGGACTGGAAGACGCTGTCGGCGCAAGGCACTCTGCGCGCGAAGCAAGGGCGCCACGCCGAGGCCCAGCAATATTATCTGCGCGGCGCTGCAAGAGCAGCCCGACGCCGTATCGGTCATCAACAATCTCGCGCTCTCCTACGCGCTCGACGGCAAACCCAACAAGTCGGAAGAGCTGCTGCGCAAGGCGGTGGACAGCGGCCACGAGGACAAGCGCGTGCGGCAAAATCTCGCGCTCGTGCTCGGCCTGCAAGGCAAGTTCGACGAGGCACGCAAAGTCGCTTCGCTCGACATGAGCGACCAAGAGGCCAAGTCGAACATGACCTATCTGCGCAACATGCTGTCGAACCAGACCCAGTTCGCGGCCGCAAAGTCCGGCGGCGCAAACGACGTCGGGGGTGACGACTGGGAGCCTTTCGCCGCAAACGACGCTGCTTCGAGCAAGACCGCTGCCGCCGCGCCGGTTGCCACGCCAAAGGTGCGAATGGTGAAGGCCAGCCATGAAATCGAAACGCCTTCATCACCTGCTCCGCAGAGGAAGACCGCAAAAGGCGCCTCGCCGGCAACCCCCGTCAAGCAGAAGGTGGCCGGCACACCGACGCTGATCACGCCGGTCAACGCCACGCCCGTACAAGTCCAGGCCGCCACACCTACCGCTTCTGCCGCTCAGGACGCCCCTGCGAGTCTCCCCAGAACCGATACCGACTGATTGAGGAAGCGCTAGCCATTTAGCCAACGCGTGACGCTTTTCCCACTGTGCCTCAAGTGCTGAGCGCCCGCGTTCCCATGGCTTTAATAAGGGTCGGATTTCTCGCTAGATCAACGATGCACGCGAGTGGAGCTAGCTGTCTCGTACGCCAAATTTTCTCTCCTCGATGAGTTTGGGCGACTTCGCCGTCAGTCTCGTGAACCCTGGTGGGGGACACGGCCATTCAGAGTACCAAAAATGCACGCAAAAGAAGATGAGCTTCAGGCCCGCCCCGCCTCGGCCTCCAACCTCAGCTAGCCTGCGCTGCTCCTTCTAACTTTCTCGTAAAGCGCGCACAGCTTGATCTCTTAGGGGCTTCAGCAGGTAAGAGATCATGCTTCGCGGTTGAGTTTGCACAAAGACCTCTACGGGCATCCCTGGTACAAATTTCAGCCCTTTCAGCTTTTGGAGTTCACCGGAATCGATACCGACGCGAACAACGTAATAGTTGGCTCCGCTATGCTGATCTTCGGTGATGTCCGGCGCGACACGCGTGACGTGCCCATTCAGCTCTGGCGTCACTCTGCTGTTGAAGGCACTGAAGCGTAGCTGCGCCAATTGATCAAGATGGAGCTGGGCGATGTCGGTCGGACTTACCTTGGCTTCGACGGTGAGAAGGTCGTCGTCGGGCACGATCAGCATAATCGCCTCGCCGGGCGCGACGGTACCCCCGATCGTGTGAACCGCAAGTTCGTGCACCGTGCCGGTCTGGGGCGAGCGGATATCGACGCGCCTTAGCAAATCCTCCGCGGCAATTTTTCGTTCGGCGAGCTCCGACAGCTTCGCCCGAACTTCCGACAACTCCTGCGCGCCCTGGCTTCTCATGTCCTGGTCAATTTGGATGATCTGTTGCTGCACTTCGGCAATTTTGCCTTTGGCCTCGGCGACAGCTGCAACAAGCTGTCCCTTCTCTCCTCCGAGTCTGGCCGCTTCCCGCTCAAGCTCCGTCAATTTGCTGATTGGTACGAGTTGCTTTTGCCAAAGCTGACGAATCCCACCCAGTTCCTTGATGACCAGTTCGACCTCTGAATCCTTCGCGGCAATCTGCGTGTTCAGGCCCCCAATCTGCTCACCCAGTTGCGCAGCTCGTTCGTGGAGCTGCTTCTTCTGCCCATTTCGAGCGACGCGTCGCAGCTCGAAGTGCTTTTGTTCCCCCCCGATCACCTTCTCTACCGCTGCATCGGAGCGCTGCGCCAAGAGTTGCTCCGGAAAACTAATCTCGTTTGCTCCAGTTCGCTCGGCATCAAGCCGCGCCTCGCGCGCCAGGAGTTCATTTATCGCGTTGACGAGCACAGCCAGGTTTGCCCGAGTTTGCGTTTCATCGAGCCTAACCAGGATCTCGCCGGCCTTGACGTAATCGCCCTCCTTCACCCGAAGCTCACCGATCACCCCTCCTGTTGGGTGCTGCACCTTCTTCACATTAGAATCCACAACAAGTGTTCCGCTGGCAATCACCGCCCCAGAAAGCTCCGCCATCGTTCCCCAAAGCGCAAAGCCGCCGGCAACGAGGACCAGTGCAGACAGACCGAACAGCAGATGACGTCCGATGGATTTTTGCACTTCAAAGCGTGAAGGAGCTTTCATGTGTATCCGCCTATTCCGCCGCGACCGGCCTGATCACTGCGCGCAGGACCTCGTCCTTCGCTCCGAAGCGCATCTGCTGACCGCCGGACAGCACAAGAACTTGGTCGACTGCTGCGAGAGCACTGGGACGATGAGCAATCACAATAAGGATGGCTCCGCGTCGCCTTGCACCGTTGATGGCATTGGTGAGTGCGCGCTCGCCTTCCTCGTCGAGGTTCGAATTGGGCTCGTCCAGAACAACGAGAAAAGGATCGCCATACAGTGCGCGAGCGAGCGCCACGCGCTGTCGTTGGCCGGCTGACAGCGCCGACCCAGATTCACCGATCTGCGTGTCATACCCTTGCGGCAAGGAGACGATCAGATCGTGAGCACCCGCCGCCTGCGATGCGGCGATCACCTTTTCGACATTGATTTCTCGATCAAACCGGCCGATGTTTTCCGCGATCGTGCCTGAGAACAATTCGACGTCCTGCGGCAGATAGCCGACATGTCCCCCGAGCATGTCCGGCGACCATTGATCTAATGTGGCACCGTCTAACCGAACCTTACCGTTTGCAGGCTGCCAAACCCCCACCAAAAGACGCGCCAGCGAAGATTTGCCAGATGCACTTGGACCAATGACGCCGAGTCCGTCTCCCGTCGCGAGCTCGAAGTCAATCTTATTAAGAACCACACGGCTTCTCCGGGAGGAACCGCAGAAACATTTTCAACGCGCAATTGGTAACGCGGCGCAGGAAGGGCTGTTGGCGACGCTTCAGCCGGCACGATTTCCAAAAGCTTGCAAAGTCTCGTCCAACTCTGGCGTGCCGCCACGAACGGTTTCCAGTTGGCGACCGAGATTTCAACTGGCGCCAGAGTTCGCGAGACCAAAATGGAACTCGCGATGATCACGCCAGCCGTCGCCTCCTGGTAGATGACCAAATAAGCGCCGAGACCAAGCACCAGGGACTGCAAGAGCATGCGAAGCGCGCGAGAGAGAGCCCCAAGCCCCCCTGAGACGTCGGATGCGCGGCGCTGAGCGGAGAGATGCTCCGCATTCGAGAGCGCCCAGCGCTCCCCCAGCCCCGGCGCCATTCCCATGGCGCGCACCACCTCGGCGTTTCGCCGGCTGGCCTCAAGCAATGAGTTGCGTTTGGCGTGATGATGAGCCGCAGCCTTGGTTGGTGCACGGGTGTAAAACTCCGCGCAAATTGCGATGAGCGCGAGGACCCCTCCCCCGATCAAGGCGGCAACGCCGATCCATGGGTGAAACAGAAAGCAAACGGCGAGATAGACCGGCACCCAAGGCAAGTCAAAGAGTGCGGAGGGGCCACCACTCGCAAAAAAACCCCGAATGTGATCGATGTCTTGTAAGTGTTCTGATCCGTCGCCACGTGATTTTAGCCTGAGCGGTAAACGCACCACCGCGTTATACAAGCGCTGCGACATCGCCTCGTCGAGGAAGTAGCCGAGCCGAACCAGCAATCGTGCGCGGGTCCCCTCGAGCGTCGCTTGGAACGCGTAGAGGGCGGCCATCAGAATCATGAGCACCACGAGAGTCGGCACGCTGCGGCTCGGCAGGACGCGGTCGTAGACCTGCAACATAAACAGCGGGCCAGTGAGCATCAGCAGGTTGATCAACGCGCTGAACGCCGCCACGCCGACAAAGGCACTTCTGAAACGCCAGAGTGCCTCGGCGAGCTCGGAGCGCTTGCTGAGCTGGGGATAGGAATCCGACACTGTAGCGGGCCATCTTACTGTTTCGACGCCGCTGAAAGTTTGGCACGGTCGGATTAAGGGGCCTTCGCGGCTACACCTGCAAAGTGATTCTAATTTTATAGGAGCTCCTGCCAAGCGTCCGCTTCATGGGGCGTCTTTTATAGCGCCGCCCTCGCGCCAGGCCCCTTTCTTATTAACCGATTCCCCTAAAAGTTGAATCCAGCCATGGCTAAAATTGATAGGCTCTAAGCTGGTGGATGTAACCTTTACCCACCCGAGAGGAGCTTGACCGCCGTGTTCGAAGCTTCTTTTTGCAATTAGGGACGCCGACTTCCTGAGCCGCACCCCGTTGGGATCGAGCCCCGCCCATGACGCCTCTTGTTGCGCGCTTCATCAAGGACGAGTCTGGCACAACCGCTATCGAGTATGCCCTGATTGGTGTGGGCATTTCGGTCGCCATCCTGGCCGCGGTGCAGTTGGTTGGCTCTAACGTATCGGCCCTGTACGACACAGCCGCCGTCGCCGTCGCCGGCGCGCTCTAGAGCCACAATTGGCTTCGTTTCGCAAATCAGGCTGGCTCTACGGGCTTCAGGGGGTCTGGCGTATCGCAACCCCCTAGCCTGCCATTCTGCGCCCGCGCTGGGGCTTAATGCGCGCTCTCTCCTTTAGTCGCACACCTGGTCCCTTGTGAAAGTGCCCCGACTTCGGCTCGATCCACAATTTGTGTCATTTGCCAGATAGGTCGCACTCGCCATCCAGAACTCTAGTGCTGTTCGAGCAAAGCGCGGTACGGCACCCGGCTTCACCACGCCTCAGGATAAGGTGCCCTGGACCTACCTCCCCTGCTCAAAAAGGACACCATCAAACATGCGCGAATACCAAAACTACCCCGGCATCGCTCGAAAAACGATAACTGCGGATGCCATTATACGAAGGCAAAGTCATCACGATGCAGGCTACTGGTGCTGACATTGAGGAGAGTGAGCGTGTTCTCAGCATCGACGGTTATTACCGTGTTTGTGCCAATTGGAATAGTTGCAGCCATCATCGCGTCGAAGTCGGCAAATATTGTGTGGTCGAAGGTGACCAAATCGTGCCGAACTGAATTCGGCCCAGCAGCGAAGTCCGTAATCGTATCGTGCCCAAAATTCGCGTTGAACCGGAACGTGTCGTCGCCACCTGCTCCTGTCAGCCGATCATTTCCGCCTAACCCCGTCAGCACGTTCGCCGCACTGGTTCCCGTCAGAGTATCGTTGAACGCCGAGCCGGTGAGGTTCTCAAAACCGCTCAGCGTGTCGGTTCCTGCCCTGATCGTGTTCTGCGCCGTCGTCACCGAGAGATTGACCGTGACCCCTAGGCCATTGGGCACCGCACCCGACGCGGCATTGGCATAGGAGACGGTGTCAATGCCAACCCCTCCCGCAAGCACGTTGTTGCCAGCATTGCCCTCCAGCGTGTCGTCAAAAGTCGAGCCGGTGAGGTTCTCGATGGCTGACAGACGATCGCCTTCCGCATCGCCTCCGGATCCGATCCCCGTCACCAAGCTCACCGCAACCCCTGAGCCAGAGGTCGCATAAGTGGTCGTATCGACACCCCCGCCACCGTCCATCGTGTCGGCGCCAGCCCCGCCGATCAGAACATTGGCCGCGCTATTGCCGATCAGTACGTTATCAAGCCCATTGCCGGTCGCATTGATCGCACCCGTGCCCGTCAGCGTCAGGTTCTCAATTGCGCCAATGGCATGGACAGGGTCTGCAAGGCTGAAGCTGATCGACGACTGAACCGTGTCTGTCCCATCCCCATCCGTCTCGTTGACCACATCGCCTGCATTGTCGATCACATAGGTGTCATTCCCGGCGCCGCCAAACATCTGGTCGGCACCAGTGCCCCCGTTCAGCGTGTCGGAGCCGTCACCTCCGGTCAGAACATTGGCCCCGCTATTGCCGATGATGATATTGTCGAGCGCATTGCCATTCCCGCTGAGAGCCGCCGTCCCGGTCAGGGTCAGATTCTCCACGAAGGTCAGCCCGGCAAGCGACCAGCTAAGCGACGACTGGATCGTATCGGTGCCCTCGCCATCCAGCTCGGTCACCACGTCGCCCACATTGTCGACCACATAGGTGTCGTTGCCCGTACCCCCGAGCATCCAGTCCCCGCCGGCACCGCCATTGAGAGCGTCGTTGCCGCCGAGGCCCGTCAGCACGTTCGCCGCACTGGTTCCCGTCAGGGTATCGTTGAACGCCGAGCCGGTGAGGTTCTCAAAACCGCTCAGCGTGTCGGTTCCTGCCCTGATCGTGTTCTGCGCCGTCGTCACCGAGAGATTGACCGTGACCCCTAGGCCATTGGGCACCGCACCCGACGCGGCATTGGCATAGGAGACGGTGTCAATGCCAACCCCTCCCGCAAGCACGTTGTTGCCAGCATTGCCCTCCAGCGTGTCGTCAAAAGTCGAGCCGGTGAGGTTCTCGATGGCTGACAGACGATCGCCTTCCGCATCGCCTCCGGATCCGATCCCCGTCACCAAGCTCACCGCAACCCCTGAGCCAGAGGTCGCATAAGTGGTCGTATCGACACCCCCGCCACCGTCCATCGTGTCGGCGCCAGCCCCGCCGATCAGAACATTGGCCGCGCTATTGCCGATCAGTACGTTATCAAGCCCATTGCCGGTCGCATTGATCGCACCCGTGCCCGTCAGCGTCAGGTTCTCAATTGCGCCAATGGCATGGACAGGGTCTGCAAGGCTGAAGCTGATCGACGACTGAACCGTGTCTGTCCCATCCCCATCCGTCTCGTTGACCACATCGCCTGCATTGTCGATCACATAGGTGTCATTCCCGGCGCCGCCAAACATCTGGTCGGCACCAGTGCCCCCGTTCAGCGTGTCGGAGCCGTCACCTCCGGTCAGAACATTGGCCCCGCTATTGCCGATGATGATATTGTCGAGCGCATTGCCATTCCCGCTGAGAGCCGCCGTCCCGGTCAGGGTCAAATTCTCCACGAAGGTCAGCCCGGCAAGCGACCAGCTAAGCGACGACTGGATCGTATCGGTGCCCTCGCCATCCAGCTCGGTCACCACGTCGCCCACATTGTCGACCACATAGGTGTCGTTGCCCGTACCCCCGAGCATCCAGTCCCCGCCGGCACCGCCATTGAGAGCGTCGTTGCCGCCGAGGCCCGTCAGCACGTTCGCCGCACTGGTTCCCGTCAGAGTATCGTTGAACGCCGAGCCGGTGAGGTTCTCAAAACCGCTCAGCGTGTCGGTTCCTGCCCTGATCGTGTTCTGCGCCGTCGTCACCGAGAGATTGACCGTGACCCCTAGGCCATTGGGCACCGCACCCGACGCGGCATTGGCATAGGAGACGGTGTCAATGCCAACCCCTCCCGCAAGCACGTTGTTGCCAGCATTGCCCTCCAGCGTGTCGTCAAAAGTCGAGCCGGTGAGGTTCTCGATGGCTGACAGACGATCGCCTTCCGCATCGCCTCCGGATCCGATCCCCGTCACCAAGCTCACCGCAACCCCTGAGCCAGAGGTCGCATAAGTGGTCGTATCGACACCCCCGCCACCGTCCATCGTGTCGGCGCCAGCCCCGCCGATCAGAACATTGGCCGCGCTATTGCCGATCAGTACGTTATCAAGCCCATTGCCGGTCGCATTGATCGCACCCGTGCCCGTCAGCGTCAGGTTCTCAATTGCGCCAATGGCATGGACAGGGTCTGCAAGGCTGAAGCTGATCGACGACTGAACCGTGTCTGTCCCATCCCCATCCGTCTCGTTGACCACATCGCCTGCATTGTCGATCACATAGGTGTCATTCCCGGCGCCGCCAAACATCTGGTCGGCACCAGTGCCCCCGTTCAGCGTGTCGGAGCCGTCACCTCCGGTCAGAACATTGGCCCCGCTATTGCCGATGATGATATTGTCGAGCGCATTGCCATTCCCGCTGAGAGCCGCCGTCCCGGTCAGGGTCAGAATTCTCCACGAAGGTCAGCCCGGCAAGCGACCAGCTAAGCGACGACTGGATCGTATCGGTGCCCTCGCCATCCAGCTCGGTCACCACGTCGCCCACATTGTCGACCACATAGGTGTCGTTGCCCGTACCCCCGAGCATCCAGTCCCCGCCGGCACCGCCATTGAGAGCGTCGTTGCCGCCGAGGCCCGTCAGCACGTTCGCCGCACTGGTTCCCGTCAGAGTATCGTTGAACGCCGAGCCGGTGAGGTTCTCAAAACCGCTCAGCGTGTCGGTTCCTGCCCTGATCGTGTTCTGCGCCGTCGTCACCGAGAGATTGACCGTGACCCCTAGGCCATTGGGCACCGCACCCGACGCGGCATTGGCATAGGAGACGGTGTCAATGCCAACCCCTCCCGCAAGCACGTTGTTGCCAGCATTGCCCTCCAGCGTGTCGTCAAAAGTCGAGCCGGTGAGGTTCTCGATGGCTGACAGACGATCGCCTTCCGCATCGCCTCCGGATCCGATCCCCGTCACCAAGCTCACCGCAACCCCTGAGCCAGAGGTCGCATAAGTGGTCGTATCGACACCCCCGCCACCGTCCATCGTGTCGGCGCCAGCCCCGCCGATCAGAACATTGGCCGCGCTATTGCCGATCAGTACGTTATCAAGCCCATTGCCGGTCGCATTGATCGCACCCGTGCCCGTCAGCGTCAGGTTCTCAATTGCGCCAATGGCATGGACAGGGTCTGCAAGGCTGAAGCTGATCGACGACTGAACCGTGTCTGTCCCATCCCCATCCGTCTCGTTGACCACATCGCCTGCATTGTCGATCACATAGGTGTCATTCCCGGCGCCGCCAAACATCTGGTCGGCACCAGTGCCCCCGTTCAGCGTGTCGGAGCCGTCACCTCCGGTCAGAACATTGGCCCCGCTATTGCCGATGATGATATTGTCGAGCGCATTGCCATTCCCGCTGAGAGCCGCCGTCCCGGTCAGGGTCAGATTCTCCACGAAGGTCAGCCCGGCAAGCGACCAGCTAAGCGACGACTGGATCGTATCGGTGCCCTCGCCATCCAGCTCGGTCACCACGTCGCCCACATTGTCGACCACATAGGTGTCGTTGCCCGTACCCCCGAGCATCCAGTCCCCGCCGGCACCGCCATTGAGGGCGTCGTTGCCGCCGAGGCCCGTCAGCACGTTCGCCGCACTGGTTCCCGTCAGAGTATCGTTGAACGCCGAGCCGGTGAGGTTCTCAAAACCGCTCAGCGTGTCGGTTCCTGCCCTGATCGTGTTCTGCGCCGTCGTCACCGAGAGATTGACCGTGACCCCTAGGCCATTGGGCACCGCACCCGACGCGGCATTGGCATAGGAGACGGTGTCAATGCCAACCCCTCCCGCAAGCACGTTGTTGCCAGCATTGCCCTCCAGCGTGTCGTCAAAAGTCGAGCCGGTGAGGTTCTCGATGGCTGACAGACGATCGCCTTCCGCATCGCCTCCGGATCCGATCCCCGTCACCAAGCTCACCGCAACCCCTGAGCCAGAGGTCGCATAAGTGGTCGTATCGACACCCCCGCCACCGTCCATCGTGTCGGCGCCAGCCCCGCCGATCAGAACATTGGCCGCGCTATTGCCGATCAGTACGTTATCAAGCCCATTGCCGGTCGCATTGATCGCACCCGTGCCCGTCAGCGTCAGGTTCTCAATTGCGCCAATGGCATGGACAGGGTCTGCAAGGCTGAAGCTGATCGACGACTGAACCGTGTCTGTCCCATCCCCATCCGTCTCGTTGACCACATCGCCTGCATTGTCGATCACATAGGTGTCATTCCCGGCGCCGCCAAACATCTGGTCGGCACCAGTGCCCCCGTTCAGCGTGTCGGAGCCGTCAAGACCAAAGATTACGTCATTTCCGCCTAAGCCATTTATGGTGTCAGCCTTCGGGGTCGAAAACGGCTGATTGAAAGCGGTGTGCGTGCTGTCGATTAGATCGTTCCCAGACGTGCCGTTGATTACGACCCCCTTCTGTTCCGTTAGATTGACGGTGATTGTTTTCGATGTGGTGTTGATGCCGTCGTTGGCCGTGACCTCGACCTGATAACTGTGGGCCTGGGTCTCGTAGTCGCGCGGCGCGTCGAACACCAGGTTGCCGCCGGAGATACCAAACAGCGCCTGATCCGCCCCGCCAGTAATAGTGAAGGACGCCGGGTTGGTGCCGACCGTATCGGCATCCGTCGAGGTCAGCGCCGCGACAAACGTCTCGTTTTCAGCAACCGACTGGGTTGCCCCAGTTGTGATCACCGGGGCATTGTCATTTTGGTCGGTGAGATTGACGGTGATTATTTTCGATGTGGTGTTGCTGCCGTCGTTGGCCGTGACCTCGACCTGATAACTGTGGGCCTGGGTCTCGTAGTCGCGCGGCGCGTCGAACACCAGGTTGCCGCCGGAGATACCAAACAGCGCCTGATCCGCCCCGCCAGTAATAGTGAAGGACGCCGGGTTGGTGCCGACCGTATCGGCATCCGTCGAGGTCAGCGCCGCGACCAACGTCATGTTTTCAGCAACCGACTGGGTTGCCTCGGTCGTGATCACCGGGGCATTGTCATTCTGGTCGGTGAGATTGACGGTGATTATTTTCGATGTGGTGTTGCTGCCGTCGTTGGCCGTGACCTCGACCTGATAACTGTGGGCCTGGGTCTCGTAGTCGCGCGGCGCGTCGAACACCAGGTTGCCGCCGGAGATACCAAACAGCGCCTGATCCGCCCCGCCAGTAATGGTGAAGGACGCCGGGTTGGTGCCGACCGTATCGGCATCCGTCGAGGTCAGCGCCGCGACCAACGTCATGTTTTCAGCAACCGACTGGGGTGCCTCGGTCGTGATCACCGGCGCGTCGTTGCTGCCGAGGATGTTGATGGTCACGCTCGTGGCCGTTCCGTCGGCGCTTGTAACGTCGAAAATGTCGGTATAGGCCGTCCCGGCAACAAACTCGTCATGCGCGGAGTTCGCTGTGTAGCTCCACGCGCCTGCCGCGTTAATCGAGAATGTGCCGTAGTAACCAGCCGTGTTAGTCTGCGCTACAAACGTCGCCGCGCCGTCAACGTCGCTGATCGTCAGCGTCCCGCCCGCTGACAGCGGAGCGTTCGTCTCCGTCAGGTTGGCCATCGGAGAAGACAAAATCGCCGGGTCGTTCACCGGTGTGAAGTTGAAGGTTAGAGTGCCCGGCGCCGACGAGGCGATACCGTCGCTCACGGTGTAATTAAATGTAGCGTAAGCGGTGCCATTTTCATTGGTGTCGGGCACGAAGAAGAGATGGCCCGCAGCGATGTCGCTAGCGCTGATGGTCTGCTCGGCCGTAACCAGCACGGCATCAGCCGAACTGGCGCCGAACCATAGCGTCCCGTCAGTGGGGAGTGCGGTGATGGTTACGCTTTCCAGCGTATCGCCCCCGTCAAGGTCGCTGAAACCAAAATCCGTCGGGGCAAACGTGTAGGTGGTATCTTCGTTTGTAGTGACCGACGGCGTTCCGGAGATTGTCGGCGCATTCTCGACGTTGATCAGCGAAAAAGAGGCCGCTGCGAGGAGGGGCGAATCATCGGAAAAAAACGTGATCTCGTTTTGTGCTTGGTCACTCACAGTCAGAGAAGTGACCTGCCATGTCCCGGCTTCGGCTTGGGCGTCAAACGTTAGCGTGGCTTGATAGGTACCGTCGAGCCTGTTGCCGGAGATCGGATGCTGGGTATCAAATACCGCGTCGACAGTCAGCCCGCTTGGACTGATGAATGTAATGTACGGAAATAAGCCTAAGCCATCCCCCGACAGCCCATCGAAAATGCCACTCAAATCGTCTGTGAAGCGCGCGGTTACCGTTATCGTCGTTTCGCCATTGTCCACATCAATCGAAGTGGCGCCGAGGCTTAAGGACTGAAGCGTGGGAGCAGTTGTGTCGTTGGTCGGCATATCGCCTAGGTGAATGCAGAGTATTTGATCGTCGAAAATCGATTGGAATAATACCCAATCGACATCTGCCCCGTTGGACTTGTGGAGATGAACCTAACTCATCAGCAAATTACACGTCGAAAATTCCGCTCAAATCATCGGTGAACGGACGGTTATCGAGATAAGCATGGTTTGACGATCGCAAGGAACTGAGGCGGAGCCAATCAAAGGGTGGATCAGGCAATGGTGCGAGGCCTGGTCAATCTCAGCATTTCGAATTTCAAAAAATTTCAAAAAATGCAGGGTCGAGGGGAGCCTTCATTATTGAGATCCAAATCATGATTATTGAGATCCAAATCATGGCTCAGGCTCCGCGCCGGCCCCTCCCACCAACTTGTTGTGCAGGTTACTCATATTGATATTGAGTAGGGTGACGCTGTTCTCGACATCGAATTCGCCGCGGTCGCGGCGTCAACTCTAAAAGATCATCGGGATGAGGCGATAACGCACGCGGGCCGCATAGTCTCGATAGCTCTGATCCTGATTAAGCAGTAGCTCTTCCCTCAAAAGCCTGGCCATTTAAATCGCCAACTCGGTGGAATAGAGAACGACGTTCCATAATGAGGGGAAGGCTAACAGGAATCCCACGTGAATAATCGTGTAACCCGCATAAATCGGGTGGCGCACGATCCGGTAGGGGCCCGCCACCTTGATACCGCGGTTAGCAGCTATCAGGCCAAAGCTGCGCCCCAAGATCAGTTTGCCCGATATTTGCACGTACAAGCCTATCAACATGATCGCACCGCATAGTCCTGGCGATACAAGCGCGCCGGCGGCTACCGGCACTGCCAGAAGCGGAAGAATCGAACCAATCAGGGCTAGGAGCCAATCCACTGTCTTGTCGGACATAGCCTTGGACTGTCGCCTGGTGAGAATCAGAACGACCGGAAGACTTTCCGACACGAGCAAGATGATGCCTAGGATACCGGCCGTCCCCGCTGGAGCGGTCAGCATGACAAACGCGAAGTGGCCGAATACAAGCACTACTACAGCGCGCTCAATAATATCCAGCAGCATCACCCGCGTTAGCTTGCGCGTCGATAGCCAAGACCTAATGGTCTCAAACGAGGTAGCAGGATATCGCAGTGCGCATGCCCAGCGAGCAATAGAGTACTCGCGCGCGTTATCTTGCTCGAGAGGTTGCAACGAGTCATTTCGCTTCATGATGTAGTAACCCGCTCGCGAAGAAGGCTTCTTAGAAGACAATCGGACTTTACTCAGGGTGCCTTAAATTTTCTCGCTCAGACATATCCGAAGTTTGAATAAAAGCGTCTCCTCAGCATGTGGCACCGGAGCGTCCTCCCTCCCAAGCGTTAATATCGGCTACTGATCCAAAATGTCGCGGCTCAGCAGATCCGCTCCGCGGTGCGCTGAACCCGCGGCGGCTGTCAGCTTCCTTCGCCCCGGCGGCTGGGACTGGGAGACTCGAACTCATCCGCACCGGAGTTCCAACTTATGGAGGGCAGCCACGGGAAGGCGACTGCCAACGGGCGAATCTGTTTCTAAGACTACGTCTCGCGCATCTTGGCCGATTCCGAGATCGCAGCCGCGTCAGGGATGCCTTTTTTCCCTCGCACCGATGATGCATCGCCTATGAATTAGGGCAAGCCTACTTGTGTTTGCTAAGGGCAAACCAAGGCGGATCAACAGGCACAGATCAGGTCTTTCCCGATTTGGGGTGATTTATCAGCCCGATCTGGCCACTCCCAGAAAAGTCGTTAGAAATTTAGAAGAAATTTAGAAAAATTAGCACGTGGATCCGAGCGGATTTTTTATGGGTACGGCTCTAAAAATGCCCTCCCGCATGGAGCGGAAGTGACATCAACGGAGAGCCAGATGAAGACATTATTTGCACGTTTCCTGAAGGATGAGTCGGGCGTCACGGCAATCGAGTACGGCCTGATTGCTGGGCTTGTTTCGGTTCTTATCATAGCCGCGCTCCAGTTACTGGGCGGCAACCTCGTAGCCGTGTTCAACAGCATTGCCCAGGCTCTCGGCGCCGCCCTGTAAGCCGAGCACTTTCGGACTGGCACTCCGGGGAGCTTTGGGATCCCCGGCTGAGGTATCTATACTGGAGTTAAGCGCTGTCCTCGCTCTTCGCTGTCAGCTTTTGGTGACGGAACGAGCGCGGCCTTATTCACCGCACTGCCTAAATGACGGCCCCCGCTGAGCAAGCGGGGGCCGTCATGCATCGGGGACGGCGCCCGCAAAATCCTTCTTCCAGACTGGCTTAGTCAAGCCACTAGGTTGCGCCGATGGCCTTCGCCACGCTCAAAGCCGTGCTACACGCCGCTGCCTAGCGGATAATCCCGAACTCTGGGATATCATTGCGCATGTCGTCCAAAAGTTCGCCTTACGCGAATGCCAAAACTACTTTCCTACCGCCCGATGTGATGCCGGCAAATCGGAAGACGTTCTAGCCGCCGCGGATGGCCATGATCTGGATGACGGCCGGCCCCATGATCACGATGAATAGCACCGGCAGGAAAAACAGGATCATTGGCACGGTGAGCTTGGGCCCCAAGGCCGCCGCCTTTTTCTCTGCCTCCGCCATCCGCTTTTCGCGGGTCTCCAGGGCGAGCACCCTGAGCGCCTGGCTGATCGCCGTGCCGTAGCGCTCGGCTTGGATTAAGCTCGTGCCGACAGCCCGCACCACCGCAAGCCCCGTGCGCCTGCCAAGATTCTCGTAAGCCTGGCGCCGCTCCGGCAGAAAGGACAGTTCCGCCGTGGTGAGGCTGAACTCCTCGGCAAGCTCGAGCGAGCGGGTACCGATCTCGTTGGCCACCTTGTTCATCGCCAACTCGACTGACATGCCGGCCTGGACGCAAATGAGTAGCAGGTCGAGAGAGTCGGGAAAGACGCGCTTGATGGAGGTCTGGCGGCGCATGATGAGGTTGGAGATGAACATGTTAGGCAGATAGAAGCCGACATAGGCCGCGATGATGGACAGACAGAGGTTGAGGAGCGGTGCAAGGTGGTAGGCATTCAGGAAGACGAGATAGAAGAAGGTCAGCCCAAAGGTCGCGATCGGCAGGACGGCGCGGAAGAAGAGGAAAGCCACGACCGGCGCCTGACCGCGAAGACCGGCCATCCTTAGGCGCTCGCGTGTTGCGTCGGTTTCAAGCGCCTTGCGCAGGTTGAGCTGCTTGACGACCCGCTGCATGTAGGTCTTGGGTTGTGTCCTCAATTTTACCTGCCCCTCGGCCAAGCGCGCCATGCTCTCCACGCGCAGGCGCTCGCGCTCGCCGGCTGCGTATTTCATCCGCGAGGCGAGCCGGTCGCCCGACAGAAGCGGCAGCACGAAGGAGGTGATGGTGGCGAAAGCGGCGACGGCCGCAAGCGCCATGACGACGAATTGCGGGTCGAGCAGGTATCGCATGAGCGAGGTCATGCCGCGTCCTAGTAGTCGAAGTTGATCATTTTGCGCATAACGAGGACGCCAATGAACATCCAGATCGCGCTGCCGATGAGCATTATATTACCGAGCTTATCGTGCCATAGAATCGAGATGTAGTCTGGCGAAGTGAAGAACATGGCCAGTATGACGCAAGGCGGGAGCGCCCCGATGATAATCGCGGAGGTCTTCGCCTCGGCGCTGAACGCCTTTACCTTGGCCTCCACACGATAGCGGTCGCGCAGTACCTGAGCGAGGTTGGAGAGCACCTCGGCGAGATTGCCGCCGATCTGGTTCTGGATGGCGATAACGATGGCGAAGAAATTCACTTCCTGGAGCGGCATGCGTTCACACATGCGCTCGAAGGCGCCCGACAGCGAAACGCCGACCTTCTGCTGCGCGACGAGGTCGGCGAACTCGCTCCTCACCGGCTCCGGTGATTCCCTGGCGATGATCTGCATGCAGTCGGAGAACGCGAGACCCGATTTGATGCCGCGCACGATGATGTCGATAGAGTTAGCGAACTCAAGCAGGAATTTGGCCTGACGGCGTTTGATCATGCGCGCGAGGATCCAGCGCGGCAAGCCAACCCCGCAGGCGAAGGCTGCGAGCAGAGACACGAGCGGCGAAGAGCCGGTGACAAGCACGATGAAGCCTCCCACCACACCGGTGAGGCAGCTCAAGAGATAGTAGGTGCGCGGCTTCATACTAAGGCCGGCGCGGATCAAGCGGATGCGGAGCGGCACAAGCTTTTTCGGCTTTTGTTTGGACTCGATGTTCTTGATGGTGTCCTGCACCTGTTGCTTGCGTATTTGAAGGGATCGGCGGCACCGCGGCACCACTCTGCACCCCTCGCGCCACGTTGCCGACGCGCTTGCTCGCTTTGCGCTCGCCGCTCATGTAGGGCATCACCAGCACATACACGACGCCGCCCACGGCGATGCCAGCCAACGCCATGGCTGCCAGTTGAGCAAATTCAGGACTGAGCAACGCGCTCTCCTAACGTACGACCGTGCTCGTCGAGCACCTCGCTCGCGGCTAGAATCTCGGTCAGTCGCTTCTCCTCGCCAAAATAGCACGCCCTCTCCCAGAAGCGCGGCCGGGCGATGCCGGTCGAGCGATGCCGCCCGGTTATGCGGCCGTTGGCGTCCTCGCCGAAGATCTCGTGGATAAACAGATCCTGCAAGGTGACGACTTCACCCTCGAGCCCGACCACCTCGGTGACGTGTGTGATCTTGCGCGAACCATCGCGTAGGCGAGCGGCCTGAATGATTACGTCCACCGAAGACACGACCATTTCGCGAATAGTCTTGGCTGGAAGATTGTAACCCCCCATCAAAATCATACTCTCAAGACGGCTGATACATTCGCGCGGCGAGTTGGAGTGAAGCGTGCCCAAAGACCCGTCATGGCCGGTGTTCATGGCCTGCAGAAGGTCGAATGCTTCCGGACCGCGCACCTCGCCCACGATGATGCGGTCTGGGCGCATACGCAGGCAGTTCTTGACGAGATCACGCATGGTGACCTCGCCCTCCCCTTCAAGGTTCGGGGGCCGCGTCTCAAGACGGACCACATGCGGCTGTTGTAGCTGCAGCTCGGCCAAGTCCTCGCAGGTGACGATGCGCTCGTCGTCATCGATATAGGCGGTCATGCAGTTGAGCAGGGTCGTCTTGCCCGAACCGGTGCCGCCGGAAATGATGACGTTGCAGCGCACGCGGCCGATGATGGCGAGAAGGGTACGGCCCTCGGGCGTGATCGTGTCGAGTTCCACGAGCTGATCGAGCGTCAGCCGGTCGCGCTTGAATTTGCGGATGGTGAGGGTCGGACCGTCGAGGGCGAGCGGAGGGGCAATCACATTAACGCGGCTGCCGTCGGGTAGGCGCGCGTCGCAGATGGGGCTCAATTCGTCAACGCGCCGGCCGACCTGGCTCACGATGCGTTGGCAGATATTCATCAGCTGGATATTGTTAGCGAAGCGGACATTGGTAGGCTGGACCTTACCCTTGACCTCGATATAGGTCGTATCACAGCCATTCACCATGATGTCGGAGATTTCGTCGCGGGCGAGCAGGGGCTCGAGCGGCCCGTAGCCGAGGACGTCGTTGCAGATGTCCTGTAGCAGCTCCTCCTGCTCGGCGATCGACATCACCACGTTCTTGATGGCGACGATTTCTCTGACAATGTCGCGAATCTCCTCTCGAGCCGCGTCAGGATCGAGCTTGGAGAGCTGGGTCAGGTCGATGGTGTCGATGAGCGCATTGAAGACCGTGGTCTTGACGTCATAATACTCCTCGGAACGCGCACGCTCGATGGGAGCGGTCTCAGGTTTTTGTTTCGTACTAGCAGGCAGCGGTGGGGCGGAGACGCGCGGCTGTGGAGCCGGCGCCGGCGGCGCGACAGGCCGCCGCGCTGATGATACCTCGGACGTACTCCGTTTGCCGAACATGGTCTTACGCGCGCGTCTTCTTTAGCCTGAGGCGGGCGAGGATGGGGGCCAGAATCGACTGGCGCTCGCTCTTCTGCTCGGACCGGTCGGTCAGCAAGTTGGCGAGGCTGCGGAACTCACCGGCCGCCTTTGACTTGGGGGACACCTCCTCGATCATCTGTCCGTTATTCGCCGCTGTGCCGAACAGTTGGGCATCAAAATCGATGACAATCTTCGGCTCGAGGTCGATGGCGTCGCAAAAGTCCTTCACCGAGATTTCTGGACGCTTGGGCACGCCGACCTGGTTGAGCACGAGCAAAGGCGGTCGGTCGTTTGGGCGCGAGCCATTGAGCTGATCCACCAAATTCTTGGTGTTGCGCAAATTGGCAAGATCGGGCGCCGCCGTGATCACCACATAGTCGGCCTTGAGCACGACCTGCTTAGCCCAGGCCGTCCATAGATGTGGCACGTCGACGGCGGTCCACGGCACGTTTTCACGCACTACGTCGAGCACGGTGTCGCAGGAGGAGGGATCGAGATCGTAAGGGCGATCGAGCATGCCGGGAGCGGCGAACAGACTCAAATGATCGGAGCAGCGCGACAGCAGCCGGTCGAGGACCATCTCGTCGAAGCGATCCGGCGAAGCCAAAGCATCGGCAATCCCGTTCAGCGGATCTTGGTTGAAATCAAGCCCGGCCGTGCCGAAGGGCAGATCGAAATCGGCGATCACCACGTCGCTCTTATGCGCCGAGCCGATGGCAAAGGCGGTGTTGTGGCAGACGGTGCTCGAGCCGGAGCCACCTTTAGCCCCAACAAAAGCAATGACCTGACCCACCGGCCCCGTCTCCGGGTCGGTGTAGACGGCCGAAATGCTCTCGATGATCTGCATCACGTCGACGGGGGCCACCACATATTCGGTGACGCTCCGGCGCACGAGTTCGCGATAGAGCAGCACGTCGTTGACATGGCCGATGGCGACGACCTTGGTTCCAGGGTCGCAGACCTCGGCTAGACGGTCCAGTTCTCCCAACATTCCCGTGCGGTCGAGCAGGGATTCGATGATGATCAGGTTGGGCGTAGACGCGTTGCGATAGAAGGCTATTGCCGCCTGGACCCCGCCCATTTGCACCGTAACGTGCGCCTTGGCCAGGCGCCGGTCCTGCGACGCCGTCTCAATCACCGCGGCCGTGCCCTGGTCTTCGCAAAAGGCCTGGATATTAACACGCGGGACGGGCCGCGCGCGCGAAGCCGCCGCCGAGGCTTCATGCACGCGCTCGAAGGCTTGCTCGCTTTGGGCAGAGGAGCTAAGCGAATATGCAGCCTCACCAATCATTGCGCTTCCCCGATCTGACTCACATCGCTCGCATTGGCGTGTTCCGAAGGAGCCCGTCTGGAGATGGTTGGCTGGCCCGCGATGTATTTGCCCCACACCACATCGCGGCGTTCGCCTGGACGCGGCGTCTCGCCGCGCGGACCGAGCAAGTCGCGTGCATCGGCAACCGAAGCGGAAAGATTACGCTGCGTCGCGCAGCCCATATTGGGCCAAGGCATGTTCTGCGGATCGCGCCCGACATTCTCGGACCAGTCCGGGCAGTCGGGGGGCACGGCGACAGCCTGAAGATAAGACAGCCGGACGGGCGCCGACGGATCGCCGTTGCCGAAGTAAGGCTCGAGCGCGACTGAGCGCGGATCGATGCCGGCGCGGCGCAGCGCCTTGCGCACCTGGTCGTAGGCGCGCATCGCCGCCCTCTCGTTGGGGCCGCCCGACGGTGCTCTGACCAGCAAGCGATCGGAGCTTTGCGACTTAAAATCCGCCAAGAAGTTGGCGACCTTGTTCTCCTGCGACGCATTCAGCCCCGACGAGCCGGGAAAGACGGCGAGGTCAAGGGTGATCTCACCCTGCCTCACGGCGATTGGATGCCGCTCGTTGGCATTGGCGAGGGTGAAGGGGGCCTGGAACCTGGGGCTTCTCCAGCAACCGCCCACGGAGGTTGCCACGAGAAGGACTGCTAGGAGGGTCAGTGCAGGCCGCGCGGCGGAAAGAACGCGCGAGCCTCGAAGTGATGAGACCATGATCGTGTTACCCTCCATCCTATTCGACGATAAAGCCAACATCGCCATCGAAGTGGCCGACTGGCGCACGCTCAGGATGGCGGCCATAGACGCGATTCATTTGCCCGAGCAGGTCCGTATTCACGTCGGATGCCCAGCCGAAGCCGTCGTCGGGTTGCGCGAGCTCTTGGCGAGCAACTGGCTTAACCACATAGGGCGTGACCAAGACGACCAGCTCAGTCTCGTTCTTCAAATAGTCGCGGCTGCGGAAGAGCGTGCCAAGGACCGGCAGGCTCTTCAGCCCGGGATAGCCGCTCAGCGCCTGCTTCGACTGATCGGAGAGGAGGCCGGCCATGACTAGGGAACCGCCGCTCGGCAGCTCGACCACGGTCTCGGCGCGGCGCACCTTAAGTGCCGGGATGGTGATGTTCGATAGAACGACCGCACCCTGATTAGAGAGCTCGCTGACTTCCGTCGAAACTTTCAAACTGATGCGCCCCTCGGACATGACCACAGGGGTGAAGGCGAGGCCGATACCAAATTTCTTGAACTCCACGGAAATCGTGCCAAGCTGCTGTGCGATGGGGATCGGAAACTCACCGCCAGCAAGGAAATTCGCGGTCTCGCCGGAGATCGCCGTCAAATTCGGTTCGGCCAGCGTGTGCAGCAAACCATCTTGTTCAAGAGCACGCAGAACCGTCTGTACACGATTCTGCCCCGTCAGCCATTGAACGCCGCCGCCAGCCACACCCGGACTGACGCCGGAGGGGGTTCCCAAGCCACCCGGATCGGCTCCGGCAGGGTTGGGAATGAATGGCGCAATTACCCCACCACCCTGCGGGTTAATTGGGAAGGGAAGTTTGCTGAGCGCAGCGAAGGCGAAATTGCCGGAGTTGATCAGGGCGCCGAGGTCGATGCCGAACTGCTTGATGATGTTGCGCTCCATCTCCACCACAGAGACCTTGAGCAGCACCTGCTCCCGTCCCTCCACGGTGAGCATGTTGATAAGCAGACCGGCCGCCGTAGGCGTTGTTGTCGATTGGCTGCTTGAAGCCGCACTGATGATGCCCTCGCGGGAACTAGAGCTGGAAGTTGTCGTTGGCGGAGCGTTTGGGTCGATGCCGATTACCTGCGTGGCGATTTCGCCAGCCCGCGTGGCATCGATTGCATTTTGAACGGTGCCCGAGAGGATAACGCTACCGCTCACGGTCTCGACGCGAATGTTGGCCCCCCGGATAAGCCGATTGAGCAGGCCCGCCAGCGCAGAAAGGTCGCGCTCGACGGTGATCTCAAGCGTCACGACTTGTCGGCCGTCCTTGTCGATGAAAATGATGTTGGCTTCGCCCGCTGCCTTGCCGATCAGGTAAGCGCGCGTCGAGGTTTGCAAAACCGCTTCCATCTTGTCAGGATTGGAGACCATGACCTCGCGCACCTCGCGCGGCAGCTCGATGATCATCGACTTGTTCAAGCCGAGCGTGATTTGACGCCCCGTCCCATTTCCAGTCTCGCCGACGCGCAAATAGGACCTATGCTGATTTTCCGCCAGCGCGGCTGAGGGCGCGACGACGCCGCAAAGCGCCAGGCAAGCGGCGACAGGCGCGACGAGCGCGGCTAGCGTGAAGCAAAAGCGACGCATCCGTTTGCCTTTTCCATTGTGATCTCGTCCACCACCTCAATTGACGCCAAAAGCACGGGACGGCACGCCGTATTTCAAGAACTTGACCGAGTTGCCGTAAGCGTCGCCGATCTTGGCGGTGGCCTCAGACTGCCCGGGAGCAGCATCGGCGAGGCTGCGCAAGGAGAGCGAGATCTCGCCCATCGACTGCGCCAGAGCGAGAAGCTCCGCTTGCCGCGGGGTGAGCTCGAGCGTCGCGGTCTTGCCAGTGGCCACTTTCTCGCCGTCCTTGTTCTCGATTTCCTGACCGATAGCGAGCACGCGCACGTTGCGCAGTATCGCCTCGCTCACCGGGTCCTCCTTGGAGCCCACTCGCATCTTGTGCGACAAAATGACATCGACGCGATCGTTGGGAAGGATGAAGCCGCCAGCAGAGGTTTCCTCGCGTATCGGCGTTGAGATAGCCCGCATGCCGGAGGGAAGGATGGCGGCCATCACGCCGCCTTCGGAGATTTTGATCAGCTTCTGCTGTTTGATCGGCTCGCCGGCGATGAAGGGCGCGCGCGCGACCGCTCCAGAGAGGCTGGTCGGCGCATCCGGCTGGGCGTTGCGGGTGATGAGGCCGGGGGTGACGCCCTCGACCGGCCATTGCTGCCATTTGAGATTATCGGCACGGACTGAATCGCCGAGATTGATGTCGGTCGCGGCGACGAGAACGTCGGTGGCGCCCACGGTCTTCTCGACCGTTTCCACGTCACGCGGACCAGACACGATCTTCTTGGCAACCCAGGCTGCGCCCACGGCCGCGGTAAAGGCGATCGCGAGCACCATAACTCTTGCTCTTCGCATGTTAGACTTTTCCTTTTGGACGCCCCACGTCCGCGACGAATGGTTCACTCTGACGGTGAAATCTGAACGCCAAGTTAATGGCCGTGCCAAATTGAGGGGGCTGGCCGGAAAGTAGCGCGAGCGCGGCGGCTTGGGCCGCCGCGCGTAAAAGGGGGCGAAGTTTAAGATCGGTAAAGCGCTGGAGAGAGGTCAGCCGGCGAGCGCGGCCACAAAGGGAGTCTCGCGATAGACCAGCAAACCGGCCGCGGCGAGCGCGATGCCGTAAGGTATCCCCTCCTTCGGACTATGTAGCCGCGTCAGCCAGCCTTGCGAGGGCAGCATCGAAGGAAGCGGCATACCCCGCCAGAAGAGCAGCAGCAGCGTAAGGGCTCCGCCGAAGAGCGAGACGTAGATGCAGTAGGCAGGGATGGTCTCGGGGCCAAGCCAGAGGCAGCTGGCGGCGAACAGCTTGGCGTCTCCACCGCCGATCCAGCCGAAAGAGAAGAGGGCGAAGGCAAAAGCGAGCGCGGCAAGGGCAAGCGCCATGTGCAGCCCGATATCGGACCAGCCAAGCCCGGCCAGCGGCGCCACCACGAAGAAGCCTGAGACGAGCGCGAGCACGAGACGATTCGGGATCGTCATAGTGAAAAAATCACTGGCTGCCGCCAAGGCCATGGCGCCGGGAAAGATCGTGAGTATGAGAATGTCTTTGATCATCTGCCCGTGAAAGCGTCGCTCGTTAGATTCGGCGCGGAGTGTCGCCCCAAAAGCCTGAAGTCGACGTTAATCTGGTTTCGGCTCCTTCCGACCGCTCAACCGTCCCGCCCCGGTTCAGGCGTTTGCCAATCCTTCACCTTTTCAGCGTTTCATGGACCCAAACGAACTCTAGAGGGACATGAGCGCATATGGTCTTCCTGTTGAGCCCAAAGCTGCAGCAACGCCTACTCGTCGCCGCCACGCTTGTTGCGGCTGGCGTGAGCCAGTCGGCGATGGCCGCAAGCAACATTGTTCAGGTCCTCGTCGACCAGGCGACACTCGTTCGGCTTGATAGGCCGGCCGCGGAGATCGTGGTCGGCAATCCCTCGATCGCGGACGTCTCGGTGCAGAGCGGCAAGGTGCTCGTGGTCACCGGCAAGTCATTCGGCGAGACCAACCTCATAGTCATGGACGCCGACGGCAAGGTGGTCGCCAACCGGCAGTTGATCGTTCAAGAACCCCGCACTGGCTTCGTCACGATGTATCGCGGCTCTGCGCGTCAGACCTTGCATTGTGCACCCTATTGCACGCCGCCGCTCGTGATAGGCGATACGCCGGACATCTTCGGGGCTATCTCCAGTCAGATCAACACAAAGCAGTCTATCAGCCAATCCGCAGCCGAAGGCGAGAAGCAGCAATAGCTGCTAATGTGCGAGTCGCAGTTCCGAAATATCTCTGCCGATCGCGTTGAAAGCGGCCAGGAGTTCGGCTTCAGTACCCGGCGCGAAATATTTGTCCTCGTCGGAGGCACAACTATTAAGCAAGTCAAGCGCACCCGCTTGGTCACCGGGAATTTGAAAAGCCACCGTATAGACGACGACTCCGGCCGCCTTCATGTTGTCGCAGATCTGCAACGTCCGCTGGTCCATGACTTGGGTCAGCGTCGAGGAGCTGGTCGAGGTCGTGCCTAGATGGTTGCTGTCCACGTAGCCGTAGATGTCGTACCACGACTTCAGGAATTTGCTGTTCGGATAGTAGGTGTTCTGCCCATCTGTCATCAGCACCAGGACCTTGGTGTTGTTCTCGGTGCTGTAAGCGCGCCCCTCAGTCAACGGTTCGCTGGGCGATAGAGCACGCCAGCCCCACGCGGCCCCCTCGCCAACGCCGGTGGCGCCCTGGGCTCCCATGGCGTTTATCGCGTTTTTGATAGTTGTTTTGTCCGTCGAGAGCGGCAGCAGAGGCGCGCTTGTGCACATGAAGTTCGGACCCCCGGGGATGCCGCCGACGGTAATGTTCGCCACGGTCGCCTTGTCGGCAGTCGTGCCATATTTGCAAAGAGCGCTATTGGTAAGGACGGCGGGCCTGGCGAATCCGATCTCCTCGCTCTGACCGACGGTCTTGCCGCTGCCGCCGTTGCGGGCGCAGTTCGCGTTGCCGCTCCGGCAGGTATAGGCATTGGCGATAAAATGAGTGCCCGATTGGCTGCCGCTCGTGTTAACCGCGCTGCCGCCGCTGGTGGTGGAGACCCTGAAAGAGTTCGTCGTCAGGCCCGTCGACAGAACGTAGTACCTCCTGAATTTGGTCAAGCCGGTCGGCAATGCCCCTGTCGTGGTGAAGACGACCTGGTCGCCCGCGACGAAGCCATGATTGTTCTTGGTAATGACCGCCGGAGAGGCGCTGGTGACGGTAAAAGTATTGCCGCAGATGTTGGCATCGCCGGCATCGGGAAGATAGTTGTTATAGCTGAATGAGCCCGGAGGGGCGCCATTGAAGACGAGTGTTGAGCTCGAGGAGCTACAGCTGGTGCCCCCGTCGGCACAGGCGAAGGTGCAGTTGTTGGTGGTCGTGCAATTGCTTGTCGTTGCCGTCCAGTTGTCCGGCTCGTCAGGCGCGAACATCGGCACGAAGAGAGTCGATGGATTGCCGGTGCTCGCAGCATCGTCAGTGACATCATAGGGCATGGGTCGCGCCTCGACGCAGCCCCCCCACGTCACCGCGGCGCCACTGGAAGTCTTAAGCGAGCTGAGCAGCGTGAAATTGTTGGTCGTCGAAGGCGCGCCATAAGCCCTTTGCGCATCGGCATGGTTCGGGTTGTTGTTCCCGGTATCCATCCAGCTCGCGTTGGCAAATTGCGATCCGACATTGACCCCGGCTGCGAAAGGGACAACGGCGATCTTAATAGGATCCGTCTCCGGGCTGTTCTGGGCATCGTCAAACAGCGTGTCCACCAACTCGCTCGCGGCGGTTTTAAGCGCATTGATTTTGCTGCCGGTCATCGAGCCGGAATTGTCGAGAGCGAGCGCAACTTCGGCCGTGCCCATGCCCCTTGCCACTGTGGTTGAGGCGCCGGCGTCGACGTGATCGATGTTTGCAATTCTCATGAACGTCGTCGGTACCGACGCTGTAACGCTTACTACGATCGTGTTGCCGCTGGTCGATAGATGCACAGGGGAAACGGTGCCAACAGAGGAGTTGAGATAGTTCGCGTTGAAATAGTCCTGCGCCTTCGCCTGCATCTCGGCATCGCTAAGGCCAAGCCAACCGCCAGCAGCTAGACCCGCGGCATCGAGTGCGCTCTGCATTCGCTCGCGTACCAGGAGCGCTCGCCCGTAGTCGACCGCAACTCCCACCGCAAGCGCGAGGGGAATGGCGGCCAAACCAAAGAGCATGGCCACATTGCCTCTGACGTCTTGTATGAGACGCTGACGATTTGGCCTCATTTGCAACATGCAGCACCTCCCACCGATTACGCAAGGAGTCGAACCTGAACTCCTCTCCAAGCTGGGGTCTACCGAGACTAGACGAACAACTTCTTATATTTGGTAGCCCGATTTACTCAAATCCTCTACATCTTTTCTAGTAACTATGTTTACCTAGATATATTTACCTTATTTCCTATTATTTGTGGCTTTTTAATCAATCCGGTATATCAAACCTACATGAGCGAGGACGGCAAACAGCTACAGAACCGGCTGGGTCAGCGCGTATTGACTCGTTTTGGCGGCTTCGCCCGTAACTCGTCCGGGGCCACGGCGCTGGAATTTGCGATAGTCGCCGGCCCCTTTCTCCTGCTGCTGTGCGGAATTTTCGCACTGGCTCTCGTATACGCCGGCAACATGGCCCTGGAGAATGCAGCTGAACAAGGCGCGCGACTCATCCGCACCGGGGAGGCTCAGACCCAGAGTTTCGACGCCGCTAGGTTCAGGACCGAAGTTTGCAAATATCTGACCGCTCCGCTCTCCTGCGGTGGTCTCAAGCTCGACGTCCGCACCTTTACGAACTTTGCAAGCGCGGACCTCACCAATCCGCTGGATAGCGGCGGCAATGTCAAATCTGGATTCGGCTACGCGCCGGGCGTTGGTGGCGACGTAGTCGTGGTCAGGGCATTCTACGAGTGGGATCTTCTGGCCGCGATGCCGCCGATCATTCGTCTCAGCAACATGACGAACGGAAATCGGCTGCTCATCGCAACCGTCGCCTTCCGGAACGAACCCTTTAAACTTTAAGTAAGCAAGTGGGCGTGATGAGGCCGCTTTCAGGAAGAACGAGGGAATCGCTGCAAGGGCGTATGGCGCGACAAGCGCGGCGTGTCGGCGGTCGAATTCGCCCTGCTAGCGCCTATAATCCTCCTGATGTATGTCGGTACCGCCGAGATAAGCAACCTACTCACCGTCGAGCGGCGCGTCGAGACTGTCGCCTCAACCGCGGCTGATCTGACTGCGCAAGTGAAAAAGGTCTCGAATAGCGACCTGAGTGACATTTCAGACGCGTCTAAAAGCATTCTCGCCCCGTACGATACGACGCCGCTCAAAATCGTTCTATCGAGCGTCGTCGCCGACCAGAACAATAATGGCAAAGTGGCCTGGAGCTATTCCAAGAGCGGCTCTGCTCGTGCTGTCGGCTCGGCATATGCGCTGCCACCCGGTACCACCGAAGCCAACTCGAGCGTGATAGTCGCCGAAGTCACCTACGCCTTCAAGCCGCTGCTCGACCTCAAGAAGGTCTTTAGCCCCGGCGCGTTTAACCTGCAGCGAACCTTCTACGCGCGGCCACGCAGAAGTCTCACTGTGGCCAAGAACTGACAGGGAGCGATGCGCGACGGCGTAGGCCCACAAACCGATCATCTATCGCGCCATTCTCAAGCCCGAAGGGCCTTGCCCAAAGATCATACTCGTTGCTGTCCTCGACGGCGACCATCAATCGATCGCCCGGTTTCAGGGTCAGATTTGTTGGAGATAGACATTCCCATCGATCTCGGGCGCATCCCAGTATGAGCGCGCCACGGTCTCCTCTTCGTCGACCTTGTCAACCATGACCTCAATAATCTTGCCGACCCGGGCTCTTAATAGCTCGGTGCTGATCGCCTGCTGGCGCTGCATGAGGCGGGCGTAACGTTCGGCCTTGACCTCCTCGGGTACATGACCAGGAAGCGCGTTGGCTGCGGCGCCATCGACATTTTCATATTTGAAGCAGCCCACCCGCGATAGCTTGGCTTCGCTCAGCCAATCGAGCGGAAGCTTCCTGCGTTTCGCCGGGAAAGTCCACGATAAGGTGGAGCAGATAGGAAGCTCTCGACAGGTTTCGCGCCAGCATCCGAGACGCCTCCAAGGTCTTCTCCTCTGAATTTCCTTACCCAGTTGCTGATTTGCAGCTCCCAAACTTCACGAGAGAGGCTAACCTTTGAGCGATTCGGCGCGGTCACGCAATCCGTTCGTCAGTCTCACCGACGCGCCTTCGAAGTCGCCAAGTGGGGAGTCTTTTCCCATCCTATATGGCCTTGGATGTGCCGGAACGAGGAAGTCGATATCTTTCTCAGCCACTAAGGGTCGAGAATAACGATCTGGGCGTGGGGGCGGTTAGATGCGAGGACGGTGCCGTATTGTTTCGCGAAGGCGCGAGCTCGCCCGGCACCGTCGGCGACGCCTTGCCTCCCGTGCGTCGCTTTTTGCTAGTCGATATTGGGCGACTTCTCCTGCTTGTGGTCGCTGCTATCGCACTGAGCTTCGCAGGGGGCGCCGGTGCAAATGCAGCCTCCTTGCAATGGGACGCCAACGGCTCCACTCCGGGCACCGGTGGTTCGGGCACCTGGAATACCTCCACCGCTCTCTGGTTTAATGGAATCAGCTTCCAAGCCTGGAGCAATGCCGCACTCGATGATGCCGTCTTCGGTGGGACCGCCGGGACGGTAACACTTGGCACTTCGATCACCGCGCATAGTCTTGGCTTCAATGTCACCGGCTACACTGTCACGGGTAGCACTCTGACCTTGGGTGGTGTCAGTCCCATCATCAGTGTGGTGCCCTTCGCCGACGCAATCATCCGCTCGACCCTCGCGGGCACAGCAGGTTTGACGGTAACAGGCGATGGCACGCTCATCCTCACGGGCGCCAGCACCTACACCGGCGGCACGACGATCAGCGCCGGCAGCACGCTGCAACTCGGCAACGCCACCAACGCTGGCAGCGTCGCCGGCGACATCGTCGACAATGGCGTGCTCGTGTTCAACCGCAGCAACGCGCAGACCTATGCCGGTGCTGTCAGCGGTAGCGGTACGCTCAGCAAAATTGGGACGAACACGTTGACGCTGACGGGCGCCAACACCTACACCGGGGGCACGACGATCAGCGCGGGGACGCTACGGATTGGCAATGGCGCCACCGGCTCGATCGCCGGCGACATCGTCAACAACAGTGCGCTCATCTTCAACCGCACCGGTACGCTGAGCTATGACGGGGTAATCAGCGGCTCAGGGTCGGTGACCAAGAGCGGGACGGGCACGCTGACGCTGACGGGGAACAACACCTATACGGGTGTGACCACTGTCAGCACCGCCGGCAGCACGCTGCAGGCTGGGGTGGCGAACGCCTTCTCATCCGCGAGCGCACACACGGTCGCCTCCGGCGCGTTCCTGGATCTCTTCGGCTTCAATCAGACCATCGGTTCGCTCGCCGGCGCCGGCAGGGTGACCAACGCGGCAGCCGCCGCCGCGACCCTTACGACCGGCGGCAACGATACGTCGACGACGTTCTCAGGCGTGATCCAGGATGGCGTGGGAGTGACCGGCCTGACCAAGGTCGGCGCTGGCACATTCACGCTGTCGGGCGCCAACACCTATACGGGCGCGACCACTGTCAGCGCCGGGACGCTGCAGGCTGGAGCAACAAATGCCTTTGCGCAGAGCAGCGCCTTCACGGTCGCCTCCGGCGCCACTCTCGGGCTCAACAACTTCAACCAGACCATCGGCTCGCTCGCCGGCGCCGGCACGGTGACCAACGGGGGTGCCGCCACCAGGACCCTCACGACCGGCGGCGACAATACGTCGACAACGTTCTCAGGCGTGATCCAGAATGGCGCGGTAGGATTGACCAACCTGACCAAGGTCGGCGCTGGCACATTCACGCTGTCAGGCGCCAACACCTATACGGGCGTGACCACTGTCAGCGCCGGCACGCTGCAGGCTGGAGCAACAAATGCCTTTGCGCAGAGCAGCGCGCACACGGTCGCCTCCGGCGCGTTCCTGGATCTCTTCGGCTTCAATCAGACCATCGGCTCGCTCGCCGGCGCCGGCAGGGTGACCAACGCGGCAGCCGCCGCCGCGACCCTTACGACCGGCGGCAACAATACGTCGACCACGTTCTCAGGCGTGATCCAGGATGGCGTGGGAGTGACCGGCCTGACCAAGGTCGGCGCTGGCACATTCACGCTGACGGGCGCCAACACCTACACCGGGGGCACGACGATCAGCGCGGGGACGCTACGGATTGGCAATGGCGCCACCGGCTCGATCGCCGGCGACATCGTCAACAACAGTGCGCTCATCTTCAACCGCACCGGTACGCTGAGCTATGACGGGGTAATCAGCGGCTCAGGGTCGGTGACCAAGAGCGGGACGGGCACGCTGACGCTGACGGGGAACAACACCTACACGGGTGTGACCACTGTCAGCACCGCCGGCAGCACGCTGCAGGCCGGGGTGGCGAACGCCTTCTCATCCGCGAGCGCACACACGGTCGCCTCCGGCGCGTTCCTGGATCTCTTCGGCTTCAATCAGACCATCGGTTCGCTCGCCGGCGCCGGCAGGGTGACCAACGCGGGCAGCCGCCGCCGCGACCCTTACGACCGGCGGCAACGATACGTCGACCACGTTCTCAGGCGTGATCCAGGATGGCGTGGGAGTGACCGGCCTGACCAAGGTCGGCGCTGGCACATTCACGCTGTCGGGCGCCAACACCTATACGGGCGCGACCACTGTCAGCGCCGGGACGCTGCAGGCTGGAGCAACAAATGCCTTTGCGCAGAGCAGCGCCTTCACGGTCGCCTCCGGCGCCACTCTCGGGCTCAACAACTTCAACCAGACCATCGGCTCGCTCGCCGGCGCCGGCACGGTGACCAACGGGGGTGCCGCCACCAGGACCCTCACGACCGGCGGCGACAATACGTCGACAACGTTCTCAGGCGTGATCCAGAATGGCGCGGTAGGATTGACCAACCTGACCAAGGTCGGCGCTGGCACACTCACGCTGTCAGGCGCCAACACCTATACGGGTGTGACCACTGTCAGCGCCGGCACGCTGCAGGCTGGAGCAACAAATGCCTTTGCGCAGAGCAGCGCGCACACGGTCGCCTCCGGCGCGTTCCTGGATCTCTTCGGCTTCAATCAGACCATCGGCTCGCTCGCCGGCGCCGGCAGGGTGACCAACGCGGGCAGCCGCCGCCGCGACCCTTACGACCGGCGGCAACAATACGTCGACGACGTTCTCAGGCGTGATCCAGGATGGCGTGGGAGTGACCGGCCTGACCAAGGTCGGCGCTGGCACGTTCACGCTGACGGGCGCCAACACCTACACCGGGGGCACGACGATCAGCGCGGGGACGCTACGGATCGGCAATGGCGCCACCGGCTCGATCGCCGGCGACATCGTCAACAACAGTGCGCTCATCTTCAACCGCACCGGTACGCTGAGCTATGACGGGGTAATCAGCGGCTCAGGGTCGGTGACCAAGAGCGGGACGGGCACGCTGACGCTGACGGGGAACAACACCTATACGGGTGTGACCACTGTCAGCGCCGGCACGCTGCAGCTCGGCAATGGCGGCGCGAGCGGCTCGATCCTCGGCGATGTCGTTGACAACGGCACCTTCGCCATCGACCGCTCCGATACCTTCACCTTTGGCGGCTTGATCTCGGGGACGGGCGGATTTCAGCAGAACGGCACGGGCACGACGGTCTTCACCGCGGATCATACTTATGGCGGCGGCACTACGATCAACGCCGGGACGCTGCAGCTCGGCAATGGCGGCGCGAGCGGCTCGATCCTCGGTGACGTGCGTTGACAACGGCACCTTCGCCATCGACCGCTCCGACACCTTCACCTTTGGCGGCTTGATCTCGGGGACGGGCGGATTGCGCCAGCTCGGCCCCGGCACGACCATTCTGACCGGCGCCAGCACCTATTCAGGCCCAACTAGCGTCGATGCCGGCACGCTCGCCGTGAACGGCTCGATCGTGTCGGCGACGACGGTCGAAAATGGCGCGCGGTTGCAAGGCACGGGCACCCTCGGACCCGTGATGGTGTTGTCAGGTGGAACCTCCGCGCCGGGCAACTCGATCGGCACGCAGACCGTCAATGGCCCCTTCACCCTCAACTCCGGCGCCATTTTCGAGATTGAAGTGAGTGCGGCAGGCCAAGGCGACAGGGTTATTGTCAATGGCACGGTGAACTTGACGGGCGCGGCGCTGCGGGTGCTCGCGGAGAACGGCAACTACAATCCAAGCACGAGCTATCTCATCATCGACAATGACGGGAGCGACGCTGTCGTTGGCACCTTCTCTCAGGTCTCGATCACTCTCGCTTTCCTTGATCCGTCCGTCATCTACAATGGTGGCGACGGCAACGACGTGGTGCTGATGCTTATCCGCAACGATCTGGACTTTTGCTCTGTGGCCAAGACGCGCAATCAGTGCAATGTGGCGCGCGCCCTCGATCAGTTCCCGACCGACAATCCGCTGTTCCGCGCCGTGCTGAACCAGACAGCGGAAGGCGCGCGGCAGGCCTTCGATGCGTTATCGGGCGAGATGCATGCGACCGTCCCCGGCTTACTCGCCGACGACAGCCGCTATGTGCGCGAGGCGGTGTTGGGACGCTTGATCCAGGCGACCTACACCAACAACGCAGGTCTGCGTGCCTCGCTTGGCGCAAGCGGCCCAAACGTCGCCTCGTTCGACAGCCAAGCCATGGCGCTCGGCTATGACGACAAATCCTTGGCTCCTCCTCCGGCGGCGGGTCCCGGCCTCGCCTTCTGGACGCGCGCCTATGGCGCCTGGGGCGATTTCGACGGCAGCAAGAATGCCGCGAACACCGAGCGCGATCTTGGCGGCTTCGTCTCGGGGCTCGATGCGCGGGTCGGCGGCACGTGGCGGGCAGGACTCGGCGCCGGCTATTCGCAAGCGAATGTCTCCGTCGCCGACCGTCACAGCGCGGCCGACGTGGAGAGCTTCCATCTCGCCGGCTATGCCGGGGGCATGGCCGGTCCGCTGGCTTTGCGCGGCGGCGGCGCCTGGACCTGGAACGACATCGACACGTCGCGCGCGGTGATATTTCCCGGCTTCTTCGAGCGCGAGAAAGCGAGCTACGACGGCGACACCGGTCAGTTGTTCGGTGAGATCGCCTATCCCATGGCCATGGGCCGCACCGCGCTCGAGCCCTTCGCCGGGCTTGCCTATGTCAGCATCGACACCGGCAGCTTCAAGGAGAACGGCGCTCTTGCGGGCTTACGCGGCTCAGGCACCGACCAAGATGTCGGCTACTCGACCCTCGGGCTGCGCGCCGCCGCCACAATGGCTTGGAACAGCGTGACGGTCACGCCGCATGTCTCGGCCGCCTGGCAGCATGCCTTCGACGATCTGACGCCGGGCGCGGCACTCGCCTTCGCCTCGACCGGGATCGGTTTCGATGTCACCGGCGTGCCGCTCGCCGAAGATACCGCGCTGATCGAAGCCGGCCTCAACCTCGCCCTCGGTCTCAACACAACGGCAGGCATCTCCTATTCAGGGCAGTTTGGCGACGGCGTGCAAGACAATGCCGTCAAAGGCCGCCTTACTTGGCTCTTTTAGTCAACCATTGTCCTTTCCCGAAAATTCCATCTGGCCTGGATTCGCATCTGCGGAACTCATCGCAACATTGAGAGCGGTGTTTGCGATCCTGCACACGCGCACGCCGATTTATTCATGAGGCAAATGCGCCGCTCGTTCGCTGTTATGCGCCTTTGGGTTCCCTGCTCGTCCGCAAATTTTCCCTGCTTTGGCGGCTAGGACTTCCTCCCGAAAGCCAGAGCGCCATGCCGCAACTGGTGCAACGCCCGCAGGTCTTCGTCTGAATGCCTGACCCACCGCTCACCCAAAAGCTCATCGAGAGCACCCGCTACTTTGCGTCATAACCCCGCAACGGCGGCGAGAGACCTACGGACCCAAGACCAATTCCGAATATGACGCTTTAATCGCCGAGCGCGGCGGCCTGCCGGCTTGTATCTAGAGGTGTCGAGCGCGTCAGCTGGACACGTGCTGATCCGTCTCATGTGGTCTGCTCTTACGCCACAACTCGGCAGCAACGGTAAGAGGATCGATTTTCCGTTCCTGCCACCATCGCCTCTCATCGCCAGTTGCGTGATTTTCGCCATGGTGGATAGCGCAAAGGGGCACAGTGAATTCGTCGCTGACCTTAAGGGCCAATCCTCGCGGTTGTGCATAACGGATGTGATGTGCATGGGCAGGGGTTCGCCCACAGATGACACATGGTTGGGTCGATACAAAGCGTAGATGCTCCTTGGAGCGAACACGCTTTGGCTCGGCTATGGCAAGAACGCTTTTGTCGACCTTTGGGCGGGGAGTTGTTCTGACTGTCGCGTGCAGGCTGTTTGATTCCCCTGTTTCGCTAGGGCAATCGCGCGACCTTTCATATATGCAACGAGATTTTGCGCAATGGCGCCGCGGGGTGTTGAGCCGTTGGTATGCTTGCTGATCGCGCGTACCGTATCGACATTGCGTTCCCAAATGGCGAAGAGTTGCTCGATATCGGCGGCATCGGTCAGCGCCTCTCTGAGCGCCACAACAAACTCATTCGATGTGTCGAAGCTCTGGCCAGCTCCATTAGGGAGGCTGAGCAGCCACGGGCCCCGATATTCGTCGTGAGCAAGGACCAGAGCTCTCCGATTTTTTACGCCGGCGAGCTCGCGGTCGTACAGCGCAAGCCCAAAAGGATTGCCAAAGGTGGCGAGCGCGCGCTTGGTGGCGTCAGTCTCTGCAGCTTTAAGCGCGAGTTCATGGGCTTCCCCGGGGGTGGAAGCCTTGGCTTGCCCGCTTCCGCATCCTTCTCTGGTGATCGTCAATGAGCCCGCCCGCACAGCAATGCGCACTTTTGCGGTGTAGGCCGCACCATAAAGATGGTTTGCCTCGCCAGACCACACGCAACGCGTGGAGAGAGTGTGCCGATCCCACGCGTCATAACCGAAGATGCGGTTGGCTTCCGCGATCACGTGCCAGCCTTCGACATAGGCGAGGGTAGTATCGTGAGCACGCCGGGTGCGGACGTACTTAGCATCGAGCTTGGCCTCGAGGCTCTTAAGTTGTGCTTCGGTGAACGCCATCACTTTGTCCTCACCACCAGAACCGGTTTCGGATTACTGAGTTGGACACCTGGGATTTCGCTGCCGCGTTTCAGCTCACGAAGGAGGGTTTGCCGATCAATCTTGGGTGGCTGTGGTATCCAATAAGGAGCGGGGACCGCATTTTCGGCAAAGATCACGAGTGAATGCGAGCCAGGCCGCGTCGAAGCAGTGAAGTCGGGCTGTTGAAGCTTAGCGAGCCCCACGTCATGCATCGCGTCGAGGGCGAGCTGCCGCTTTTTGGCGCCTCGTTCTTCGAGTCGGACGAGCCGCTCTCGCATCTCCAACGTCTATGCCGGACGCGGTTCGACTGTAGCGCTTCGTCATGCGGAACCGGATCACCGCCACGCACCTTCTCGGCAAGCTCTAGCACATCGGCGAGCATAATGTGCTCTGGGGCACCGACTCAATCTGGTACGGCTCGCCTCAGGACCAGATCCAGGCCCTTCCGAAGCTTTCAAATCGCACCGGCACTAATCGAAGCGCACGGCTATCCCGAGCTTACGCCGTCGCTCAAGCAGAAGGTGTTCGGCCTTAATGGGGCTCGCGTCTATGGCGTTAGGGCGTGCCCGAGCGGCGCCGAAAAACTGGGGCGCGATTCAATCCGGCAGGCGCAAGCAGGCTTAACGGAAGGTGGCCGATCCAACTTCGAAGCGTACGGTCGAAAGAGCAACTTCGAGTATGCTTGCTGATAGCCGAACGCGGCGGCCCTGCATGCATACTGGCAGTGATGGCCTTCACTGGCGCGGTGCCAGCCGCCGATTATGAGGCGACTTTCTTACCTTCCGACCGAAGCGCCCCTGAGCCCCAGCCTTTATTTTGCGAAACGAAGCCAATCACGGCTCTTGCCTGTCCCGTGCAGGGAATGGGCAACTACTCCGCGCGCACGAATTGTGCCCGAGTGTCGGGTCGCTATTAGGTGTGCACAACTCTGCTCCCCTGTGGAACTGGATCGCGCGCATCTGGTTGTTGGCGTAGCCATCTCGACCTGTTTACGACAATCCTTGAGATGGTTAGGCCCGGTGGTGCGCACGGCTCTCCGGGCAACACCGGGCCGCCATCATCGGGCTGCCTCCGCTAAGGTGTTACGGCGTCGGTCGAATGCGGGGAGCTTGGGAATGATATTCGGGAGGATAGTCGTCGCGTTTTCTCGCAAACGGCAACATGTTCTCGGGCTTGTCCTCCATGTCCGTTGGTGGCACTGAACGGAGTGCCTACCGAGCAGAGTGATGTCTACTGCTTGGGGGAGGGTAGCGTATGAGTTACTGCAATCACTGCAATAGGCATGATCGCCTACGCGAGCAAGTGTTTCCATATATGAAGGCATTTACCGTAGGTTAAAACAGAAGAGAAAGATTTGGACTATCTGTTAATAATAGCTCAACCCAACTGACTAAGACCCTGGAAATACTTTTGTGCTACGGTGACGTCACCGTCCGACACTCCCAAAATCAGACGGTTCATCTAGGGGGGCGGCTTGGTAACGCATTCCCGTGTCGCCCCCCATTTTTTTTCGCTGCTGTCCTCCCTAATTACCAGCATCTTTGCTACCGAATATGGCTGGCCTGCGCCACAGTCCCAACTGTGGCTGGTGAGCTATTTGCGCGTGTGGCATTGCGGCCGGCTCCACCTTCATCTTTCGCCCCGCGGGCCGATCTGGACGTTGCGGGGAAGCAGCCTATCGACTCCCTCACCGGCTTGCCTCGGTACTTTTTCTGCAACGCATCGCCGTGTTTGGCGAATGCCCTTGATCTCGGGCATGATGGTGGGACGATCGAGCGGGCCCTCTATGCGGACGGCACGGAGAGTCGGCAAGATCGTTGGCGCCCCCCTTCCCGTCGGGCCAAGCCGTGTTGATCGTGCTTTGAGTCAGGCAGAGGGTGCCCACAGTGATTTGCAGATTGGGTCGTCTCGGCGATGCCGTTCCTGATGGTGAGGGGAGATGAATCTGCTCTTCGCCGTCTGAATTTTCTCTTCAGCCTTCAGTCGACCAATGCCGGCCGGAATGCCTCAGCGCCCACGCGCCGCGCGAAGAGGTCATACTCGCTCGCCTCCTCGACCACGACTCTCACCCGATCTCCGGGTTTGAGGCCCGTCTCGCCATTCAAGAATACGTTGCCGTCGATCTCGGGCGCGTCCCAATGCGAGCGGGCGATCGCGCCCTCCTCGTCCACCTCGTCGATCATCACCTCAATGATCTTGCCGATGCGGCTTTGAAGCAGCGCGGCACTGATCGCCTGCTGATGCTGCATCAGGCGGTCGTAGCGCTCCTGCTTTCATCTCTTCCGGAACATGGTTGGGCAGCGCATTGGCCGCGGCGCCATCGACATTCTCGTATTTGAAACAGCCCACGCGCGACAGCTTGGCTTCGCCGAGCCAATCTAGAAGAGCTTCGAAGTCCTCCTGCGTCTCGCCGGGAAAGCCGACGATGAAGGTCGAGCGGACGGCAAGGTCGGGACATTCCTTGCGCCAGCGCGCGATGCGCTCGAGCGTCTTCTCCTGATGCGCGGGCCGCCGCATCGCCTTCAGCACGTTCGGGCTCGCGTGTTGAAAGGGAATGTCGAGATAAGGCAGCACGCGCCCTTCGACCATGAGCGGCAAGACCTGATCGACATGCGGGTAAGGATAGACATAGTGCAGACGCACCCAGACGCCGAGCGACCCTAACGCCGAGGCCAGGCTTAAGAAGCGCGTCTCGTGCTCCTCGCCGCGCCAGGCGCTCATCGCGTAACGAAGATCGAGGCCGTAGGCGCTCGTGTCCTGCGAAATCACGAGCAATTCCTGCACGCCAGCGGCGACAAGTCTCTCGGCCTCACGCATGACGTCGCCGAGCGGCCGGCTCTTCAGTCGCCCGCGCAAGGCCGGGATGATGCAGAAGCTGCAGGCGATTGTTGCAGCCCTCCGAGATCTTCAAATAGGCGTAGTGGCGCGGCGTCAGCCTGATGCCTTGCGGCGGCACGAGGTCGAGAAACGGATCGTGCGGGCGCGGCACCGCCTTGTGCACCTCCTCGACCACCGCTTCGTATTGCTGCGGGCCGGTGACGGCGAGCACTTGCGGGTGGGCCGCGCGGATGCGGTCGGCCTCGACCCCAAGGCAACCGGTGACGATGACGCGGCCATTCTCGGCCAAGGCCTCGCCGATCGCCGCGAGCGATTCTTCCTTGGCGCTGTTGAGAAAGCCGCAGGTGTTCACCACCACCGCGTCGGCGCCCTCGTAGCTCGCCGAGAGCTCATAGCCCTCCGACTCTGAGCTTGGTGATGATGCGCTCGGAATCGACCAGGGCCTTGGGGCAGCCCAGGCTGACAAAGCCGATCTTCGGCGCGGCGGGTCTTGGCGGCGTGGAAGTCATTGGCGCGCTTATAGGGGAGAGCGCGGCCGCCGTCGACGGGTCGCGCGCGGGCCTTACCGAGGCGATCATTTGCCGATATGAATAATGGGTATGCCTCTCCCGGAGATCCCATGCCTGGAATGACACTGTCTCGCAGCGTACGCCTATCCTTGTGCTCTGCGCTTGCCGCGCTCGCGCTCCTCTTATTGCTCGCGGGGAATGTCTCGGCGCAGCAGGCGGGAGGCCAGGCGCCCGCTGCCGGGACCGTGCCCAAGCAAGCCGCGCCAGCCGGCGCCGCGGATGCCAAAGGTGGCGCTGAAGCCGCCAAAGCGCCTCCGGTCAAGGTCGCCGGCAATTTCGGCCAATGGGCGCTGGTCTGCAGTGAGCCGCAATCCAAGGACGAAAAGACTGCTTGCTCTCTGGTGCAGGCCTTGGTCGAGAAGGACACGCAGAAGCTCGTGTTCCGCGTGAGCGTGGGCTATGGGCCCAAGGGCAATCTCGTGCTGCGGATCGACGGCCCGACCGGGGTCGCACTGCAGAAGGGCCTCGAATTCTCTCCCGACGCGGTGAAGATCTATCGCCTGCCGTTTCAGACCTGCGTCCCGCAAGGCTGCAGCGCGGTGCTCGTCGTCGCCGACGACCTGAAGCAGGATTTGCAGAAATCCCAGAAGGGAACCATCACCGTCTATGCGCTGAACGGACAGGCGCTACAGGCGCCGACAGAGCTTGCGGGCTTTGCCGATGGGCTCGCCGCGCTGGAGAAGCGCCGCGGCGCCAAGCCCTGACCGAACGCGTGGCGGAGAACAAGGGCGCAAGCTGCGGATGCGAGCTGTTCGACGCCGCCTTCATTCCCGGCGTCAGAGCGCCGATGTGCGTCGGCCTCGGCAATCCCGAGATGCGCACGCTGATCACCTTCGACGGCGAATCGTCAGGCTCTACCGCGCAAGCCGTGGCGTAATCGACGCTAGCGGAGGATGCGGTCGAGGTCGGGATCGCCGGTCCCGTCGCTGTCGCCCTGCTCGGTTGCGCCGGTCTCGGGCGCGGGTTTCGCCGCCGGAGCGTTCTTCTTGCCGGAGCGCTGCTTGTTCGACTGCGGCTTCGCGTCGCCGCCATCGTCGCCGCGCGGCCCGATTTGGACATTGCCGAGGAAGCGGCCGATCGCCTCGCCGACGGGCTTGCCCTTGAACTTCTTCTGCAGCGCATCGCCGATCTGATTGATGGTCTTTCCGGTCTTTTCGGGATCGGCGAACATGCTCTTGATCTCGGGCCTGATGGTCGGCTGATCGAGCGGGCCCTCGATGCGCACGGGCACGCTGAGCCCTGCGAGATCGTTGGCACCGCCTTGCCCCTGCGGCCCGGCGACGATCTCGGGATTGGCGAGCATGTTGATCGTGCTCTGCGTCAGATCCACGGTGCCGGCGGCGGCCACTTTGAGCAGCGGGCTGGTCATTTGCAGATTGCTCGTCTCGGCGATGCCGTTCTTGATGGTGAACGAGCCGCCGAGATCGCTGAACGCGGTCTTGTTGCCCGGGCCCTGGCGCATCTCCGGGATCTGTCCCTCGCCGATCTGGCTGATCATCGTGGTGAGGTCGATGCCGTCGATGGCGCCGTCGCTCACGGCGAGGCTGCCCTGGCCCTGTAGCGAGGACTTGATCTCCTCGGAATTCGTCCCCGCGCCGGCAATCTGCAGCGCGAGCTTGGCGTGGCCTTCGAGCAGGCTGAACTGGGCGGCGTCGGAAAGCAGCGCCTTCGCCTGCACGCCGTCGAGACGGAAATCGCCGGTGAACTCGGGAACCGGCTTCGAGGCATCGAAGGTGAGCTTGCCGCTGGCATGCCCGTCATAAAGATCCATGCCGCCGAGCGTCGCGTTCAGCACGCCGTCGCGGAAGGCAAGGCCGAGCGAGCTGGGCCCGAGCTCGAGATGCGCCACGCGCGTCTTGCGCACGTTGAGATTGACATCGGCATCGAACGAGGCGGGAGACGCAACGGGCGCCGGCTGCGGAGCGATCGCAGGGGCTTGCTCCGACGAGGCGGCGTCCGGCGTGGGCGGCGAGGCCTCGGCAGGGGCCGGTTCGGCCGCTTGCGGGCTTACCTCGCCGCCTTGATCGCCCTCGGGCTTGTTGAACCAATCCTTCGGCGCATCGGCGCCTTGCGGCGAGGCCGCGCCCGGCGCCGCCTGGCGCGGCACCGCACTCTCGGCGGCGGGTGGCGCGCTCGGCTCGTCTGCTTGGGACTTGCCCTTGTCGGCTGACGAGCCGGTCTTGCTCGACGCCAAGAACGGGTTGAGGTCGAGCTTGTCGAGCGCAAGTGCCGCCCTGATATGCGGCCGCGGCGACTGCAAGGTGACGACGGCCTGGCCCTGGCCGCTGGCATGTTCCAGGGCAAAGCGCGCATTGCTGAAGCTGATCTCGTCCTTCTTCCAGGCGACGTGGCTCGCGAGCTCGCCGTCGCCGATGGCCGTCGAGGCGGCAGGCTTCTCGCGCATCCAGGCGAGCAGCGAGGGGATCGAATGCGCCTTGGCCGAGAGCTCGCCCTCGCCCGAAAATTCAGGCTTGGTCACCACGCTGCCGTCGAAGCGCGCGGCAATCGCCTTGGTATCGAGCGCCAGTACGAGCTTCGCCGGGCGTTTCTCGCGTAGGTCGCCGACCGTGGTCAGCGCGAGGGTGAAATCGACGGTCTCTCCCTTCCAGTCGAACTTCCCCGTGCCGGTCAAAGGCTCGGCCAGCGTCGGCAGGCTGAAATTGGCGGCGATGTTCTCGATGCGCTTCTCGGTGCCCTTGTCGTCATAGACGATATTCACCGTGCCATCCTCGATGCGCACGTCGCGCAGCCGTACATCGCGTTTCGGTTTCTCGCTCGGCGCCTTTGCCGCGTTGGGGGTCTTCGGCTTGTCAGGCTTCGGCCGGTCATCGTCGCCGAGGCGAACCGTCAAGACCGGCCGCTCCAGCACGACATGTTCGGCGTCGACCTGCCGGCTCAAGAGCTCCATCAGGCTGAGATCGAGCACCAGCCGGCCAACCGAGAAATCGGCCGTGCCGGCGCGCGCATCGGGATCGACGAAGGTCGCATCGGTGATGACGACGCGGGGGCCTGGAACGAACAGCAACGCCGTGGTGCCCTTCACCTCGAGCACGCGTCCCGACTGCTCCTTGATGCGCGAGGCGACCCTGTCGCGCACCCAATCGGCCGAGACCAGCAGATTGACGCCGATCAGCGCGAGCACCGCCACGCCGATGACCGCGCCGCCGATGATCAGCGGTAGCCGGGCGCGGCTGCGCTTTGCGGGATCGGCCTTTGGCTTATCGGCCGGCGGCTTGGAGGGCGGCGCCTTGTGATGCGCGTGCGGCGCGGGCGTCTTGTGAGGTTGATTGGTCTGCATGGGTCTCGGGGGTTTGGCTCGCCGACTTTATCCCGAGAAATAAGGTGAGAATAGGAATTGGGCGCCGCTCAAACGACCGCCAAAACCGCTCCCTAGCGCACCAGAATGGCGTGATTGTCCCACTGAAAGCCGGACGACTGGCGCGCCATGTCGCCGGCGGCGTCGGCGGTGGCGAGCCACCCCTCCCCGCTCGTCAACAGGAAATGCGCGCTGCGATGCGTGGGCGCGAGCCCGCAGCCGTCATTAAGGTTGGAGGTGCCGAGAAAGCGGCGGCCGGCGACGTCCCAATAGGTGACGAGGCCGCCTTTGGGGGCCGAAGCCGCCACGATCGCGCCCACACTGTCGGCGGCAACCGAGCCGACATAATTGCGCAAGCCGATTTGCGTCTCGGCCGGGGCCTCGACGATCACCGGCGCCTCGCCACGGCGGTGGAAGCCGACCAGCGCCGGCGCGTCCTCCTCGGGCCCGCGATATTGGCAGCCGAATACGATCGTGCCGCCGGCCGCGATGGCCAGATGACGGATCGACAGCTGGTGCAGAGCCGGCGCGAGACGCTGCTCCTCGACAAGGTCGCCGGTCGCGAGGTCGACATAAACGAGAGAGGGCTGCATCTCGGGGAGGTTCAACTCGTCGTCGCCGCGATCCGGATGCGTTTGGATGCCGCCATTGGCGATCACCATGGTCAGGCCGTCGGCAAGCAGCGCGATGTCGTGCGGCTCCAAGCCATACGCGGGAAACTCGCCGATCTGCCGATAACCGTCCGTCGCGTCGCGCACGCCGATCACGCCCATTGCGCGCGCGTAGTCGTTCTCGGTGGTGTAGAGCAGGCGCCCGTCGGCGGAGAACACGCCATGGCCGAAGAAATGCCGATCGGGCTTGGAAGCGAACCAGACGGGCGGGCGCGCATCGAGCGGAATGGCGACGCCGAAGCGGCCGGGACGGCGCGCGAAGGCGACCCATTCGCGGCCGTCTGGCTTCAGCGTGATGTCGTGGCCGCGCTGCGGCAGCTCGACGCTGCGCAGATCGCCGTCGAGGGTGAACAAAGCGGCGGAGAAATTGCCCCGGTCGTCTCGCCGCGCGGCAGCGAAGCATTCGCTATCGGCCGCGGCAGAGGCGCTTCCAGGCAAGGCCAACATGGCGGCGCTCGAGGCGAGGCTGATCAGCAGCGTGCGGCGGTCGAGGCTCATGGCTAATCTCCATCCATGGCATTGAAGCCGAAGGCGAGGCCGGCGCCGCGCGAGATCATGTCGCCGGCGGTCTGCGCGGAATTTTTCAAGCCGACGCGAAGCGCTTCGAGCTTGGCGCGCAAATCCTCGTTCTTGACCACCTCGGCAACCGGCTGATCGATGCCGCGCAACACGTCGATGGCGTGGTCGAGGTCGAACAGGATCGAGTTTTCGACTCCGGCCGACTCCTGTGCCACCACCTGGGCGAAGCCCCCTTGCGCGAACAGGGCACGCACGCCTTCGAGATTGCCGGCGGCATTGTCGAAGGTGAGCCCGCTCCGCCAGAACGCGGCCAGCTTCGGCTTGGCCTCGGCCGGGCTCGCACCGAGTGGCTTGCCGAGCTTCTGGTCGCGCACCAGCTCGATGCCGGTGGTGAAGGCCTTGAACAGGTCCAACGTCACCTCTTTCGGCGCATGGTAGTAGGGATCCTCGGGAGCGGGATCGAGGAACGCCTTCGCAAAGGCCGAGCTTTCGCGCCATCCCTCGACCACCTGCTTGGCGATGCGATCGACATTGGTGGCGACGGCGAGCCCGAAGCTGCAGCGAAAAGCCCGATCCTCCTTGGGAAGATCGCCGTCCTCGCCGTAGAGCAGATATTCGAGCGCGGGCAAGCCCTGAAGCGCCACGCTCTTGCCGGCAAGCTGGTCGGGATCGGTCACCGTCGCGTCTTGCTTGGTGAGGGCCTCCTGGATTTGCCTCAAGCCCAGGCCCTTGGGATCGGGCCAGAAGAACAGGCGCTCGAAGCGATGCTCCGCCGTCACCGGACCGAAGCGGAAAATCTCGACCTTGCTCCAGGCCGCCACAGTGCTCGCGAACGCATCCTTCGCTTCCTGCAGCGTCGCGGCCGAGCGCTGTCGGCAGAGCGTGTCGACTTTGCCTTTGAGCGCGGCTGCCGCATCGGCGAGCGCGGCGTAGCCGGGGCGAATCACCTCGGTGAGCGAGGCCTTGGCGATTGCCGCATGATCGGCTTCAGCGTGCGCTGACGCGCCTCCGCAGAGAAGAGCGATCGCGATCAGAAGCAGCCTCATCGGCTTTCTCATAGCGAGTTGACGAAGGCCAGCAGCGCGTCGCGATCGGCCTTGGACAGCTCGGCGAATTTGTCGCGCGAGGCTTGCCCCTGGCCGCCATGCCAAAGGATCGCCTCGGTCAGATTGCGCGCGCGGCCGTCATGCAGAAACAGCGTGTGCCCGCTCACCGTCTCGGTGAGGCCCACGCCCCAGAGCGGCGTCGTGCGCCACTCGCTGCCCGTCGCCGCGCCCTCGGGCCGATTGTCGGCAAGACCTTCGCCCATGTCGTGCAGCAGCATATCGGTGTAAGGCCAGATCAGCTGATGCGACAAATGCGGCTGGCCTTGCACCTCGCCCGTCACGAATTTCGGGTTGTGGCAGCTAGCGCAGCCGATCTGGTAGAAGATCTGCTTGCCCTTCAGCACTTCAGCGTCGTCTGGCTTGCGCCGCGCCGGCACGGCAAGGTTCTGCGAATAGAACGTCACCAGCTTGAACAGCTCATCGCCCACCTCGACGTTCTGAGAATTGGGCGAGTTGCCGCTCGGCGCGTTGAGGCAGTCTGGCTGCTTCTCGGTACAATCGCCCGAGCCGGCAGGGATCATGGTCGAGGAAATGCCGATATCGCCGTTGAAGGCCTCGGCTGCCTGCTGGGCGATGGTGGGAATGCCGGCCTTCCAGCCGAAGCGGCCGAGCATCACCTTCTCATGCTCGCGCGACCAGACCTGGTTCGGCTTGCCGGAGATGCCGTCATTCTTGGCAGCCTCGGAAGCGGCGAGAGCGAGGATCTGCTCCTCCGGCACGGCTTCGAGCAGGCCAAGCCCGATCATCGGCGGCGCCACGCGCGGCGAGATCATGACATCGGGGCTGATCGGCCCATAGCCGAGGTCGGTGAGAGAGTAGTGTGGCGTGCGGAGCGAGACGGTTTCGCCGCCGGCGAGCGTCACTTTCGCTTCCGTGTAATCGATCTTGAGCTTGCCCTCGCCCACCAGGCCCTGGATCGAGCGATCCTGCAGCTGACCGCCATAAGTCGGCTCAGGCAGAGAGTTGGCGCGATGCGCCTCGAGCATCGCCTTCTCCGCATCGCTGGATGGCGGCACCGAGAGCCTGACCAGCATCGAGCCTGAATCGTCCGGCACGTCGGCGGAAAGTGGCGGGTGGCCCCGCCCGTCCTTCAAATGGCAGGCCTGGCAGGCGCGGGAGTTGAACAGAGGTCCGAGCCCGTCGGAGGCGTCGGTCGAGGATGGCGCCGACACCCAGTTCTTACGGAAGATGGCATTGCCGATCTTGAAGTCGAGCTCGCGCTTGAAGTCCATGTTGCCGGACGACAAGGAGAAGGCGTTGGCGGTGTTGGTCGAGCCGCGCGAGGTGGCGCCGCCGCCCGGCTTGTCCTCGCCCGTTTCGGGCTTGCTGAAGTCGGCGGCAGGCGCGAGCAGGGCTTGAATTGCGGCCCCGGCCCCCTCGCCGTAGCTTTGCAGAACCCCGGCAAGCAGAGGCAGAGCCGCGCCGAAAACGATCGCCCCGCCGAGCCAGGCACGGCGCGCCTGTCTCGACGGAGCTTTCAGGGACGACTCGGTTACGCGATCGCTAAACTTGGAATTTTGTGAGTGCACTCGTCCTTCGTCAGAAACTGATACTGGTGCGTGCCCCCACGACCGTTGCGTCTTTCTGGCCAGCCACGTTGCCGCCGGGCTGGAAGATATATTGGAAGTCGGGCTGGATCGAGAAGCCGTCATTGATCTGGAAGGTGTAGCAGATCTCGATCAGCGCTTCGTAATTGCGGGCCACCGGCTCGCCGAAATCGACGTCGAACGCCGAGACCTGGTCGGAGATGTTGGTATAGGCGAAGCCGATGGCAAAGCCGTCGTTGGGCCGGCCCGGGATCATGCCGCTGAAGGTGAAGCCGCCGTCGAAATAGAAGTCGATGAGGTTGCGGTCCTCGGGCGCGCCAATGAAGCGGGCGAAGATGCCGACGCCTTGCGGATCCTCGCTGCCCGGCACGCGCCAGATCAGCTGATCGACGATGCCGTAGAGGCCCCAATCGTTGTCGAGCGGCTTGCCCGGCTCGCCGGTGACGGCGATCAGCGCGCCGCCGGAGTCGAAGCGTTGATGCTCGAAGGTCCCGAAGTGATTCCAGCCGCCGACCTTGACGGCGCCGGGAAGCCTGCCCTCCTGATTGTAGCGATAGACGCCCTCGATCATCAGCAGTGGGTCGTCGTCGAGCTCGAAATCGAGGCCGTGATCGTTGCAGCGCTGCGGATCGCCGCCGGCCTTATTGCATTCCGGAGCGGGATCGCCGTTATAGACGCCGACCAGAAGCCCCATCTTCTCGTTCGGATTGATGGCAACTCGCACGCCCGGCGTGGCCAGAGGATAAGCAGGTCCGCCGTTCGGCATATCGGCGGCGGTGATCGACGGCCAGCCCCAGGTGCCGTTGATGAAGAAGCCGCCGCCGTCCGAGAGGATGAACTCCTCATCGGCCGCGAGCTGACCGAACCGCACCGAGAGCTTGTCTTTAACGATGGTCTGCTCGAACCAGATCTCGAAGAGGCGCGTGGCATCGACCGCTTCAAGGCTGGTCACCGGCATCAGGCTGCCGATATTCGCCGCAGTGATCGAGTTGCCGTGAATCTGGTAGCCGTTGGTGTGGAAGCAGAGCCCCTTCCACAGCCCGAGCTTGTGCATATCGGCGTTGACGTAGAGCTCGAGCACGCCCTGATACTCGCCGCCTTCGTCGAAGCCGCCCCAATTGTAGAAGGGCTCCGCGTAATAGCCGCCACCGACGCCGATGCCGGCTCTGGCGAGCGCCGCCCGCGTTTCCGCCGACATCGGCCTTGAAGGCCACCTCCTCGGGGATGCCGTTCGGCGTCTCCGGGACATCGCAATTGGCTTTCGCCGCCGTGGGCGCGGCATAGACCGAGGCGGCCACGGCAATGGCGGCAACCGCCCGCAACAGGCCTGAGGTGAAAGGCCGGCGCTGCCGGCTATCGCTCGGGAAAACGTGCTCTGGTGCTAGGTCGCTGCGCGCGATCCGCGATCTGGTCATTATCTTCAGCCCCCCACGGCCGTTTCGTCTTGCGTCTAGTTTGTTGTGATAGATGTTATGTTATAACGTATGCGCTGCCCGTGCCGCCCCCGTCAATCCGCTCGCGAATCCGACTCTAATTCTCATAATATGACATTCCGTGCGAAAGGGTGTGATGATTTTGCCTCAGGGCGTTTTCGTTCCTTCGCTCCCGTCCTTGACCTCGGCTTGCACCGCTGAGGGATTGTCGAGGCTGTCGGAGCCTTCGAACTCGATCGCCTTGAGCTCGAGGGCGGCGACGGCACGCTCGATCGACTTGGTCTGGTCGAGCAGCGCATCGACAACTTTCTGCACGACCGCATTCCCGTCCGCGTTCCCCTCGCCGATCATCTGGTCGTAGGACTCGGTGGTCAGCGCGCGGAGATACATCGCGTTCATGGCGTCCATGGTGGCGTCGAGCTTGGCGCGGAGCTCGGCGTCGACCTCGGGCGCCTTGGCCTTGACCAGGTCGGACACGCTCGGACCGGTGACGATGCTGCGGTCGGCGCGGCGATAGGTGCCGAGATAGACATTGCGGATGCCGAGCGCGTCGAAGAAATGCGAGGCATGCGTAGTGTCGGAGAAGCAATCGTGCTCCTCCTCGGGGTCGTGGATCATCAATCCGAGCTTCATGCGCTCGCCGGCGAGCTCGCCATAGGACAGGCTGCCGAGACCGGTCATGATCGCGGTGAGACCGGTCTCGTCGCCTCCGCCTTCGATCGTCTTGCGCGCCTCGCCGCCCGGCGCCCACTGGGCCGCCATCCAGGCGAGATCGTCGACGAGAAGATCGGTCACCACCTTGAGATATTGCGCGCGGCGCGCACAATTGCCGTTGGTGCATTTCTTGGTGTCGAAATCGCTCGCCGGACGCGCGCCGTTGCCGGGCCCGGTGCCGTTCAAATCCTGGCCCCAGAGCAGGAACTCGACCGCGTGATAGCCGGTCGCGACATTGGCTTCGACGCCACCGGCCTCTTGCAGCTTCTCGGCCAGCAGCTCCTTGGTGATCTTCGAGGTATCGAGCTTCTTGCCGCCGATGGTGAGCGAGGGATGCGCGATCACGTTGGCGACATAGAGCTCGTTCTCGGGCGACTCGCTGCCGTAAGAAGAGGCGACATAATCGATCAGGCCTTCGTCGAGCGGCCAGGCATTCACCTTGCCCTCCCAATCGTCGACGATGGCGTTGCCGAAGCGATAGGCCTCGGTCTGCATGTAGGGGATGCGGGCGGCGATCCAGGCGGCGCGCGCGGCGCGGAGATTGTCCTCGGTCGGCTTGGCGATGAAGGCATCGACCGCGAGCTTCAGCGTCCGCGCCGTGTCGACGGAATCCGTATAGCCGGCCTGCGCGATATCCGCGTAAACCTTCAGAACGTCCTTGGCCGATGAGTCGGCGGCAGCATGCGAGATCTCAAGCCCAGCAGTGAGACCAACGCAAAGAGCGGCAGCGGCGAAACGCCCTGCCATTGACGATCGTCCTAGCATTTGCACCCCTTCTTGGCCGAGGCTCCTCCCCGGTCTTGGCGGGCGACATCGCCCGCAACCGAACCCGCCCAGTCTCGAGGAAATACGGCGGCCCTCCGGCCTAGACCATCGGGCCGCCGCAAGGTTGAGATGAGGAAACATCCGCACTTGCGCTTGGATGCTTCAGGCGTCCGGGCTGGGCAGCCGGATGCCTTGTCAAAACCCTATCGCAGCCGCTAACATGCATAAAGTGAACTCTTTTCAGCGGAATTATTGCACGCCATGCACCTCAGGGAAGTCGACGCCAATCTCCTGGTGACGCTCGACGCGCTGCTCGTCGATGCCAGCGTCACCCGCGCCGCCGAGCGGCTCGGGCGCAGCGCCTCGGCCATCAGCCATGCGCTGGCCAAGCTTCGCGAGATCTTCGCCGACGAGCTGTTCGTGCGCGCCGGCCAGAAGCTGGTGCCGACCGCCAAGGCGATGGAGCTCGCGCCCACCGTCCACGTCATCCTCGCCGGCATGGAAAGCCTGCTCAGGCCAAACAAGCCGTTCGATCCGTCCAATTCCATGCGCGATTTCGCGGTGGCCGCGAGCGAGGCGGGAGAGCTCATCCTGCTTCAGCCGCTGCGACAGCGCTTGCGGCCTCAGGCGCCGAGCGTGCGGGTCGACTGGATGTCCTCGCATCGCGAGGAGAATATCGAGGCGCTGCGCAACGGCCGCTGCCATTTCGTGATCGACATCGAGGGCGGGCTGCCGCCGGCGCCGGACATCCGCGTGCTCAAGCTGTTCGACGACGCGCTCATCACGCTGGCGCGGCCGAAGCATCCTCTGGCCAAGCGCAAGATGAAGGCCGAGCTGTTCGCGGCGGCGGACCATATCGAGGTGAACTCGCTACCGGCGCTCGAATTCATCGACGGCGCGCTTGGCGCCGACAAGCTCGCCTGCAATGTCTCCTCCCGCGTCTCCTCGGTGCTGGTCGGGCTGCTGCTGGCGCTGAACAACGACGCGCTGCTCACGCTTCCGGCATCGTTGGGCTCGATCATCGAGCGGCAATTCGGCCTCGTGCGCATGCAACAGCCCTTCGCTCCGATCGCCTTCCCGTTAAGGCTAATGTGGCATTCGAGCTACGACCGCGACGAATGCCATGAATGGGTGCGCGGAGAGTTTGCTAATCTCGCGCGCGAGATGGAAAGCGCGCGTTGAGAGAATTGGTCGCCGCGTCTGTGCTCGGCGTCGCCGCCGCGCTCTCGCTGAGCGCACCGGCCTTTGCCGCCGATCCCTCCGCCCTCGAGAGCAAGCTCACGATCACCATCGGCGGCATCGAGCGGACGCTATCGCTCGAAGAGGCGAAGGCCGCGCTCAACATCCCGTCAGTCAGCCTCGCGCTGATCGATCAGGACAGCATCGCCTTCGCGCGCGCTTATGGCGAGAACGCCACGCCCAACACGCTGTATCAGGCGGCGTCGCTGTCGAAATTCGTGGCGGCGGTCGGCGCCATGCGCCTGGTCGATCAGAAAAAGCTCGCGCTCGACGAGGACGTCAACACCAAGCTCACCTCATGGAAGGTCCCGGCCAACGGCTTCGACAAGACGCACCCCGTTACGCTACGCGGCTTGCTCAGCATGACGGCGGGGATCGGCGTGCCGGGCTTTCTCGGCTATGCGGTCGGCGCGCCGCTGCCCAACCTGACGCAGATTCTTTACGGCGCGCCGCCGGCCAACTCGCCGCCGGTCACGGTGATCGCCGAGCCTGGCAGCGCCTATGCCTATTCCGGCGGGAGCTACGAGATCGCCGAGGCGCTGATGATCGACAGCGCGCAAACGCCTTTTACCGAGCTCATGGATGCGCTGGTGCTGGAGCCGGCCGGCATGAGCAACAGCACGTTCGCGCAGCCACTGCCGCGCGAGCGAGAGGCGCAAGCGGTCATGGGTCATTTCACCGACGGCAAGGAGGTTCTCGGCGGCTGGCATGTGTTTCCGGAGCATGCCGCCGCGGGGCTCTGGTCGACACCGACCGACCTCGCCAATCTCCTGCTGCTGATCTCCCGCTCCTGGCGGGGCGCCAGCAGCCTGTTTCTCCTGCCCGAGACGGTACGCGAGATGGTGACGCGCGCAAAATGGCGGCCCTTACGGGCTTGGCGCCGCGATCGGCAGCTCCAACGGCTCGCTCGATTCTGATGAAGCGGGGCCAGAATATCGGCTATCAGGCCTATCTGATCCTGCTGCCGGGCGAGGGCCAGGGCCTGGTGGTGATGACCAATTCCGACAACGGCTCGATCCTGGCGGAAGCCTTGATCCGCCGCGCCGCCGAGGCTTACGGCTGGCCCAAGCTCGGACGCCTGGAAGATTAAATTTCTCGCTGACTTGGGTCAGGCGCCTCCGCCCTCTGGTTTCCGTCACAATGCTCGATTACGATGGGTCAATCCCGTCTGCCGAGAACGGGTCCCCGGAGGACGTCAATGCCCACTTGGTTTCGCGCCGGCCTGTTCGCCGCGCTGCTTGCTTTCGTCACCACCCCTTCCCCCGCCGCCGAAAAGACTTTCCAGGACGACGCGCTCAACGACGCCGCGATCACGCTGGAGGCCGATCTCAAGGACGAGGCCGGCACCGTCGAGAAGCCGCTCGTCAAGCTGAAGCAAGAGGCTGACGCGCTCATCAAGAGCCAAGACCTCGCCGGCGCCGCCGATATCTATGTGCAGATCGTGACGGTCGAGCCGAACGACGCCAAAGCTTGGCGCCGACTCGCCGATATCTGGCTGGCGATCCCCAAGACCGAGGAGGACGACGGCTCGACCCGGGTCGAGCGGGCGCGCACCGCGGCCTATATCGCCTATCAGCGCTCGACCACGCCCGACGACGAGTCGGCCTCGCTGGTGACGCTCGCCAATGCCTTCGCCAAGCGCGAGGAATGGCGCCAGGCGCTGAACGCGCTGAAGCTCGCGCTTAACCTGCACGACACGCCCGAGCTGCGCGCGCAATACGATGCGCTGCGCGAGAAATACGGTTTCCGCGTTTCGAATTTCAGCGTCGACTCCGACGCCGCGTCACCGCGCGCCTGCTTCCAATTCACCGAGACCTTGCCGAAGCGCACCGACTACTCGCCGTTCGTCGCGGTCGTCGGCCAGGACAAGCCGGCGCTCTCGGTCGACGAGCGGCAGATCTGCGTCGAAGGGCTGAAGCACGGCGACACCTATTCGATCACGCTTCGCGCCGGGCTGCCGTCGACGGTCGGCGAGGACCTGCTCAAGGACGCCGCCTTCAATATCTACGTGCGCGACAGGAGCCCGTCGGTCAGGCTCTCGGGCAAGGCCTATGTGCTGCCGCGCACCGGCCAGCAGGGCATCCCGCTGATCACCGTCAACACCGACCTCGTCAAGGTGACGATCTATCGGATCGGCGACCGGGCATTGATCGACAACGTGCTCGGCTACGAGTTCGAGCGCAATCTCTACAGCTACAGCCTCGACGAGATCGCCGACCAAAAGGGCGAGAAGGTGTGGACCGGCGAGCTCAAGGTCGAGAGAGAGCTCAACCAGGAGATCACCACCGCCTTCCCGATCATGGAAGCGGTGCCGGAGATGCAGCCAGGCGTCTATCTGCTGGCGGCACGGCCGGGCAATGAGGCGGGCAGCGACTACGGCGAGCGGACCACGCAATGGTTCATCGTTTCCGATCTTGGGCTCACGGCGTATTCGGGCACTGACGGCATCCACGCCTATGTCAACTCGCTCGCATCCACCGATCCGCTGAAGCAGGTCGAGATCAGGTTGCTGGCGCGCAACAACGAGGTGCTCGCCACCAAGACCACCGACGCCAATGGCGCGGTGACGTTCGAGCCGGGCTTGGCGCGCGGCGAAGGCGGTCTCGCGCCGGCACTGCTGATCGCCTCGGGCGACGGCGGCGACTATGCGTTCCTCAATCTGACGCAATCGGCCTTCGATCTCACCGACCGGGGCGTCGCCGGGCGCGACGTGCCGAAAGGGCTCGATGCCTTCGTGTTCACCGAGCGCGGCGTCTACCGCACGGGCGAGACCGTGCATGTGACGACGCTGTTGCGCGACGCGGCCGGCATCGCCGTTCCCGGCGTCGACCTGACCATGGTGGTGACGCGACCCGACGGCGTCGAATATCGCCGCACCGTGGTGCCGGACCAGGGCATCGGTGGGCGCTCGCTCGACGTGCCGATCATCTCCTCGGCGCAAACCGGAACCTGGCGGATCGCTGTCTATTCCGATCCGAAATCGGCCTCGGTCGGCGAGGCGTCGTTCCTGGTCGAAGACTACGTGCCGGATCGGCTCGAATTCTTGCTCACCACCAAGGCGACCTCGATCTCGCCCCAGACGCCGGCCGAGATCCTGCTCGACGGCCGCTTCCTCTATGGCGCGCCGGCCGCGGGTCTCGATATCGAAGGCGAGGTGAACATCGCCAAGGCGGCCGAACGGCCCGGCTATCCCGGCTATTCGTTCGGGCTCGATGCCGCCGACCGGGACGACCAGGACGAAGAGGTCGGCACCGAGAGCATCCCGCTTGCCGACCTGCCGCAGACCAACGAAGCCGGCGAGGCAACCTTCAGGTCGCGCTCGACAAGGTGCCCGCATCGAGCAAGCCGCTCGAGGCCAATGTCGTGGTGCGGCTTGCCGAGCCGGGCGGCCGCGCGGTGGAGCGCAAGCTCACGCTGCCGATCGAGCCGAAAGCCAACATGATCGGCGTCAAGCCGCTGTTCTCCGGCCGCTCGCTCGGCGACAACGACATTGCGAATTTCGATGTCGTCATGGTCGCGCCTGACGGCAAGCCGATGGCGGCGACAGGCCTCAAATGGCAGCTGCTCAACGTCGAGTCGAAATATCAGTGGTATCGCTCGAACGGCTATTGGAGCTACGAGCCGATCAAGGTGACGCGCCGCGTCGCCGACGGCACGCTCGATGTGGCGGTCGACAAGCCGGGCAAGATCTCGGTGCCGGTGACCTGGGGCCGCTACCGACTCGAGATCGGCAGCGCCGACCCGGCAGGGCCTGAGACCACCATCGGCTTCGATTCCGGCTGGTATGCGGAGTCCTCTTCCGACACGCCGGACCTGCTCGAGATCGCGCTCGACAAGCCCGAGTACAAGCCGGGCGACAGCATGACCGTCGCCGTGACCGCGCGCAGCGCCGGCAAGGTGACGCTGTCGGTGATCGGCGACAGGCTGATCGCCCAGACCACCACCGACGTCGCAGCCGGGACTCGTCAAGCTGCCGCTGACCGTCGGCGATGACTGGGGCACAGGCGCCTATGTGCTGGCGACGCTCAGACGCCCGCTCGACGAGGCCGAGAAGCGCATGCCGGGCCGCGCCATCGGCGTGCAGTGGTTCAGCATCGACAAGGCCGCGCATACGATCGGTGTCGCGCTCGACCTGCCGGCGCTGATCCGCCCCGAAACGACGCTCCGCGTGCCGGTGAAGCTCGCAGGCCTCGCGCGCGGGCGAAGAGGCGCGCATCGTCGTCTCGGCCGTCGATGTCGGCATCCTCAATCTCACCAATTACAAAGTGCCAGACCCGGACGGCTACTATCTCGGGCAGCGCAAGCTCTCGGCCGAGGTGCGCGACCTTTACGGCCAGCTGATCGACGGCATGCAGGGCACCAAAGGCGAGATTCGCTCAGGCGGCGACGGTGGCGAAGGCGCATTGCAGGGAAGCCCGCCGGTGCAGCCGCCGCTTGCCTTCTATTCCGGCATCGTCACGGTCGGACCCGACGGCACCGCCGAGGTCAGCTTCGACATTCCGGCCTTCTCCGGGACGGTTCGGGTGATGGCGGTCGCCTGGAGCAAGGACAAGACCGGCCATGCCTCGGGCGACGTGGTGGTGCGCGATCCTGTCGTGGTCACGGCCACGCTGCCGCGCTTCCTGCTGATGGGCGACAAGAGCACGCTCAGGCTCGACCTCGACAATGTCGAGGGGGCGACCGGCGACTACAAGATCGCCGTCACCACCGACGGGCCGTTGAGCGTCGAAGGCGGGGATCAAGACCTTGGCCTTGGATGCCAAGACGCGCGGGGCGGTAACGCTCCCGGTGTCGGCGACCGGCGTCGGCACTGGGCTCGTCGCGCTCACCGTCAGCGGGCCTGAAGGCTTCACGCTGGCGCGCGAATATCCGCTCTCGGTCAGGCCGGCGACGCAGATCCTCGCGCGCCGTACGGTCAAGCCACTGGAGCCGGGCCAGAGCATTACCGTCTCCGGCGATGTGTTCGCGGACCTCGTGCCCGGCACCGGCAAGGTATCGCTGTCGGTGACGCCGACGGCGGCGCTCGACGTGGCGACCTTGCTCGCCGCGCTCGACCGCTATCCGCTCGGCTGCACCGAGCAGATCGTCAGCCGCGCGCTGCCGCTGCTTTATGTCAACGAACTGTCGCTCGATGCGCAGCTTGCGGTCGATACCGGGGTCGACGAGCGCATCGCCAAGGCGATCGAGATCGTGCTCGCACGGCAAGGCTCGGAAGGCGCGTTCGGGCTGTGGTCGCCGGGAGGCGACGACGCCTGGCTCGATGCCTATGTCACGGATTTCCTCACCAGGGCCCGTGCCCGCGGCTTCTCCGTGTCCGACGATCAGTTCAAGCTCGCGCTCAATCGCCTGCGCAACTATGTGAGCACGGCGCCCGACGTCGCGACCGACGGCGGGCTTCCGCTCGCTTACGCGCTTTATGTGCTGGCGCGGAACGGCATGGCGCCGGTGGGCGACCTTCGCTACATCGCCGACGTCAAGCTGAACGATCTGGCGACGCCGACGGCAAAGGCCGAGATCGGCGCGGCGCTCGCCATGCTCGGCGACCGCGTCAGGTCGGAGAAGGCGTTCCAGGCGGCGCTCGGCGCGCTGCCGGCCGATCCCCGCTTCGAGGGCGGCCGCGTCGATTACGGCTCGCCGCTCAGGGACGCCGCGGCGGTGGTCACGCTGGCTGCCGAAGGCGACGCGCCGAAGCTGATCCTGGTCAGCGGCACCAAGAGCATCGAAACCGCGCGCAACAAGGTGAGCTACACCTCGACGCAGGAAAACGCCTGGCTCGTGCTGGCGGCGCGCGCCCTCGGCAAGCAGGATATCAGCCTCACCGTCAATGACGGCGGCCAGGAAGGTCCGCTCTATCGGAGCTTCACCGAGGACGAGCTCGAAGCGAGCCCGCTGACGGTGACCAATAGCGGCGACACCTCGCTCGACGCCGTGATCTCGGTGAGCGGGGCGCCGACCACGCCCGAGCCTGCTGCCGAGCATGGCTTCAAGCTCGAGCGGCAGTTCTACACGCTCGGCGGCGAAGAGGCCGATGCAAGCAAGGCGAAGCAGAACGACCGCTTCGTCGTGCTGCTGACGGTGACGGAGCCGCAGCCGCAATTCGCGCGGGTGGCGCTGACCGACTACGTGCCGGCCGGCTTCGAGATCGACAATCCGCGGCTGGTGTCGTCCGGCGATACCGGCACGCTTGGCTGGATCACGAGCCCGGGTACCCCGACCTATACCGAGTTCCGCGACGACCGCTTCGTCGCGGCGTTCGAGCGCCGGAAGGACGACCCGACCACTTACACGGTCGCCTATGTCGTGCGGGCGGTGTCGCCCGGCAGCTATGTGCTGCCGCAGGCGGTGGTCGAGGACATGTACCGGCCCGACCGCTTCGGCCGCACCGAGACCGGCGCGGTGGAGGTCGTCCCCGCCAAATGAGCGACCGGGCACGGCCTTGAACGTCTCGATGGGCCCCTCACCCCGGCCCTCTCCCCAACGGGGAGAGGGGGTCTCGGCCGCATGTGTGGAGACGCCGTGCGATCTTCGCTGCTAGTCGGCGCGGTGTGGCTTCTCGCCGCGATCGCCGGCGCGCTGACCGGAGTGTTCGAGGCGCTTCGGGCCGCCGCCGCTCGGGCGCGATCTCGAAGTCTCGACCCTGGTGCTCGACCGCAACGGCAAGCTGCTCAGGGCCTATCTCACCAGCGAAGGCCGCTGGCGGCTGCCGGCCACGCGCGAGCAGGTCGACCCGATCTTCCTCGAAGCGCTGCTCGCCTATGAGGACAAGCGGTTCTTCTCCCATCACGGCGTCGATCCGCTCGCCTTCATGCGCGCGGCCTACCAATTCGTCACGCATGGCCGCATCGTCTCGGGCGGCTCGACGCTCTCCATGCAGGTGGCGCGGCTGCTCGAGCCGCGTCAACACCGCTCGCTCGACGCCAAGATCAGGCAGACCGTGCGCGCGCTCGAGCTCGAATGGGCGCTCTCCAAGGACGAGGTGCTAGGGCTTTATCTCACGCTCGCGCCCTATGGCGGCAATCTCGAAGGCATTCGCGCGGCGTCGCTCGCTTATTTCGGCAAGGAGCCGCGCCGGCTCACGCTCGGCGAGGCGGCGCTGCTCGTCGCGCTGCCGCAATCGCCGGAATATCGCCGGCCGGATCGCTTCCCCGAACGCGCGCGGTTTGCGCGCGACCGCGTGCTCGACCGCATCGCGGGCCACGGGCTGTTCAGCGACGCCGAGATCGCGCATGCCAAGGAAGAAGACGTGCCGACGGCGCGGAAGCCCATGCCGCTTGTCGCGCCGCATGCCGCGGATCAAGCGTTGGACGACACGCCGACAGAGCGTGTGATCAGGCTCACCATCGATGCCGGCCTACAGAAGGCCCTGGAGAAACTCGCCCGCGAGCGCGCCGCGACGCTCGGCCTCGACATGTCGGTCGCCATCGTCGTGGTCGACAACGCAACCGGCGAGGTGCTCGCCCGCGTCGCCTCCCCCGATTATTTCGACACGCGCCGGGCCGGCGCGGTCGATCTCACCCAAGCCGTGCGCTCGCCGGGCTCGGCGCTGAAGCCGTTCATCTACGGGCTCGGCTTCGAGGACGGGCTGATCCACCCCGAGAGCCTGATCGAGGACCGGCCGATCCGCTATGCCGGCTATGCGCCGGAGAATTTCGATCTCACCTTCCAGGGCACGGTCACGGTGCGCCGCGCGCTACAATTGTCGCTCAACGTGCCGGCCGTCGCCGTGCTCGATGAGGTCCGCCCGAACCGGCTGATCGCGCGTCTTGCCGAAGCCGGCGCGCCGCTCGTGCTGCCGCGCAGCGAAGCGCCGGGGCTCGCACTCGGGCTCGGTGGCGTCGGCGTACGGCTCACCGATCTGACCATGCTCTATGCGGGGCTGGCGCGGCAGGGGACGGTCGCGCCGCTCATGGAGCGGCTCGGGGCAACGCCGCTGCCGCCGCGGCGGCTGATCGAGAAGGTCGCGGCCTGGTATGTCGGCAATGTGCTGCTCGGCACGCCGCCGCCCGAGAATGCCGCCGGCGGGCGCATCGCCTTCAAGACCGGCACCAGCTACGGCTATCGCGATGCCTGGGCGATCGGCTTCGACGGCAAGCGCACCATCGGCGTGTGGACCGGGCGCCCCGACGGCGCGCCGGTCGCGGGTCTCGTGGGTCGCATCAGCGCCGCGCCGATCCTGTTCGACGCTTTCGCGCGGATGGGTCAGGGCTTCCAGCCGCTTCCCTCGATGCCGAAAGGCGCGATCGTCGCCTCGACCGCCAAGCTGCCGCCGCCGCTGCAACGCTTCGCGCCGGGCGAAAGCGCGGGCGAGGCAATGGCGCCCAAGGTGCATATCGTGTTCCCGCCGAACGGCGCGAGCCTCGAATTGGCCGGCGTCACCGGCGAGAAGCCAGACCCGATCGCCATCAAGATCGCGGGCGGCACCCCTCCCCTCAACGTGCTGATGAACGGCATGCCGCTCGCCGCCAAGAAATCGGCGCGGACGCTGTTCTTCGAGCCTGACGGCCCAGGCTTCGTGCGCCTGACGGTGACCGACGCCACCGGAGCGGCCGACAGCGTCGTGGTACGGCTGCAATAACGCCGTTTCGTCGCTACTTCTTCTTGGCGACGTGCTCGGGCTTGCCCTTCCGCTTGGTCGAGGCGAACTCGTCGAGCTGCTTCTCGCTCATCAACTCATACATGCTCTTCGACGCGCCCTTGAGCTCGCTCACGGGGGTCTCGCCGCGCTTGGCGGCAAGCGCGGCGCCTGCGGCTTTCTGTTGTGCCGCGGATTTTGCTGGCATAGTCGCTTCTCCTTGTTGGAACTCAACCGCCTGAAAACGCTTCAGCGCTTCCGCGCGTTCCGGAGAGCCATGGCATCCTCTGCCCTAAAGTCCCTCGCCGTGCCGGTCGGCACCGAGCCAATGGAGGCGAAGCTCGTCAGCGAGCTTCCCGACGAGCCCGGCTGGCAGTTCGAGCCGAAATGGGACGGGTTCCGCTGCCTGGCGTTTCGCGCGGGCGATCAGGTCGATCTCAGGGCGAAATCGGGCAAGCCGCTTGGCCGCTACTTCCCCGAGGTCGTCGCCATGCTGGCGGCCCTCAAGCCGAGCCCGTTCGTGATCGACGGCGAGCTGGCGATCCCGGTCGGCGACACGCTCTCCTTCGACGCGCTGCAAATGCGCATCCATCCGGCCGAAAGCCGCATCAAGAAGCTCTCGGTGGAGACGCCGGCGATCCTGATCCTGTTCGACATGCTGCTCGACAGCAAAGGCAACAGCCTGATCGAGGAGCCTCTGGTGAAGCGACGCGCGGCGCTCGAGCGCTTCTACAAGGCGGCGCGCCAGGTCGAAGGATTGAAGCTCTCGCCTTATACGTCGGACCGTGACGAGGCTGAGCGCTGGCTCGACAGTGCGCGCGGTGCACTTGACGGCGTCGTCGCCAAGCGGAGCGACGGCGCGTATCTTCCTGGCGAGCGCGCCATGCTCAAGGTCAAGCGGCTGCGCACGGCAGACTGCGTGGTCGGCGGGTTCCGCTACGAGTCAGGGAGCCGCGAGGTCGGCTCGTTGCTGCTCGGTCTCTATAACGAGGAGGGCCAGCTCGATCATGTCGGCTTCACCGCGACCATCACCAATACCGAGCGTGCTGGGATGACCAAGATGCTCGAAGCACTGATCTCCCCGCCCGGATTCACCGGCAAGGCGCCCGGCGGCCCGAGCCGCTGGAGCACCGAGCGCAGCGGCGAATGGGAGCCGGTGAAGCCGAAGCTGGTGGTCGAGGTCCGCTACGATCACGTCACCGGCGACCGTTTCCGCCACGGCACCAAGCTGGTCCGCTTCCGCCCCGACAAGGCGCCGAAGCAATGCACTTTCGAGCAGATTGCGCCACAAACCTTGCCCAGAAACGTCAAGCTTTTGCTCGGCTAAGGGCCCGGTCTCGCCCAGCCTGCGCCGGATTGCGCGTCTAGGCTTCGAAGCGTGGGAGGGGCGGTCAACCATAAGGAGACCTCCCCATGCAGAAATACGCAATCGCGGCAGCCTTCAGCCTCGCGCTCGCCACTCCGGCATTCGCCGCCCAGTACTACGTGGCGCTCGATAGCTCGACGAGACAGTGCCAGGTGGTGGCGCAGAAGCCCGACGGCACGACCATGAAGATGGTCGGCAGCGGCGCCTATAAGAGCGAGGCCGACGCCGAGAAGGCGATTCAAAGCCTCACCGAGTGCAACAGCTAGACTGAGATTCGACTCGAACTTGACGCCCGGCGTTCGCGCCGGGCGTCCTTTCGATCCCCGCGTCGGCATGTCGCGTCCACGCGCAAATGCCGCACCGTGACTCGCGCGCGCCTCAAGCTGCGCGAAGATTTCAAGCGCATCAATGGCTTCCCGCACGCGTGCTCAATCGCGTAAGGCGTCGATAGGCTGAACTGTCGCGCGACGCTTTCACCCGCGACACTCTTCCGCGCCGTTCCGTCAAAACCCAGGCGAATTGCGAGCGTTGGTTCGTCATCCTTGGCGGAGGACATCCCCAAGGAGAGTCAACCATGCAAGGAGAAACACATCATGAAAACTTTCGTCTCGCTCATCGTCGCCCTCGGTCTCGCCGCGGGAGCCGCCGCACCTGCCTTCGCCGCGGACAGCCCGAAGAACAAGGCTGAGTGCGAGAAGTCCCACATGAAGTGGGATGCCACCGCGAAGAAGTGCAGCAAGTAGCTTCCTAAGGCGCGCCTCGCGCCTCGGAAGAGGAAATCCTCAAGGAGGCTCATTCAAGGAGAACGACGATGAAGAAATATCTGATTGCCGGTCTGCTGGTGGCCGGCTTCGTGACGCCAGCCCTCGCCGGCGAATTCTACGTGGCGCAGGACAGCTCGAGCCATAAATGCTCGGTCGTGTCGAAGAAACCCGACGGCACCAAGCAGATCATGCTCGGCGCCGACGGCTTCAAGACGAAGTCCGAGGCGCACAACGCGCTGAAGGGCTTCTCGGAGTGCAAGGCGTAGGCCCCACTCGAATTTTCGACTAACCCCCGGGACCCGGACGCCTAGC
>CAWFNK010000013.1:0-39749 GCA_963817175.1 uncultured Alphaproteobacteria bacterium
TTCGTGGACACGTTCAAGGAGTTCCCGCCGCGCTCCTTCCCGCCGAGCTTCAACCCGGCGAATATTTTGGAACAGACCATGGATGACATAAAAACGAAGAAGATGCTGAAGGAGAGCATTGATCCTGAGCGCATTCGCGGCCAGTTCAATAAGATGTTCGAACAGCAGCTTAAAGAGCGTGGCTTGCGGTAGTAGAACTTGAGTAGACGCCACACTTTGGGGTGTGTTTTCTGGGATGGCGAATGTCCGCTTTGGGTCAAAAGCGGACGTGACGTCCACCCGGCCAACGTCCGCTTAGTGCCATAAGCGGACATTCTCGGCACAGCCAAAGACCGGACCCAGCCGTGTCGGCTAAGGTTTTCGCACGGTGCGAAAGCCGAGATGGCCCGCGCCCAGATCTACCTCCTGTGGCTGGCGCGCCGTCGCCCGGTAGCGCGAGCAAAAGTTGGATGCGCAAAGATACGAGCCGCCCTTTATGACCTTGCTTGGCGATTGTCCCGCCGCTGCCTTGACCTGCAGCAAACTTGGCCCACTTGGATTGGTGGCAGGCTCGCGCGGATGGCCCGGCACGTACCAGTCGCTTGTCCATTCCCAGACATTGCCGATCATGTCGTAAAGACCGTAGCCGTTCGGCTTGAAGCAGCCGACCGGCGCGGCGCGGGCATAACCATCCTCCTCGCTGTTGTAGACCGGAAAGATGCCCTGCCAGCTATTGGCGATCGGCTTGCCATCTTTATCGAAGGCATCGCTCCAATCTTCATCGCCGTTATGACCGCCGCGCGCAGCAAATTCCCACTGCGCCTCGGTCGGAAGCTCGTGCCCGAGCCAGTGCGCATACGCGAGCGCGTCCTCATAGGCGACGTTCACCACGGGATAATTCTGCTTGCCCTCAATCGACGAGCCAGGCCCATCGGGATGGCGCCAGTCCGCGCCTTTCACATATTGCCACCATTGGGTGAGGTCGCCGCCGCGACTGAGCTCTGTCGGCGGGATAAATATCACGGAGCCCGGAGCAAGCATGTCCTGGCTCATTCCAGGATGGGTCTTAGGGTCGACGCCCCGCTCGGCAAGGGTGATGTAGCCGGTCGCGTTTACGAATTTATCGAACTCAGCGTTCGTAACCTCGTGCTGATCGATCCAAAAGCCGTCGACCTGAACGGAGTGGGTGAAGCGTTCTTCGGGCCGTTCCCGGTTCGAGCCCATCGTGAAGCTGCCACCCGGAATGAACACCATTCCTGTCTTACCATCCGAGGCAACGCAGTTGAGCTGATCCGCGGTTTTTAGCGGTGTTGCACCGGACGGCGCAGCCACAAGCGCAAGACTCAAGACGATCAGAACTCTCACAGGTTTAAGCAAACGATCCTCGGGAGGTCGTGTCGCCACGAAGCTGCTTGATTTGTAACAATGTTTCCGTCGAAACTGACTTACATCAGAAGTCTAGGAGGGTACCAATGCGTATAGTCCAGAAGTTCGAACGAAACTCCGTCATGCGGGCGCAATTGCGGCCTTAGTCGTGGGTGTCAGCGTTGGCCTAACAGCGCTCGGAACAGCGACGCCTGCGGCGGCCCAGGATAAGAAGCCAAACATCCTCTTCATCATGGGCGATGACATCGGCTGGATGCAGGTCGTCAGCTACCAAGGAGGTCTGGGGCTCGGCGAGACGCCCAACATTGACCGAATTGCCAATGAGGGCGCCAGGTTCGTGAGCTACTACGCCGAGCAAAGCTGCACGGCAGGCCGCAACGCCTTCTTCACCGGCATGACCCCACTGCGCACCGGCATGATCCCGCCGCAACTGCCGGGCAGCCCATCATATCTGCGGCCCGGCACACCCGCGCTCGCCAAGTTCCTGCTCGACCTCGGTTACAATACCGGCGAGTTCGGCAAGAATCACCTGGGCGACCATACCGATGCGCTGCCGACTGCGCACGGTTTCCAGGAGTTCTGGGGCTATCTCTACCACCTGGACGCAATGGAGCAGGTGAGCTTTCCCGACATCAACAAGAGTCCGACACAGCAGGGCTTCGCGCCGCCGTGCAAGAACACGCCGATCCCGGGCGTGCCCGAGGTGCCCGGCGCTGTGGATCCGAAGACAACCACCTGCCTGACGCCTCCGCGTCCTGTCCTCTCGTGCAACTCCTCCGATGGCACATCGGCGAACCAAACGTGCAAGGACGAAGGCCCACTGACGCTGGAGCGTTCGAAGACGGTGGACGAGGAGATCTCGGCTAAGGTCATCGACTTCCTCGACCGCAATGACCCCGAGAAGACCAACAAGCCGTTCTTCATCTGGTACAACCCCGCGCGCATGCATATCACGACGATGCTGTCACCAAAGTACCTGGCAATGCTGGGTGTGGAAGGTGGCAAGGACTGGGGCATTAATGAAGTCGGTATGAAGCAGATGGACGACAACATCGGCTATGTGCTGAAGAAGCTTGAAGAGATGGGCGAGCTCGACAACACCATCATCGCCTTCACCACCGACAACGGCGCTGAGAGCCAGACTTTCCCAGATGGGGGCATGACGCCCTTCAAGGCCAACAAGCTGACCACCTGGGAAGGCGGCATGCGCGTGCCGCTGGTCGTCCGCTGGCCGGGCCACATCAAACCGGGCACGCTGAAGACCGAGATCTTCGCATCCTACGACTGGCTGCCGACATTCGTCGAGATCGCCGGCGGCCCGAAGGGCAATGACCTGAGGGCTCAGATCGAGAAAGGTGAATACCCCAGCATCGTCAAGACCCACCTCGACGGCGTGAACCAGATTGACTATCTGACTGGTAAGTCGGAGAAATCGGCGCGCGACACCTTCTTCTACTACACCGGCGCGACGCCATCGGCGGTTCGGTACAACAACTGGAAGATCTATTTCACGATGGAGGGCTCGACCGGTGCCTCTGCGCTGCTGGGGCCTCAGACCTTTGGGTGGGCCCAGGTCCAGAATATCAAGCGCGATCCCTTCGAGCAGGCGGTGGGTGAAGAGCAGAAGTCGGTGTTGTCCATCGGCGGTGCACTTGCGGCCCCGAGCACCGCGTATCTCTACAACTGGAACATGCTTCCCGTCGGTCAGCAATTGTGGCTGAAGGAGCTCTCGTCCTACATCGATTTCCCGCCGCTGCAGGATCCGGCGAGCTACAACCTAACCCAGGTGCTAGACCAGGTTAAGAAGCTGGGGACGAAGGGTCCGGGCCAATAATCAGGAAGACCGACGCATATGTCAGCGAGCGGGTGATCCAAGGGTCGCCCGCTCGCACGACTAGCAAACGACGTCCCTGAATAGAGGCGCACCATGGGTCAGAAACCGTTTCCTTCCATCGTCACTCCCCGCATTTTGATCGCGCTCTTGGGGGCGTTTGCACTCCTATCCTTACCTCTCTTACCCGTCGCTGCCCTCGCCGAGGCGACCTCCACCGTCGATGCGTTGCCGTCTTGGAACGATGGCGCCGCAAAACAGGCCATCGTCGACTTCGTGAACGCCACGACGGACAAGTCGAGCCCAGATTTCGTGCCTCCTGAAGAGCGAATTGCGACGTTCGACCAGGACGGTACGCTCTGGGTTGAGCATCCACTGTATAGCCAGGTCGTCTACGCTCTTGATCGGGTTCCTGCCGTAGTCGAAGCCAAGCCCGAACTTGCCAATGTCGAGCCGTTTAAGACGGTGTTGTCAGGTGACCGAGAGGCAATGGCAAAGCTAACGACGCATGACCTTGAAAAGATACTCGCCGCCACGCTCACTGGCATGACGGTCGACACGTTTGAAACGGAAGCTAAGAAGTGGACCGAGGGGGCCAAGGACGAGCGTTGGAAGCGTCCGTATACCGAGCTCACCTATCAGCCGATGCAGGAAGTGCTGAGTTATTTGCGCGGCAATGGCTTCAAGACCTACATCGTCACCGGCGGGGGCCAGGACTTCGTCCGCGTCTATTCCGAGCGGGTCTACGGCATACCGCCCACCAGCTTGATGACCCGCTCATCTGTGCACTCGCCACTGTGCAGCCGGACGAGACGCAGGATCGCATCGTTGACTTGAGCGAGACACTTGCCCGCGTGAGTACTCACCGGCAAGTGGAAGAGCAGGTGGCAGTGCTCCACATCTGACTGCCCTCCGCATTGACGCTCACGCACCCACGCCCCAGCGAACACGATGTCCCGGCGGTTCAGCCACTTGTCCAAACCTTCACGGAGCTTCGCGAAGAGCTTGCCGTCGGGATCATCACCGACGTCAGTGAGGCTCCAATGGATCGCGAGATGCGCCACAAGGGGAGGCCAACTGACTTAGCAAACGCGACGGTCTCCATGATGTTGGAGGCTTGGCGCATGCTGATGTACTTGCTGGCCCTTGTCCGGTTTGCGTCAGCAATCCGGGCTGCATGCACGGGGTGACAGTACTGATGCCGCCGCTTCTTCTCGCTGCATGGTTAGTTCCCCTATCTCCTAGACAGACTTAAACTAGGTAAGAGCGCCCCGCGCGATGGAGAGGGTGGTTCCCAAGCATCGCGTCCTCCGAAACCGTTGAAGAGAGTGGCGTTGATCGCCCACCAGCTTGAGCTTGGTCCGTTTCGCGCACGTTCAAGTTTGGCATCCAGTGATGTTCGGGGAGGGCGGTGACCTTAGCGAGCGCTGTTGGTTCTACATTGCAGCAGCATTCGCGAATGCAGCGCAGCAGCATCTCTCGCGTTCTACAAAAGGAACGGTGTTGCCAGCCTGAGCTTTTGCTGCGGCGGTTTCCTTTCCTGCGCTGCAGGATCCATTGCAGCGGGTCATCAACCACCCTCCAACTCTTGTTGAGCTGCGCTCTGAGGCGATTTGACGGGTGCGCTGGATCGGGAGTGAGGTCGTCCGACAGAGCGGCCGCGCAAGTTTGCTGACTTGGCTCGCGCACCCCTTTTTGGGGGGGCTCGACGAACTCGGAGTGTGGAGTCTCCGTCAAACCGCCCGTGAGCCACGCTGCTTTGAAGGCTTTCGCAACGACTGCGTTCCGACATTTTCCAAATTCCCTTTCGCCTCAATTGCGGAACGAAAGAGAAAACTGTCGGAATGAATCTTGATGCGCTTATGGAGTCATGGGACTCTTAATCAGCGGGTCGTAGGTTCGAGTCCTACTGCGCCCACCAATGTTTCAAGTGAGGAGAGGACGATGAGAGTTGGACGTCTCTGCGCTTTGGCCACCGTCCTCACGCTTGGCCTCAGCCTCACCGCCGCCGCTGCCGCCACGCAAGGCGAGTTTGACGACAATTGCGTGATGGGGCTTGTGGAGGGCAAGGAGATCAAGACCGACTGCTCGGTCAGCACCGTCTATGCCGGCAAGACCTATTGCTTCGGCAACGAGACGGCGCGCCAGGTTTTCCTCAAGAAGCCCGACGAGTTCCTGCTCCAGGCGCAGATCTTCTATTCCAGCAAGCCGCCGCAGCCGCAGCCCTGATCGGCACGAATAGGTGGGCTAAGACCCGCTCGGCTCCGATTTCGCGTCGAACTTCGTGCCGTCGGTATCGGTGATGGCCACGTCGAGGCTGTTGTCGCTGCCGCGACCGAAGGTGAAGCGGAAATTCGGATTGGTCGAGATCGAGAACGTGCTCTCCATATCGAACACGAGCTCGCCGTCGCGCTTCACGATCATTTGCCTTGACGAAGCGCGCGGGGATGATAGCCGCCGGTATCGATGTCGCGCTGCATGCCGTTCGAGTTCGGATGTTTCAGCATCACCTGCGCCGACCAGATCGGATTGGCATCGAGCGCCGGCGGGAAAGTCTTCACGATCATCTTGCCGAGCTCGCTCGTTCTCCGTGTCGGGATCCTTGGCTTCATCGCGCCGCAGCCGCCGGCCGCCGAACGAACTTGCTCGCCATGTGCAGCATCCCGTCCTCGGTCTCGAGCACGGCGCGCACATGCGAGAAACTGTCGATGCGCACGCGCGTCGAGAAGCTCCGCTCGCCGCCTTTGCCCGCCGCCGGGCCGAAATGCAGCGTCGCCACTTTCGGATCGGGATTCTTGTCGATGAAGATGGTGAGCGATTTGAGCTTCTGCGTCACCTGCGGCGGCACGCGCACGGTCAACGGCACGAGCGCCGCGTCCTCGGCCGTGAGCGGCGCATCGAGCACGACCATGCCGTCCTCGGCCTGGATGGCGCGGTCGCCGAAGGCCTGGGTCTTAAGCGTCGGCCAGACGTCCTCCTCGGCCTTGGCCGCCGGGGCGAGCAGAAGCAAGGCGGCGAGGCCGGCGGCGCTTGCGGCATAGCCTAGGCTGTTGAGGGGCAGGGGCATGGCGACCGTCCTCTTGCTGTTCGAAAGCATTATATCACTCCCATTCAAGCTCTGCGAAGGCCGCGGTGACGTTGCGGACATGATAGTGGTCGAACAGCTTCCAGGCGTCGCGCTCGGAAAAGCCCGCGGTTTTGATGGCGTCTTCCAAGGTCTTGCCGTCCTTGATCAATTGCCTGACGTCGGCGGCGATGGAAGCGAGGTAGCGGTGCTCCGGTGCGAGCGCTTGCGGCAGCTCCATGGCATGCGGCCCGTGCCCCGGCACGACGCGCGCGGCCTTTTTCTGAGCGAGATCGTCGAGCAGCGCCAGCCAGCCTTTGATCGAGCCGTCGAGGGTCGGTACATGCACCGAGAACAGGAGATCGCCGAGGAACAGCGTATCGGTCGCGGTGTCGGTGATGGTGAGATCGTTGTCGGTGTGGGCGGTGCGTTGCGTCTCGAGCACGAGGCTGCGTCCGCCGAGGTCGAGCGTCGTGCTGTTCTCGACGGCAAGCGTCGGCAGGATCACCTCGATCCCTTCGAACGCCGCATCGCCCAGCATCGTCTTGTTGATGGCAAGATAACGCTCGGCGCGTGAGCCCAAGCCCCGCGCGAGCTTGTAATGGCCGACGAAGGTCGGATTGTCCTCCTTGAAGGCGGCGTTGCCGAACACATGGTCGGGATGCATATGCGTGTTGATCACGTAGCGGATCGGCTTGTCCGTCACGGCGCGAATCGCGGCTCTGAGCTCCCGCCCCGCGACCGCGCTGCCGAGCGTATCGATCACGGCGACCGAATTCGGTGCCCACCACGAAGCTTGCATTGGCCATGTCGCCGCGATTCTCCGGCGACTGCAGCTCGTAGCGCCCCTGATGCACGAACACGCCGGGCGCGACCTCGCTGACCTCCAGGCCTTCGGCCGCCTGCGCCGGCATGAAACGGAGGAGAGGGGACGCTGCCAGCGCGAGCGCCGCGCGCAAGAACTGCTGGCGGGAGATCTCGCATGGGACGCAGCACAGGGCGCGGGGCTTATCGTCGCTCATCGGCGCCATTCGGGCCGCGCATGCGGCAAAGTTGTGACAGGGAACGCTGAGCCGCGCCTGGCGTTTTCGATACATGCGGTGCCCTCGAAAGGCGCCATCGATTGCTCATTGAAGGAGACATCCCATGAAATACGCATTGACAGGCTTGGCCGCGGCCGCGGCCCTTGCCGCTGTCGCGCTGACCCCAGCGACCGCCGACGCTGGCTGGCGCGGCGGGTATTGGGGCGGCGGTTGGGGCCCTGGTTTCGGCGTTTATGTGGGTCCGCGTCCCTATTACCGCAACTACGGCTACGGCTACGGTTACCGCCCCTATTACAGGGACCGCTACGCCTATCGCTATGGGCCGCGCTGGAAATACCGTCGCGGCTGGTATTAACCGTTAGGCCCTTCCCGCGGACTTGCGAGAGCCCGCCGGGAAGGGCCGTACGCTCGGCTCCTTGGGGCTGCCCCATCAGGTCGAGCGGCAGCATGACGGCTGAATGAAATCAGGGCCGGTGTTTCCACCGGCCCTTTTTGTTTGCCGTCCATTCGTATACTTTACGCCGGCGTGAAAGGGAGGGTGCCCGAAATGCGAATTCTTCTCATTTTGCTTGTGATTATCGCCGTATTCGTTGTGGTACAGGCGCAACGGCATGGCTGCAAATACGACGCAACCTTGATCAATTGCGTCCTCGGCAAAGCGGAAACGCCGACCGCCGAGACGCCGCCACCGCCGCCGCCGCCACCAGCCGAGACGCCTGCGCCCGCGCCAGAAACACCGGCGCCCGCGGCCCCGGCTCAGTAAGGTTCGGCTCTTCTGTTGCAACAGCGAAGCCGCGCGCGCCGGGGGGCGTGCGCGGCCTCTTCAATAGCAGCCTGTATGCATGGCCCAAGTGTCGATCCAGCGCGATCCCTGGGTCGCGATCGGCTTGCCCAAAGGTTGGGCAAGATCAACCACGGGATTTATTAAACCTCGGTTCGATTTGCCGGCGCGATCTAAGGTCGCGCCATTGACAGAAGCGAGTCGTCCCGAAACTATCCTTTGCCGCAGGGGCCGTTGCGGGCGCCTTTCATTAGAATGACAGTACTCGCCCGATGACCTCTTCCAGAAAATACGCCGAGAAAGCCGCCGCCGCGCTTGATAAAATGCTGCGAGCCGGCACCGATTCCGGCACCGTTGCCGATATCGTCGAGAGTGTCTTGGCCGACGCAACCCGCGAGCACGACGAAAAAGAGCGCCGGCATGTCGCCGACGTCGAAGCCGCGGCCGCGACGCGCCTCGCCCGGTTGCTCGATGCGTCACCCGCCGTGATCTACAGCTTCGAGGCTAGGGGCGATTTTGCCCCGACCTTCGTCAGCCAAAACATCGCGCGGCTGTTCGGCTACGCGGCTTCCGAATATCTCGACAACCCGAATTTCTGGCGCGAGCGGGTGCATCCGCAAGATCTGCCGCGTATCGAAGCCGAGATGGACGTACTGTTCAAGACCGGCAAGCACGTCACCGAATATCGCTTCCGCAAGAAGGACGGCTCTTATTGCTGGGTGAACGACGAGCAGCATCTCGTGCTCGACGACACCGGCGCGCCCTTAGAAGTGGTCGGCTCATGGAGCGACATCGGCGGCCGCAAAGCCGCCGAGGAGGCGGAGGACCGCGCCCGCGAGCGCCTTGCGCTGCTGCTCGATACCGCGCCGTCGGTGATCTACAGCTTCAAGGCGAGCGGCGACTATGCGCCGACCTTCGTCAGCGAGAACATCAAGCGGCTGCTCGGCTATTGCCCCGACGAATATCTCAAGGATGCCGATTTCTGGCGCGCCCGGGTGCATCCCGACGACATCGAATCCGTCGAGGCAGAGCAGGCTCTTCTGTTCGAGCGCGACCGGCACACCGCCGAGTACCGCTTCCGCAAGAAGGACGGGGCGTATCTCTGGGTGAGCGATGAGCAGCACCTGATCCGCGACGCGAACGGCGAGCCGTTCGAGATCGTCGGCTCGTGGAGCGACATCACCGACCGCAAAAATGCCGAGGCCGCGGAGGATGCGGCTCGCGCGCGCCTATCGGCCCTGCTCGAAAGCGCGCCGTCGGTGATCTACAGCTTCAGGGCCAAGGACGACTACGCGCCGACTTTCGTCAGCGAGAACATCAAGCGGCTGCTCGGCTATTGCCCGGAGAAATATCTGGAGCATGCCGATTTCTGGCGGAGCAACGTGCACCCGGAGGATCTTGCCTTGGTCGAGGCCGAGCAGGGCAAGCTGTTCGAGAAGGGACGGCACACTGCCGAGTATCGCTTCCGCAAGCGCAACGGCAATTACATCTGGGTCAGCGACGAGCAATATCTGCTGCGCGGCGACGACGGCGAGCCGGCCGAGATCGTCGGCTCCTGGAGCAATATCACCACGCGCAAGCAGGCCGAGCAGGCCGAGAACGCCTCCCGCGCGCGGTTCGACCTCTTGCTGCATGGCGCGCCCGCCGTGGTCTACAGCTTCGAGGCCGGCGGCTCTTACGCGCCCACTTTCGTCAGCGAGAACATCAAGCGCGTGCTCGGCTACGAGCCCGACCAATATCTGAAGGACTCGGATTTCTGGCGCTCGCGCGTACACCCGGAAGACCTCCCGGGCGTCGAGGCCGGCGCGGCGAAGCTGTTCGAGCAGGGCCAATATGTCGCCGAATACCGCTTCCGCAAAGCTGACGGTATCTATTGCTGGGTCAGCGACGAGCAGCATCTGGTCAAGGACCAGAACGGCAATCCGCTGGAGGTGATCGGTTCCTGGAGCGAGGTTACCGCGCGCAAGACGGCCGAGCAGGCGGCCTTGGCGCAAAGCGAGCAGCGGCTGACCGACGCTATCGAGACCGTCTCGGAAGGCTTCTCGCTTTACGACAACCAGGACCGGCTGGTGCTCGGCAACGCCAAATATGCCGAGCTGTTCGACCACGGCGAGGGCGCGCCCAAGACCGGCGCGACCTTCGAGGAGATCATCAGAAGCGCGGTCGCCCACGGTCTGATCCAAGATGCGAAGGGCCGGGAGGAGGGCTGGATCAGGCAGCGTCTCGCCGAGCATCGCAATCCTGGAGAGCCGTTGCTACAGCGCCGCTCCGACGGGCGTTGGCTACAGATCAGCGAGCGCCGCACCGAGACCGGCGGCACCGTCGCCGTCTATAGCGACCTCACCGAGGTCAAGGAGAGCGAGCAGCGCGCCGCCGCGGCCAATCAGCTGATCTTGCAGAGCTTGCGCTATGCCAGCCGCATCCAGTCAGCCGTGCTGCCGGCGCGGCGCGAGCTCGATACCATCGCCGCCGACCATTTCCTCATCTGGGAGCCGCGCGACATCGTGGGCGGCGATTTCTTCTGGTTCCAGCCCATCAATGACGGCTATGCGGTGATGGTCGGCGATTGCACCGGCCACGGCGTTCCGGGCGCGTTCATGACGCTGATCGCCTGGGGGCTGCTCGATCGCATGCTGCGCAGCGCCGATAGCGACAATCCGAGCAAGGTCCTCACCGGCCTGCATCGCGGCGTGCAAAGCCTGCTCGGCCAGAACGAGGATCAGGGCGAGACCGACGATGGGCTCGAAGCCGGCATCTGCTTCATCAATCTGAAGAAGCGGAAGATGACGTTCTCCGGCGCCCGCTTCTCCTTGTGGCGCGCCAATCGGAAGGGCGTCATCGAGATCAAGGGCGACCGCAGGGGCGTCGGCTACCGGCGCTATCCCTTGGATACGACCTACACCGATGTCGCGCTGCCGTTCGAGGACAGCGACAGCTTCTACCTCACCACCGACGGCCTGATCGATCAGATCGGCGGCCCGCGCGGCCGCTCTTTCGGCAAGCGGCGCTTCCAGGAGCTGCTCAAGAAGAACCTCGGAACGCCGATGGCCGACCAGGAAGAGTCTTTCCGCAAAGCGCTGGCCACCTATCAAGGTCAGCAAATCCGCCGCGACGACCTCACGGTGCTGGGTTTCGTCCCGCACTCTTAAGGAGCACCGATGCTCGCCTCCCAACTGATGGATCTGCGCGGGATGCTGCATCGGCAGGGCGTCATTTTCGCCTATAGCGGCTATGTCACCGAGCCCGTGCTGAGCGGGGTCGGCGAGGCGCTCAAGCAGAAGCTCACCATCGACGACGCCGACACCAAGACGCTGCGCAGCGTGTTCGCGGTGTTCGTCGAGCAGATGCAGAACATCATCCGCTACTCCGCCGAGAAGGCGCAGCCCGCGCTGGCGCCCGCCTCCGACCCGAGCGCGCTGATGGAGATCCGCTACGGCATTCTCACCATCGGCAGGGAGGGCAACGATTACATGGTTTGCGCCGGCAATCTGGTCGAGCGCTCCGACGTCGAGCGCCTGCGCGCCAAGCTCAGCCGCATCAGGGACATGAGCAAGGACGAGCTGAAGGCGCTCTATAAGGAGCAGCTCAGGGCCGAGCCCGAGGAGGGCAGCAAGGGGGCAGGCCTCGGCTTCATGGAGATCGCGCGGCGCGCCTCCAAGCCGATCGAGTTCGATTTCACCGACGTCGACGCAACCCACGCGTTCTTCGCCCTGAAGGCGACCATCTGAGAGCCGGATCGATGCGAGAGAAGCTCGATATTGAGGCCACCTCCCGCACACCGGCGGTGAGCTTCGACTTCATGCAGAACCATTTGAAGATCACGGGGGAGTCGTACCCCGAGGACGTCACCGAGTTTTACGGTCCGGTGTTCACTGCGCTCGACGGCTATCTCGGCAAGCTGGGCAGCGGTTCCTGCCGTTTCGACTTCGAGCTTATCTATCTCAACAGCTCGAGCGCCAAGGCCGTCATGATGCTCATGGACAAGCTCGACGCCGCCGCCAAGAAGGGCGCGTCGGTCGACGTCTATTGGTATTACGACAAAGAGGACGACACGATGCAGGAGCTCGGCGAGGAATTCGGGGAGGACCTCGAAAACGCCAAGTTCCATCTCGAGAAAATGCCCGACTGATGTCTTCCGACGATTTATTCGCGGCCGAGGAGCAGGTGATCGCGGCCGCGCAACAGCTGCTCGATAACGGCCGCTTCGCCGATCGCGTCGACGGCAAGCTCTATGAAGAGCTGCTCAAGGACTATCAGAAGCTGTTCCGCACCACGCGCCGGCTGATGAAGCTCAGCGACCGCAACGAGCAGCAGCTGAACGCCTTAGGCCAGGAGCAGCGCCGCGCCAACGAGATCATTACGCAGAAGAACAAGGAGCTCGACGCGCTGTCGACCAAGCTCTCGAAATATCTCTCGCCGCAGATCTACCACTCGATCTTCACCGGCGCGCAGAACGTCGAGATCACCTCGAGCCGCAAGAAGCTCACCATCTTCTTCTCCGACGTGGTCAATTTCACCGAGACCACCGACAATCTCGAATCCGAGGACCTCACCAACGTCCTCAACCGCTATCTCACCGAGATGTCGAATATCGCGCTCGCGCACGGCGCCACCATCGACAAATATATCGGCGACGCCATCATGGTGTTTTTCGGCGATCCCGAAACGCGGGGGGTGAGGGAGGATGCAAAGGCTTGCGTGCGCATGGCCGTTGCCATGTTGCGTCGCCTGCGTGAGCTGCAAGCCGAATGGCTTGAACTCGGCGCCGAGAAGCCGTTCCATCTCCGCATCGGCATCAACACGGGCTACTGCACGGTCGGCAATTTCGGCAGCGACGATCGGATGGACTACACCATCATCGGCAGCGCCGTGAACTTGACCGCGCGGCTCCAGTCGCATTCGGAGATCGACGGCATCCTGCTCGGCCACGAGACCTATTCTCTGGTCAAGGACGATGTGGCGGTCGAGGAGCAGACTCCGATCAAGGTGAAAGGCTTCGCCGAGCCGGTCCGCTGCTACAAGGTGCTCGGGCTCTACGACGACCTCGCCAAGGAAGGCTCGGTCATCCGCGAGGAGGCCGAGGGCTTCAAGGTCCTGCTCGATTTGCAAAAGCAGGACCGCGCGGCGGCCGTGGCGGCCTTGGAAGCGATTGTCGCCCGGATCAAGGCATCAGGTGGCGGGGCTTAAGGGCTTCACTGGAACCAGAGCCAGCTATAGAGCGCGAGAACGGGCAACAGGATCCCGCCCGACCACAGCATATAGCCGAGGAAACTCGGCATCTTGATTCCCTGCTCCTCGCAGATCGACCTCACCATGAAATTGGGAGCGTTGCCGATATAGGTCAGCGCCCCCATGAATACGGCGCCTGTTGAGATGGCGAGTAGTGTCAGCTCCAGCGGGCCCATCAGCGCTTTCGCATCACCACCGGCAAGATTGAAAAAGACGAGATAGGTCGGCGCGTTGTCCAGGAAGCTCGACAAGATCCCGGTCAGCCAGAAATAAGCCGCCTCGATCGGTGCTCCTTCCGGCGTGGAGACGAGGCTGAGCAACGGCGCGAAGGGACCTTCGCTGCCCGCCTTCAGTAATGCGAGCATCGGGATCATGGTGATGAAGATGGCGGCGAACAGCGTCGCCACCTCCTGCATCGGCGCCCAGGTGAAGGCATTCTCCACCCGGAGATTGCGCGGCGTGGTCCACCAAGAGAGCAGGCTGATGGCGATGAGTGCGATGTCCCGGATCAGGCCGTTGACAGGCATTTCCAGCCCAAGGCCGAGCGGGATCGTGGCGTCACGGTTCCACATGCCACTCATGAGCACGATCAGCCCGATCGCCATGAGATAGAGCACGTTATGCAGGCCATCGATCTCGATGTGGCGCGGAATGCGGCTCTTGCCTCTCAACGCCTCCGACTCTCGGCTCCAGGCGATCCGGTCGATCAGATAAAAAAGCGCGAGCAGGATGCCGCTCACGAACAGCATCGGCAGCAGCATGGCTTCCAGCGTCCAGAGAAAGTCGACGCCCTTGAGAAAGCCGAGAAACAGCGGCGGATCTCCGAGCGGGGTGAGCGAGCCGCCGATATTGGAGACCAGGAAGATGAAAAACACGAAGACGTGGATGTGGTAGCGGCGGTCCTTGTTCGCCCTGATGATCGGGCGGATCAGCACCATCGACGCACCGGTCGTGCCGAGAAAGCTTGCCGACAGGGTGCCGAAGGCGAGGATTGCGGTGTTGGTGGCCGGTGTGCCGACGAGATTGCCGCTGACGCGAATTCCCCCCGCCGCGACGAACAGAGCGAACAGCAGGATGATGAAGGGCAGGTAGTCGAGCAGGAAGGTGTGCAGGATTTCCGCGGTCGCGTCCCAGAAGCCGATAAAGGCGGCGCAAGGGATGATCAGGGCAAACGCCCAGAAGGCCGCAACCTTGCCGAAATGACGCTCCCAGAAATGCGGCGCGACGAGCGGCAACAGAGCGATGGAGAGGAGGAGGCCGATAAACGGAATCGACCACGCCGAGACTCGCGCCATTGCCGTCGAAATGCGCGGCTGCGGACGCGATACTGTCTTCCGGCAAACCAACCTCCAAGCTCGATGCGGCTATAGACGTTCTAGCGGGAGGTCAGGGGTAACGCCAGCGGGGTCAGCGTGACGGTGGGGTGTCGTCATTGGCGGGGAGGCGGCGCGTGCTCTCGCGGAGCGCATCCTTCAACGAAGCCGGGCGCTGATATTTGCCGAGCAGATCCGCAAAGGCTTCGTCGGCCAATTCCTGCACGTTTCTGCCGGTGTCTTTCGCCAGCATTTCTAGCGCGAGCCAGATCTCCGGCGCGAACTCGATCAGCTTGCGCTTGACGTAACTCGGATGGGGACGGGCGAACATGCCGATGAGCATAACTGATTCGCGCCCGCTTGGGCATGAGGGGCGGGAACCGCGAAGCCCTCTCGGCGATTAAGACGCTAAGCGCCGGGGGTAGAACCTCGAGCGCCACCATCTCACGAGACAAGAACCGACCGGGAAAGGACTTACCCCATGGGGCTGTTCAGCAAAGACATCAAAACGATGGACGACCTGTTCCTGCACACCCTGCAGGACGTGTATTACGCCGAAAATCAGATCGTGAAGGCGTTGCCGAAAATGATCGATAAGGCGACCAACCGCGAGCTTGCCGCCGGCTTGCGCGATCATCTCCGCGAGACCGAAGGCCAAGTCACCCGCCTCGAGCAGGTGTTCGAGAAGCTCGGCCAGACGCCGAAGGGAGTCGATTGCCCGGCGATCGACGGCCTGATCAAGGAGGCCGACGAGGTGGCCGGCGAAGTCGACGACAAGAAGGTGCTCGACGCCGCCATCATCGGCAGCGCCCAAGCCGTCGAGCATTACGAGATCGCGCGTTACGGCACGCTGATCGCCTGGGCCGAGGAACTCGGCCACGACAATGTGGTGAGCCTGCTCAACGCCAACCTCAAGCAGGAGAAGGCCGCTGATAAAAAGCTCAACAGCCTCGCCGAAGGCGGCGTCAACCGGCGCGCGACCGGGCGCACGGTTGCCAAGCCCCCGGCGCGGCGCGCGGCCGCCTCGAGCGCCACGGTGAAGCGCAAGAGCGGCCCCGCCAAGCGTCGCGTCGCCGTCAAGAAGAAGCCCAAGCGGCGCTAGGTTTTCTGGGACGATCACGTTCCCGATCAAGCCGGGGCTCGCCGATCAGCGGGCTCCGGCTGTTAGCTTTGCGGCGCCTCGGGGACGAGGACATGCAGCGCGCGGGGGCGCGAGCGATAATGCAGCGGCGTGTGCATGATCTTGACCTCGCCGTCCATTGCCACCGGCAGCCGGCTGGTCTTGGCCGAGATCTCCGCCTCGGCGAGCTCGAATTTATCGAGGTCGCGCGCCTGGTCCAGGTGGCCGAAGCATAGCCGCCAAACCATCGCGAAGAACTCAGCCGGATTGCGCGGCTTCACCACATAGAACCAAAGCTCGCCCGCATCGAGACGCTCACGCTTGCCAAAGGTGAAAAGCTCCATGCCGTACTCGTTGTTGCCGACGAACAGGCAGGGCGTGCGGTAGGGGCGGGCGAAGCCTTTGGCCTGGATGCGTAGGCGCCGCCGCGGGAAATGGCGCAGCATGCGGAAGAAGGCTGGCACCATGGCCATCCATTTGGCGAGCTTGTGCTGGGCTCTGCGCCGCTCGCGGTCGATCACCATGTACGGATAGATGCCGATCGAGGAATTGTTGATGAAGATCTCGCCATTCACCTCGGCGAGATCGACGACGCGCAAATTGCCCGCGGCGAACGTCGCCGCCGCCTCCTCCACAGCCAAGGGGATGCCGAGATCCTTGGCGAAATGATTGAGCGTGCCAAGCGGCAGCACGCCGAGCGGCACCGAGGTTCCGGCGAGCACGCTCGCCACCGTGCGGATGCTGCCGTCGCCCCCGCCGACCACGATGGCGTCGATCTCGCCGCGCTTGGCTTGCGTCAGCGCCCGCTTGGCGGCGCCCTCCAGGCTTTCGCCTTCGACGAACCTGATTTCGGCGGTAACGCCGCGCTGCGCCAGGGCTGCCACCAGGCCGCTACGCACATCGTCGGCGAGCTTCTGGTTGAAGGCGCCGGCCCCGGCATTCATCAGCGCCACGACGCGCTTCACCGTGACCTTCGCGGCCGGCTCCGGAGCAAGTTCAAGCGTCGATGCGTCCGCCATGTGTCTCTCTTTGCAGCGCAGAATCGCTGCGAAGCGAACCTACCAGCGGGCGAACGGAAAGCGAAAGGGCAATAGCCCTAAAGCCTCGGCTCGAGGTGCAGGATGGTGAGCAGGCCGAAGCCCCGGCGGCGCACGATCGGCGCAGCCTCGTGCGGTCTAGCGCTCTTTAGCCAGCTATGCACGGCCAAATCGAGCGCCTTCGGCCCAAAGCGGCCGAGGTCGAGATTGTAGACGATCCAATACAGGAGCGTGGTCATGTCCCGATAACGAGCTTGCATGCCGTTTGGTTGCAGGCCTTTCGGGCGATTTGGCGGCCACTCCACGGCGCCCCGTCAAGATTTCCGCGCTTCCTCGATATAGAGCGCGCGGAATTTGCGCGCCATCGGGCCGGGCTGCCCGTTGCCGATCTTGACGCCATCGATCTCGACGATCGGCAGCACGAAGGCTGACGCCGCCGTCATGAACGCCTCGCGCGCGGCAAGCGCCTCGGCGACGCTGAACGGACGCTCCTGGAGGCTCACCCCCTCGAGCGCGGCAAGCCTGAGCACGGCGCGGCGGGTCACGCCCGGCAGAATATGGTGGCCGAGCGGCTGCGTGCGGATCACCCCGTCCTGGTCGAGGATGAAGGCCGACGACGAGGTCCCCTCGGTCACTAGGCTATCCTCGACCATCCAGGCCTCGTAAGCGCCTTTGGCCTTCGCCTCCTGCTTGCCCATGGCCTGCGCCAGCATCGAGGTGGATTTGATGTCACGGCGCTTCCAGCGGAGATCGGGGATGGTGACGACCTTCACCCCCGTCTCGGCATAAGGGTTGGCGATCAGCGGCTTCGACTGAGTGAAGGCGATCACGTTCGGTTCGGCGTTCTCGGGATAGGCAAAATCGCGGTCAGCGGCCCCGCGCGTGATTTGTAGATAGACCATGCCTTCCTGCACGTTGTTCCGCGCGACCAGTTCTTCATGCAGCTTGCGCAGTGCGTCATGGCTGAGAGGGGCGGCAAGGGCGATCTCCTTCAGCGAGCGGTCAAGCCGGGCGAGATGCGGCTCGAAATCGACCAGTCGCCCGTCGAGCACCGCCGTCACCTCATAGATGCCGTCGCCGAATAGAAAGCGCGCGGTCGAAGACCGAGACCTTGGCCTCCGCCTCGGGCACATATGAGCCGTTCACAGTAGACGATGCGGGACATGGAGTGGGAAGAGCGAGGGATGTGAATGACTTGCCTAGCCCCGGCTCGGCCGGAACGCAAGCAGGGGATAACTGCCCTGAAGCCGCTGCTTGCTTTTCCCAACTCCGGGCTTAGGGCATACTCGCCTCACTGAACAGGCGCCTTGGCTTCAAGATTGGCGCCGGCGCAAAGGGGGGACGCAGATGACTTCAGCAAGCGTGTTGATTGTGTTGTGTGTGGGCACGGTGATCGGCGCGCTGGTCGGCTTGCTCGTGGGCGGTTCCATCGGCGCCTGGTATCTCGCGCTGCTTGCCGGCTTTCTCGGCTCGACCATCGCGGTCGTCGTGCGCAATCTGGTCTTGTCGCGGGGCGCAGGCCTCGGGCCTGACGACTCCAAGACGCCGGTGCTGGTGGGCGTCTATGCCGCCGTCGCCTCGCTCGGCGCCGGCAGCCTTGCCCTGGAAGTGGCCGAGCATAGCGGTCTTGGCGGCGCCCCGGTCTTGATCGGAACCTTGGCCGGCCTGTTCGCCTCCATCCTGCTTGCCTTACTGATGGTCACCTACCACACCAATCCTGGCGAAGCGCCGAAGCTTCGGCGTTAGCCGATCAGCGAGGGCAGAGGGGCGCGACGCTCAGTCCCGCCGCCTCGATCAGAGCGAGATCGTCCGACACATCGTTGTTGGCGGTGGTCAGCAGCTTGTCGCCGTAGAAGATCGAGTTGGCGCCGGCGAGGAAGCAGAGGATCTGCGCCTCCTTGGTGAGCGCCCGGCGGCCCGCGGAGAGGCGCACGCGCGACAGCGGCATCATGATCCGCGCCGTCGCCACCATGCGCACCAGATCGAGCGGCTCGACCGGCGGCTGATCTTCAAGCGGCGTCCCGGCGATCGCCGCAAGCGCGTTGATCGGCACGCTTTCCGGATGCGGGTCGAGATTGGCGAGTGTCTGTAGCAGCCGCGCCCGATCCTCGTTCGTCTCGCCCATGCCGATGATGCCGCCGCAACAGACCTCGACGCCCGCCTTGCGCACCCGCGCCAGGGTGTCGAGCCGGTCCTGGTAGGTCCGCGTGGTGACGATCTCGCCGTAGAATTCGGGAGAGGTATCGAGATTGTGGTTATAGGCGGTGAGCCCCGCTTCGGCGAGCCGATCGGCTTGCGCCTGGCTCAGCATGCCGAGCGTGACGCAAGCCTCCATGCCGAGCTCACGCACCCCCTTCACCATGGCGAGCACGCTGTCGAAGGCTTCGCCATCCTTGACCTCGCGCCAGGCCGCGCCCATGCAGAAGCGGGACGCGCCGGCCTCCTTGGCGATGCGGGCCTTGGCGAGGACATCGTCCACGTCGAGCAGCGTCTCGCGCTTCAAGCCCGTGGTCTTGGCGTAATGCGCCGACTGCGCGCAATATTTGCAGTCCTCGGGGCAGGCGCCGGTCTTGATCGAGAGCAGGCTCGCGAGCTGCACCTGGCCGTCGGCGTGGTAGCGCCGATGCACCTCGCGCGCTTCGTCGACCAGCTCGAGCAGGGGCGCCGTGAGCAGCCCGAGCACCTCGAGGCTGGTCCAATCATGGCGGATTTCGGGGAACGGTCGAGGCTCGCGCAGGCTCTTCGCCTGGCGGGCGTTGCCGTTGATAGGATTCGCGGTTTTCAGGATTTCCGACACGGGGGATGCGTTGCGATTGCTGCCAGTCATGGCCTTCGCTAATACAGGATCATGGCGGCAAGCGAAAGCAGGTACAGGGCTTTTCTCGACGCCCGCGCCCGCGAGGGTTTGCGGCGCTCTCTCTTTGCGGTTGCCGCACGCGACGCCCGCGTCATCGGCGCCGAGGGACGGTCTTACATCAATTTCGCCAGCAACGATTATCTCGCGCTTCGCTTCAATGCGGCGCTGATCGCCCGCGCGGTCGAATGGGCGGAAGACTATGGCGTCGGCTCCGGCGCCTCGCGCCTCGTCACCGGCAATCTCGACCTGTTCGCCCCGATCGAGGCTAAGGTCGCCAAGCTCAAGGGGAAGCCGGCCGCCCTCGTCATGGCCTCGGGCTTCCAGACCAACGCCGCCGTGCTCCAGGCGCTGTTCGACAAGGCCGTGCTCGGTGCCGAGCCTCTGGTCTTCGCCGACCGGCTGAACCACGCGAGCATGCATTTCGGCTGCCAGGCCGCAGGCGTGGGGCAGCTTAGATACCGACATTGCGACGCGGCCCATCTCGCCGAGCTTCTGAGTCAATATCAAGGAGATGAGCGCCCGCGCTTCATCCTGACCGAGAGCGTGTTCTCGATGGATGGCGATGTCGCGCCGCTCGAGGATATCGCCCGTCTCGCATGCGAGCACGCGGCGTGCCTGATCGTCGACGATGCGCACGCGACCGGCATTCTGGGGCGAGGGGGGTCGGGCCTTTCCGGCGACGCCGATATCGTCATCGGCACCTTCTCCAAGGCGCTGGGCAGCTTTGGCGGCTATGTCGCCTGCAGCGAGACGATGCGCGACTATCTGATCAATCGCTGCGGCGGCATCATCTACTCGACCGCGCTCCCGCCGCCGGTGCTCGGCGCCATCGACGCGGCGCTCGATCTCGTGCCCGGCATGGACGAAGAGCGCCTCTATGTTGCGCGCCTCGCCCAGCAATTTCGTGCCGGCGCCAGCGCCATCGGGCTCGATACCGGCGCTTCGACCACGCAGATCGTGCCTGTCATCTTGGGATCGGCGGACGCTGCTATTGCCATGAGCGAGCGCCTCAAGCGCGCGGGCCTGTGGGCTTCGGCGATCAGGCCGCCGACGGTACCCGCCGGCACGGCGCGGCTCCGATTGGCGTTCACCGCGGCGCATCAGGACTTTGACATCGATCGGCTTTTGCAGGTCCTCGCAGCCGAAGAGGCACGCCGTCCCGCGAACGCCATCTAAGCCGTGTAAAGTAACCAGATGCGTTTTGTGCTCGTTCACGGCTGGGGCTTCCATGCCGGCATCTTTGCCGATCTCGTCGGCCATCTCGATGGCGCCGAGACCACGCTCGTCGATCTCGGCTTCGTCGCTGGCGGCCCGAAAGGCGAAACCGAGTGGCCATCGGATGCCATCGCCATTGGCCACTCGCTTGGCCTGCTTTGGCTCCTCAAGCAGGGCGGCGGCCGGTTCAGGGGCCTCGTCAGCATCCAAGGCTTCGACTGCTTCTGCTGCCACATCGCGCCCTCGCGCATTGCCGTGCTCAAGCGCGGGCTAGAGCGCGAGCCGGGGGGAACGCTTCAGGCCTTCTGGCGGTCCTGCGGCGCGGCGGGCTTCGCCTGGCCGGAATCGCTCAATGTCGCACGCCTCGATGAAGGGCTCGATTGGCTGATGCATTGGGACGCGCGAAAGGCTAAAGACGAGCTTGCCTGCCCCGTCCTTGCCCTCGCCTCCCGCGACGACGCCATCGTGCCGGCGGCGATGAGCGAGGCGGTCTGGGGGAACGCCCGCATCGAATGGTCGCAAGACGGGGGCCATGTTCTTCCCTTGAGGCACCCGCGATGGTGCGCAAATCATGTCCTTGAATTCGCCAATGCTCTCCCGGCGTAGCGCGGAAATCGCGGCTCGCTTCGGCGCGCGCGCAACGAGCTATGAGCGCCACGCCGGGCTCCAGCGCGCGGTCGCCGACCGGCTGGCGCGCCTTTTGCCCGAACGGAAAAGCCCGAACGTGCTCGAGCTTGGCTGCGGCACCGGCCTGTTCAGCCGCCATCTGCTGGCGCGCTATCCCGAAGGACGCTTCGTGCTGAGCGATGCGGCGCCGGCGATGATCGCCGAATGTCGGCGCAATCTCGCGGCAGCGGACCAGGCTCGCATCAGCTTCGAGGTGATGGATGCGGGCGAGGCCGGAGGCCACGCCGAGCTGGACCTTATCGTGTCGAGCATGACGCTGCATTGGCTTCCCGACCCTGTCGCCAGCCTCGAGCGCCTGCGGCGATTGCTCGCCCCTGACGGGGTCTTGCTTTACGCCACGCTGGGGCCCGCGAGCTTCGCCGAATGGCGTGGCGTGCTGGCGCGCGAGGGGCTGCCGAGCGGGCTCGCCGAGATCCCCCCGCTTCCGGGCCTGGTCGAGGAGGAGCGGCTGGTGCCCGATGCTGACGCGCTCTCCTTCCTTGAGCGCATGAAAGCGGTCGGCGGGCTAACCCCCAAGGAGGGCTACACGCCGCTTTCGCCGGGAGCGCTGCGCCGCGCCATCCGCGCGGCCGATGCGAGCGGCGGCCGGGTCACCTGGCACATCGTCTATGGGTTGCTCAACGCGCCAGACGCCAGCGTATCGAGGCAGGCGACGATGCCGGCATAGGCGCGGGCGAGTTCCTCATCCGTGACGCAATAAGGCGGCATCAGGTAAATCGTCTGCCCGAGCGGCCTGATATTGAGCCCGTGCGCGAGGAACCAATTGCGCAAAGCCCGGCTCTCCCACGACTGATAGCCGCCACCACCAGCACTCACGTCGAAGGCGAGGATCGAGCCGATTAGGCGAAGCCTGGTCACGTCGGGCCGCGCCGCAAGCTCGGCCATGAACTCGCGATGCCGCCGGTTGATCCGCGCGATCCGCTCGAGCGTCTTTTCTTCCTTGAACAGCGCAAGCGAGGCGAGCGCCACGGCGCAAGCCAGCGGGTTGGCGGTGAAGGAATGGCCGTGCGGCAGCGCGCGCTCGAAGCTTTCGCCGAGGAACGCCTCGAAGATCGGCTCACGCGCCACCGTGACCGCCATCGGCATGTAACCCGCCGTCAGCCCCTTCGACAGGCAGACCAGGTCGGGGACGAGATCGGCCTGCTCCATGGCGAACATCGTGCCCGTGCGCCCGAAACCGGTCGCCACCTCGTCGAAGATGATCAGCACGCGGGCGTCTCGCGCCAGCTTGACCAGCCGCTGCAGGAAGCTTGGCCGGCACAGCCGCATGCCGCCCGCGCCTTGCAACAAGGGCTCGATGATCAGCGCCGCGATCGTATGCCCACGGTCGGCGAGCAGCGCCTCGAAGGCCGACAGCGCGCCGGCTTCGCGCTCTTCCGCCGCATCGTCGCCGGCGAAGGTGGCGGGGCAGGGGAGCACCACGACCTTGCACATCAGGTCGCGGAAGGCGCTGAACAATTGCGAGCCGCGCCCGAGCGACATGGCGCCGAGCGTGTCGCCGTGATAGCCGCCGTCGAAGGCGACCAGCGTCCGGCGCCCGGTCTCGCCGATATTGATCCAATATTGATAGGCGATCTTCAGCGCGACCTCGACCGAGGTCGACCCGTCATCGGAGAAGAACACCTTGCTGAGGTCGCCGGGCAGCACATTGGCGAGCGCCTCGGCCAGATCGGCTGCCGGCTGATGCGTGAAGCCCGCGAACATCACATGCTCGAAGCTGGCGGCCTGCTCGGCGAGCGCGGCGTTGAGTTTCGGATGCGAGTGCCCATGCGTGCAGGTCCACCAGGACGCGACGAGGTCGAGGATCTCGTTCCCGTCGGCGTCGAACAGCGAAGCGACCCTTGGCGCCGGCAAGCACGATCGGCTCGCTCTCGGCGCCATGCTGGGTGTAGGGGTGCCAAACATGGCGCCGGTCGCGCGCCAGCACCTCTTTGGCAAACGACGCGCTCTTGTGCGGGCGCGATTTCGGATCGTCGTTCATGCCGCAGCCTTGGCGAGCTTGGCGAGATCGAGCTCGGGCTGGATGGCGCTGAGCGTCGCCGGCGTCACCTGATCGAGCCAGGGGATCTCGGCGATGATCTCGACCTGGCCGTAGCGCTCGATCGCCGCGCGATTATGCGGCGTCTCGGGTCCGTTCACCACCACGCCGGCAAGCGGTATGCCCCGCCGCCGGATCGCCTCGATCGACAGCAGCGTGTGATTGATGGTGCCGAGCGTCGAGCGCGCGACCAGGATCACGGGCAGCTCGAGCTGATCGGCAAGGTCGATGACGAAGGCGGTATCGGTGAGCGGCACCATCAACCCGCCGGCGCCCTCGACCACCAAAGGCCGGTCGCTGGCGGGCGGGATCAGCTTCTGCATGTCGATGCTGACGCCCGCCCTGCGCGCCGCCTCATGCGGGGCGATCGGCTCGGGGAGCACATAAGCCTCGGGCAGAATGCGGTCGGCGGCGACCTCGGTGAGCCGCCGCACGATCTCGGAGTCGGTCTCGGGATGGTTGCCGGCCTGTACCGGCTTCCAGTAGTTCGCACCGAGCTGCGCCACGAGCCAGGCGGATACGACCGTCTTGCCGACATCGGTGTCGGTCCCGGTGACGAAGAAACCTTGCACCTTGCTCACGCCCCTAATAGGGGTCCTCCCTGATGGCGGCGCGACTGTATAGAGCCGATCAGGCCGAGGCAAAGGGGAGTGGACGCACCCTCGCATTTCGGGCGACATAGGTCGCCCATGCGTGCCTTTTTCGTCACCTCACTCGTTGCGCTGCTTGCCGTCTGCCCCCTCCAGGCGGGGGCGAAGACTCTGCGCATGGCCTACGACTCCGACCCGACCTCGCTCGATCCGCATGAGCAGCTGTCAGGCGCCACGCTCCAGCTCTCGCATCTCCTGTTCGACCCGCTGATCAGGTTCCGCCAAGACCTCACCATCGAGCCGCGGCTGGCCAAGAGCTACGAGAAGATCGACGAGCGCACCACGCGCTTCCACTTGCGCGAAGGCGTCAAGTTCCAGTCTGGCCGCACGCTTTCGGCCGAGGACGTGGTGTGGACCTTCAACCGGCTGAAGCAGAGCCCTGACTTCAAGGCGCTGTTCGAACCTTTCAGCGAGGCGCGCGCCGTCGACGATCTGACCGTCGATCTCATCACCAAGGGGCCTTACCCGCTGGTGCTCAACCTAGCCACCTACATCTTCCCGATGGACCGCGAGTTCTATTCGGGCACCGACGAGCGCGGGAAGCCCAAGGATGCCATCGTCAAGCACGGCGCCTCCTTCGCCTCGAACCATGCCAGCGGTACCGGGCCGTTCGTCGTCACCGAGCGCGAGCAGGGCGTGAAGCTCAAGCTGAAGCGCTTCGCCGATTATTGGGACACGGCCTCGCCCGGCAATGTCGATGAGATCGTCTTCACGCCGATCAAGGAGCCGGCCACGCGGGTGGCGGCGCTGCTCGCCGGCGATGTCGATTTCATCGCGCCGGTGCCGCCCACCGATCTTGCCCGCATCAAGGGCAACGCCTGCTGCACGCTCATCACCATGCCAAGCACGCGCGTGATGACTTTCGAGCTGAACCAGGACCGGGTCCCGGCCTTCAAGGATAAGCGTGTGCGGCTCGCCATGTCCTATGCGCTGAACCGCGAGGGGATCGCCGAGAAGATCATGCGCGGGCTGGCAACGCCGGCGGGCGAGCTGAGCCCTCTCAGCTATGCCGGTCACGATCCCGCGCTGGTTCCGCGCTTCGATCTCGCCAAGGCCAAGGCGCTGATGCAGGAGGCGGGCTATGCCGACGGCTTCTCGGTGACGATGATGTCTCCCAACAACCGCTATATCGAGGACGCGCGCATCGCCGAAGCCGTCGCCGCCATGCTCGCCAAGATCAACATCAAGGTCGATCTCCAGACCATGCCCAAGGCGCAATATTGGCAGCGCTTCGACGAGCGGGCCGGCGACATGATGATGATCGGCTGGCAGTCCGACACGCAGGACTTCGGCGAATTTCTATGAGTTCCTGGTGATGACGCCGGACAAGGCGACCGGTTACGGCCAGTACAATGCCGGCAATTATTCCAATCCCGAGGTCGACCGGCTGACGCTGGAGACCCAGACCATGACCGATCCCAACGCTCGCGCCGAGGTGCTGAAGAAGATCGAGCGCGTTCTCTATGACGATGCGGCGCTGCTGCCGCTGCATTGGCAGCATCTGTCCTGGGCCGCGCGCAAGCCCGTGCGGATCGACAAGGTCGTCAACGTCATCGATATGCCCTATCTCGGTGATTTGGTGATCGAGTAGGGGCGGTAGGTCTTTAGCTCTCGGGAGACGGGCATGCTCAAGAAGATTCTCATCGGTCTCGCCGTGCTGGTGGCGCTGTTCGTCATTGTCGTCGCCATGCAGCCGTCGGAGTTCCACGTCGAGCGGACCGCCACGATCGCGGCTCCCCCTGCCGAGGTTTTCGCTCAGGTCAACGATCTGCACAAATGGGACGCGTGGTCGCCTTGGGCGAAGCTCGACCCGAACGCGAAGATCGCCTTCGAGGGGCCGGAAGCCGGGCAGGGCGCGGCGATGTCCTGGGCGGGCAACGATAAAGTCGGCGAAGGCAAGATGACGGTGGTCGAGAGCCGGCCCAACGACGCCGTCAAGCTCAAGGTCGATTTCGTCAAGCCGTTCGAGGGCACGAGCAATTCGGATTTCGCCTTCAAGCCCGAGGGCGACGGCACGGCCGTCACCTGGGCCATGTCGGCGCATCACAATTTCATGGAGAAGGCCTTCTGCCTGGTGATGAACGGCAAGAAGATGATCGGTGACGACATGGAGAAGGGCCTGGCGCAGCTGAAAGCGGCGGCCGAGCAAAAAAGCCAAGGCTAGCGCCCATTTCTGAGCGACTGGGCCATCCGTCAGACGCTCGGCCCGTGGCGTGGCGGCGGCAATAACATACTGCTACTATAGAAAAACTTGTCTGCTCACCCTTAGGCCCGGGGGCATGGATGAGCTCGACGCTTGCCAGCGCAGCGATACTGCCGAGACCGCCGGCGCGCGCCCGGACCGTCCTCATTATGGCCGGCGTCGGCCTTCTGACCGGCATCCTCTCCAGCCTTCCCTCGCCGCTGCCCGATCTGCGGCTTGAAGACCCCGAGATCCTCATCAACGCGGAAGGCATCCCGCTGCATGCGGGCATTGCCTTCGGGGGCGGCATGGCGATCATGCTGTGGCTCTGGGCCAATCGCGATATCGGCAAATGCCTGCTCGCCATGGCGCTGATGCTGATGGGCTGGCTGGCCGCGGTGAACACGGCGAACGACGTGATGTCGGCCGTCGTTAGCTCCGAGCTGTTCGGCACGGTCGAGGGCGCGAAAGCGAGCCGGGAGGTCGTAGGGTGGGTGCTGGCTGGGTTGGTCGGCGGCGCGATCGGGGCAGGGCTGACGGCCTTTGGCGCCGGCATTCCCGCAGCCTCGATCAGGCGTCCCGAAGCCTGGAGCCTGATCGTCCTTGCCGGTGCAGTGTTCGGCCTCCTGCTGTATCCGGCCGCAGACCTCGACCTGATCGCGCTCCTCTTGGTGCCGTGGCAGTCGGCGGTCGCCGCCTGCATCGGCTATGGCCTGACGCGCGCGGTTGCATGACCCCTGTCAGTTCCGGAAGCAGGGCAGGGGCGGCATGAAGGCATTTGCCGCGGGGCTGACCTTCTTCGCGCGCCGGCTGATGCAGGCCGCGCTCGTCATGCTGGCGATCCTCATCATCGCCTTTGCCGTCCGCTCGGCGCTGGGCGATCCTTTGCGCGAGATCATGGGCGAGGCGGTGCCCGAGGCCGAGCGCGACAAGCTGATCCACGAGCTTGGCCTCGATGCGCCTTGGCCGGTGCAGCTCGCGCGCTATCTCGGCGGCGCGGTGCAGGGCGACCTCGGCACCTCGTTCATCTACAAGCGGCCGACTTCTGGAAATCGTGCTGGCCAAATTTCCCGCAAGCTTCGAGCTCGTGCTTGGCGCGAGCCTGATCGTGCTGCTGTTCTCGGTGCCGGCCGGGATCTATTGCGCGGTCCGCCCGCGCGCGCTCGGCGCGAGACTAGTTCTGGGCTTGAGCGTGCTCGGCATCTCGATCCCGGTGTTCCTCACCGGCATCTTCCTCATCACCATCTTCTCGGTCTGGCTCGGCTGGCTTCCGGCCTTCGGCCGCGGCGAGACGGTCAGGCTCGGGCTGTGGGAGACCGGGCTTCTGACCAAGGATGGGCTTGAGCACCTCATCCTGCCCGCGCTCACGCTCTCCTCGATCATGCTGCCGCTGTTCATCAGGCTGGTGCGCGGCGCCATGCTCGACGAGCTCGGCCACGATTACGTGCGCACCGCCCGCGCCAAGGGCGCGTCGCCGCCAAGGGTCTGGCTCAATCACGCGCTGCGCAACGCGCTGCTGCCGCTCGCGGCCGTGGGCGGCCTGCAGATCGGCACGCTCATCGCTTACACGCTGCTGACCGAGACGGTGTTCCAATGGCCCGGCATGGGCTTTCTCTTTCTCGAAGCGGTGACCCGCGCCGACATCCCGCTGATCACCACGTATCTCGTCTTCGTCGGGCTCCTCTTCGTCATCACCAACACGCTGGTCGACATCGTCAGCCTGATGCTCGATCCGCGCATCAGCCTCGAGGGGACGCGATGAGCGGGGACGCCATCCGCATGCGCGGCAGCGCGCTCATCGCCTTCGCCGCCGAGAGTCCCGGCGCGGCCGTCGCTGCCATCGTGCTCGCCGTGATCACGCTTGCGGCCTTGCTCGCGCCGCTGATCGCCACGCAGGACCCGTTCGATCTCGCGAGCTTGGACGTGCTCGACGCAACCCTGCCGCCCATCTGGCTCGACGGCAGCGATCCCCGTTTCCTGCTCGGCACCGACGCGCAAGGGCGCGACCTCTTGAGCGCCATCCTTTACGGCACGCGCATCTCGCTCACCGTCGGCGTGCTTGCAGTCCTGATCCAGGCGGCGATCGGCGTGCCGCTCGGGCTCATCGCCGGTTATGCGGGGGAAGGTTGGATACGATCGTCAGCCGCGCCGCCGACATCCAGCTCTCGCTCTCGACCCTGATGATGGCGATCATCGCGCTCGCTCTGTTCCGCGCCGGGCTCGGTGGCGAGAGCTTGAGCCGCTATGCCGTGCCGCTGCTCGTCATCGTCATCGGCCTCGCCGAATGGCCCTATTTCGCGCGCACGGCGCGGGCGGCGACCCAAGTCGAGGCGGCCAAGGACTATGTCCGCGCCGGCCGCGCGCTCGGCGCCACCAGTTTTGCCCTGATGGCCCGCCACATCCTGCCGAATATCTCATCGCCGCTGATCGTGGTGGCGACCACGCAAGTGGCTGGCGCCATCATGGCCGAGGCGGCGCTCTCCTTTTTAGGCCTCGGCATGCCAGTCACCAAGCCCTCCCTCGGCACGCTGATCCGCTCCGGCTACGATCTGATGTTCGCCGGCGCCTGGTGGGTGACGGTCATTCCGGGGCTGGTGCTGGTCGCCGTCCTGATCTCCGTCAATGTGCTTGGCGACGCTTTGCGCGATGGGCTTGATCCGCGAGGTACCACCCGTTGAATTGAAATCGCAGGCAGTTATCCCTAAGCCCTTGAAAGGTAGGTCTGTCTCGAACCATAAGGTATAGTGTGTAGCCTCACCCGGCCGGACCCGGCCGGAATTGCCGTTAAGGAGCACCCCATGCCCACAAGTCCGGCCAATCCGGAGCTTGTCTTTTCCTTGCGCCGCGTGACCGAACGCGCGGCCATCGCTGCCTTCAGCTGGATCGGCCGCGGCGACAGCCAGGACGGCGGCCGAGCCGCGCTCGAGGCCATGCGGGCCGCGCTTGCCGATGTCGACATCGACGCCGTGGTGGCGATCGGCGAAGCGACGCGAGGGGAGGCGCCGCAGCCCCAGCGCGGCGAGCGGCTCGGCCGCCCTGGCGCCGCCTTCAAGGCCGATATCGCCGTCGATCCGGTCGAGGGCACGAGCTATCTGGTGCGCGGCCAGACCAACGCGCTTGCCGTGCTCGCGGTGGCCCCGCGCGGCGCCATGCTGAACCCTGGTCCCGCCTTCTACATGGAGAAATTCGTGGCGAGCGCGCCGGCCCGCGGCAAGATCGATCCGCGTTGGCCGGTGGAGAAGAAGCTCACCGCGCTGGCCGAGGCTCTCGGCAAGGACATCTTCGAGCTCACCGTGTTCGTGCTGGAGAAGCCGCGCCACCGCGAGCTGGTCGATCGCATCTTGGCGACCGGAGCGCGGGTCGCGCTCTACCCGGCAGGCGATGTCGCCGGCGCGCTGATGGCGGCGATTCCCGGCTCAGGCATCGATGCTTTGATGGGAACAGGCGGCACACCCGAAGGCGTTATGTCTGCATGCGCCATCAGGGCGCTCGGCGGCGAGTTTCTGGCGAGACTCGACCCGCAACTGCAAACCGAGGCGAAAGCGGTCAAGGAGGCCGGGATCGATACCGAGAAATGGTATCAGTGCGACGAGATAATCAAATCGAATAACGTGTTTTTCTGCGCCACTGGGATCACCACCGGCCTGATGCTCGAAGGTGTCGAGCGGACCAGGACCCACTATAAGGTGCAGACCATGATGATAACGGGAGCAACTGGCGAGCGGCAGATCTTTGACGAGCTATATGCCAAGCGAGCGCTTGGCGAGCATCGCGGCCCGCGACGTCGCTTGACATCCCGATCTTGGGAGGAGTGCCTGGAGTGCTAAATGTCGAAACGGGTTGATCATCCGATCATCCTCGGCATCGTCGGTGATTCTGCGTCGGGAAAGTCGACACTGTCTGCGGGTGTCGCCCAGATCCTGGGCGAGGAGCACTGCACGGTGATCTGCACCGACGATTATCACCGCTACGACCGCAAGGCGCGCGCCGCCGCGGGCCTGTCGGCGCTCGACCCGCGCTCGAACTATGTCGACATGCTCGAGCAGCATTTGCGCCTGTTGCGCCACGGCGAGCCGATCCTGAAGCCGGTCTACGACCACAGGCATGGCACGCTCGAGCCCGCCGAGTATGTGAGGCCGAAGGGCTTCGTCATCGCCGAGGGCTTGCTCGGTTATGCCACGCGCGCCATGCGCGATTGCTACGACGTGAAGATCTATCTCGACCCCGAGGAGGAGCTCAGGGTGAAGTGGAAGATGCACCGCGACACCACCAAGCGCGGTTACACGCGCGGAGGAGGTGCTGGCACAGCTTAATCGGCGCGAGGGCTACGCCGCGAACTACGTGCATCCGCAGCGCACCTTCGCCGACATCGTCATCCGCTTCCAGCGTCCCGCCGACGCCAACGGCTCCGACACCAGGCTCGACGTGCGCCATATCCTGCGCCCGACGCTGCCCCATCCCGACTTCACGCCTTTATTCGATGGGTCGAGCAATGCCGGGTTGCATTTGGAGCTTGCCCGCGACCGGGACGGCAAGCCCGTCGACGTGCTTGAGATTAATGGGAATATCTCCGACAAGAGGGCCGAGCGGATCGAAGATCTGCTATGGAACCTCATCCCGGAGGCGGGGCATCTGCGCGACGAAGTCGGCCGCATCGACTTGGCCAACGGCGCAAAGAGCCACCCCCTGGCGCTGACCCAGCTTCTGGTGGGGTATCACGCAGTCAAGGCTGCGATGGGCATCCGCGCGTATTAGAATTCCACGAATTTTGGGGGAAGGACCGATGGCCGAAGCCCTGATGCAAGATCGGATCGGCTACTGTAACTAGACGCCACATGGCGACACATTGATACCCCGTTAGCCCTTACTCCACAAGGATTGTATGCATCTATGTTGCATCTGATGCCACATGGCTATACGTTGGCTCTCTGCTACCAATTGCTACCAAACGGTGATTTCGAACCGTATTTGGTAACGGAGAGACGATGCCACGGCACAAGCTCACGGATGCCTTTCTCAGAAACGTAAAGCTGCCCACTGAGGCGCAGGTAGAGCACTGGGACACCCTGACCCCAGGCTTCGGCGTACGCGTCTCCTACGGGGGCAGGAAGGCCTTCCAAGTTCTCACCCGCGTCAACGGCAAGCTTCAGCGCTTCACGCTCGGGGCCTATCCCAAGCTCTCTCTGGCCGATGCCAGAGATCAGGCAGAGCGCATCATCAAGGATGCGGCCAAGGGGATCTCACCGAAGGACCGAGAGGCGGAGGATCGAAGGAAGGCGCAGGCCGACCGTTTAAATACTTTCGCAGCGGTGGCTGCTGAGTTCATGGCAGATCACGCCAAGGATCTTCGCACTCGGGACGAGATGCAGCGCATGATCAATGTCGATCTGCTGCCGAAGTGGGTTGACAAGCCAATAGGCAGCATCACCCGAGCCGACGCTAAAGCGTCTCCGTGAGAAGGCTCGCACCGCTCCCATTTCTGCCAATCGACTCTTGTCGCTGGTCAGCAAGATTTTCACATGGGCTCTTGATGAGGAGATCATCCAAGCCTCACCAGCGGTCCGACTGAAGCGCCCCGCCGAAGAGCATGAACGGGAGCGCTCTCTAACCGACGATGAGATCAAAGTGCTGTGGCCCGCTTCACCGCCTGGGCTACCCATTCGGGCATGGGCTCAAGTTTCTGCTCGTTACGGGCAGCGTCGCGGCGAGGTCGCCGGATTGAAGTGGTCGGAGATCGATGGCGACGGATGGAACCTTCCCGGAGCCAGAGCCAAGTCAAAGCAGGGCCATCGCGTACCGCTCTCTACGCTCGCGCTGGAGATACTGCAGCAGTCGCCACGCATCGGTGACTACGTGTTTATGTCGGGCAGGGGCGTGAAGCCGCTTGAGGGTTGGGACAGTGCCAAGCGGCGGGGAGATACGTTCCTCGCCAAGCCAATCGCTCCCTGGCGCATTCACGATCTGCGCAGGACGATGGCAACACAAATGCGGAGCTTAGGAGTTGATCGCCTGGTGGTCTCCAAGCTGCTCAATCATGCCGAAGCCGGCATCACCAAAACCTATGACCGCTATGCTGCCGACCCCGAGAAGGCAGCCGCGATGGAACGGTGGTCGCAAAGGCTCAAGGAGATCATCTCTGGCAAGAAGCAGGAGAAGGTCGTCCAGATGCATCGGGGGAAACGATGAGCGCCGATGTGGAGGCAGCGATTAATGAGACTATCGAAAGGGCGAGGCCTCTCCTCTTCGATGACAAGGGCAAGCGTAGGCCTGAGGCTTATTTCATAGCGCTCTTTACGCTTCAGTCTGTGTTGCGACCCGCCACTATTGCCGAAGCCTTTAATCCCCAGCTGGGGCAGCATCTGTTTGATTGGGCTGGCAAAACGTATCTCTACGATACGGGTCTTGGCGAAATGTGTTTGGCCGATGCCCATTCAGAACCGTTCTTTGATCAAGTCCTGTGTAACGCCGCAGCAGCAATGCTGGAGGCTAAAGGCGGCATCCCCGACCCACGACTGAGAGCCTATGTGTGCGGTCGCCTAACCAGCGGCATTGCCCCAGTTGGCAAGCGCGGAAGGGGACGCACCGGCAAAGACACATGGGGCAGAGATGCGGTTATTGTCGGTCGTCTCATCCCTCCACTTCTGGATAGGTTTAGCGCTACGCGAAACAAGGCCACCAGGAGCAAGGACGGCGCTGAGTTCGCGTGCTCAATCGTCACGAAGGCCTTAAGCAAAGTTCGCCACAACATGACTGAAAAGCGTGTGGAGGACATCTGGGGGAAGCACTCCCACGTCCTTGCCAAATAGGCCATTTGACGGGGGACGACCTCTCTCCCACGCTCCGCCACTTATGCATCGCTGCGCCAATGTAGGCGTTGCCTCAACAAGAGGAAGCGATGCGAATAATTACATTCAAAGAACTCAAGACGCTGAAGGGCATTCCCTTTAGTCGCGAGCATATCCGTCGGTTAGAAGCCGACGGCAAATTCCCCAGCGAGTCCGGTTGGCTCCTGGGGGTGACTACTACGGCTACGTAGAGAAGGAGATTGACGAGTACCTACTCGCTCGGGCTGCCGACCGTGTGAACGGGGGGGGGGCAGAGTGAATGTGGGGAGGCATAGAAGTGGGAAACCCGGTGCTGGCGGCACCGGGCTCCGGAGACTTCACGGCGTTCAACTGGAGAGATGTGGAAGTGGAGAGAAGGACCGAAAAAAGCAAGGGCTCACGATTGAGGACGCCAACGATCTCTGCCTGAGGTATCGCCCGCTCGCCATGAAGATAGCGTGCAGCTATCGGAACCGAGGCGTGGATCTGGATGAGCTTCGATCTGCCGGCCTCTTGGGGCTGGTTCTCGCCACCAAGAAATTCGACCCGGATCGAGGCATAGCGTTCGGCGGCTACGCTCAGTATTGGATCAAGGGACAGATCCTAGAGCTGTTCAAGCCGAAAGCTGACGCAATTGGTATTGGCAGGGCAACATCCCTGAATACCCCGGCTTGGGCCGACGAGGACAAGGACGGCAATACAAAACTCGATCTCATTCTTGATGAAAGTGCCCCTATCGCCACTGTTGATGTCGGCTCCCTTGATGAGAGGGAACGCGCAATCTTCGGCGCTCGCATCGAGGGAAAGACTCTTGAAGAGATTGGCAACGGCCTCGGCGTCAGTAGAGAGCGTGTTCGCCAAATCAACGAGCGGGTAGTCGAGAAGGTCAGGACAAAGAAGGGCAATATCGCCCGCCCCTGCATTCGAGACCTGATCAGCCGCCGAGGCTACAAACGGCCATCCCATCGCCTGTTGCCACATAGGTCGGTGAAATATCCCTGCCGACCTACAGCGCAGAAGAGATTGCTGCGTTTGTTGCGAGCCGTCCCGACCTGGAGGGCGGCCAATGAAGCAATTGAACAGCCTTACCGATGATCTGGAGGTTGCCGCTGATTGGCGTGACGAACTCAGCATCAAGCTGCGACGCGCTCAGTTACGCTTCGAACTTCTCGGCCTCCATGACCAGGAACGGGAAGCGCTTGAGGCGGAGGTAGAGGAATGCAAGGAGGTCTTGCGCTGCCTGTACCGAACGATGAGGGGGCGGCTGACATGATGGACAACGGCCAACTCGACGCAGAGATCATCGCTCTAGACGCAAAGCGGAAAGAACCACGGATCAAGCTCATGCCCTTTAACAGCATCTCGCTTAGCTCTGACCGACGGTATCTGGTCAAGGGCGTCATACCCTATCCAGGCCTCACCGTGATCTGGGGGCCACCGAAGTCGGGCAAGAGTTTTTGGACTCTCGACCTTGCCATGCACGTGGCCTTAGGCCGCGAGTACCGAGGCAAGCGCGTTCAGCAAGGCCCGGTAGTCTATTGCTGCTTTGAGGGACAGAGCGGCATCTCCGCTCGCATGGAGGCGTTTCGTCAGCGCTTCCTGCCCGAGGACGTGGATAGCGTACCCTTCTACCTCCAGCCAGCTCCAATGGATCTGATCAAGGAGCATCAAGACCTGATCACTGCCATCCGAGAATTAGACGACCGCGCCGGTAGCTGTTGTGCTCGACACGTTGAATCGAAGCCTGACCGGCTCAGAGAATAGCGACGAGGACATGGGCGCTTACATCAAGGCCACAGATGCCATCAGGGAAGCCTTCGACTGCTCAGTGCTGGTGGTGCATCACTGCGGCATCAACGACAGCCGACCACGAGGCCACACAAGTCTGACGGGTGCTGCTGACGCCAGCTTGGCAGTCACGCGCGATGCCGCCAAAAACATTCTCGTTGATGTTGAGTTCATGAAGGACGGTGAGGGGGGTCAGACCATTGTCTCCGCGCTTGAGAGCATTGATGTGGGCGAGGACATGGACGGAGACGTGATCACCTCTTGCGTGGTCGTTCCGTCCGAAGCGGTTCCGGTGGAGCATCGCGGAACAAAACTTACCGCAAACCAACAAACCATGTTCGACGTGCTGGTGAAGGCAGGGAGACCACTCACAACCGACGAATGGACAGACCAGGCAGCAGAGGCAGGTTTGAGCACCAAGAGGCGAGCTTGGTCCTGGGACCTGCGGAACGCGCTTCAGAAGAAGGGGCTGGTCTACGAAGGCGTGAACGGGTGGTCACCTAATTCATAGGCATCCAAGGAATTGTTCCGGAGGCACGTTCCGTTCCGTTCCGTTTCTAAAGAGAAACGGGAACGTAACGTAACAACAAATGCCTGGGTGTTACGCGGAAAGGTTGCGTAACAGGAACGGAGCACCGGAACAGAGTAGTGGTGTTTGCCGCAGCTGAAAAAAATGTCTGGCCGCTAGCTTGAAAACTTCAGTGATGCAGACATCGTTAGGAATGGGATGCAGGCCGATGACCGACCGCACTAATTCGGTTGTGGCGGCAGAGGAACTTCTCAAACGCAGGTCAACACGCAAAAGCTTGCGGAGTGGGCAAAGCACAAAGGATTCGAGCCTGCTGATCATCATCGGCTGATCATCAACGAGATTGAATCGTTCCTGGAAGGTGATGACGAGGTTGTCTACTGTTCGCGCCACCGGGATCGGCAAAGAGCACGTATGTGTCGGTGCTGCTGCCATCTGTATTGACCAATTCCAAAAGGAATTAGCGGCGATCCAGGAGGCGGGCGAAGGTGCTCGGAAGAAGGCGACTATTTCAAAGCCGACTGGCTCAAGCCCTACGATACTCGGCCAGCGCGGGAGACGCTGAGGGTCTACGGCGGGTCAGATTACGCGGTGACGGCAGATGGCGGTGACTACACCGTCCATATTGTCGTCGGCATCGATCCCGATGGTCGCATGTACCTATTGGACCTGTGGCGGAAGCAAACCGCTTCAGACGAATGGATCGAAGCTTTCTGCAATCTCTTGACGGATTGGAAGCCGATCGGCTGGGCAGAGGAGAAAGGGCAGATCAGCGCGGGTGTTGGTCCTGCACTCGACAAAAGGCAGCGGGAGCGACAAGCTTATTGCTATCGCCAAACCTTCCCTACCCGAGGTGACAAGGCCGTCAGGGCACAATCCATTCGTGGACGGATGGCCCTCGAAGGTCTGCACGTCCCGACAAGTGCAGCTTGGTATCCAGCATTCAGGTCTGAGCTTCTGAGTTTTCCCGCCGGCAAGCATGATGACCAAGTCGATGCGCTCGGGCTCGTGGGCCAGTTGCTCGATCAAATGGTGCCGGGGCCAAAACCGAAAGAGCCGGAGAAGCCCAAACCCGACAGCGGCTATCGTCCGCTGAGCCTGGCAGAGAAGCCGCTGGATTGGATGCTATTCTGAGACTAGCACAGCTTCGCGGCTGACTCTCTTGCTCCGAGACTAATCGCTCCCATTGCTCTGCAAGCTCTAAGAAATCTTCTCTGGATGGGAAGGAAGTGTCTGCGCTACTAGCCAGCTCGCGACAGTGAGCGGCGTGTATTCGACACTGTGCAGAATTGAGACCCATGGCAGCTATACCGCATCAAACATGCCAAGCTAGGCAGCCTTGTTCCTTTAGGAGAGCGTCTAGCGGAACATAGGATTGTTGTTCCACTGAATGCCCTTATTGACTTTTGGAACGCAGAAGTTCATTATCCCTTAGGCTTTATTGGAACGCCGGGAGGGACTAATGAACATCGGTTACGCCAGAACATCGACGGTTGAGCAGGGTGCTTCTTTCGAGGCACAGCAGGCTCAGCTCAAGGCTGCTGGCTGCGAGAAGGTGTTTTGCGAGCAAGTCTCAGCGGTAGCCCCGGAGCGCGAGGAACTAGAGTCCGCTCTTGAGTATGCCCGTGAGGGTGACGTGCTGGTGGTCACCAAGCTCGACCGGCTGGCCCGCAGCGTTCCTCACCTCTGCGAGATCGGCAAGCGCCTCGATGCCAAGGGCGTGGGGCTGAAGGTTCTCGACCAGGCAATCGACACCACAACGCCAACCGGCAGGCTCATGTTCAACATGCTGGGGGCTATCGCCCAGTTCGAGCGTGAGCTGATTAACACCACCGGCGTGAGCTGCCGCAGTTGCTCGGTGAGCCGCTCGACGCGACGTTCCGTTTCGTGGATCATGACGGTATTCCTGCAGCGCGATGTGCTGCGGGGTGAGAGGAAAGCTGAGATCCGCCAGCCACCGCCGATACGGTCGGGTCCAGCCGGCGCGGCCCGGATAGCGCCGGCCTTGCCGGAGCAGAAACGCTTTCAAGCGATGTTTTGCCTGCGTGCTCAAGCCGACGGCATCTTCGCGCGCCCGGACGAGATCGCGCAGGGCTTCATCGTCGGCGGTCGGGACATAGATCGCCGTCAACTCCCCTGCGCGATGCAAGCGGGCGAGCGCGTCGCCATCGCGCCGGTCAGTCTTGATCCGATCGCCACTGCGTTTTGGCATGCTCGAGGGATTCACCACGACGCAGTCTTCTCCCTGGGCGGTCAGATACCGGTGGATCCCGAACCCGCACGGGCCCGCTTGGTACACGAAGCGCAACCGCCGATGCGGCGCCCGCAACGCCCGCACCAACTTGGCGACGGCCTCCACATCGCCGCTGATGACCCCATAGCGGCGAATTTGCTCGTCACGTCCCTCCTCGGCGAGCGAGACGTCGATCGATTCCTTGTGGACATCCATCCCTACGAACATGCTACGTTTCGCCATGGCGTGCCTCCGTTGTGTGTGGGTCGGCGCGGCACCCTCATCGGCGTCGCGCAACCCACGAGTATGACGTGAGGCAGGTCTCTTAGCCAGCCCCACTGTCTAGCCAGACATGGACCTCGGCTACTGTTACCGCACAATGGTTGAACCCGGGTTGACGCGCCGCGATCTCCTGTCACTCTTAGCCGGTGCCGCGGTACTGCCGGTCGCCGCGGTCTCGTGCGGGCGAGGCCCGGCGGGTTCTTCGGTCTCGACGATGAAGAGCCCACTGCACTACTCGAGTCTGGCGGACGTGGCCAAGCTCATCGCGGCGCGGGAGCTCCTGTCGGAGACCTCACCCAACAACTGCTCGACCGAATTGCGGCGGTGGACGGGCGCCTCCAGAGCTACGTCACGGTCATGACCGACCGAGCGATCGCGAGTGCCGGGCGCGCGGACGCCGAGATTCGCGCCGGCCGGTACCGCGGGCCTCTCCATGGCGTGCCCATCGGGGTGAAAGACCTTTGCAATACGCGTGGCGTCCGCACCATGGCGGGCACGAAGGTCATGGCGGACTTCGTACCCGACTTCGACGCGACCGTCGTTGCTCGGCTGGAAGCCGCGGGTGCGGTCATCATGGGCAAGCTCGCGCTGTGCGAAGGCGCGTTCAGTCCGTACTTTCCCGGCCTTCAGGTGCCGGTGAACCCGTGGGACGCCACACGGTGGAGCGGCGTGTCATCGAGTGGCTCCGGCGTGGCAACGGCAGCCGGCCTGTGCTTTGCGTCGGTTGGTACCGACACGGGGGGGTCGATCAGAGTACCCATCGGCCGCGAACGGCTGCGCGGGGCTCAAGCCCACGTATGGCCGGGTGAGCCGCTACGGCGTGTTCGCCCTGGCCGCCTCCATGGATCACGTCGGGCCGATGACTCGCACGGTGGAAGACGCCGCCATCATGTTCGAAGCGATGGCCGGTCTCGATCCTCACGACCCCACGTCGCTGCCGGACCCGGTACCCTCGGTCCGTGCCGAACTGGGTCGAGGCATCGCGGGCCTGCGCGTCGGGTTCGACCGTCGCTATGCCACCGACAACGTGGACCCTGAAGTCGCCACGGCGATGGATGACGTGCTCGCGGAGTTGACCCGATTGGGCGCCACCGTCGTGACCGTCAACATGCCGGACGTCAGCAAAGTCGCCAGCGCCTGGCTCGACCTGTGTGCGGTGGAGGCGCTTGCCGCCAACGCGAAGACGTTCCCGAGCCGGGCCAGCGAATACGGGCCGGGGTTTCGCGCTGCGCTCGAGTCTGGTCAGCGAGTCACTCCCGCGGCGCTGGCGGTGGCCACGAAGGTTCGATCAGAAGTCACCGCGTCACTCGAGCGCATGCTGAACACCGTCGATCGTCTGGTGTGTCCGTCGATGGCGAACACGGCACGCGTAAAGGAGACGGATCCGTTCGACGAAGAGACCGAAGCATCGTGGAGCCGTCAAGTCAGGAATGACATTCACACCCAGCCGTTCAACTTCAGCGGCAGCCCAACCTTGTCTGTGCCGTGCGGTTTCTCGAAGGACGGCCTGCCGCTGAGCGTGCAATTCGTTGGTCGCCGGCTGAGCGAATCGGTGCTGTGCCGCACAGGTCACGCGTTCGAGCAGGCGACCCAGTGGCACTCGAAACATCCGGCCATCTAACCGGCACTCAGGTGAAGTGACACACCCAAACGGAATCCTCGCTCGTGGCGGGCTGGCTAA
>CAWFNK010000014.1:0-35456 GCA_963817175.1 uncultured Alphaproteobacteria bacterium
AATGGCTGGGGGATGAACACGGACACGATGGGCGTCTATGGCAATTATTATCTGAAGCGCGCGCTGGTCGCCCAGCTCGGCCTCGGCGCCAATCTGCCCGAGGACGCGATCTACCCGCTGAACCTCGCCAACTCTGAAGGCAAGCCGCTCGACGGCGGCAACGCCTACACGCTGCATTTCGACAAGGAACAAACCCCGCCGGTTCAAGCCTTCTGGTCCATCACCCTCTACGACAATGACGGCTTCCAGGTTGCCAACCCGATCAACCGCTTCGCCGTATCGAGCTGGATGCCGTTCAAGTTCAATGCCGACGGGTCGCTCGATCTCTATTTCCAGAACCAAAGCCCCGGCGCCGACAAGGAAGCGAATTGGCTGCCTGCGCCCAAGGGCCCTTACAATCTGACCATGCGGCTCTATGCGCCGAAGTCGGATGCGCTGACCGGGAAATGGAACCCGCCGCCCGTCGTGAAATCGGCCGCGGCGGCGCCCCTTCCACAATAGGCTTTGGTATGTGGTAAGCTTCGCCTCTGCAGGAGAGGCGAAGCTCGCCCATCGGAGACGACGTGCTGCAAATCGAGATCGAGCAAGAAGACGATGGCCGCTGGATCGCCGAAATCCCGGCGCTTCCTGGCGTGGTGGCTTATGGCTCGGCGCCAGAGGAGGCCCGCAGCAAGGCAACGGCGCTGGCATTGCGCGTCCTTGCCGACCGCTTGGAGCATGGCGAGAGCATTCCAGAGCTCGGCGATCTTTTCGTCACGGCCGCATGAGCCGTTGGAGATCGGTTCGTGCGCGCCGCGTTCTGGCCGCTGTGCAGAAGATCGGCTGGGCCATCAAGCGTCAAAGTGGCTCGCATATCGTGCTTGAGCGTGGAGGCTGGCCCGATTACGTTTTTGCCTTCCACGATAGCGAAGAGATAGGTCCCAAGATGCTTGCCCGCATCGCGCGGCGGACTGGGCTCGCGCCGGAAGACCTATAATGTCGAACCATGGTGGAGAGAGCGGCGATATCCCCTCGCATAGGGCGGAAGCCCCTGGTCGCGCTGACCGGCGCCACGGGCTTCATCGGCCAATATCTGCTGAAGGAGCTGCCTAAGCGGGGCTATCGCTTGCGCGTGCTGCTGCGCCGTCCGACGGTGTTGCCGCAAGGCCTGGCGAGCGCGGTGATCGGCGATCTCACGCGCCCTTACAACATGGCCGAGGCGCTCGCCGAGGTGGACGCGGTGATCCACACCGCTGGCCTCGCCAGCACCATGACCGGCGTCCCCGAGGACGACTATCGCCTGTTCAACACCGAGGCGACAGTCAGCTTCGCCAAGGCGGCGCAGCGCGCGCGCATCAAGCGCTTCGTGTTTCTCTCCTCGATCAGGGCGCAATCAGGTCCGACTTGCGAAGGCGCGTTGACCGAGGAGCATGAGCCTCGCCCCACCGATGCCTATGGCCGTTCCAAGCTTGCCGCCGAGCAGGGTCTTGCCGCGACCGATCTCGATTGGGTGGCGCTGCGGCTCGCCCTCGTCTACGGCCCCGGCGTCGAAGGCAACATGGCGAAGCTGATCAGGCTCGCCCGCTCCCGCTATCCGCTTCCCCTCGCCGGCCTCAAATCCGAGCACTCTCTGCTCGGTCTCGACAATCTGGTCGAGGCGGTCGACCGGGTCTTGGCGGCCGACGCCCCGCTGAAGCGCCCTCTCATCGTCGCCGACCCCAAGCCGCTCACCGTCGGCGCCATGATCGCCGCCATGCGCCGGGGCCTGGGCCGGCGTCCGGCGCTGTTCTATGTGCCGAGGCCCTTGCTGCGAAGCGCGCTGCGCGCGGCGGGCCAGCGCGGAACGCTCGAACCTCTGTTCGGCTCGCTGGTCGCCGACCCTTCGGCGCTTGCGCGGCTCGACTGGAAGCCTCCCGTCGAGACGCAAGCGGGGCTTGCGGCGCTGCTTCGCGATGCTCCCGGCAAATGATGCTGCACCGCAATCTAAGCGCGGCAAATTTGTGCAGTGCGGAAGCGATCGGCGAAATTGGCGCTAATTGAATCCGAAAAATCGGTTCGCATCGCTCATCGCGTCTTACGATCGTCGCATTTTTTTGCTAGGGTCCATCATGGCTGACGGGGGTCGCCATATTGGAAGCAAGGCGCTCGCCTTGAAGATGCGACTCTGAGCCCCGGCCAAAAAATCTCAGAGCAAATCTTTTGGGTGGGCCGAGGAGGTGGGATGGCACTCCCGAAGATTGTCCTGCGCGGCAGGAAAGTCATTCTCCTGAGTGGCTTCAAGGACGCGCCCGAAGACAAGCGCAGCAAACACCGTTCTCTCGTCGTCGATGCCGAAGACAAGTTGCGGATCGCCGCCAAGCGGAATCCCGATGCTGTCGCCTTCGGTTATGTCGCCGGCGAATGGGTAGCATCTGCCTGAGCGGCATTCGCTGACCGAGCGTAGCTGAACCTAGCGCACTAAGCCCGGCGGCCTCGCTGCCTCAGTGCTGCGAGATCGCCACGCCCCATGGCGCCGAGCCCACGGGGATCGACTTCACCACGGTCAGGCTCGGCACGTCGATCACCGAGACGTCGTTGCTGTTGCCGTTGGTCACGAACAGCTGCTTCTCGTCAGGCGTGAAGGCGAGCTGCCACACGCGCTGCCCGACCAAGAGATATTTCTCGACCTCGAGCGTCTTGGCGTCGATCACCGCCACGCGATTGGCGGGGCCGAGCGCCACGAAGGCCTTGCTTCCGTCCTTGGCGACACGCACGCCAACCGGCTGAATATGCTCCGGCTGCACACCCGGGACGGCGAAGCCGATGACCTTGATGATCTTCCGCGTCTTGGTGTCGATCACCGAAACCACGCCGGCCACCTCTGAGGTCACCCACAGCTGGCTTCCGTCGGCCGTGAACTCGGCGAAGCGCGGCCGCGAGCCGACCAGCACATTGTCGGTGATCTCGTAGCTTTCGGTATCGACGAAATGGGCCATGTTGGTGGTCTCGGACGTCACCACCACGGTCTTGCCGTCCGGACTCGCGCCGACGCCTTCCGGCTCGACGCCCACCTCCACCTCGGCAAGTACCTTCTTGTCGTTGATGTCGATCACCGTGAGCAGATTGTCGTCCTCGTTGGCGACATAGACCGGGTTGCCCGAAGGATGCAGGTCCAGCAATTCAGGATCCGGGCCTGACGGCAAATCGCCGACCAGCTCGTGGCTGTTCACGTCGAGCACCTGTACCGTGTCCTCGTCGCTCGCGCAGATCAGGAGATATTTGTCGTCATTGGTCAGGATGATGCCGCGCGGCCGCATGCCGACCGGGATCGTCTCCTTCACCTCGAGCGTCGCGCTGTCGAGCACGGTGATCGAGTTCCCCTTCTCGTTGGAGACGTAGACGGTATAGGCCTCGCCCGGCCTCGCGCCGCCAACCAGACCAACCGTCGCAACGACTACGGCAACCAGCGCTTCTGCGCGCATTCCGATCCTCCCGGTTGTTCGATTGTTCATTGGAATTTGCATTTGCTTTCCGGCGCGTCGATGCCGAGCGTATCGACCTCGGCGTGTTCATGCAGGAAGCCTTGCTGCGGCGAGGTCGACACCGGCAGATCGGGACCGGCGACGATGATCGGCTGGCGGAGCTGGCCGTCCCACTTCCGGAACGTGACCTTCTGCCCCTTGAACGCCGCGAGTCCGAACTCGTCGCCGCGCAGGAAGGCGTCGACCTTGGCGAAATCGCCGGAGCCGACGCGCGAGACGCTCTCGCCAATGGCGCGCACGGCGACCCATGCTTGATAATCGATCGGCAGCATGAAGCGCTTGGCCGCGCGTTGGAACCGGTTCTGCATCTGCGTCGCGCCCCATTGCTCATGCGCCGGGTGCCAGCTCATCGCTTGCAGCCCCGCCGTGCCCGCGACGGGCCGCGGGTCCCAGGTGCGATAGGGCAGATAAGGCCCGAACACCTCTTTCTCATCGGCCACCACCACGACGTCGTAGCTCGGCGCGCCCTGGGTGAAGACCGGCATTTGCTGCTGGATCTGCTGCTGGCCGGAATCCGAACGCCGCGCACCCGGCGTCTCCTTATATTCACGCTCCTCGACGATGGTGCCGCCGAAACGCTTGGCCGCTCTGCGCAGCATGTCGAGATAGGCGAGGTCCTCGGGGAACACGCCCTTCACCACCAGCCAGCGCTGCCACTTCTTCCAGACGAGATATTGCGCGAGCGCGTCGGCCAGCATGGCGCGGTCGGGCGCCGTGTGCAGCACATTCGCCCGGCAATCCTCCTCGCGGAGATTTTCGTCGCTCGCGCGGACGTTGAACAGCAGCACGTCCTTGCCCTTCACCGCGTCGGACAGGCGCAACAGAATCTCGGCCGGCGCATCGACAAGGACATAATGGTGGCCGGCTTCGACAAGCGTCTCCAGTGCCTTGACGGCGTCGCCGCCGATTGGCACCTGCGCGACGTCGAGCGTGAATTGCTGCTTGGTGAAGCGCCCGGTCGTGTTGTTGTCCTTGAGCGCGATCTGCGCGCCCGCAATGCCGATGTCCTCCGGCTCGACATTCAGCCGCGACAGCGGAATGACCTTCTTCACCTCCTGCTTGAGATAGCCGATCGGCACATTGGTGAGTGCCGCCGCTGCCGGGGGCGCGGCCTCGCCCTCGTCTCGCGTCTCGGCGAGAATGGGCAGGGGCGCCGCAAGCACCAACAACAGGGCCAAGCCAACTTGGCAAACTCGGAACGGCATTCGGTAAAGCTGACTCACGCGCCGACAATCCTGCGCCACAGAAGCTCTCGATTTCGTTTCAAATTTACCTGCTTGCTCGCAGGCAAAATAGCAAGACGTACAGCCAGAGATGGCAAAAGTGCTGCCTAGTGGACGCCCAGATTGGACTCCTCCCATGCGCAACATTGACAAATGGCAAGGCCGCGCGCAGTCTTTTTGCCGTGCGAACCCGTCTGGAGCGGCCGATCTCCTCGGCCAAATCGGGACCACGCAATGGAGGAAAACATGGGGCGTTGTAAAACGGCGGCCGCGTTCGCTGGCGCGCTAATTATCGGTGTTGCCGGACTCAGTTCGATCCCGGCATGGAGCGGAGAGGTGCAGTCGGCGGCGACGACCAAGGTCAAAGAGGCGCCGACGCCGGCGGTGTCGCAAGAGCAACTCAGCGGCGCCGCGTCCGACGACAAGAACTTCCTGCACACTAACGGCAATTACGATCAGACCCGCTATTATCCCGGCAAGCAGATCAACACGTCGAATGTCGGCAAGCTTCATCCCGCCTGGATCTTCCAGACGGAAGTGAAGGAGTCGCTCGAGACGACGCCGATCGTGGTCGACGGCGTGATGTACGTGACGACGTCCTTCAATCACGTCTATGCCATCAACGCCAAGACCGGCGAGGAGTATTGGCACTACAAGCACAAGATGGGGCCGATCACGACCTATTGCTGCGGCCCCAACAATCGCGGCGTCGCCATCTATAAAGACAAAGTCTATATGGGCACGCTCGATGCCAAGCTCGTCGCGCTCGACGCCAAGACCGGCAGCCTGGTTTGGCAGACCGACATCGCCGACCCCGAGCTTGGCTATAGCGAGACCATGGCGCCGACCGCAGTCGACGGCAAAATCCTGATCGGCACCAACGGTGGCGAGTACGGTATTCGCGGCTTCGTCCGCGCTTACGACGCCGAGACCGGCAAATTGGTGTGGAACTTCGACACCATCCCCGAGAATTCGGTAGGCGTATGGGCGACCAAGGACGCTACGGGCCGCGATATGCATCGCGACATCGAGGCGGAGAAGGCGCAGCTCGCCAAGGCCGGCGATCCTTACAAGACGCTCGGCGGCGGCGTGTGGCAGAACCCGGCGGTCGACCTCAAGAACAAGCGCATCTACTTCGTGGTCGGCAACCCGTCACCTGACCTCTATGGCGCGATCCGCCCAGGCGACAATCTCTATACCAACTCGCTGGTCGCGCTCGATCTCGATACCGGCAAATATGCCTGCCACTTCCAATACATCGCCCATGACGTGTGGGATCTCGACGCTGTCAGCCCGCCGATCCTGGTCGATGTCAAGGACAAGGACGGCAATGTCGTTCCGGGCGTGATCCACGGCGGCAAGACCGGCCATGTCTATGTGCACAACCGGAAGGACTGCAGCCTGATCCGCTTCTCCGAGGCCATGGTGGCACAGGAGAATATGTGGGTGCTGCCCACGCCTGAAGGCGCGCGCATGCTGCCTGGCGCCAATGGCGGCGTCGAGTGGTCGCCGATGTCGGTCAATCCCGAGCTTGGGCTGACCTATGCGGTCAACCTGCACCAGCCGATGACCTACCACGTCGAGGCGTCCGACTATCCGGGCGGCAAATTGTGGCTCGGCGGCGCCTTCAAGGTGATCCCGACCGAGGCGCAGTCCGGCAATGTCACCGCCGTCGACTACAACACCGGCAAGATCGCCTGGCAGGTGAAGACGCCTCTGCCCATGATGGGCGGCGCGCTCACCACGGCTGGGGGTCTGATGTTCACCGGCGAGGGCGACGGCTGGTTCCGCGCTTACGATGCCAAGACCGGCAAGGTGCTGTGGTCGTTCTTCGCCGGCGCCGGCGTCAACGCGCCTCCGGCGTCCTACTCGGTCGACGGCAAGCAGTACATCGTCGTCGGCGCGGGCGGCAACACCCAGATCGACTTCAAGCGCGGTAACAACATCATCGCGTTTACGGTCGATTGATCGCCTCAGGGCTAGGCGGCAACTCGCCGCACACGCAACAAATGAGGACGGGGCGGCGTTTGAGCCCCGTCCTTTTCATTAACTGACCGCTGTTAATCCTCGCTGACGGAAACCGCGCGATGGCCACCTCCCCTCTCCTCGCCCGCCTGTGTCGCATGGCGCCGCTTGCGGCGCTGCTGCTCCTCTCCACGGCCGCCCTCGCCGCGGATCCCGTCCCCGACAAGGCGAAGCTTTGCGCCACCTGTCACGGCGAGAAGGGCATCCCCATCAACAAGACAACTCCCGTGATATGGGGGCAGAACGAGGGCTATCTCTATCTCCAGCTGCGCGACCTCAAGAGCGGCGCGCGCAAGAACGACCTCATGTCGCCGATCGCCGCCACGCTGGAGAAGCCCGACATGCTGGCGCTTGCCGCCTATTTCTCAGGCTTGCAATGGCCGGACTTGCAGGAGCCCTCGGCGCCGAATGACGTCGCCGCCAAGGCGCAGAGCGCGGCGGCCTCGGTCGGCTGCCCCGGCTGCCATCTCGCTTATTTCCAGGGCGACGGCACCACCGCCCGCCTCGCCGGCCAATGGCAGGATTATCTCATCAAGACGATGACCGACTTCCGCACCGGGGCACGCGGCAACAATCCCGGCATGACCGATCTGATGAAGGCCACCTCGCTCGACGATCTCACGGCGCTGTCGCAATACCTCGCCGGGATGCAGATCGACCAATATCTCAATCAGGGACGCTAGCTCCGGCCCGCAAGCTTGTCGCGGAGCGCCGTGAGCGAGGTGAGATCGCCCGCGGTTTTGCCCTGCTTGTCCTTGAGGCTCTTATCCGCCCCGTGTGCAAGCAGGAGGTCGACGGCCCCGGCGTGACCGAGCTCTGCCGCGATCATCAGCGCGGTTCGCCCGCGATTGTCCTGCTCGTCGAGCCGCGCGCCACGCTCGATGAGCAGCGTCATGACCTGATCCACGTCCTTCACCCCGGCCTCCGCCGAATAGCCTGACGCCCACATCAGCGCGGTGAGATCGTTGCCGTATTTGGCGTTGACGTCGACGCCGTGGTCGAGAAGGAGGCGCACCACCGGGAAAAAGCCCCGTCCCGCGGCATAGACGATCGCCGATTTCTGCGTGCTGTCGATCGCCTTCGGGTCGGCGCCTTTGTCGATGAACAGCTGCACGATCGGCGCGCTGCCCATATAGGCCGCGGCGGAAAGCGGCGAGATCCCGTTGCGTCCTGGCAGATTGATATCGGCGCCGCGCTCCATCAGCAGCCGCACCATCGGCAGCCGTCCGGCTTCAGCCGCCTTGAAGAGCGCGCTCGATCCATCGAGGTCGCGCGCATCGATCGGCGCGCCCTTGTCGAGGAACAGGGTGACGATCTCGATCTCGCCGGCTGACGCGGCGCGCGCCAGCGGCCTGGCGCCGAGACGATCGCGCGCCTCGAGCGAAGCCCCCTCGCTGAGCAGCAGCTTGACGAGATCGATGCAGCCCTTATCGGCCGCAGAGAACAGCATGGAATTGACTTCGACCGTGCTCGCGCCGCGCTCGATCTGCTCGTAGCGCTGCTCCATGCTGCGGCAGACTTTCACATTGGCGAAACTGTCTGCCGGAAAGGACGCAAGGCAGCACAGTGTGGTGGCGAGAGTTGCGGCGACGCGAAACGAGGGCTTGGGCATGAGGATGTCTTAGAAGCTAATCTTGGCGGCGTCGAGCCCGCTTCTGGCACACGCAAGACGAGAGATTAGCGGCTCAGCGGACCATGTGCCGCCTGCCAGGCTTGCAGCCCGCCCCGGATGTGCCGCGCAGTCTCCAGCCCCGCGGCTTGCGCCGCCTGCACCGCCATGGCCGAGCGCTGGCCATAGGTGCAAAAGAAGATGAGGCGCTTGCCCCCGCCTTTTGCCAGGTGTTGCAGCAGGCCATCCGCCTTCAGGCTTTCCTCCACATCAGGATAGGAGACGTGCAACGAGCCGGGGATGACCCCATCCTTCCGCCTTTCCTGGTCCTCCCGAAGGTCGACCAAGGCTATATCAGGCTTGCCCAAGGCCTCTTTCGCCTCCTCGGCGGTGAGCGTCCAGCCGCGTTCCGCGACGATGTCTCGCGCGAGCCCGATCCGCATATTGGCGGGTACCGCCACGTCCATCATTTTCGGATTGGGCAGGTTGAGATTGTTCATCAGCTCGACATATTCGTCGATCGACTTCACTTGCAGCCGCGGATTGAACGCCTTCTCCTCGCCGATGGTCGAGACCGTGTCGCCTTTATAGTCGTGCGCGGGGAAGACCATCGTCTCCTCCGGCAGTTTGAGCAGCCGCCCGAACAGCGAATCGTATTGCGCCCGCGCATCGCCGTTCTGGAAGTCGGTGCGCCCGGTGCCCCGGATCAGCAGCGTGTCGCCGGTGAACACGCGGTCGGGCAGGATGTAGCTGTAGGAATCGTCGGTGTGGCCCGGCGTGTAGAGCGCCTCCAAACTCAAGCCTTCGATATCGACCCGATCGCCGTCGGCGACCCTGATCGAGACCACGTCGGCCTTGGTCTGCTCGCCCATCACCGTGATGCAGCGCGTGCGTTCGCGCAGCGCATCGAGCCCCGTGATGTGGTCGGCATGGAGATGCGTGTCGATCGCCTTCACCAGCCTGAGATCGAGCTCCTTGAGCAGCTGGATGTAACGGTCGACCCGCTCCAGCACCGGATCGATGATGAGAGCCTCTCCGCCATGGCGGCTGGCGAGAAGGTAGCTATAGGTGCTCGAAGTCGAGTCGAACAACTGGCGGAAAATCATGTCGAAGCCTCGTGGCGTGCGGGGAGGAAATCGGGCTCGCGCCAAGGGGAGCCGGGGCTTTCCGCACTATAGCAGCGGCGTCCTTGCGCGCGAGGGTCATCTGAGCAGCCCTGGAGGTTCGCCCGCAAAACAGGATAGACTGCGCACCGGGAGCGCGGCATATGGCGTCTACGGACAAAGCCAACACGAGCAAGGGTCCGGTCCGTGTCGCGGTCGTCATCTGCGCCATCGTGCTGGCCTGCGCCGCGCTCTATTTCGCCAGCTCGGTGTTCGGCCCCCTCGCCTTCGCGCTGTTCATCCTCGCCATCGTCTGGCCGCTCCAGGAGCGGCTCGAGCAGACGGTACCCAAGGGCCTCGCCCTCTTTGTCACGCTCAGCGTTACCGTCATTGTGATGGTGCTCTTCGTTTCGATGATCGCCTGGGCGCTGAGCGCAATCGGCGATTGGCTGCTGAACAACGTGCAGCGGTTTCAAGCCATATATGTGCAGGCGACCGATTGGCTCGAAGGGCACGGTATCTTCGTCGCCGGCACCCTTGCCGAGCGCTTTGATGTGCTCTGGTTGCTGCGTATGTTCAAGGAGATCGCCTGGCGCATCAATCGCCTCGCCGGCTTCGGCATTTTGGTGTTTGTCTTCTTGATGATGGCGCTGCTCGAGGTCCGGCAGTTCGGCGCCAAGCTCGCCTCGCTGCAGAATGGCGGCAAGCTCGCCCACGCCGCTACCGAGATCGCCGCCAAGTTCCGGCGCTATATGCTGGTGCGAACGCTGCTGAGCATTCTCACCGGGCTCGCCATCTGGGGTTTCGCGCTGCTCGCCGGGCTCGAACCGGCGATCGCCTGGGGACTGCTCGCCTTCGCCCTGAACTATATTCCCTTCATCGGCCCGTTCGTCGCCACGCTGCTGCCCGCCGTGTTCGCCGTCGCCCAGCTCGACACCTGGCAGGCGGTGATCATCGTCTTCATCGGACTGACGGCGATCCAGTTCCTGATCGGCAATTATCTCGAGCCGTTGGCCGCCGGCGCGGCGCTCTCGATCTCGCCTCTGGCGGTGGTCTTTGCCGTGTTCTTCTGGGGCCTGCTATGGGGCATTCCCGGCGCGCTGATCGGCGTGCCCATCACCCTTACCATCATGGCCGTCGCCGCCGAGTACCCCTCGAGCCGATGGGTCTCGACGCTTCTGTCGGGTGCGCCTCCCGACGGCAAGAAGAAGTCCTGACCTCGCCATGGCCGACAAGCGCGAGAAGAAACGAGCGGCGAAGACGCGAAACGCGGATCTGTTCATCGATCCGCGCCGCGGCGACATCGAGGATGACGCGTCGAGCACCAAGCGCCGCTCGATGCTGTCGCTGTTCGGCAGCATGCTGGTTGAGATCAGCCTGCCCAAGCTGATCGTGGCCTGGGCGCTGCTGCTGGTGGTGCCCGGTCTTCTTCTCGGCCTGGCGCCGATCGTCTTTGTCGAGTGGCTCACCATCGTCACCGACAAGCTCGCCTCTCTGGCGATCGGGCTTTGGTCGCTGCTGATCCTGGCTATCCTCATTGGCATTGGCTGGTTCGGCTGGCGCGCGCTGTTCCGCACGGCCGAGAAGAATTTCTGGGCGCTGAATTCCATCGTCGTCGAGCCGAGCTACGCCGGCTTCCGCGAGGCCTTCCGGCAATTGGCCGAGCGGCTGTTCGCGCGCAATGCCAGCGACGCGCAAAGAGCGAGGCTGCGCGCGGCTTCCGCGGCAATCGCCGGCATTCTCGTCTGCGGCCTTGCCCTGCTGGTGCTCTGGCTGGTCTGGCCGCACACGCATCTCTACGGCAGTCTGTCGGAGATCGAATCCTGGAAGAAGGTGGCCGTGGTCGCGCTCGCCAACAGCGTCGCCGCGATCACCGCCTATCTCGCCGTGGCCGCACTGGTCTGGGGTTTCGCCGACGCCTCCATGGCGCAACCGCGAAATCTCGGCAAATTCGCCAAGGCGCCGAACAAGGGCCGCACCTGGCGCATCGCCCATCTCTCCGACATCCATGTGGTGGGCGAACGTTACGGCCGCCGCATCGAGAGCGGACGCTCAGGCCCTAGCGGCAATGAGCGGCTGAAGCGCCTGCTCAGGCAGCTTGAGGCGCTCGACGCCAAGGACAAGCTCGACGCGATCCTGATCACCGGCGACATGACCGACGCGGGTATATCCTCCGAATGGGCCGAGGTGCTGGACGCGCTCGCCGCGCATCCCGGCTTCGGCGGGCGCGTGCTGATGTTGCCCGGCAATCACGACCTCAACATCGTCGATCGCGCCAACCCCGCGCGCATGGACCTCCCCACCAGCCCGAACCGGCCGTTGCGCCAGATCAGGTGCCTCTCGGCCATGAACGCCGTCCAGGGCCGGCATGTGCGGGTGATCGATCGCACGAAGGATTGCGTAGGCGGCACTCTGGAAGAGGCGTTGCGGCCGCACGAGGTCAGCTTGGAGCGTTTCGCCGATGTCGCACGGCCGATCCTGTCCAAGGAGATCCCGGAAGTCTGGGCGCGCGTCTTTCCGATGGTCGTGCCGCCCGACAAGAAGGATGGTCTCGGCATCATTCTCCTGAATTCCAACGCCGACACGCATTTCTCCTTCACCAATGCGCTCGGCATGGTATCGGCCGAACAGATGCGCGGCGTCGACATCGCCGCGGCCGAATACCCCAACGCATGCTGGGTGATCGCGCTGCACCACCATGTCGTCGAATACCCTTGGGCGGCCAAGGCGCTGTCGGAGCGCATCGGCACGGCGCTGATCAACGGCAATTGGTTCGTGCGCAGCCTCAAGCCTTTGTCGGGCCGGGCCATCCTCATGCATGGCCACCGGCATATCGACTGGATCGGCCATATCGCCGGCCTTCCCATTATCTCGGCGCCGTCGCCGGTGATGGAGGTGACCGACGATATGGACACCATTTTCTATATCCACAGTCTGGCGATCGACGCCGACGGCAAGCTCAGGCTGCTCGAGCCCGAGCGCATTGTCGTCCCCGGCGAGCCGATCGAGTGAGGGTGAAGCCTTGGCCAGCCGCGATCCCATTCTCGTCGATCTCGCGCTGCAAGGCGGCGGCGCCCATGGCGCCTTCACCTGGGGCGTGCTCGACCGGTTGTTAGAGGAGGATTGGCTCAACTTCGACGGCATCTCCGGCACCTCAGCCGGGGCCATGAACGGCGCTGTGATGGTCGATGGCTATGCGGCGAAGGGTCCCCAGGGCGCCCGCGCCAGCCTCGAAACCTTCTGGCGGAAAGTGTCTGAGGCCGCAAAGCTGAGCCCGTTCCAGCGCACGCCGCTCGATGTGCTGCTCGGCCGCTGGACGCTCGATTATTCCCCGGCCTTCATCTTCATGGATCTGATGTCGAGGGTATTCTCGCCCTATGAGCTGAACCCGATGGACTCCAATCCGCTGCGCGACATTCTCGCGCATTGCATCGATTTCGACCGGCTCGCGCGCGCGCCGATCAAGCTGTTCGTCACCGCCACCAATGTGCACACCGGCCGCGGCCATGTGTTCCGCAACAACACGATCACGCCCGACGTGCTGCTCGCCTCGGCCTGCCTCCCCACCTTGTTTCAAGCCATCCAGATCGACGGCGAGCCTTATTGGGACGGCGGCTATTCCGGCAATCCCACCATCACCCCGCTGGTGCGTGAATGCAGCTCCAAGGACACTATCCTCGTCCAGATCAATCCGGTCGAGCGGCACGGCACGCCGCGCACCGCGCGCGACATTCTCAATCGCCTCAACGAGGTTTCCTTCAACAGCGTGCTCTTGAAGGAGCTGCGCATGATCGCGCTGCTGCGCCAGGTCGCCAATCCTGGCGATTCCGAAGGCGCGCTCTGGGCGGGCATGCGCATCCACCGCATCGCCGGCGAGGCTCTCGCCGAGCTTGGCTACTCCTCGAAGCTCAACGCCGAGTGGGATTTCCTTTGCATGCTGCGCGACCAGGGCCGCTCGGCCGCCGACTCATTCATCGCCAAGAGCCGCCACGATGTCGGACACCGCTCAACGCTCGACCTCGATCCGTTGCTGCACGGCATCTGACGCGCAAGCGCCAACCCGCGGCCCGATGGGCCGCGGGTCCATTCGGCAATGCGGCAAACCGCTCTGTCGCTATCCCTTGGCGCGGAAGGCGAACACGATCAGCGCCACGCCTTCGATCAACAGCAGGATGCCGAACACGAAGGGCACGGCGAGCGCCGTCGTCAGCGGCGATCCGAGCAACAACACGCCGATGATCAGGCTGACGATGCCGAGCAGGAACGAGCCGATGCCGCCGCCGCTGAAGCCGCCGATGATTCCGGCGACGCCCATCACCAGGCTGACCACGCCGAGATAGATCACCACCGTGGTGGGCAGCGCCACCGCCGTCAGCACCGGGTGGTTCAGCACGACGATGCCGGCGACGATACCGAGGATGCCGACGATGAGCGACCAGACCCAGGGCTGCGAGCGGTCGACGAAGATGCGCACCAGCTCCAGCACGCCGATAAACAGTAGATAGAAACCGAGAAACACCGAGAGCGCCAACAGGGTCGCCGCCGGATTTGTCAGGAGCAACGCTCCGAAGATAAGAGCCGCAATTCCCTCAAGCAGAAACACCCACCATATGTTGGACTGATCCGCGCGTGCCGCAGTAGCCATGACCTCGTCCTCCCTTGCTGTCCTTTGCGCGACCGGCGCCAGGTGCCGGCGGCCCGCCCCCTGCCTGATTCGCCTCGGCAGTTGACAGAGGCCAAGTTTACACCCTTGAGAGGGATGGAGATTTCACGATTTCGGCCAAGGCTGACTGAACTTGGCGAAAACACGAGCACGAAGACATGCGAATTGGCGTTGCCGAGCAAATTTCCGTTCCCGCGGAATGGGCCCCCCAACAGGCGATTTGGACCGCCTGGCCCGCCGACCCCGAGCAATGGAACGGCGACCTTGCTACGCCGCGCCGGGAGATAGCGGCCCTGGTGCGCGCGCTGAGCCCCACGAACAAGGTCCGGGTCCTGGTGGCGGGCGCCGAGGCCGAAGCTTCTGCCCGCGCCGAGCTTGGCAACACGGCCGACATCGTGCCGGCGCGTTATGGCGACATCTGGCTGCGCGACACCGGTCCGATCTTCGCGCGCGCGGCAACCGGCGCGGTGGCGCTGCGCTTTAGGACCAATGGCTGGGGCGGCAAGTTCGACCTTCCCGACGATACAACCGTCGGCGACGACATCGCACGGCTGTCGGGCACGCCGATGCGCAAATTCGACTTCGTGCTGGAGGGCGGCGCCATCGAGCAGGATGGCGAAGGCACGATCCTCGCCACGCGGCAGACTCTGCTCAACGCCAACCGCAACGGCTGGACCGAGGCGCAGGCCGAAGCCGCGCTGCGTGAAGCCTTCGGCGCCAAGAAGATCATCTGGATCGACCAAGGTCTCCGCAACGACCACACCGACGGCCATATCGACACGCTCGCCCGCTTCATCGCTCCTGGCCGCGTCGTCTGCCAGTCCCCCGCCGGTGGCGACGATCCCAACGCCGAGGTGCTGAACGCCATCGCGCGCGGGCTCGAAGCGGCGACCGACGCCTCGGGGCGCAAGCTCGATGTCATCCGCATCCCGAGCCCTGGGCTGGTGCTTGACGAACTCGGCGACATCGCCCCGGCCTCGCATGTCAACTTCGTCATCGCCAACGGCATCGTCGTCATGCCGACCTACGGCACGCCGTCCGGGGAGCAAGCGATCCAAGCGCTCCAGCGGGCGTTCCCCGACCGCAAGGTGGTCGGCCTCCCCTCGCGCGGGGTTCTCGGCTCGGGTCTCGCCGGCGGCGGCTCGTTCCACTGCATCACCCGCGAGGAGCCGCTCTAGATGACGCGCACCCTCACCGTCGCTTCCATCCAGACCTCCTACGGCCACGACATGGCGGCCAATATCGCCAAGACCGAGGCCTTCGTTCGCGAGGCCGCGGGCCAAGGCGCGCAAGTGATCCTGCCGTCAGAGCTGTTCCAGGGCATCTATTTCCCGACGCGGCAGGACCCCAAATGGTTCGCCACCGCTTATCCGGTGCGCGAACATCCCGCGGTGCGCGCGCTGGCCGCGCTCGCCAAGACGCTGAAGGTGGTGATCCCGATCTCCTTCTTCGAGAAGGATGGGCCGCGTCATTACAACAGCGTGGCGATCGCCGATGCCGACGGCGAGATCCTCGGCGTTTATCGCAAGAGCCACATCCCTGACGGCCCCGGCTATCAGGAGAAATATTACTTCCGCCCCGGCGACACCGGCTTCAAGGCGTGGAAGACGCAAGCCGGAATGATCGGCGTCGGCATTTGCTGGGATCAGTGGTATCCGGAGGCCGCGCGCGCCATGGTGCTCGAAGGCGCGGAAATTCTGTTCTATCCCACCGCCATCGGCTCGGAGCCCTACGACCTGACCCTCGATACGCACAGGCAATGGCAGCGGGTGATGCAGGGCCATGCCGTCGCCAATGCCGTGCCGGTGGTGGCGGCGAACCGCATCGGCATGGAGGACAACGACGGCGTCACCCAGAGCTATTACGGCCATTCCTTCATCGCCGATCATACCGGCGCGCTGGTCGCGAGCTTCGGCGACAAGGACGAAGGCGTGCTGCTCGCGAGCTTCGATCTCGACGCGATCGCCCGCTACCGCGCCGAATGGGGCTTCTTCCGCGATCGCCGCACCGACCTCTACGCCAAGAGCATTCTGTGACGATCGCAACGACGCTCCAATCTGCCGATCTCAAGACCGATTCGTGGTTCTTCGCGCTGTTGACGGAGAGCTACGCGCGGCTTGTGGGATCCGCTCTCGTTCCGCCCGGCAAGGACGCGACATGGTTATATCGCGATGCGCCTTTCGTCGTGCTCGCGCACGGCACCGGCCCCGACCCGCATTTCATCTATGCCAACAAGGCCGCTGAAGGCTGTTTCGGCTATGTCTGGGAGGAGTTCTTGGCGCTGCCCTCGCGGCTCTCCGCCGAAACCCAAGACCAGGCGGAGCGGCAAAGACTGCTCGATCAGGTCCACCGCGACGGTTTCATCTCAGGCTATCGGGGGGTGCGCATTGCGAAGTCGGGCCAGCGCTTTATCATCGAGCACGGCGTGGTTTGGGAGCTGATCGACTTGCAGGGCACGCGGCACGGTCAGGCCGCAACCTTCTCCTCTTGGCGGGACGTTTGAATTTCGGGAGCGGACATGGACCGGCGTGAGCCGCTGATCTTCATCGTCGCCGGCGAGACCTCCGGCGACAATCTCGCCGGCCGGCTGATGAGCGCTCTAAAGCGCAAGACGGCGGGCCATGTCCGCTTTGCCGGCGTCGGCGGTCCGCAGACCGCGGCCCAAGGGCTCCAGAGCTTGTATCCGATGAGCGATCTTTCCGTGATCGGCCTTGCCGAGGTCTTGCCGCATCTGCCGCGTCTGGTCAGGCGTATCAACCAGACGGCGGCGGAAGCGCGCCGCCTCACCCCCGATGCCGTGGTGACCGTCGACTCGGCGAGCTTCTCGATGCGGCTCGCGCATCAGCTCCGCGGCTCGGGCATTCCGATCGTGCATTACGTCGCGCCGCAGCTCTGGGCCTGGCGCCCGGGCCGCGCCAAGAAGCTTGGGCGGCGCGTCAATCACATCATGGCTTTGCTGCCGTTCGAGGCGGCCTTCTTCGCCAAATACGGCATTCCCTCGACCTATGTCGGCCACCCGGCCATCGAGTTCGGGCGTGGATCGCGGCGACGGGCCCGCCTTCAGGGCGCGGCACGGGCTGCCGCCTGACGCGACCGTGCTCTGCGTGCTGCCCGGCTCGCGGGGAAGCGAAGTCCGCCGCCTGCTTCCCGTGTTCGGCGAGGCGCTGCTTTCGCTCAAAGCCACTTACCCTGACCTGCGCATCGTTATTCCGGTGGCGCACGCCGCGGCCGAATTCGTGGGGGCCATGACGCGGGACTGGCCGTTCCAGGTGGTGTTCGCCGAGATGGAAGAGCGCTTCGACGCCTTCGCCGCGTCCGACGCCGCCATGGCCAAATCGGGCACCGTGACGCTCGAGCTCGCGCTTGCCGGCGTCCCCATGGTGGTCGCCTACAAGGTCAGCGCCACCACCGCCTTCCTCGTCCGCCGCATGGGGGTCAGCGTCGAGCATGCCTCGCTGGTCAATCTGCTGGCCGGGCGCACGGTCGTGCCGGAATATCTCCAGGAGGAATGCACCGCGCCGCATATCGCCGAGGCTGTGGCGGAGGTCCTCGGCTCAAAGGAGGTGCGCGCGAAGCAGCTACTGGGCTTCCGCGAGGTGGCCAAGGCGCTAGGCGATGTCGACCCACCGCCCAGCGAGCGCGCCGCCAAGGTCGTGCTCGACATCATCCAGGCGAGAGAGATTTCTTAGCCGGGCAACTCATGCACGGCCCCGATACCTCCCCTTGATGGGAGGGATGAAACTATGGCTGCTAACCGGCTTGCCGAGAATTCAACGGCGCCTGCACCCGCGCCAGATGCTCCTCGATGCTCTGATTGATCATGCTCGCCACGCGCAGCGCCTCCGAGCCGGCGCGGCCATCGACCAGCGGCTTGGTGCCGTTGACGATGCAATCGAGAAACGAGTTGATCTCGTTGGCGAGGCTGTCCTGCTTGGGGATTTCGTGCGTCTCGGTGGCGATGGCGGCAAGCCCCTCGGTCATCGGATCGCCGCGCAAGCGATAGCCGAAGATCTTGCCCTCGCCGAGATCGCAGTTGAGATAGTGGCTCCGCCCGAACACGCGCATGCGCCGCTCGGTCTTGTAGCTCACCCGGCTCGCCGTGACATTGGCGACGCAGCCCGAGGCGAAGGTGATGCGGGCATTGGCAAGGTCGATATTACGGCCGATCACCGGCGTGCCGACGGCATCCACGCTCTCCACCGCCGAGTTCGCCAGCCCGATGATCATGTCGATGTCGTGGATCATCAGGTCGAGCACGACATCGACCTCGACGCCGCGGTTCTTCCACGGCGCGATGCGGTAGCTCTCGAAATAAAGCGGATCGGTCATCATCTGCGACAGCGTGCGGTAGGCGCTGGAGAAGCGCTCGATATGTCCGACCTGGAGCACTTTTTTGCGCGCCTCGGCAAGCTCGGTGAGCGCGTTGGCGCTTGCCACGCTGTCGGTGATCGGCTTCTCGACCAGGACGTGGAGTCCGCCCTCGATCAGCTCGCGGGCGATGTCGTAATGCAGCGGCGTCGGCACGGCGACGCTGACCGCATCGACCCTGCCGATCAGGCTGCGATGATCGGTTGCAGGCTCGGCGCCGAACTCGGCGGCGACGGCGCTTGCGCGCGCGGCGTCGCTATCGACCACGGCGACAAGCTGCGCCCGCGGATTGCGGGAGTAATGATTGGCATGGAAGCGGCCGAAATAGCCGGTCCCCACCACCGCGGTGCGAATTGGCTCTGCCATTTACTGCCTACTCGGCCGCATGCGCCCGGCTCGGTTTGCGCGATGACAGCGCGTCGCGGACCGTGCCGATGACGAGGTCCTGCTGCGCATCGGTGAGATAAGGATGCATCGGCAGGCTGATCACGCGCTCGGATAGCCACTCAGCCTGAGGCAGCCCCGCCGCAGGCGTCGGGACTTGCCGGTATGGCGGCAGCCGATTGAGCGAAGCCGTATAGTGGATCGCCGTGGGCACGCCCGCCTCGCGGCAGGCCTTGGCGAGACCGTCGCGATCCTCGGTGATGATCGTGTATTGGGCCCAGACTGAGGTCGCTCCAGGCATGAGCCGCGGCACATCGACCACCGCGGCGAGACCGGCATTGTAGCGGTCCGCCTTCTCCTGCCGCGCCGGAATCTCTCCGGGGAACAGGCGAAGCTTTTGCAGCAGGATCGCCGCCTGGATCGAATCGAGCCGGCTGTTGAGGCCGACATATTCGAAGTCGGGCCGGCCCGGTCCTTTGCCGTGATTGCGCAGCGCCAGCAGCCGTGCCGCCTTGTCGTCGTCATCGGTGAACACCGCCCCGCCGTCGCCATAGCCGCCGAGCGGTTTGGACGGATAGAAGCTCGTGCCAGTGTAAGCAGCGAGCGTGCCGACTTTGCGCCCATTGAGGCTCGCGCCGAAGCTCTGCGCCGCATCGCCGATGACGAACATGCCATGCGCCACGGCGATGTCACTGATCGCTTTGTAGTCGGCGGGCTGCCCGTAGAGATCGACCGGGATCACGCAACGCGGCTTGAGCCCGCGCTTCTTGGCCTCGCCGATCGCGGCTTCGAGGCTCTCGATATCCATGTTGAACGTGTCGCGGCGGATGTCGACGAAGACCGGCGTGGCGCCGCACAGCACCGCCACCTCGACCGTGGCGACGAAGGTAAAGGCCGGCACGAACACGGCATCCCCCTCGCCGACGCCCTCGGCCATCAGCGCCAAGAGCAATGCATCGGTGCCGTTGGCGCAAGACACGCAATGCTTCGCGCCGCAGAAGGCTGCCAATTGCCGCTCGAGCTCGCTAACCTCAGGCCCCAGTACGAATTGGCCATGGTTCAGCACCGCCGCGATCGCCGTCTCGACGCTGTCGCCAAGATGTTTCTGCTGTGCCGCGAGGTCGATAAAGGCCGGGATGGCTTGCGTGCTGTCTTTACTCATGCGATCTCCCACCAAAGCGCATCAGCGCATTCTAGCAAGGGAAGCGGCCAATGGGGCATAGAGGCCTGAACCGCGCCAAGCCTCGATCTTCTTGGATTTAGGGCAATTTCCCTCAGTCTTCCGGTCGGCCCCGCCGCCGACTACCATAGCATGATCGAAGTTTCAAACCCGTCGGCAGCGGCAGTAAAGCAAAACACCTTGAAACCGGGGGAGGCCCAATGACGCAGTCTGATTTCCTGGGCCTGTCCGCCCTTTCGCGCCACCGCGCCTGACCCATGCTGCTCGGCTCAGAACGGCTGCTCGCCTCGTCGCGCCTGAAGGGCCTGCGCGTCGGCGTGCTGGCCAATCCCTCCTCGATCGACCGTGAGTTCCGGCACATCGTCGATCGCCTCGCCGGCTCGCCTGACTGGACGCTGGGCGCGATCTTCGGGCCGCAGCACGGGTTCCGCTCGGACCTGCAAGACAACATGATCGAGACGCCGCACACGAAGGATCCGCGCCGCAACGTGCCGATCTTCTCGCTCTACAGCGAGACGCGCGAGCCGACGCCGGAGATGCTGTCGCTGATCGATGTGCTGGTGATCGACATCCAGGATGTCGGCGCGCGCATCTACACCTTCATCTACACGGTTGCCAATTGCCTGCGCGCCGCCGCGCGGGCCGGCGTCCCCGTCATCGTTTGCGACCGTCCCAATCCGATCGGCGGCATCGCTATCGAAGGTCCTACGCTGGAGCCAGGCTACGAGTCCTTCGTAGGGCTTTATCGTATGCCGATGCGGCACGGCATGACGGTCGGCGAGCTGGCGCGGCTGTTCAACGAGCACCATCGCCTCGGCGCCGAACTTGAGGTGGTGGCGATGGAGGGCTGGTCGCGCGACATGTATTGGGACGACACCGGCCTTCACTGGGTGATCCCCTCCCCCAATATGCCGACGCTCGACACGGCCATCGTCTATCCCGGCACGGTGCTGTTCGAAGGCACCATGCTGTCGGAAGGCCGCGGCACGACGCGTCCCTTCGAGCTGTTGGGCGCGCCCTGGATCGACGGCGATCAATTCGCGGCGCGGATGAACGCGGTCGGTCTCGCAGGCGTGCATTTCCGGCCGGCGATCTTCGAGCCCACCTTCCAGAAGCATGCGCGCACGACCTGCGGCGGCTGCCAGATCCACGTGACGTCGCGACATGACTTCGCGCCGGTGAAGGTCGGCGTGTCGCTGCTCCGCGAGTTCCATGGCATGGCGCCGAAGCAGTTCAAATGGCGCGACCCGCCTTACGAATATGAGCACGACAAGATGCCGATCGACATCCTCGCCGGCTCGCCCCAATTGCGCGAGCAGATCGAGCGGCAAATCCCGCTCGACGACATCGTTAAAAGCTGGGCGCCGGGCGAAATGGAGTTCGCCTCGCTGAGGAAGCCTTATTTGCTCTATTGAGGCCCCGAGCTAGGCGTTGGCCCGGCACGCAACCCCCCGCGTCATTTTGACCTCGGTCATGGCGGCGTAGGGCCCGCGCCGCCAAATCCCTCAAAGGACCCTACCCTCCTCTTGCCCGCACAACCCCCAGGAAATTCCCATGAACGATATTCAGGCGAAGCCATCCCACTATCGCAAAGCCGGCGAGATCAATCTTCTCAGCCCGCTCACTTTGCGCGAAGTGACGTTGCGCAATCGGATCGTCATGTCGCCTATGTGCCAATATTCCGCGCATGAGGGCCTGGCCAATGACTGGCACCTCGTGCATCTCGGCAGTCGCGCGGCCGGAGGCGTGGGCCTCGTCATGGTCGAGGCGACGGCGGTCACCCGCGACGGCCGCATTTCTCCCGGCGACATGGGCATCTGGAGCGATGCGCATATCGAGCCGCTCGCCCGCATCGCCCGCTTCGTCGAGAGCCAAGGCGCGGTGCCCGGCATCCAGATCGCCCATGCCGGGCGCAAGGCGAGCTGCGAGGCGCCATGGCTCGGCGGCCGGCGCTTGAAGCTGGATGAAGGCGGCTGGCCCGTCGTCGCCCCGAGCCCGATACCATTCCATGCGAGCGATCCGGCGCCGCTCGCGCTCGACCAGGCCGGCATCGACGGGATCGTTGCCAGTTTCGAGGCCGCGGCAGGCCGCGCGCTCGAAGCGGGGTTCAAGGTGATCGAGATCCATGCGGCGCATGGCTATCTGATGCACGAGTTCCTCTCGCCGCTCGCCAATTTCCGCGGCGACGCCTATGGCGGCAGTCTGGAAAACCGCATGCGGCTCCCGCTGCGCGTCGCCGAACAGGTGCGCGCGCGCGTGCCGCGCGGGCTTCCCGTCTTCATGCGCATCTCGGCGACCGACTGGGTCGAGGGCGGCTGGGACATCGAGCAATCGGTCGTGCTCGCCGCCCGCGCGAAGGAGCTCGGCATCGACCTGATCGATGTATCGTCTGGCGCCCTGGTGCCGGACGCCAAGGTCCCCGTCGGCAAAGGCTTCCAGGTCCCGTTCGCCGAGCGCATCCGCCGCGAGGCCCAGATCATGACTGCCGCGGTCGGCATGATCACCGAGGTGGCGCAGGCCGACGAGATCGTCATCTCGGGCCGGGCCGATCTGGTCATGATCGGCCGCGAGCTTCTGCGTCAGCCGTATTTTGCGCTTCGTGCCGAAGCCGAGATCGGCGCCAAGCCGAGCTGGCCCATCCAATACGGCTACGCGGTGCAGCCGTCCGGCAAATAGCCGATTCCGGACCCGGTCCTTAACGCAGGGCTTCCGACAACATCGGGCAGCCCAGCGTCTTCTTCAGTGCCTCGATCAGATCCTGCTCGGCGTCGGCATTGATGTAGAGGCCGCCATTCTGCTCGGCGAGGCATTTCGCGTCGGTGATGCTCTGCTCGCCGGTCCAGGAGAAATCCTTCATGCGAAAGCCGATGATGTGCACGGTGAGCTGCGCGGCGTTCGCATGCAATGTCTTGCCGAGGCTGCATGGCAGGCCGCCGCAAGTCTCCTCGCCGTCGGTCAGCACGACGATGAGGCCGGGCTTGTTCCGATAGTCGAGCACCTCTGCCGCCTGTTCGACCGCGTCCGTCATCGGCGTCTTCCCGGCCGGATTGAGCGCGTTCACCTCCTGCATGATGAGCGCCGCCGCGTCTGGCATGGGCTTGAGCGCGAGCTGCACATTGCATTGCTGATAAGGCCCGGGCCCGTAAGTGATGAGCCCGACCCGGCGGAAGCGGGTGATGCTCGGCAGCACCTTGGCGAGCGCGGCGCGCACCTCGTTGATCCGGGGCATGGTCGTGGCGATGCCTTGATTGAGGTTGCCGGCCATCGAGCCCGAGGCATCGAACACCAGCATCGCGTCCTCGGTGCAAGGACTCTGCTGCTTGTCCTCGGCGGCAGCTTGCGTGCCGGCGCCGGCAAGGAGCGCGGCAACCGAAAGCGCCAGGATCGCCGTGGACCGATAAATCCAATCCATCAAGGGTGCTCCGCTGACCATCGTCGAACTCTAGACCAAAATCGCGCCAAGGGCGTCGCGGCAGCACCGCACACCTGAGCGCAACCGCTTGTAACGCTTGGGCTAACGGACTAGCTTCCAACGCGTTCAAGCTCAACGGAGCAAGCCTTGCTGCGACCCGTGGTTCGCGTTCTCCGCTCCATCTGGCGCGCCTCCGGCAGCGCCGCGGGCGAGCGCGCCATCCCCGAGGAGACGGCTGTCGCCATCACCTACAATACCGCCTCTTATGCGGTGATGATGGCGACCCCCCAGGACTTGGAGGATTTCGCCATAGGCTTCAGCCTGACCGAAGGCGTCATCCCTTCGGTCGATGCCATCGATTCGATCGACATCGTCGAGGAGGAGATGGGCGTCGAGCTGCGCATCTGGCTGAAGGCGCCCGAAGCGGCCGAGTTCCTGGGCCGGCGGCGGAAGATGGCAGGCCCGACGGGATGTGGCCTGTGTGGCGTGGAAAGCCTTGTCGAGGCCATGCGGCCTCCTCCGCAGGTCGGCGACGGCCATGTGTTCACGCCAGACCAGATCATGACTGCCGTCGACTCGCTCTTCCCCTTGCAGGCGCTGAACCGCGAGACCCACGCCGTGCACGCCGCGGGCTTCTGGGAGCCTGAGCGCGGGCTCGTCGCGGTGCGAGAAGACGTCGGCCGGCATAACGCGCTCGACAAGCTCGCCGGCGCGCTCGCCCGCGAAGGCGCCACCGCGCGATCGGGCCTGGTGGTGCTGACCAGCCGCGTCTCCATCGAGATGGTGCAGAAATCGGCGATGATCGGCGCGCCCGTGCTGGTCGCCGTGTCGGCGCCGACCGCATTGGCGGTGCGCATGGCCGAGTCTTGCGGCATGACGCTCATCGCCGTCGCGCGCAAGGATGGGTTCGAGGTCTTCACCCATCCCCAGAGAGTCAAAGGCGAGCTCGCAACCCACGTCGCCTGAGCCTGATCCGAAAAAATTGGGAACCGGTTTTCCGATAAGATCATGCTCAAAACTAAAGCCACATTCCGGCCATCTATGGGCTGCCCATATGGCGATGGTCGGCCAATATTTAAGCAATTCCTCGGGAGGCTTTGCCCATGAACACCCTGCTCAAAGCATCGTGCCTCGCTTTCCTTATGATGACGGCAAACGTCGCGGCCCCGAATATGAGCCATGCCGCCTCGAGGGCTGAGCTCGAACACGATGCCAACGCGACGCTGCACAGCTTTGTCGGCCAGTTTGAGGGCGCGCGCGAGCTTGCCAACAAAGCCGTGGGCATCTTGGTGTTTCCCTCCGTCATCAAGGCGGGGATCGGCTTCGGCGGCGAATATGGCGAGGGCATTCTGCTCAATCAGCAGAGGGTCGAGGGCTATTACAATCTGATCTCCGCCTCGTTCGGCTTCCAGCTCGGCGTGCAGGAGCGCTCGGTCATCATCATGTTCATGACAGAGGATGCTTTGCGTGGGTTCGAGGAAAGGGCGGGATGGAAGGTCGGCGTCGACGGGTCGGTTGCCATCATCACCGTGGGTATCGGCGGCTCGATCGACACCGACAAGGTGGTGAGCCCGGTGATCGGCTTCATCCTCGACCAGAAGGGCCTGATGTACAATCTGACGCTCGAAGGCTCGAAGATCAGCCGCATCAACCCTTGAGCTTGGCCCGCTCGCCGAGTAGCGCTTCTGCCTCGGCGAGATCCTCAGGCCGGTTGATGTTGAAGAACGGGTCGACCGGCCTGCCGCCAATTTGCGTCGGCGGGAAGAACACCTCCACCGCGCCTTGCTGCTCGGCCCAAGCTTTTGCCGTGCGCTGGCCCTGAGCCAGCGCGGCTTCCAGCGTGCCGGCAATCGCAATGGGCCATAGCCCAATCACCGGATGCACGCCCTCGGCCGAGCGCGCCACGCAGCACTCGCGGCCGGTCTCGTCCAATGCGGCGAGGAAGCGCTCAACCAGATCGTCGGGCAAGAAGGGCGTATCGCAGGCGACTGTCACGACACAGCTGATGTTTGGGCCCCTATCCTTCGCCCACAACAGTGCTGCATGCAGTCCGGCGAGCGGGCCGGCATGGCCCTCGATCCTGTCGGCGACAATAGGAAATCCGAAGCTGGCAAGACGCGACGGTTCGGTATTGGCGTTGATCGCGACAGCGGAAACCTGCGGTTCAAGCCGCTCGATGACATGGGCAAGAACCGGCGTTCCGGCGAGCGGGGCAAGGCATTTGTCGTCGCCACCCATGCGGCTCGATCTGCCGCCGGCGAGCACCACACCCGCGACGAAGCTTGGCGGTTTCATCGCCCGACCCTAAGCCGGGCGACCCTTCCCTGCCAATTGCATAAGAGCGTAGCCCTAGCCGCCCGAATAGCCGCCGATGATCGGCAACACCTCGCCGGTGATGTAGCTGGAGCAAGACGGCGCGGCGAGAAACACGAAGGCCGGCGCGATCTCCTCGGGCTGGGCGGGGCGCTTCATCGGCGTGTCGCCGCCGAACTTGGCGACCTTGTCGGCGGGCTTGTCGGCCGGGTTGAGCGGCGTCCACACCGGCCCGGGTGCCACCGCGTTGACGCGAATGCCGCGATCGATCAGGTGGGTGGCGAGCGAACGGGTGAAGGCGTGGATGCCGCCTTTGGTCATCGAGTAATCGAGCAGATCCTTGTTGCCGAGCAGCCCCGTGACCGAGCCGGTCATGACGATGGCGCTGCCATTGCCCATATGCGGCACCGCGGCCCGCGCCATGTAGAAATAGCCGTAGAGATTGGTCTTGATCGTGCGGTCGAAATGCTCGTCGGTCAGCTCCTCCAGGCTGTTGACGTGCTCCTGGAAGGCGGCGTTGTTGACGAGGATGTCGAGCTTGCCGAGCTCATCGACGGTCTTCTCCACCGCGTCGTTGCAGTATTCGGGGTCGGCCACGTCGCCCGGCAGCAGGATGCAGCGCCGTCCTTCCTGCTCGACCGCCTGTTTGGTCTCCTCGGCGTCCTCATGCTCATCGAGATAAGCGAGCGCGATGTCGGCGCCCTCGCGGGCAAACAGCACCGCCACCGACCGGCCGATGCCTGAATCGCCGCCGGTTATCAGCGCGACCTTGTCCAGCAGCTTCTCCGAGCCCTTGTAATGCGGGGCGTCGTACATCGGCTTGAGCTCGAGATCGGCCTCCAAACCCGGTTTCCGCAAATGTTGATCGGGCAGCGGCGGGACGGGATAGACGCGCGCGCCGGCCTGCATCGCCCCTGCCCCTTCTTTATCGTCGCTCTTTTTCTTGTCGGAGCGATCGATCTTGCGCTGGATGGCGCGTTCCTCTTCGGCGGTGCGCTCGGCCTCCTTCTCGAAGCTCGGCGATGACGATCTCTTGGCGTGGGCTGACTTGGCCATGACACTCTCCGGCGAATGCGTGAACTTGCCTGGTGCAACTATGTTGCACGGGCCGGAGTTCCCAGGCGCGAGCCAGGGATACAAAACCACACTCGAGCGTTGAGTGAGATGGCAAACGTGCCAGGTATCGCCTAGCGAGGCAGGGTTAAGGAGACGACGAAATGCGCGGGATTATTTTGTGGCTGTTGGGCGTGCCGATCTTCGTGATCATTCTGCTCTACGTCTTCAACATCCTCTGACGGCGTTCGGGGGAACGACCGGATGTCGGCTTTGTTGAAACCGCGCGCACTTCCTCAGCTTGAGCGCTGACATTGCCGATTTGTTTGCGCCAAAAGGCTACGTGCGACGCCATGACGTCGGCAAAGTTCTTGGCTCCAGCAAGGTCCGTCGCAAGATCGAAGCCGGCATTGATGTTACGCTCCGCAACGTCGATGATCCTACGGTTGAGCACCGTAGCGCCCCGACCAGCCGCGCCGAAGGATTTCTGCCAGCTCTCAAGTACGGTTTGGAGAGCGTCCTTGGAGCGCTCATAAACCTCCCGCGTCTGAGCTACGCTAATTTCAGCAAGGGCGTGTGTGTCTGGGACTGGGCTATCACGAAATTCCTCGGATTGAGTGGCGGGCCCGCGACGTATATCGCCGACCTCCCCGTCGCTGACTTTAGGAGCGATCTTGCGTCGCTGTACGTGCGACTTCTCGGCGAGAACTTTGTCTGTGTGCTGACTTGTAGCACGCGCCTTCTCGCTGGCAACTTTGGTAGCTTTCTTACGATGCGTAGGACGCGCCTTTCTGGCGGCAGGTTTGCGAGTGGATGACTTGGTCATGGTACTGGCCTCTTGGTGTACGCACGGAGGTCTGCTTGCGGCAGATGTGGCATGGTTCAGGGACGATGGTTTTTGATGCGAGTATGATCTCCTCCATGCGGTGTTAGGCTTGAAGGCCCGCCGGCTATATGAAGCTGAGATTGAACCCGGCCGGCCTTTTATGGAGGCACGATTGTTTGAGTGTGCGCCTCTGGCTGATGATTAGCGAGTTCGAAACATGGCCGGGCCGAAGCCGATTCCCAGTCCCGGTGCAAAGCAACCCAACGTCTGAATTGTATTGACGAGCCGGAGATTTTTGGGAGAGCCTTGGGTCGGCCGCTGTCGCGGCCGCGGCGCCGTCGATTATTGGCAGTACGCGCCAGGATCCTCGGAGCGCCGAACCTCGAGCATTGGGGGTCGGGAACATGAGTAAACTGCCGATTACCGCGGTGGCGGTGCTGTCGATTTTTGCCGTGGGCGCTCCGGCGCTCGCCGAAGACTCTAAAGACCCCATAAAACTCACGCTTCATGACTGGACCGGGCAGCTGATCACAACTCGGCTCATGGGAGAGGCGCTGAAGAACGCGGGTCTCAACGTCGAATACGTGCAGGCCGATTATCTCGCCCAGTTCGCCGGCCTCAAGACCGGCGATTTGCACGTGGCCATGGAGATCTGGGAAACGACAGGCCGCGACGCGATGGACGAGGCGACCAAGACCGGCAAGGTGGAGAATCTCGGCGAGACCGGCATGCTCGCCATCGAGGAGTGGTGGTACCCCGAATACATGAAGGAGAAGTGCCCGGGCTTGCCCGACTGGGAAGCGTTGAAGAAGTGCGCCGAGCAGTTCTCCACCGCCGAGACGAAGCCCAAGGGCCGCTACCTCGGCGGCCCGGTCACTTGGGGCGGCTTCGACGAGGAGCGCGTGGCCGCGCTCGATCTTCCCTTCGAAGTGGTGCACGCCGGAACGGACGCGGCGCTGTTCGCCGAGCTCGAATCCGCCACCCAGCGCAAGGCGCCGATCATCCAATGGGTCTATGCGCCGCATTGGGCGCCCATCAAGTACAAGGGCGAATGGATCGAGTTCCCGAAATATGAGGCCGCCTGCTACAAGGATCCGGCGTGGGGCATCAACAAGACCGCGACGCACGATTGCGGCAAGCCGCGCGGACCCATCTGGAAGGTGTCCTGGTCCGGGCTCAAGGACAAATGGCCGAGCGCCTACGAGGCGATCAAGAAGTTCAACATCAATAACGACGAGATGGGCGCGCTGATCACCAAGGTCGATCTCGACGGTCAGAAGGTCGAGGACGTCGTGGCCGAGTGGATGAAGAATAACGAGGCCCGCTGGAAAGGCTGGGTCGGCCAGTGATTGGTGAGCGACTCGATTAGGGCCCTGGCGGCCTGCTAGTGTCGCGGCAGGCCGCAGCCCACCCCTTCAGTGCACGGGGCCCTCGATCCGTGACCGACGCCGCTCTCGCCTGCCGCAATGTGTGGAAACTCTACGGGCCCGATCCCAAGGGCCTGCTCGCGCGGCTTGGGCCTAATCCAAGCGAGGCAGAGCTAAAGGCAGCGGGCTACATCACCGCCGTCGCCGACGCGACGCTCGACGTCTCGCGCGGCGAGATCTTCGTCATCATGGGGCTTTCCGGCTCCGGCAAATCGACGCTGGTGCGCTGCCTCGCCCGCCTCATCGAGCCGTCCGCCGGCCAGGTCATGTTCGGGGGGCGCAATCTGCTCGACGCGTCGCCGGCGGAGCTGATCGAGCTCCGGCGTCACAAGATGGGCATGGTGTTTCAGCACTTCGCTCTGCTGCCGCATCTCAGCGTGCTCGACAATGTGGCGTTTCCGCTCGAAATCCAGGGCGTGGCGCGCAAGGCGCGCGAGGCGCGCGCGCTGGAGATGACGGCGCTCGTCGGTCTCAAGGGTCGCGAGCGCAATCTGCCGCAAGAGCTCTCCGGCGGTCAGCAGCAGCGCGTTGGCATCGCCCGCTCGCTCGCCACCGACCCGGACATCTGGTTTCTCGACGAGCCGTTTTCCGCGCTCGATCCTCTGATCCGGCGGGAGATGCAGAACGAGTTTCTGCGACTCCAGTCCGTGCTGCAGAAGACCATCGTCTTCATCACGCACGATTTCGACGAGGCGATCCGCCTCGCCGACCGCATCGCCATCATGCAAGAGGGGCGCATCGTGCAAATCGGCACGCCCGAGGAGCTGGTCCTGGCGCCGGCCGACGGCTATGTCGCCGAGTTTACGCGCGAGGCGCCGCGGGCAAAGATCCTTTCGGCGCGCGCGATCGCCCGCGACCCGGCGCAACGGCGAAGCAGTCGCGGGCAGCATTCCGGCCGACAGCAAGGTGGAGGAGTTTGCCAAAAAGGTCGAGGCTTCGGACGACGCATTCGCCGTGCACGATGCTGACGGCAAGCTCGTCGGCGTGGTCGATCGCGCGGCGGTCGTGTCGGTGCTCATCGGCGCCATGGAGGCACCATGACGGCGGCTGTGGCGTGGAGCGATCGGGCGCCCGAAATAAGGACTTCGGCCACGCTCGGCGTATGGATCGGATTTGCCGCCCTCGCGGTGGCGTCCTTCGCCCTGCCCGACGGTACGATTCCGGGCTGGCTTCGCGAGATACCGCCGCAGTGGCGGCTGGGATTGGACAAGGCAATCTCCAGCTTCATGAACTGGCTGGTGGAAGACGCGAGCTTCGGCTTGTTCACCTTCAGAGAGGCGACACGCGCGATCAGCGACTTGCTCAATGTGCCTCTCACCGCCGCAACCGCGATCTTCTCGACCGGGATGCTTCGCGGCAGCGGGTCTACCGCGGTGCAGCTTGCACCCCCATTGCCGTGGATTGCCGTCGTCGGGATCGCGGCGGCGCTCGGCTATCGCTTCGGCGGGCCGCGTCTTGCGCTGCTGGCGGGAGGCGCATTTTTCTACCTCGCGGTGTTCGGGCAATGGGCGAGCGCCATGACGACGCTCGCCTCGATCGCGATCGCGGTGCCGCTCGGTGTCGCCGGAGGCGTGCTGTTCGGGATTCTCGGCTATCGCGTCCCGCTCGCGCGGCGGATCATGGAGCCGATCCTCGATCTCATGCAGACGGTGCCGATCTTCGCCTATCTCATCCCGATCTTGTTTCTGTTCGGCTTCGGGCCGGTGTCGGCGCTGATCGCGACGATGATCTATGCCATGCCTCCCATGGTTCGCGTGACGATGACCGCGCTCGAGTCGGTGCCGCGCGAGATCGTGGAGTACGGCACCATGGCCGGCACGACACGCCGGCAGATGCTGTTCAAGGTGATGCTTCCAGCCGCGCGGCCGCAGCTTCTCGTCGGCGTCAACCAGGTCATCATGCTCTCGCTCAATATGGTGATCATCGCCTCGATGATCGGCGCGGGCGGGCTCGGCTATGACGTTCTCACCTCGCTGAGGCGGCTCGACATCGGGCGTGGCGTGGAGTCGGGGCTTGCCATCGTCGTGCTGGCTATTGCGCTCGACCGGTTGAGTCAGGCCTACGCTTTACGCCGGCAAACCGTCCAGGATCAAGGCCGGACCTTTGCCGTCACGGTTCTGGCATTGACCGCAATCGTCTACGTGCTCGGGCTGTTCATTCCCGCGGTGGCAAGCTATCCGTCCTCGCTGCAAATTTCGACGGCGCCTTGGTGGGGCGAGGCGGTCAGGTGGTTCAACGTGCACTTCTTCGACACGATGGATGCGATTAAAAGTGCGCTGCTGCTCAATGTCCTGATTCCGATCAAGCGGTTCATGGTCGCTCAGACGTGGCCCCTCGTCACCGCCGCGCTCGCTTTTGCCGGCTGGCGCCTCGGCGGATGGCGACTTGCGGCGCTCGTCGGCGCCCTTGCTTTGTTCATCGCGCTGAACGGGCAGTGGGAAAAGGCGATGGTGAGCGTTTATTTGGTCGGGATCTCGGTCATCGTCGCATCTTCTATCGGCATTCCGCTCGGCATCATGGGCGGTCTTTCCGATCGCTTCTGGCGCGTGCTTGAAGCCGTCATCGACACGCTGCAGACCCTGCCGAGCTTCGTTTACCTGATACCGGTGGTGATGCTGTTCAGGGTCGGCGATTTTACCGCCATGATCGCCATCGTGCTCTACGCTCTGGCGCCGGCGGTACGATACACCGCGCACGGCATTCGCAACGTTCAGCCCACGCTGATCGAGGCCGGCACGGCGGCCGGATGCACGCCCCGCCAGCTCCTCACCAAGATTCGCCTGCCGCTGGCGACGCCCGTCATTCTGCTCGGCATCAACCAGACGGTCATGCTCGCGCTCTCCATGCTGGTGATCACCGCGCTGGTCGGAACGCGCGATCTCGGCCAGGAGGTCTACATCGCCTTGACCAAGGCCGACACGGGACGCGGCCTGGTTGCCGGGCTCTGCGTCGCCGCAATCGCGATTATCGCCGACAGGTTGATCCAGACCGCCGCGCGACGTCTCGCCGCCCAACGAGGAGGGCGCACGCGTGAGCCTTGATGCGGTACGAGAGGGTGCGGCGGCGCGCGTCGCCGCGCTGGCGATCTGGTTCGGGCGCGTGGATCCTCTGCCGCTGACCGGCGGGATTACCAACCAGAACTTCACGGTCGAGGATCGGGGACGCCGCTACGTCGTGCGGGTCGGCAACGACATCCTCGTTCACGGGGTCGTGCGCGCAAACGAGTTGGCAGCGAGCCGCGCGGCGCATCTGGCGGGTCTGAGCCCCGGCGTGGTGCACGCGGAGCCGGGCATTCTCGTCCTCGATTTCGTCGAAGGTCGCACCTTCACGCCGGAAGACGTGCGCAACCCGGCGAACCTCGAACGCCTGGTCGACATGGTGCGGCGATGTCACCACGACATCCCGCAATATCTGCGCGGGCCTGGCGCGATGTTCTGGGTGTTCCACGTCGTGCGCGACTATGCGCATACGCTGCGCGAAGCCAACAGCCGGCACGCTCCCCTCCTCCCGGATCTTCTCGCGCGTGCCGCGCGACTTGAAGCCGCCGTCGGCCCGATCGAGGTTGTATTCGGCCACAACGACCTGCTTGCGGCAAACTTCATCGATGACGGGCAGCGGCTGTGGCTCGTGGACTGGGAATACGCCGGGTTCAATTCGCCGCTGTTCGATTTGGGCGGCCTTGCCTCCAACAGCGAGCTTTCCCCCGCGCAGGCGGAACAGGCCTTGGGCCTCTATTTCGGCAGGCCCGTCGACGATGACTTGCGCCGCCGCGCCGCCGCCATGACCGCGGCCTCGCTGCTGCGCGAGACCATGTGGAGCATGGTGTCCGAGATCCACTCGACGGTCGATTTCGACTACACCGCCTATACGGCTGAAAACTTGCGACGCTTCGAGGCCGCTTACGCGACATTTCAAAAAATGGACCGCGCATGAGCGATCTGCCGTCTTCAGCGAAGATCGTCATTGTCGGCGGCGGCATCGTCGGCTGTTCCGTGGCCTATCATCTGGGCAAGATGGGCATCACCGACGTGCTCCTTCTCGAGCGCGGAAGGCTGACATGCGGTTCGACGTGGCATGCCGCGGGCCTTGTCGGACAGCTGCGCACAAGCGCCAACATTACCCAGCTGCTCGGCTATTCCGTCGCGCTCTATGACCGGCTGGAGAAGGAGACGGGGCTCGCGACCGGGTGGAAGCGCAATGGCGGCTTGCGGCTCGCCTGCAACCCCGAGCGCTGGACCGAGGTGAGGCGGCAGGCGACCACCGCCACGTCCTTTGGGCTCGAGATGCATCTGCTTGGCCCAAAGGAGGCCCAGGATCTGTGGCCGCTCATGCAGGTCGAAGATGTGGTCGGCGCGGCTTTCCTGCCGACCGACGGACAGGCCTCGCCGTCAGACATCACCATGTCGCTGGCAAAGGGCGCGCGTCAGAACGGTGTCACGATCGCCGAAGGGGTGAAGGTCACCGGAATCGAGGTCGAGAGCGGCCGCGTCCGCGCCATCGTCACCGATCAAGGCCGGATCGGTTGCGACAAGCTGGTGATTTGTGCCGGCCAGTGGTCGCGCCAGATCGGGCGCATGGCCGGCGTCAATGTTCCTCTGGTCTCGGTGCAGCACCAATATCTCATCACCGACAGAATCGACGGCGTGACGCCGAACCTGCCGACGCTGCGCGATCCGGACCGTCTCACCTATTGGAAGGAGGAGGTCGGCGGGCTCGTTATGGGCGGCTACGAGCCCAATCCCAAGCCGTGGGCGATCGAGGGCTTGCCGGAGAATTTCGAGTTCCAGCTGCTCGACAGCGATCTCGACCATTTCGAGCCGCTGCTCGAGCTCGCTGCTGGCCGCGTGCCGGCCATGCAGACGGCGGGCATCAAGGAGTTCATCAACGGCCCGGAAAGCTTCACCCCTGACGGAAACTTCATCCTGGGGGAAGCGCCGGAGGTGCGCGGCGTCTTTGTCGGGGCCGGCTTCAATGCGTTCGGCATCGCCTCAGGCGGCGGCGCCGGCATGGTGCTTGCCGAGTGGGTCGCCAAGGGCGAGCCGCCTTACGATCTCTGGCCGGTCGATATTCGCCGCTTCGGCAAGAACCATCTCGACACGAACTGGGTGCGCACTCGCACGCTCGAGGCCTACGCCAAGCACTACACCATGGCCTGGCCGTTCGAGGAATATCGCTCCGGGCGCCCCTTACGCCGCTCGCCGCTCTATGACAGGCTGAAGGCGCAAGGAGCCTGCTTTGGCGAGAAGCTCGGCTGGGAGCGGCCGAACTGGTTTGCCGATCTTGCGAGCGGGGAGAAGGCCGAGGACGTCCTCAGCTACGAGCGGCAGAACTGGTTCGATGCCGTCGGCCGCGAGCACAAGGCGTGTCGCGAGCGCGTCGCCGTGTTCGACCAGACCTCGTTCGCCAAGTTCCTTCTGATCGGCCGCGATGCGGAACAGGCGCTATCGTGGATCGCGGCCAACGACGTCGCGAGGCCGCCGGGTCATCTCGTCTACACGCAGATGCTGAATGGCCGTGGCGGCATTGAGTGCGACCTGACGGTCGGCAGGCTATCGGAGACCGAGTACTACATCGTTACCGGCACCGGCTTCGCCACACACGATTTCGACTGGATCTCGCGCTCGATCCAAGAGGGGCTCGATGCGCGGCTGATCGATGTCACTTCTTCGAACGCCGTGCTCTCGGTCATGGGCCCACGGTCGCGCGACGTGCTCCAGCAATTGACCGAGCACGACATGTCGAATGCCGGCTTCCCGTTCGGCAGAGTGAAGCGAATAGCCGTCGCTGGTTCGCCGGTGCTTGCGCTCCGCGTCACCTATGTCGGCGAGCTCGGCTTCGAGCTTCACATCCCCGTCGAGTTTGCCGCGACCGTCTACGACGCGCTGATGGAGGCCGGTAAACCACACGGCATCGCCAACGCCGGCTACCGCGCCATCGAGTCGCTGCGGTTGGAGAAGGGCTACCGCGCCTGGGGTGCGGAGATCGGGCCCGACCACTCGCCTCTGGTCGCCGGCCTTGCCTGGGCCGTGAAGCTGAAATCGAACACGCAATTTCAGGGACGTACCGCACTCGAGGCGCAGGCCAGAGGCCACTGCCACGCCTGCTTGCCGGATTCACCACCGATCCCTCGATCGTGCTCTTGGGACGCGAGACCATCTATCGCGACGGCAAGCGTGTGGGCTGGCTCACAAGCGGCGGCTATGGCTACACGGTCGGCCGCTCCATCGGCTACGGCTATGTCCGCGATCCGGAAAACGGCGTCGATCGCGATGACGTGCTTTCCGGCCGCTACGAGCTCGAGGTCGCCACGATGCGCGTGCCGGCGGAGGTGTTCCTCGATCCGCTCTACGACCCAATGATGTCGCGCATT
>CAWFNK010000015.1:0-395363 GCA_963817175.1 uncultured Alphaproteobacteria bacterium
GAATTAGCTTGACCGTCCGATCCTTGTGGCCGCACCGCCCTCCGCCCGATAGGGTCCTACGCCGCGGCAGGGCGCACGGCTTCGCGCGCTGCGTCTTCCTTGCGCTTCTTGGCTACAGCCATCTCGCCCCCGCGCGTCGCCTTGTACAGCTCCAGCGAGTTAAGTTCCTCCTCGCGCGGTGGAGCAATGGCGAGATCGCTATAGGTCCAGCGGTCCGGAGCCTGAAGGCACTCCTTCAGTATCTTTTTGTGCTGCCGGTAAACGGACCAGTATCCCCATGCCTTGGTGACGATCTCGCCGAGATAGCGCGGATAGAAGATCGCGGGATTCTCGCGCGGGAGGCCGTAGCGCCGGTCACGCCGAAACTTCATGCGAAACGCTCCACCCTCTAGCGGATGCACGCCCTCGAAGGCGATCATGAGGTAGAACCAGAGGATAGTCGAAAGCGTTGTCTCCGGCCGACCTCGTTTGTTGGCGGCGACGCGGCGCAGGATGGAGCGGACGTGATCCGGCGTGTAATAGGCGCTCCACGCGGCCCGGTACGCGTCCTCCCACTCCTCATCCGACATTTTCGGATGATGGCTGACGCGATGGTCCAGATCGTACTTGTTCAGATCGGAATCCATCCAAGCGCCCTTCTCCAGAAGGACCTTGTGGTCCTCCGAGCCGGGCAGAGGGGTCAGGAAGAAAAATTCGAGGACATCGAGCGGCAGCTCCCGCTTTATGATTTCGATGTCGCGGAGGATCGATTCCTTTGTGTCGCCAGGAAACCCCAAAATGTAACCGGCATAGGTCGTCGCACCGTGCTCGCGCCACTTTTGGAGCATGTAGCGATACTCGGTGATCTTGTTCTGCCGCTTCTTCGCTGCCAGCAGGTTGTCAGGGTTGATGTTCTCCAGCCCGATAAAGACACGCCGCACCCCGGCCTGGGTCGTCTTCTCTATGAAATTGGGAATGCGGTGGCAGAGCGTGTCGACTTGGATGGTGAAGCCGATATTCAATCCCTCGCCCCGTAGCTCGATCAGGCGGTCGACCAACTTCTCCCAGTCGCGGTTGCGGGCAAAATTGTCGTCGGTGATGAAGAAGCGCTTGATGCCTTGGGCGACGTTCTCGCGCACGAGCCGTTCGAGATCTTCCACAGAGCGAAACCGGCTTTTGCGTCCCTGCACATTGATGATCGTGCAGAAGGAGCATTGATAGGGGCAGCCGCGCCCCAGATCGATGCTCGATAGCGATCCCGCAGTGCGCCGCACGTGCTTGCGGGGCAGGATCGGCGGCGGCTCACCGGCGAGCGCCGGCAGATCTTTCATGTGGTTGTAGAGGGGCGCCAGCTTGCCATTCCAGGCATCGCGCAGCACCTGGTCAAGCCGCCGCTCCTCGGCTTCGCCGGCAAAAAGGGAAATTCCAAGCGCCTGCGCCTCTCACCATCTCGGGCGGCATGTCGGGCAGCATCGAAATGCAGCCTGACACGTGAAAGCCGCCGATGCACACCGGAAGACCGCCGGCGATGAAGCGCCGGGCCAGGTCGACGGCACGCGGAAACTGGTTCGACTGAACGCCGACCAACCCGATCAGCGCTTTTCCGCCTTCCCGTCGGATCATTCGCATGATCTGTGTCCGGCCGCACTCGCCGATTGGTCTCGTCATAGGTGTGCAGCCGGAGATCGACATCACGGACCGAGCACCTGGCGCCGCCGCGCGTCGTCGGCAAGGGCAAACAGGCAGGCCAAGGTGTTGGACGGAATTGCCGAGCGTAGCCACTGAATGGGATAGCCGTCGTCGTCGTAATGCGACGGCTTTATCATCACGAAGTGAAATAGTTCGGCGTTAGACGACATCCCCCGCGCCCCCGCTATGCCAGCAGAGACCATCGTGCTGATCGTCCCGGGCCAGGCTGCGCCTCCTATCGGTCAATTGCAAGAATTGTAATCGTCGATTTAGCGGCCTCGGCGAGCCGCAGGGTGCTTGCGTTCGTCCCCTTGAACCGACCCAAAGCGGACATAGGCGCCGGGAGACCTCGGCCACCGTTAAAGCGATAGACCCGTTCTGAACGGTGGACGACGTATTTTTCAGCTTGAACAAGTAACGCGAGCACTTAGTGCTGTTTTCAGCATAGGTCTTGAGCGGTTGGCCTGCGGCGGGACGTAGCAGCGCCGCATCGTGACCGGTCTGCGTCGAGCGCAACCGATTGCTCGTGCAGCCCCTAACGGTAAGTCCAGTCTCACGCACGGCGAGTGCCCGTGATGAATGTCCGCTAATGGCACTAAGCGGACGTTGCGATGATCAGTTGCTTAGGTCCGCTTTTGACCCAAAGCGGACCTTTACCGGCACTGCGAAGTGTACCCCGCCTTCCCGGGCGAATGGCTGAACTCGACCCTACCGTCGCTGCCACTGGTACCAACCCGTTTGCCTTCGTTGTCAGGGGAATTGGAGTCGACCCAGACCGATCAAACGTTAAATGCAGAAATCTGCTGAGTGAAACCCGGCCAGCGCGAAGCAGGCCGGGTTTCTCAGCGTTTGGATAGGGTCAGAGGAAATCGGAGCTATTCGACGGATACGGGTCTTTTCCGTAGGTCCACTCGATTCTGAATTGATCCTGAAGCACGACTTGGCTGTTAAGACCCTTTCGGCCCGCCTCGTGCGCAGCGTCCACAGCAGCACGGATAGCGTCTCTCTGTGTCGCATACGGCCCGTAACGCGCGCCATTTAAGGTGATTTTCCATTGACCCTGATCACGAACAACAATGTAGTTAGTGTGAGCCATTTTTTCCTCCTCGGTCTTCGTGCTCAAGACCAGCTTGAGCTTGAGGGAGATTTTGGTTCAATTTCGCATCGTCAGACGTGAGGCTCCTTGCCCGGGGAGACCATGGCACCCTTTTGGACCGTGCGCGTGCCTTCCCAGTCGATGCGGTACTTGTCTTCGGCGGTGAAATAGCCGGAATAGCTTCCTTCGCCTTTCGTGCCGGCAAGCGCGCCGGTTGCGCTGACAATGGCGTAGCTGCCCTTCATCGTCGTCTTGGGCTGGCCGTCCTTCACCGTGGTCGTGACGTTACCCTCGTACTTGACGATCAGCTGGTCGGAGCCCTTGCTGAAGATCACATAGCCTTGCTGCGGCCCGTTGCCCTGGCGCAGGTCGGCGGTCCCCCGGTCGGTGACCGAGAAGCCGTCAAGGGGTCCACCGGGATTGGTGGCAGTCCCGCTGGCCTCAGTCAACATTAGGACGTGGCCGTCCTGATCCGGAATCGGCTGGATATCCCGCTTGGTGTAGGTTGCATCATAGCCGCCGGAATCCTTGACGCTTTCGGCCAAGGCGTTTGTGGGCGCGAATCCGATCGCGGCCATTGCCGACAGAACCACAAGCATATGTGCGAGTTTCGTCATCATGGCGTTCACCTCTCTTGCTATCGGTCGCCGGAGACGACCGAGCGTTTCCGAAGGCCCACCGAAGTGGACCGTGAGAGGCGCGGGCCCGCGCCATGCTTGCAGCCTAGAGTCTCGGCTTTGTTCAAGTCCCGATAGCGAGCTGAAAATTTCCGAAAATGTGCGGTGTTGGCGCTCGTCTCAGCCCGCGGCCCGTTCTGCGGCAATCGTGGGACGCCAGCCTGCGGCTTGCAGCTGGGCCAGAGCGCGGCTGGCAAGCTCGGGCGGCTTCGGCGGGAGGACCAGAAACCGGGGACTCGCCATCAATTGCGCCAGCAATTTCCTGGCCTCGTCGAGGTGACCGAGCCCGACAAGACACATCACGCGATAGGTATGGGCGCCACCAAAGGCCGGCGCCTTGCGGAGGCATTCCTCCTCTTCATCCAGAGCTTGTTGGTAGCGCTCATTGCCCCACAGGATCATGGCGTGGAAGAAGCAGTAATAAGCTGGCCTGAGTGGATTGAGCCCAACCGCCTTGTCGGCCAGCTCCAACGCTTCGGCAATTTCACCCAACTCGAAGAGCGCCACCGCGAGGAACAGAAGCGCATCGGCATCGCTCGGACCAAGCTCGACACCGCGGCGTCCGACGGCAACCGCTTGCCCGAGATCGCCGGCGTGGATCAAGGCCTGGCTCAGCCCCTGATGGGCCGATGACAGACTGGAGTCGAGCTCGATGGCGCGATTGAACTGACCGATGACCTCGCCCAGCCTGGAGGGGCGCCATTCGCCGGTCAGTCCCAACAGTATGTCGATCAGATTGAGCCAAGCGAGATAGGCATGGGCCGGCGCGTAGTTCGGATCGCGGCGGATCGCCTCTTCAAGGTCGGCTCGTCCGGCGCGAGTTGCCTCGCCATTGAACTGATGCTTGCGGGCGATGCCGCGCAGGGTCAGCTCGTAGACGTCGAGGTCGCGCGGGGGCGCCCCCAGAATGGCGTGCTTCTCCACTTCCCGTATGCCGGAGTGCAGACTTCCGGCGATCCTGCTTGCGATCTCGTGCTGCACTTGCGGAACATCCGGCGCATTGGCGGAGAAGCGGTCTCCCCAGGCAATGCTGCCGTCGCGGGCGTCGACAAGCTGCACGTCGACAACGAGCGTGCCGTCGAGGCGCTGAGCGGTGCCTTCGACAAGATAGCGTGCGCCAAGCTGCTCGCCAAGCTCCTGCGCCATCAGACTTCGATTGGCGAGCGCAAAGGAAGAATCGCGACCGATCAAACGCAGGTGGCGGTTGCGGGCAAGCTCGTTGATGATTTCGCTCGCCACGCCACTTCCTAAACTGAATGGCCCGCAATCCTCTCCGATCGACAGGAAGGGCATGACCGCCAATGAGGGAAGATCCGGCGCGCGACCCGCAAGCTCCACTCGGTGCTGTGAGGGAACCAGTATGTAGCCCTTGCGCGGCACAGTGCGCAGCACGCGCCGCTCCTCGTCGCCGATGGCCTTGCGAATATCGACGATGCATTGGGTGAGGGAATCCTCGGTGACGGCAACGTCGTCCCAGACCTTGGCGATGATGTCGTCCTTGCCGAAGAGGCGGCCGGCGTGTTCAGCGAGAAGGCGCAACACGGCCAAAGAGCGCGGCCGCAACTCCACATGTTCCCCCTTCGCGGTTCGCAACTCGTCCGCGGCGAGGTCCACGATATGTTGCGGCAGCCGCACCTGCGGCTGGGGCCTTGAAAAGGCGCCGCTCATGTCGCGCCTTCCATCTGACGGTCTGGGCCCATTGTGGTGCATTTTTAGACCGTTTCAAAGAGCCGCAATAAGGGGGGGCACTAACTGGCGGGCAACTGCTCTCTAAGTCGCGGCATCATCGGATCGCGCAATGTCCGTTCCTGGCACTTAGCGGACATGTTTGGTCTCAAATGCGATGTCCGGTTCACCCCCTAAAGCGGACGCTCTAAACGCACCTCAAGCATGGTGATCCGCAGCTTAGTCGTTGCTTTGCTGGCGATGTCGTAAGTGATACGGGGGATGCGTGCGACGAGTGACGGCTTTCCGATGTCGGCCAGGGTCGCGACGGCGCGCAGCCGTTTAGTCGGTCACGATAGCTGCCAGTGTGACGCCCGGCCATCCCCGCTACCGAAGGCGCTCACATAAAATACATGAGCATCTTCGAGACCGATGAGCATGTTCATCGACATGGATCGCCATCCTCGTGTAGCGATACACCTTTCCAACGCTCCTTCGAATGAACTCGACAGGCGGCTCGAACCTCGTCCTCGATGTTTACAGAATGCTCGGTTGTTCTCGTCTCTTTCCGGCTATGTACCAGGGTCACTGTAAACAACAAGTGCTTGATAATACTGTACATTCTGCCAATTTAGGGTAATACAGGATCATGGTGGCAAGCGAAAGCAGGTACCAGGCCTTTCTCGACCCCGGCCTCAAGCGAGGGCTTGCGGCGCAGCTCTGCCGCGGTTGGCCCCGCGCGACGCCCGCACCATCGGCGCGAAGGGTCGGACTACGTCAATTTCGCCAGCAACGATTATCTCGCGATTCGCTTCCACGCCGCGCTGATCGCCCGCGCGGTCGAATGGGCCGGAAGCTACGGCGTCGGCTCCGGCGCCTCGCGGCTCGTCACCGGCAATCTCGATCTGTTCGCCCCGATCGAGGCTAAGGTCGCGAAGCTCAAGCGGAAGCCGGCCGCCCTCGTCATGGCCTCGGGCTTCCAGACCAACGCCGCCGTGCTCGCGGCGCTGTTCGACGCGCCGTGCTCGGCGCCGAGCCTCTCGTCTTCGCCGACCGGCTCAACCACGCGAGCATGCATTTCGGCTGCAAGGCCGCGGGCGTGGGCGAGCTTCGCTACCGACATTGCGACGCGGCCCATCTCGCCGAGCTTCTGAGTCAATATCAAGGAGATAGCGCCCGCGCTTCATCCTGACCGAGAGCGTGTTCTCGATGGATGGCGACGTCGCGCCGCTCGCCGAGATCGCCCGTCTCGCACGCGCAGCATGCGGCGTGTCTGATCGTCGACGATGCGCACGCGACCGGTATTCTGGGGCGAGGGGGGTCGCGGACTTTCCGGCGAGGCGGATATCGTCATCGGCACCTTCTCCAAGGCGCTCGGCAGCTTCGGCGGCTATGTCGCCTGCACGCGAGACGGTGCGCGACTATCTGATCAATCGCTGCGCCGGCCTGATCTATTCGACCGCGCTGCCGCCGCCGGTGCTCGGCGCCATCGATGCGGCGCTCGATCTCGTGCCCGGCATCGATGAAGAGCGCCGCATGTGGCGCGCCTCGCCCAGCAATTTCGCGCCGGCGCCAGCGCCATCGGGCTCGATACCGGCGCTTCGACCACGCAGATCGTGCCGGTCATCTTGGGAGCGCCGGACGCTGCGCTTGCCATGAGCGAGCGCCTCAGCGCGCTGGCCTGTGGGCGACGGCGATCAGGCCGCCGACGGTACCCGCCGGCACCGCGCGGCTCCGATTGGCGTTCACCGCGGCGCATCAGGACTCTGATATCGATCGGCTTTTGCAGGTCCTCGCAGCCGAAGAGGCACGCCGTCCCGCGAACGCCATCTAAGCCGTGTAAAGTAACCAGATGCGTTTCGTGCTCGTTCACGGCTGGGGCTTCCATGCCGGCATCTTTGCCGATCTCGTCGGCCATCTCGATGGCGCCGAGACCACCTCGTCGATCTCGGCTTCGTCGCTGGCGGCCCGAAAGGCGAAACCGAGTGGCCATCGGACGCCATCGCCATCGGCCATTCGCTCGGCCTGCTTTGGCTGCTCAAGCAGGGCGGCGGCCGGTTCAGGGCCCTGGTCAGCATCCAAGGCTTCGACTGCTTCTGCTGCCATATCGCGCCCTCGCGCATTGCCGCGCTGCAAGCGCGGGCTCGAGCGCGAGCCGGGGGGAACGCTTCAGGCCTTCTGGCGGTCCTGCGGCGCGGCCGGCTTCGCCTGGCCGGAAGCGCTCAATGTCGCACGCCTCGATGAAGGGCTCGATTGGCTGATGCATTGGGACGCGCGAAAGGCTAAAGACGAGCTTGCCTGCCCCGTCCTTGCCCTCGCCTCCCGCGACGACGCCATCGTGCCGGCGTCGATGAGCGAGGCGGTCTGGCGGGACGCCCGCATCGAATGGTCGCAAGACGGCGGCCATGTTCTTCCCTTGAGGCACCCGCGATGGTGCGCGCGTCATGTCCTTGAATTCGCCAATGCTCTCCCGGCGTAGCGCGGAAATCGCGGCGCGCTTCGGCGCGCGCGCAACGAGCTATGAGCGCCATGCCGGTCTCCAGCGCGCGGTCGCCGACCGGCTCGCGCGGCCTCTTGCCCGAACGGAACAGCCCGAACGTGCTCGAGCTCGGCTGCGGCACCGGCCTGTTCAGCCGCCATCTGCTGGCGCGCTATCCCGAAGGACGCTTCGTGCTGACCGATGCGGCGCCGGCGATGATCGCCGAATGTCGGCGCAATCTCGCGGCCGCGGATCAGGCTCGCATCAGCTTCGAGGTGATGGATGCGGGCGAGGCCGGAGGCCACGCCGAGCTGGACCTTATCGTCTCGAGCATGACGCTGCATTGGCTTATCGACCCTGTCGCCAGCCTCGAGCGCCTGCGGCGACTGCTCGCCCCTGACGGCGTCTTGCTTTACGCCACGCTCGGGCCGGAGAGCTTCGCCGAATGGCGCGGCGTGCTGGCGCGCGAGGGCCTGCCGAGCGGGCTCGCCGAGATCCCGCCGCTTCCGGGCCTGGTCGAGGAGGAGCGGCTCGTGCCCGATGCTGACGCGCTCTCCTTCCTTGAGCGCATGAAGGCGGTCGGCGGGCTGACCCCCAAGGAGGGCTACACGCCGCTTTCGCCGGGAGCGCTGCGCCGCGCCATCCGCGCGGCCGATGCGAGCGGCGGCCGCGTCACCTGGCACATCGTCTATGGGTTGCTCAACGCGCCAGACGCCAGCGTGTCGAGTCCCTCGACCATGCCGGCATAGGCGCGGGCCAGCTCCTCGTCGGTGATGCAATAAGGCGGCATCAGATAGATCGTCTGCCCGAGCGGCCTGATATTGAGCCCGTGCGCGAGGTACCAATTGCGCAAAGCCCGGCTCTCCCACGACTGATAGCCGCCACCACCAGCACTCACGTCGAAGGCGAGGATCGAGCCGATCAGGCGAAGCCTGGTCACGTCGGGCCGCGCCGCAAGCTCGGCCATGAACTCCCGATGCCGCCGGTCGATCCGCGCGATCCGCTCGAGCGTCTTTTCTTCCTCGAACAGCGCAAGCGAGGCGAGCGCCACGGCGCAAGCCAGCGGGTTGGCGGTGAAGGAATGGCCGTGCGGCAGCGCGCGGTCGAAGCTTTCGCCAAGGAACGCCTCGAAGATCGGCTCCCGCGCCACCGTCACCGCCATCGGCATGTAGCCGGCGGTCAGCCCCTTCGACAGGCAGACCAGGTCGGGGACGAGATCGGCCTGCTCCATGGCGAACATCGTGCCCGTGCGCCCGAAACCGGTCGCCACCTCGTCGAAGATGACCAGCACGCGGGCGTCTCGCGCCATCTTGACCAGCCGCTGCAGGAAGCTCGGCCGGCACAGCCGCATGCCGCCCGCGCCTTGCAGCAACGGCTCGATGATCAGCGCCGCGATCGTATGCCCACGGTCGGCGAGCAGCGCCTCGAAGGCCGACAGCGCGCCGGCTTCGCGCTCCTCGACCGCGTCGTCGCCCTCGAAGGTCGCCGGAAAGGGCAGCACCACGACCTTGCACATCAGGTCGCGGAACGCGCTGAACAATTGCGAGCCGCGCCCGAGCGACATGGCGCCGAGCGTGTCGCCGTGATAGCCGCCGTCGAAGGCGACCAGCGTGCGGCGCCCGGTCTCGCCGCTATTGATCCAATATTGATAGGCGATCTTCAGCGCGACCTCGACCGAGGTCGACCCGTCGTCGGAGAAGAACACCTTGCTGAGGTCGCCGGGCAGCACATTGGCGAGCGCCTCGGCCAGATCGGCCGCCGGCTGATGCGTGAAGCCCGCGAACATCACATGCTCGAAGCTGGCGGCCTGCTCGGCGAGCGCCGCGTTGAGCTTCGGATGCGAGTGCCCATGCGTGCAGGTCCACCAGGACGAGACGAGGTCGAGGATCTCGTTGCCGTCGGCGTCGAACAGCGAGGCGCCCTTGGCGCCGGCGATCACGATCGGCTCGCTCTCGGCGCCATGCTGGGTGAAGGGGTGCCAGACATGGCGCCGGTCGCGCGCCAGCACCTCCTTGGCAAGCGACGCGCTCTGCGCGGGCGCGATTTCGGATCGTCGTTCATGCCGCGCCTTGTGCGAGCTTGGCGAGATCGAGCTCGGGCTGGATGGCCCTGAGCGTCGCCGGCGTCACCTGATCGAGCCAGGGAATCTCGGCGATGATCTCCACCTGGCCGTAGCGCTCGATCGCCGCGCGATTATGCGGCGTCTCGGGTCCGTTCACCACCACGCCGGCAAGCGGTAGGCCCCGCCGCCGGATCGCTTCGATCGACAGCAGCGTGTGATTGATGGTGCCGAGCGTCGAGCGCGCGACCAGGATCACGGGCAGCTCGAGCTGATCGGCAAGGTCGATGACGAAGGCGGTGTCGGTGAGCGGCACCATCAACCCGCCCGCGCCTTCGACCACCAAAGGCCGGTCGCAGGCGGGCGGGATCAGCTTCTGCATGTCGATGCTGACACCCGCCCTGCGCGCCGCCTCATGCGGGGCGATCGGCTCGGGGAGCACATAGGCCTCGGGCAGGATGCGGTCGGCGGCGACCTCGGTGAGCCGCCGCACGATCTCGGAGTTGGTCTCGGGATGGTTGCCGGCCTGTACCGGCTTCCAGTAGCTCGCGCCGAGCCGCGCCACGAGCCAGGCCGATACGACCGTCTTGCCGACATCGGTGTCGGTCCCGGTGACGAAGAAACCTTGCACCTTGCTCACGCCCCATAGGGGTCCTCCCTGATGGCGGCGCGACTGTATAGAGCCGATCAGGCCGAGGCAAAGGGGAGTGGACGCACCCTCGCATTTCGGGCGACATAGGTCGCCCATGCGTGCCTTTTTCCTCGCCCTGCTCGTTGCGCTGCTTGCCGTCTGCCCCCTCCAGGCGGGGGCCAAGACGCTGCGCATGGCCTATGACTCCGACCCGACCTCGCTCGATCCGCATGAGCAGCTGTCAGGCGCCACGCTCCAGCTCTCGCATCTCTTGTTCGACCCGCTGATCAGGTTCCGCCAAGACCTCACCATCGAGCCGCGGCTCGCCAAGAGCTACGAGAAGATCGACGAGCGCACCACGCGCTTCCACTTGCGCGAAGGCGTCAAGTTCCAGTCTGGCCGCACGCTCTCGGCCGAGGACGTGGTGTGGACCTTCAACCGGCTGAAGCAGAGCCCCGACTTCAAGGCGCTGTTCGAGCCGTTCAGCGAGGCGCGCGCCGTCGACGATCTGACCGTCGATCTCGTCACCAAGGGGCCTTATCCGCTGGTGCTCAACCTCGCCACCTACATCTTCCCGATGGACCGCGAGTTCTATTCGGGCACCGACGAGCGCGGGAAGCCGAAGGATGCCATCGTCAAGCACGGCGCCTCCTTCGCCTCGAACCATGCGAGCGGCACCGGGCCGTTCGTCGTCACCGAGCGCGAGCAGGGCGTGAAGCTCAAGCTGAAGCGCTTCGCCGATTATTGGGACAAGGCCTCGCCCGGCAATGTCGATGAGATCGTCTTCACGCCGATCAAGGAGCCGGCCACGCGGGTGGCGGCGCTGCTTGCCGGCGATGTCGATTTCATCGCGCCGGTGCCGCCGACCGATCTTGCCCGCATCAAGGGCAACGCCTGCTGCACGCTGATCACCATGCCGAGCACGCGCGTGCTGACCTTCGAGCTGAACCAGGACCGCGTCCCGGCCTTCAAGGATACGCGCGTGCGGCTCGCCATGTCCTATGCGCTGAACCGCGAAGGCATCGCCGAGAAGATCATGCGCGGGCTGGCGACGCCGGCGGGCGAGCTGAGCCCGCCCGGCTATGCCGGTCACGATCCCGCGCTCGGTTCCGCGCTACGACCTCGCCAAGGCCAAGGCGCTGATGCAGGAGGCGGGCTACGCCGACGGCTTCTCGGTGACGATGATGGCGCCCAACAATCGCTATATCGAGGACGCGCGCATCGCCGAGGCCGTCGCCGCCATGCTCGCCAAGATCAACATCAAGGTCGATCTCCAGACCATGCCCAAGGCGCAATATTGGCAGCGCTTCGACGAGCGGGCCGGCGACATCATGATGATCGGCTGGCAGTCCGACACGCAGGACTCGGCAAATTTCTACGAGTTCCTGGTGATGACGCCGGACAAGGCGACCGGCTACGGCCAGTACAATGCCGGCAATTATTCCAATCCCGAGGTCGACCGGCTGACGCTGGAGACCCAGACCATGACCGACCCCAACGCGCGCGCCGAGGTGCTGAAGAAGATCGAGCGCATTCTCTATGACGATGCGGCGCTGCTGCCGCTGCATTGGCAGCATCTGTCCTGGGCCGCGCGCAAGAACGTGCGGATCGACAAGGTGGTCAATGTCATCGACATGCCCTATCTCGGTGATCTGGTGATCGAGTAGCGGGCGCGTAGGTCTTTAGCTCTCGGGAGACGGGCATGCTCAAGAAGATTCTCATCGGTCTCGCGGTGCTGGTCCTCGCTGTTCGTCGTCGTCGTCGCCATGCAGCCGTCGGAGTTCCACGTCGAGCGCACCGCCACGATCGCGGCTCCCCCTGCCGAGGTCTTCGCTCAGGTCAACGATCTGCATAAATGGGACGCGTGGTCGCCTTGGGCGAAGCTCGACCCGAACGCCAAGATCGCCTTCGAGGGGCCGGAAGCCGGGCAGGGCGCGGCGATGTCCTGGGCCGGCAACGATAAGGTCGGCGAAGGCAAGATGACGGTGGTCGAGAGCCGGCCCAACGACGCCGTCAAGCTCAAGGTCGATTTCGTCAAGCCGTTCGAGGGCACCAGCAACTCGGATTTCGCCTTCAAGCCCGAGGGCGACGGCACAGCCGTCACCTGGGCCATGTCCGCGCATCACAATTTCCTGGAGAAGGCGTTCTGCCTGGTGATGAACGGCAAGAAGATGATCGGTGACGACATGGAGAAGGGCCTGGCGCAGCTGAAAGCGACGGCCGAGCAAAAAAGCCAAGGCTAGCGCCAATTTCTGAGCGACTGGGCCGTCCGTCAGACGCTCGGCCCGTGGCGTGGCGGCGGCAATAACATACTGCTACTATAGAAAAACTTGTCTGCTCACCCTAGGCCCGGGGGCATGGATGAGCTCGACGCTTGCCAGCGCAGCGATACTGCCGAGACCGCCGGCGCGCGCCCGCGCCGTGTCATCATGGCCGGCGTCGGCCTGCTGACCGGCATCATCTCCAGCCTTCCCTCGCCGCTGCCCGATCTGCGGCTTGAAGAGCCCGAGATCCTCATCAACGCGGAAGGCATCCCGCTGCATGCGGGCATTGCCTTCGGGGGCGGGCATGGCGATCATGCTGTGGCTCTGGGCCAATCGCGATATCGGCAAATGCCTGCTCGCCATGGCGCTGATGCTGATGGGCTGGCTGGCCGCGGTGAACACCGCGAACGACGTGATGTCGGCCGTCGTTAGCTCCGAGCTGTTCGGCACGGTCGAGGGCGCGAAAGCGAGCCGGGAGGTCGTAGGGTGGGTGCTGGCTGGGTTGGTCGGCGGCGCGATCGGGGCAGGGCTGACGGCCTTTGGCGCCGGCATTCGCCGCAGCCTCGATCAGGCGTCCCGAAGCCTGGAGCCTGATCGTCGCTTGCCGGTGCAGTGTTCGGCCTCCTGCTCTATCCGGCCGCAGACCTCGACCTGATCGCGCTCCTCTTGGTGCCGTGGCAGTCGGCGGTCGCCGCCTGCATCGGCTATGGCCTGACGCGCGCGGTTGCATGACCCCTGTCAGTTCCGGAAGCAGGGCAAGCGGCGGCATGAAGGCATTTGCCGCGGGGCTGACCTTCTTCGCGCGCCGGCTGATGCAGGCCGCGCTCGTCATGCTGGCGATCCTCATCATCGCCTTTGCCGTCCGCTCGGCGCTCGGCGATCCGTTGCGCGAGATCATGGGCGAGGCGGTGCCCGAGGCCGAGCGCGACAAGCTGATCGCACGAGCTTGGCCTCGATGCGCCTTGGCCGGTGCAGCTCGCGCGCTATCTCGGCGGCGCGGTCCAGGGCGACCTCGGCACCTCGTTCATCTACAAGCGGCCGACTCTGGAAATCGTGCTGGCCAAATTTCCCGCAAGCTTCGAGCTCGTGCTCGGCGCGAGCCTGATCGTGCTGCTGTTCTCGGTGCCGGCCGGGATCTATTGCGCGGTCCGCCCGCGCGCGCTCGGCGCGAGACTAGTTCTGGGCTTGAGCGTGCTCGGCATCTCGATCCCGGTGTTCCTGACCGGCATCTTCCTCATCACCATCTTCTCGGTCTGGCTCGGCTGGCTTCCGGCCTTCGGCCGCGGCGAGACGGTCAAGCTCGGGCTGTGGGAGACCGGGCTTCTGACCAAGGATGGGCTCGAGCACCTCATCCTGCCCGCGCTCACGCTCTCCTCGATCATGCTGCCGCTGTTCATCAGGCTGGTGCGCGGCGCCATGCTCGACGAGCTCGGCCACGATTACGTGCGCACCGCCCGCGCCAAGGGCGCGTCGCCGCCAAGGGTCTGGCTCAATCACGCGCTGCGCAATGCGCTGCTGCCGCTCGCGGCCGTGGGCGGCCTGCAGATCGGCACGCTGATCGCCTACACGCTGCTGACCGAGACGGTGTTCCAATGGCCCGGCATGGGCTTTCTCTTTCTCGAAGCGGTGACCCGCGCCGACATCCCGCTGATCACCACCTATCTCGTCTTCGTCGGGCTCCTCTTCGTCATCACCAACACGCTGGTCGACATCGTCAGCCTGATGCTCGATCCGCGCATCAGCCTCGAGGGGACGCGATGAGCGGGGACGCCATCCGCATGCGCGGCAGCGCGCTCATCGCCTTCGCCGCCGAGCAGTCCCGGCGCGGCCGTCGCCGCCATCGTGCTCGGCGTGATCACGCTCGCGGCCTTGCTCGCGCCGCTGATCGCCACGCAGGACCCGTTCGATCTCGCGAGCTTCGACGTGCTCGACGCAACCCTGCCGCCCGTCTGGCTCGACGGCAGCGATCCCCGTTTCCTGCTCGGCACCGACGCGCAAGGGCGCGATCTCTTGAGCGCCATCCTTTACGGCACGCGCATCTCGCTCATCGTCGGCGTGCTTGCGGTTCTGATCCAGGCGGCGATCGGCGTGCCGCTCGGGCTCATCGCCGGCTATGCGGGGGGAAGGTTGGATACGATCGTCAGCCGCGCCGCCGACATCCAGCTCTCGCTCTCGACCCTGATGATGGCGATCATCGCGCTCGCTCTGTTCCGCGCCGGGCTCGGCGGCGAGAGCTTGAGCCGCTATGCCGTGCCGCTGCTCGTCATCGTCATCGGCCTCGCCGAATGGCCCTATTTCGCGCGCACGGCGCGGGCGGCGACCCAAGTCGAGGCGGCCAAGGACTATGTCCGCGCCGGCCGCGCGCTCGGCGCCACCAGTTTCGCCCTGATGGCCCGCCACATCCTGCCGAATATCTCATCGCCGCTGATCGTGGTGGCGACCACGCAAGTGGCTGGCGCCATCATGGCCGAGGCGGCGCTCTCCTTTTTGGGCCTCGGCATGCCAGTCACCAAGCCTTCCCTCGGCACGCTGATCCGCTCCGGCTACGATCTGATGTTCGCCGGCGCCTGGTGGGTGACGGTCATTCCGGGGCTGGTGCTGGTCGCCGTCCTGATCTCCGTCAATGTGCTTGGCGACGCTTTGCGCGATGGGCTTGATCCGCGGGGTACCACCCGTTGAATCGAAATCGCAGGCAGTTATCCCTAAGCCCTTGAAAGGTAGGTCTGTCTCGAACCATAAGGTATAGTGTGTAGCCTCACCCGGCCGGACCCGGCCGGAATTGCCGTTAAGGAGCACCCCATGCCCACAAGTCCGGCCAATCCGGAGCTTGTCTTTTCCTTGCGCCGCGTGACCGAACGCGCGGCCATCGCTGCCTTCAGCTGGATCGGCCGCGGCGACAGCCAGGACGGCGGCCGTGCCGCGCTCGATGCCATGCGGGCCGCGCTTGCCGATGTCGACATCGACGCCGTGGTGGCGATCGGCGAGGCGACCCGAGGGGAGGCGCCGCAGCCGCAGCGCGGCGAGCGGCTCGGCCGCCCTGGCGCCGCCTTCAAGGCCGATATCGCCGTCGATCCGGTCGAGGGCACGAGCTATCTGGTGCGCGGCCAGACCAACGCGCTTGCCGTGCTCGCGGTGGCCCCGCGCGGCGCCATGCTGAACCCTGGTCCCGCCTTCTACATGGAGAAATTCGTGGCGAGCGCGCCGGCCCGCGGCAAGATCGATCCGCGTTGGCCGGTGGAGAAGAAGCTCACCGCGCTGGCCGAGGCTCTCGGCAAGGACATCTTCGAGCTCACCGTGTTCGTGCTGGAGAAGCCGCGCCACCGCGAGCTGGTCGATCGCATCTTGGCGACCGGAGCGCGCGTCGCGCTCTATCCGGCAGGCGATGTCGCCGGCGCGCTGATGGCGGCGATTCCCGGCTCAGGCATCGATGCTTTGATGGGAACAGGCGGCACACCCGAAGGCGTTATGTCTGCATGCGCCATCAGGGCGCTCGGCGGCGAGTTTCTGGCGCGACTCGACCCGCAACTGCAAACCGAGGCGAAAGCGGTCAAGGAGGCCGGGATCGACACCGAGAAATGGTATCAGTGCGACGAGATAATCAAATCGAATAACGTGTTTTTCTGCGCCACTGGGATCACCACCGGCCTGATGCTCGAAGGTGTCGAGCGGACCAGGACCCACTATAAGGTGCAGACCATGATGATAACGGGAGCAACTGGCGAGCGGCAGATTCTGACGAGCTATATGCCAAGCGAGCGCTTGGCGAGCATCGCGGCCCGCGACGTCGCTTGACATCCCGATCTTGGGAGGAGTGCCTGGAGTGCTAAATGTCGAAACGGGTTGATCATCCGATCATCCTCGGCATCGTCGGTGATTCTGCGTCGGGAAAGTCGACACTGTCTGCGGGTGTCGCCCAGATTCTGGGCGAAGAGCACTGCACGGTGATCTGCACCGACGATTATCACCGCTACGACCGCAAGGCGCGCGCGGCCGCGGGCCTGTCGGCGCTCGACCCGCGCTCGAACTATGTCGACGTGCTCGAGCAGCATTTGCGCCTGTTGCGCCACGGCGAGCCGATCCTGAAGCCGGTCTACGACCACAGGCAGGGCACGCTCGAGCCCGCCGAGTATGTGAGGCCGAAGGGCTTCGTCATCGCCGAGGGTTTGCTCGGCTACGCCACGCGCGCCATGCGCGATTGCTACGACGTGAAGATCTATCTCGACCCCGAGGAGGAGCTCAGGGTGAAGTGGAAGATGCACCGCGACACCACCAAGCGCGGTTATACGCGGGAGGAGGTGCTGGCACAGCTCAACCGGCGCGAGGGCTACGCCGCGAACTACGTGCATCCGCAGCGCACCTTCGCCGACATCGTCATCCGCTTCCAGCGTCCCGCCGACGCCAATGGCTCCGACACCAGGCTCGACGTGCGCCATATCCTGCGCCCGACGCTGCCCCATCCCGACTTCACGCCTCTGTTCGATGGGTCGAGCAATGCCGGGTTGCATTTGGAGCTTGCCCGCGACCGGGACGGCAAGCCCGTCGACGTGCTTGAGATTAATGGGAATATCTCCGACAAGAGGGCCGAGCGGATCGAAGATCTGCTATGGAACCTCATCCCGGAGGCGGGGCATCTGCGCGACGAAGTCGGCCGCATCGACTTGGCCAACGGCGCAAAGAGCCACCCCCTGGCGCTGACCCAGCTTCTGGTGGGGTATCACGCAGTCAAGGCTGCGATGGGCATCCGCGCGTATTAGAATTCCACGAATTTTGGGGGAAGGACCGATGGCCGAAGCCCTGATGCAGGATCAGGCGTTGCCCGAAGCAACTCACCAGGACATGGCCAATGCCATCAGGGCGCTGGCCATGGATGCCGTGCAGAAGGCCGATTCCGGCCATCCCGGCATGCCGATGGGCATGGCCGATGTCGCCACCGTGCTGTTCACGCGCTTCCTCAAATTCGACGCCGCGCACCCCGATTGGCCCGACCGCGACCGGTTCGTGCTCTCCGCCGGCCACGGCTCGATGCTGCTCTACGCGCTGCTCTATCTCACCGGCTATCCGGAGATGGAGCTGGACGAGCTCAAGAATTTCCGCCAGCTCGGCTCGCGCACGCCGGGCCACCCCGAATATGGCCATGCGCCCGGCATCGAGACCACGACGGGTCCGCTCGGTCAGGGTCTCGGCAATGCCGTCGGCATGGCGCTCGCCGAGCGGCTGCTCAATCGCCGCTACGGCGACGAGATCGTGAGCCATCACACCTATTGCGTGGTGGGCGACGGCTGCCTGATGGAGGGCATCAGCCATGAGGCGATCTCGCTTGCCGGCCATCTCAAGCTCGGCCGGCTGATCGTGCTGTTCGACGACAATCAGATCTCGATCGATGGTCCGACCAGCCTGTCCGTCTCCGACGACCAGATCGAGCGCTTCAAGGCGTCAGGCTGGCACACCGCCCGCGTCAACGGTCACGATCCCGAGGCCGTCGCGCTCGCCATCGAGAACGCCAAGCAAGTCACCGACCGGCCGTCGCTGATCGCTTGCCGCACGGTCATCGGCTTTGGCGCGCCGAGCAAGGCCGGTACCGCCGCAACGCATGGCTCGCCGCTCGGCGAGGAGGAGATCAAGGGCGCGCGCGAGAAGCTTTTCTGGCGGCATCAGCCCTTTGAGGTGCCGAAGCCGATCCTCGCCAGCTGGCGGGCTGCCGGTACGCGCCATCGCGCCGCCTATGACGGCTGGGCGCAAGCCGCCAAGCGCCTCGATGCGGAAGCGCGCGCCGGCCTAACCGATCCCATCGACGACAAGGTGCGGGGCGCCATCGTCGCCGCGATCGCCGCGGTCAAATCCGACTTCACCCGCGACAATGCCAAGCTCGCCACGCGGCAATCCTCGCAGAAGGTGCTCGAGAAGCTGCTTCCGGTCGTTCCGGGGCTGGTCGGCGGCTCGGCCGACCTCACCGGCTCCAACGGCACGCTCACCAAGCAGAGCGTCGTGATCAAGCCCGGCGAGTTCGCCGGCAATTACCTCCATTACGGCGTGCGCGAGCACGGCATGGCTGCCGCCATGAACGGGCTCGCTCTGCATGGCGGCATCGTGCCCTATGGCGGCACCTTCCTCGTGTTCTCAGATTATTGCCGTCCGTCGATCCGGCTTTCGGCGCTGATGCAGCAGCGCGTCGTCTATGTCATGACGCATGACTCGATCGGCCTTGGCGAGGACGGCCCGACGCATCAGCCGGTCGAGCATCTCGGCCGCGCTCCGCGCCATTCCCAATCTCTACGTGATGCGTCCGGCCAATTCGATCGAATGCGCCGAATGCTGGGAGATTGCGCTGCTCGCCGCGCATACGCCGACGATCCTGGCGCTCACCCGCCAAGGGCTGCCGGTGCTGCGCACGACCCACGCCGAGGACAATCTCTCGGCCAAGGGCGGCTATGTGCTGATCGAGGCGAAAGGCAAGCGCGACGTGACCTTGATCGGCACGGGCTCGGAGCTGGCTCTCGCCGTCCAGGCGGCCAAGGCGCTCGAGGGCGAGGGGATCGCCGCCGCCGTCGTCTCCATGCCGTGCTTCGAGCTGTTCGAGGCGCAGGAGGAGAGCTACCGGAACGCCGTACTGGGTTCGGCGCCGCGCGTGGCGGTCGAGGCCGCGGTCGAGTTCGGCTGGGAACGCTGGCTTGGGCCCGACGGCGCCTTTATCGGCATGCGCGGATTCGGCGCTTCAGCCCCGGCGCAAGACCTATATAAGCATTTCGGCATCACCGCCGAGGCCGTGGCCGCCGCGGCTCGTGATCTGGTCGGCAGGACGAAAAGGTAAGGAGAGGATGGCTAATAAGCGCGTCGCCATTAACGGATTTGGCCGGATCGGCCGGCTCACATTCAGGGCTTTCTTGGAATCAGGGCGCAAGGATCTCGACTTCGTCGCGATCAACGATCTCGGCTCGGCCGAGATGAACGCCCATCTGCTCGAGTTCGACAGCGTGCATGGGCGCTTTCCCGGCAAGATCACCGTCGCCGGCAAGCAGCTCAAGGCCGACGGCCAGGACGTGGCGGTGCTCTCCGAGGCGACGCCCGAGAAGCTGCCCTGGCGCGATCTCGGCGTCGACATCGTCATGGAATGCACCGGCCGCTTCACCGATCGCGACGGCGCTGCCAAGCACCTGACCGCGGGCGCCAAGCGCGTGCTGGTCTCGGCGCCATGCACGCGGCGCCGACCTGACCGTGGTCTATGGCGTGAACCACGACAAGCTCACGCAAGAGCACCACGTCGTCTCCAATGCCTCTTGCACGACCAATTGCCTCGCTCCCGTGGCGCAGGTGCTGCACGAGGCGATCGGCATCAAGCACGGCTATATGACGACGGTGCATGCCTATACCGGCGACCAGCGCACGGTGGACACGCTGCATAAGGATCCCTATCGCGCGCGTGCCGCCGCCATGAATCTGATCCCGACTTCGACCGGCGCCGCCAAGGCGGTGGGTCTGGTGCTGCCCGAGTTGAAGGGCAAGCTCGACGGCGCCTCGATCAGGGTGCCGGTGCCGAATGTCAGCATGATCGATTTGACCTTCACCGCCTCGCGCCCGACCACCAAGGAGGAGATCAACAAGGCCGTGACCGGCGCGGCGAACGGGCCGCTCAAGGGCGTGCTCGGCGTCAATGCCAAGCCGCTGGTCTCGACCGATTTCAACCACGATCCGTTGAGCTCGATCTTCGACCTCGACAGCACGCAGGTGGTCGACGGCACGTTCTGCCGCATCGTCTCCTGGTACGACAACGAATGGGGCTTCTCCAACCGGATGAGCGACACCGCCGTCGCCATGGGGCGGCTGATATGAACGAGCTGGCGTCCACCGCCGCCCTTGAGGCCGACGGAGGTCTCGACCTCTCCCAGGTCAGGTCCATCGACGAGGTGGACGTGCACGGCAAGCGCGTGCTGATCCGCGTCGATTTCAACGTGCCGATCGAAGGCGGCGTCGTCGCCGACCCGACCCGCATCACCCGCGTCCTGCCGACCATCGCCAAGCTGGCGCGGGAAGGGGCCAAGGTGATCGTGCTGTCGCATCTGGGGCGCCCCAAGGGCACGATTTCTGCCGACACCTCGCTCAGGCCGGTCGCCAAGAAGATGCAGGAGCTGATGCCGGGGACGACCGTCCGCTTCATCGGCGATTGCATGGGCGAAGAGGCGCGGCGCGGACTCGCCGCGCTCAAGGCCCGGCGATGTGGCGGTGCTGGAGAATGTCCGCTTCTACCCGGGTGAAGAGAAGAACGACCCTCGCTTTGCCAAGAGCCTCGCCGAGCATGGCGACCTCTATGTCGGCGACGCGTTCTCCTCCGCGCACCGGGCGCATGCCTCGGTCGATGCCATCGCCGATCTGCTGCCGTCTTACGCAGGCCTGCTGATGATGGCCGAGATCACCGCGCTCGGCGAAGCGCTGGAAAACCCGGAGCGCCCGGTGATGGCCATTGTCGGCGGCGCCAAGGTTTCCACCAAGATCGAGGTGCTGAGCCATCTCGTCACCCGCATGGACGTTCTCGTCGTCGGCGGCGGCATGGCCAACACCTTCCTCCTCGCCAAGGGCGTGAATATCGGCGCCTCCTTCTCCGAGCCCGATTTCGTGCCGACCGCGAAGGACATCATGGCGCGCGCCAAGCAGGCGGGCTGCGAGATCGTCCTGCCGACCGACGCTGTGGTCGCCAGAGAGCTGAAAGAGGGTGTCGATTGGAGCGTCTGCCCGGTGAGCGCCGTGCCGCCGGGCAGCATGATCCTCGATTTCGGGCCCGACAGCGTCGCCGACCTCAAGCGCCGTCTCGCCGGCATCCGCACCGTGCTGTGGAACGGGCCTCTCGGCGCCTTCGAGACCGCGCCGTTCGGCGAGGCGACCTTCGCCATCGCCCGCGAGGTGGCGCGTCTGACCAAGGAGGAGAAGCTGGTCAGCGTCGCGGGTGGCGGCGACACGGTCAGGGCCTTGAACGAGGTCTATGTGGCCGGCGACTTCAGCTATGTCTCGACGGCGGGAGGCGCCTTCCTCGAATGGCTGGGCGGGGCGCAATTGCCAGGTGTGGCGGCCCTTGCCCGCAGCGGCGCCCGCGCCTCTGGCCTAGCCCAGAGCCGGTCATGGCCGGGCTTGTCCCGGCCATCCACGCTTTTCCATATCCACAGAAAGACGTGGATGCCCGGCATAAAGCCGGGCATGACAATTTTGGTTAAGCCGAATGTGGTCTAAAACAGGACCAAGGTGCCAGAGCTTGGGCCGGCAGTCATGAGCAGAGACATCATCATCGCCCCTTCGATCCTCTCGGCCGACTTCGCCAGGCTGGGCGAGGAGGTGCGCGCCGTCGATGCCGCGGGCTGCGACTGGATCCATGTCGATGTCATGGACGGGCATTTCGTGCCCAACATCACCATCGGCCCCGACGTGGTGAAGGCGCTTCGCCCGCATTCGAAGAAGCTGTTCGACGTGCATCTGATGATCGCGCCTTGCGATCCGTTCATCGAGGCCTTCGCCAAGGCGGGCTCCGACATCATCACCGTGCATGCCGAAGCAGGACCGCATCTCGACCGCTCGCTTCAGCTCATCAAGAGTTTCGGCAAGAAGGCCGGCGTCAGCATCACGCCGTCCACGCCCGAGGACGCGCTTCGAATATGTGCTCGACAAGGTCGATCTGGTTCTGGTGATGACGGTCAATCCGGGTTTCGGCGGGCAGGCCTTCCTTCCCTCGCAGCTCGGCAAGATCAGCGCCATCCGCAAGATGATCGGCGCGCGGCCAATTCACCTCGAGGTCGACGGCGGCATCAATGCCGAGACGGTGCCACTGGTGGTCGAGGCTGGCGCCAATGTCATCGTGGCGGGGAATGGCGTGTTCAAGGGCGGCGCGTATAAAGAAAACATCGCCGCCATCAGGGCCGCAGCCTTGCGCGCCCGCGCCGCCGCCGCGTGATAAGTGATGAAGCTGCACTACTACCCTGAGACAGACAGTCTCTATATCGAGTTGAAATCGACGCCTGGCACCAAGGCGCGCGAGATTGTCGATGGTCTGGTCGTGGATTTTGATGCCAAGGGCGACGTTGTCGGCCTCGATATCGACCATGCGTCGAAGAAGCTCGACCTGTCCATCGTCGAGACCGTGGCGCTGCCGCCGGCAAGCGCGGCCGAGTAAGGCGCGCCCCTAACGTTAACGTGACTTGTCATTGCCCGCTTTGACCGGGCAAGCCACTATCCGGCCGCGATGATCTTCGTTTACTGAATTGCCCTTTTGCATGGGCAATGACTGAAGAGGCTGAACTTGACCGTCACCTATGTCGGCGCGCTGATTGCGGGGCTTTTGAGCTTTCTCTCGCCCTGCGTGCTGCCGCTCGTCCCGCCTTATCTCTGCTTCCTCGGCGGCACCACCTTCGACCAGCTGACCGGCGAGGACGAGACGCCGAGCCATGTCTATACGACGGTCGTGCTGTCTTCCGTCGCCTTCGTGCTCGGCTTCACCACCGTCTTCGTCATTCTCGGCGCCACGGCATCGGTCGCCGGCCAGCTGCTTGCCGCCAATCTGCCGCTGCTCAGCAAGATCGCCGGCGTGATCATCATCATTGCCGGCTTGCATTTTCTTGGACTGATCCATTTGCCGATCCTGCATCGCGAGGCGCGCTACCATGCCGACGCGCGTCCCGCCGGCCTGATCGGCGCTTATGTCATCGGGCTGGCTTTCGCCTTTGGCTGGACGCCGTGCATCGGGCCGGTGCTCGCCGCCATCCTCGCCATCGCCGCGGGCGAAGATTCGATGCGCCAGGGTGTCAGCCTGCTGCTGGTCTATTCCCTCGGCCTCGGCATTCCCTTCATCCTCGCCGCGCTCGCCATCAAACCCTTCATGCGCGGCATGCAGCGCTTCAAGAAGCATTTGGGCGCGGTCGAGAAGGTGCTTGGCGGTTTCCTGGTGCTGACCGGCATTCTCTTCCTCACCAACTCCATGACGCTGATCGCCGCCTGGATGCTCGAGGCGTTTCCAGGGCTTGCCACGATCGGCTGACGCGGCGCTCGCATTTCCCGGCCCGCGCCGATATTGAGTGGTCATGACCGCCATCGCTCTCACCATCGCCGGCTCGGATTCCTCCGGCGGCGCCGGCATCCAGGCCGACCTCAAGACCTTCTCGGCGCTCGGCGTCTATGGGGCGAGCGCGATCACGGCGCTGACCGCGCAGAACACGCAAGGCGTCGAGGCCGTGCTGGTCGTGCCGCCGGACTTCGTGGCGCGGCAGATCAAGGTGGTGGCGCGCGACCTCGAGATCGACGCCGTCAAGATCGGCATGCTGGCGACGAGCGAAGTCATCGAGGCCGTCGCTGGCGCGCTGGAGGCGGCTTTGCCGGGCGTCCCGGTCGTGCTCGATCCGGTCATGGTGGCAGCCTCGGGCGATGTCTTGCTCGATGAGGACGCGATCGAGACGCTGCGCACGGTGCTCTTGCCGCGCGCGACGCTGATCACGCCGAACCTGCCAGAGGCGGCGAAGCTCCTCGGCGTCGACGTGGCTAGAGGCGAAAGCGAGATGGCCGCGCAGGCGCAGGCGCTCAAAGCTCTGGGCGCCAAGGCCGTGCTGGTCAAAGGGGGCCATGCGGAAGGTTCCGAGGCGGTCGATCTCCTGCTCGACGGCGAGGGAGAGCTGCGCCTCTCGGCCCCGCGCGTGGCGACGAGCAACACGCATGGTACGGGCTGCACGCTGTCCTCGGCCATCGCCGCCGAGCTCGCCAAGGGCGCGTCCCTGCGCGAGGCGGTCGCCGCGGCCAAGGCCTATGTCACGGCGGCGATCGGCGCGGCTGACGCGCTTGCGATCGGCGAGGGCAGGGGCCCCGTCCACCATTTCCACGCAATCTGGCCTCGGAAGTGACCGGCTAGCCCTCGGCCACCACCTTCGCCCGCTGCTCGCCCAGGCCGGACACGGTCAGCCGCAGCTCATCGCCCGCTTTCAGGAACACGCGGGGATTGCGCGCCATGCCCACGCCTGGCGGCGTCCCCGTGGTGATGACGTCGCCGGGCACGAGCGTCATGTATTGGCTGATATAGGCGAGAAGCGCGGCCACGCTGAACACCATGGTCGAGGTCGATCCGGTCTGCATCCGGTTGCCGTTGAGATCGAGCGCGAGGTCGAGCTTTTGCGGGTCGGGGATCTCGTCGGTGGTGACGAGCCAGGGCCCAAGCGGCCCGAAGCTGTCATAGCTCTTGGCCTTGATCCATTCGCCGGGACCGCCCTTCTGCAGGCTCCGCTCCGAGAGATCGTTGCAGACGCAGTAGCCGGCGACGTGAGCGAGCGCGTTCGCCTCGGCGACGTTCTTCGCCCGCGTGCCGATCACGAAGGCGAGCTCGACCTCGAAATCCATGCGGTTGAAGCCCTTGGGCTGCAGAATGGGATCAGTCGGACCGGACACGCAGGAGCTGGCCTTGGCGAATACGATCGGCACTTCGGGGATCGGCATGCCCGTCTCCGCGGCATGGTCCCGATAGTTCAAGCCGATGCCGAGGAACTTCGGCACGACGCCGACCGGCGGCCCGAGCCGGGGCTCGCCTTGAACCAAAGGCAGCGTCGAGACATCGAGCGCCCTGAGACGATTCAGGCTTTCCCGCCCGAGCGCGTCGCCTGCGAGATCTGGCACGATCTGCGAAAGGTCGCGGATTCGGCCGTCTTTATCCAGGATTCCCGGCTTTTCCCGCCCAATTTCGCCATAGCGCAACAGTTTCATCGATCTTCCCCTGGTCCCATTTTTTTTGCATGATGCACGCCGGCACGGGGGGCGGCAACGGCCCGCCACGACCCTGACAAAAGTCGGGGCTTAATTTCCAGCAGATCAACCAGGGGAAAGGCTCATGGGACCTCGCTTGCTGACGATTCCGACCGCTAAGGTTCTGCCCATTGTGTCGCTGCTGCTTGTGGCCTTCATGTCGGTGCAGGCGCAGTCGGCGGAGGATAAGGGCAAGGGCAATCCGTTCGACCAGTTGAAAGGCGATTGGACGGGCGGGGGCATGGTCACCCCGGCCAAGGGCGGCACCAAGAAGGTCACTTGCAAGGTGACCTATAACGTCGCCGGAAGTACCACCACGCAAAATATGGTCTGCGATGGCGACGACTATCAGTTAGAGGCCAAGACCAAGTTCAAATATAACGGCGGCAAGATCTCAGGGTCGTGGAATGAAGTGGTCTACGACGCCACCGGCAATATCAGCGGAACCGCCGCCGGCGACACCGTGCATGCCCGCATCAGCGGCGACAAATTTTCCGGCCGCATGAGCATCGTCGTCTCCGACGCTCGCCACACCATCAACATCATCCAGCTCGATCCCAAAACGAACGTCTATCGCGAGGCCGCGGCGGTCGTTCTGCGTCGCTAGACCCTGCGGCCGGCCGCCGGCCGTTGCTGCCCGACTCAATTGGCACCATCCGAAACGCCAAGGCCGCCAAGGCTTTGGCGTTTTGCTTTTGGTGAGTCGCGTTCGGAAAAATGAATCACTTCGCCCGGCTTTTAGCCCCATCGGCCGGCACGTGGCTGAACTGCAACAGGGCTCGACAAAGTTTTCGCCTGAAGACGCCCCGTCGAACGAACTGGGTCTCGCAACCGAACTTGGCGCCGTGCCCTCGGGTCGGTCGGCGAGTGGTCTCTAGCCCATTGATCCAAAAAGACAAAACAAGCTTCCGAAAAACGGGAGACCTGCGTCCGCCTCCGCCGATTTGCATTTGCGCAACAGTCGCCGCCGTTTTTTGCGCTGGGCATTGCACAATGTTGAAGCGGCCTAAGGGGGAGGCTAGCCTTGTTTCAGATGGGGGACGGGGCTGGGGGGCCTAGTTCAACACCGAACGGGGAAGCTTAGAGGGACCTGACGCGAACACGAAAATCGCAAGGCTCAGGAACAAGATGGGGGGGCGAGCCGAAGCCCGCTGTTAAAGGCCATGCCTTTGGAGCTCGGCTCGTTTCGCAGGGAAGACCGGCCCGGTCCATCCGGGCCGGTTCTTTTTTGCCGAATTGCCTAAAAACCAATCCGCGCCAGCGTCGCGTCGATCCCCGGCAGATAGCTCGACCCAAACAGCCTGACATGCACCAGCCTCGGATAGAGATTGTAGAGGCCTGCGCGGAGCTCGTGGAAGCCGGGCTCTAGCGGCATGGCGCCCGCATAGGCCTCGAAGAAGGCCTCGCCAAACGTCCCGAACAGCGTGGCGAAGGCGAGCTCGATCTCAGGGCTGCCGCAATAGATCGCGGGATCGACGAAGCCGGCGATCTTGTCGCTCCGGACCAGCACATTCCCGGTCCAGAGATCGCCATGCAGCAGGCTCGGATGAGCGGGCTCGATGAGAAAATCGTCGAGCCGTCCGGCAAGGCGCTCGATGCGTCTCAGCATCGGCAGCGGCAGGCACCCCTCGCCATAGGCCTCGTTCGCCATGAACAGCAGGCGATGTTCGCGGAAGAACGGCACCCAGGCTTGCGACTCGGGGTTGGGCTGGTGCAACGGTCCGATCAGCGTGTCGCGCGGGTAGCCGAACCGCGCGTGCTTGGTCGCATGCAGCTTGGCGATCAGCTCGCCGGCATCGCGCTGCACGCTCTCGGTGATGCCGCCGCCGTCGGTCTCGATGAAGTCCATCACGAGCAGGTCTGGAGCGGCGTAGTGGACCTGCGGCACGGGCAGCTCCGAGTGGCGCGCGAGCTCCTCAAGCATGTAAGCCTCGAGCTCGAGACTTGCCCTGCCGCTCTCTTGGCCTTGCCGCGCCTTCACCGCCAGGCGCCGTCCGTCGGCAAGCTCGACGCGGAAACCCGACGAGACCGAATCCGACGGGGAGGGGAGCAGCGCCGACCACGCGTGAGTCGAGCGCGGTCTCCAATTTCGTCCTGAGCGCACTGCCGATCATCGCATCGCCGTTAAGGTTGTCAGGGCCGCCAATGTCACAAGCCTGATACAAAATCACTTTAACTCCGCAACCATCGTGTTGAAAAAGCGGGATGAAGACGACGTGCAGCATGAGCCCGGGATGAGGCGTCACCGCGCACTGTTCATCTCGGATCTGCATCTGGGCACCAAGGCCTGTCAGGCTGGAGCCTTCCTCGATTTCCTCCGCTACCACGACGCCCCGCAAATCTACCTGGTCGGCGACATTGTCGACTTCTGGCGCATCAAGCGCGGCACCTATTGGCCGCAGTCGCACAACGACGTGCTGCAAAAGCTGCTGCGCAAGGTGCGCAAGGGGACCGAGCTCATTCTCATTCCCGGCAATCACGACGAGGCCTTCCGCGAATATTGCGGGCTGCAATTTGGCGGCATCGCCATCGAGCGCAACATCGTCCATGTCGGTGCCGACGGCAGGCGTTATCTCGTCATCCACGGCGATGAATTCGACGTCGTGGTGCGCTACGCCAAATGGCTCGCTTTGCTCGGCGACTGGAGCTACGAGCTGGCGCTTTGGGCCAACACCCATTTCAACGTGCTGCGCCGCTGGTTCGGCATGCCCTATTGGTCGCTGTCGGCCTATCTGAAGCACAGGGTCAAGCGCGCGGTGAACTATATCGGCGAGTTCGAGACGGCACTCGCCCTGGAAGCGCGCCGGCACGGCGCCCAAGGCGTGATCTGCGGCCATATCCATCATGCCGCCATGCGCCAGGTGGGCGAAATCATCTACATCAATACCGGCGACTGGGTGGAAAGCTGCACGGCGGTCGCCGAGACCGAGGAGGGTATTTTCGAGATCATCCGCTGGACGCACCCGCCCCACGGCATGAGTACGCCTGAACCCTTTGTCGAGGAGCTCGAGGCTGCTGCCTGATGCGGGTGCTCGTCGCAACCGATGCCTGGCACCCCCAGGTGAATGGGGTGGTGCGCACCTATGAGCGGCTTGCGCTGGAAGGGCCGAAGCTCGGCTTCGAGGTCGCCTTTCTCGCCCCGCCGCTGTTCCGCACGCTGCCCTGTCCGACCTATCCCGAAATCAGGCTGGCGCTTGCCACCCCGCGCGCGATCGCGCGCCATGTCGCCGAAATTCGCCCCGACTTCATCCATATCGCCACGGAGGGACCGATCGGGCTCATGACGAGGCGCTATTGCCGTAAGACGCGCTGGCCGTTCACCACCAGCTATCACACGCGCTTTCCCGAATATGTCGCTGCCCGCCTGCCGGTGCCGGAGGACTGGTGCTACGCGCTGCAGCGGCGGTTCCATAACGGCTCGGCCGGCACCTTCGTCGCCACGCAGTCCGTGGCCGACGATCTCGCCGCGCGCGGCTTCGAGCGGTTGATGCCCTGGTCGCGCGGCGTCGATACCGAGCTGTTCCGGCCGCGCAACGTGCGGCTGTTCGGCGATCAGCCCGTGTTCCTCTATGTCGGGCGGATCGCGGTGGAGAAGAACATCAAGGCCTTCCTCGATCTCGACCTTCCCGGCCGCAAGGTGCTGGTCGGCGGCGGCCCGCAGGCGCGCGAGCTTGCCCGGCTTTATCCCGATGCGATCTTCACCGGGCCCAAGGAAGGCGAGGCGCTGGCCGAGGCCTATGCATCGGCGGACGTGTTCGTGTTTCCGAGCCTGACCGACACGTTCGGCCTGGTGCTGCTCGAGGCGCTGGCCTGCGGCGTTCCCGTCGCGGCCTTTCCGGTATGCGGTCCGAAAGACGTGCTGACGGATCCTGAAGCCGGCGTCCTGAGCTTGGATCTGAGAGAAGCCGCCCTGCAAGCGCTGCTCCTGTCGCGGGAGGCCGCGAGGGCGCATGCGCTGCGCTATAGCTGGGAGAATTCGGCGCGCCAGTTCATAGAGAACATGATGGTTGCGCATAATCTTGGATTGCCGCCGAAGCGGGCCCGTTTTCGCCGCTGGCGCAACAAGCAGCGGAGCACGCAAAAGAAAACGGCCCAGCTGGGGGGGAGCCGGGCCGTTTCACTCTCATGCGTCAGTTTGGGGGACGCTTGTGGGGGAACTCGCGTCTGCCTAGAGATGGTTAGCGGCTTTCCGCGTTTCAAGAGGGCGATTCAAAATCTTCGCTCCCTCGCGCTAACTTCCTGAAATTTTTTGGAAAAAATTATCAGCCGAACAGCGCCGCGCGCTTGACCGCGTCGAGCTCGGCGAGGCTCAAAGCCTGGGGCCGCTCGAAAGCCGGTCTCTCGCTCAGCGATGGCTGCGACACTCTCGCGTCGAGCGGCTCAGCGCCTTCTTCAAGCGACGTCGACGCAATGGTCGCCGCCGCCCGCGCCAGCCCGTCGCGGCCCTTCAGCATGCGATCGACATCGTCTTGCTTCAGGCCTTCGTCGCGAAGCTGCGGCCCGTGCAGCAGCCGGTCGTCGTCGCGCACGGCGACATCCGCAAACGCCTTCATCTTGGCGGCGATGTCGTCGACCTTGAAGGCAATGTCGTCGACGCCCCAGATCTCGATCATGGCGTTGATCCGCTGCTCGATGAAACGGAGCGCCTTGACCACTTTCTCGGTGCGCTGCCCGGTGATGTCCTGGAACGAGCAGGCCGTGTAGATGTCGGTGGCGCGCTGATCGAGCTTGTCGCAGAGCTCGACCTCGATGCCCTTCTCGCGCAGGATCCAGGCGACCTCCTGGATTTCCTCGGCCGCCTGGAGAATGTCCGAGGTCGCCTTCTCGGTCGCCTCGACGATATGCTCGAGCTCGGCCGTGGCGCCGACGAGCTGCTGGTCGAACTGGTGCGACGGCTTGATCTGAGCGATCTCGCGCCTGGTGCGGGCGATCGCCTCGCTCATCTCCACAAGCTCGACGAACACATTGTTCGGCACGGCTTGCCGGGGCGTGGTCTTGACCACCGCGCGCTCTATCCTGGCGATGGCCTCGAGCAGCATGTCGGTCTCGGCCGCGCGATTGCGCCGGGCGAATTCGGCGAGGAACCAGCGGCCTCTCGGGCTCGCGCGCAACAGGGCTTCGAGCGCGGCGTAGGCCTCGGCGAGGCCGACCCTCCGCGGCGCTTCGGGCTGCGATTGGCTTGTGCCGTCTGGGGCGCGTTCCGGCATGGGTAGCAAGGCTAGCGTGATTCGGGGTAGACGGCCGAATGTAGTCGGCAACAACTCTGGATTCGTTAACCCGCCATGGCGAGCCTGCCAAGCCTGCGCGTCGCCCGCTTTTCCTTCGCCTGGCGGCTCGGTTTCCTCTACGCGGCGCTGTTTCTGGTGGTGGGCTGTTATCTGCCCTACCTGCCGATTTGGCTCAGTTGGCGGAGCCTCGATGCCGACCAGATCGCCGTGCTGCTCGCCGCCCCGCTGTTCACCCGCATCCTGTTCACGCCGGCCATCAGCTTCGCCGCCGATCGGCTGGGAGACCGCCGGAAAATCCTCATCGGGCTCGCCTGGGGGTCGCTGATCTCCTTTCTGCTGCTTTGGGCCGCGGACGGCTTCTTCACCATGCTGCTGGCGACCGTGCTGCTGGCGATCAACTGGACCACGATCATGCCGCTGATCGAGACCGTCGCCGTGAGCGGCATCCGCTCGCGCGCGCTCGACTATGGCCGCGTGCGGCTGTGGGGCTCGATCAGTTTCATTGTCGCGAGCCTTGGCGCGGGGCTGATCATCGGCCGGCTCGGCCCCGGTGTGGTGATGCCGCTGCTGGTTGGGACGACCGGGCTGATGATCCTCGGCGTGCATCTCTTGCCGCGGGAGTTTGCCGGCTCCGGCGCCAAGGGCACGCCGGCTCTGCGCGGGCTGAAGCTTGCCGATGCGGTCGACCTCGTCAGGTCACCGCTCTTTCTGTTGTTCCTGCTGGCGGCGAGCTTCGTGCAGGCAAGCCACGCCCTCTATTACAGCTTCGGCTCGCTGCATTGGCGGGCGCAAGGCATCCCCGACGGCGCGATCGGCGCGCTGTGGTCGGTGGGCGTGGTCGCCGAGGTCGCGCTGTTCGCGGTCTCGGGCCGCGTCATCGCTTATTGCGGCACGGCGCGGCTGCTGATGCTGGCGGGGCTCGCGGCGACCGTGCGCTGGGCGTTCATGGCGATCGATCCGCCGCTGTTTGCCACGGCGCTACTCCAGACGTTGCATGCCCTGAGCTTCGGCGCGGCGCATCTCGCCGCCATCCATTTCATGACGCATGCCGTGCCCATGGATCGCGCCGCGACGGCGCAGGGGCTTTACGCGGCGATCGTCGCTGGGCTGGTGCTCGGCCTCGCCACCATCGCCTGCGGACCGCTGTATCGGACCTTCGCCGGCGAGGCTTACGCCGCCATGGCGATGCTCGCGCTGATCGGGGCGGCAGCCGCGTATCTGCTGATGCGGCGCTGGCGCGGTGGGCTGGTTGTGGGGGCGGCAGAAGCCACCCATCAAGCCTAGGTTCGCGGCACGACCTTTGGCCGCAGTTCGATCGTTGATCCTCCTCAAGGCTGGGCATCAGGATCGCTGTATAGTTGGCGATATTCACGATCGAGCAGTACCCCACTGAGGGCCAAAGGAGGATGCGATGCGGATTCTCCACGCATTAGCGTTGGCGAGCGGCTTGGCGGTTGCCGCCGCCGCATTTCCGGTGATGGCGCAACAGGATCAGCAGCAAGCACCGATGATGGGACCCGGCGGCCAAGGCGGCATGATGGGACCAGGCGGCCAAGGCGGGATGGGCCCAGGCGGAATGATGGGTCGAGGCGGCACGATGGGCCATGACATGGGCGGTCAGGACATGAGCGGCTGCCCGATGATGGGCGACATGATGGGCTTCGGCCGGCGAGGCATGAAGCAGGGGATGGGGCACGGCGCGATGATGCACTCCGTCCCGATGATGGAAGGGCGGCTGGCTTACATCAAAGCCGACCTTGAAATCACCGATGCCCAGACGCCGGCCTGGGACGCCTATGCCGGCGCGGTCAGGGCGCAGCACGCCACGATGGAAACCATGCATGCCGATATGATGAAGGCCAAAGAAAGCGGGGGCGTTTTGGAGCGCATGGACGCGCGCATCAAAACCATGGAGAGCAAGGTCGCGAGCCTCAAGGCGCTCAAGCCCGTAACCGAGGCCCTTTATACGCAGCTCACCGACGAGCAGAAGAAGAAGGCTGACCAGTTGCTGGGCGGCCGCTGCGGCATGATGTGAGCCCGCGATGAGCTACCATTTCTCCAAGAAGCTCGATGTCCCCTTCGATCAGGGCGTTTCGCGCGTGACCGAGGCGCTGAAGCGCGAAGGCTTCGGGGTGCTCACGGATATTGACGTGAGGGCGACGATGAAGGCCAAGCTCGGCGAAGACTTCCGCCCCTACCGAATTCTCGGAGCGTGCAACCCGCAACTCGCGCACCGCGCGCTCAAGCTCGAAGACAAGATCGGCACGATGCTACCCTGCAACGTGATCGTGCAGCAGCACGCTGACGGCGTCGTCGAGGTCTCGGCCGTCGATCCCGTCGCCTCCATGCAGGCGATCAAAAATCCCGGTCTTGCCGAGGTCGCCAAGGAGGTCCAGGCCAAGCTCAAAAAGGTCGTCGCCAGCCTTTAGCCCTGAGCTAACCCCATAGCGCGGGCGGCGGCGGGAAGACCATGCCGGCCTCATAGGTCAGCCCTGGCACGCGGTCGCCGGCGAGCAGGAGCGGGCCGTCGAGATCGACCCAGTCTGCATTTTGCGCGAGCAGCAGGGCAGGGGCCATCGACAGCGAGGTCGCGACCATGCTGCCCACCATGATCTTCAAACCCAGCGTGCGCGCCTCCGCCACCAGCAGCAGCGCCTCGGTCAAGCCGCCGGTCTTGTCGAGCTTGATGTTCACCGCGTCGTAGCGCTTGGCGATCTGTTCGCGAGCGAGGCGCGGTCATGCACCGACTCGTCGGCGCAGACCGGAACGGGTCTCTCGATGCGCGCCAAGAAGATCGTCGTTGCCGGCGGGGAGGGGCTGCTCGATCAGCTCGACGCCGGCGGCGGAAGCGGCGGCAAGAAGCGATTCCATGTCAGCCGGTTGCCACGCCTCGTTGGCATCGACGATGAGCCTCGCCTGCGGCACAGCCTGGCGGACGGCGACGAGGCGCTCTGCGTCGCCACCGCCTCCGAGCTTGAGCTTGAGCAGAGGATGTGCGGCCGCCGCCTCGCGCGCCTGCGCCGCCATCGCCTCGGGCGATCCGAGCGACAGTGTGAAGGCCGTCGGTACGGGGTGCAGCGCGCCGATCCCGGCGCGCGACGCGGCGCTCTTGCCCGAGCGCTTGGCCTCGAGGTCCCACAGGGCGCAGTCGAGCGCATTTCGCGCGGCACCCGCAGGCAGCAGCGCGGCAAGCTCGGCCCGGCCCAACCCGCCTGCCAGAGGCTTGGCGCAGGCCTCGATTGTCGCGACCACGCCCTCGATGCTCTCGCCATAGCGCGCATAAGGCACGCATTCGCCGCGCCCGATATGCGTGCCATCTCTGAGCGAGGCGACCACCACCACGGCCTCGTGCTTCGAGCCGCGGGAGATGGTGAAGCCGCCTTTGATCGGCCAGCGCTCGACGGCGACTTTGAGCTCGAGCCCGCCCCCGGGCGCCGCGCGGGGATTAAGCTCGTCCCCAAGCTCCTTTGTAACGCCCGCCATCTCGCCTTTCTTTCTCCCGGATTTTCGTTCAAAAACAGAGGACTTCCAGAGGCTCCTCGCGTCTCAATCAAGCCAGGCTAAGCTAAGCCCTTCCATGCTCAAGCGCGACCATCAGGTTGTCCTGCCGACCCAAGCCCGCGCGCCGGGTTTCCGCGTCGAGCTCAGGGGCACGACCTTCCGCCTGGTGGCGACCGGCGCCTGGACCGTGGCGGAGGCCACGCAGCTCGACAACGCGCTGAAGCGCCTGCGCGTGCCGATCCCGCCCACGCCCGACTTCACCGGCGAGATGGACATTGCCGGCATCGCCGAGATCGACACCGCCGGCGCGCTGCTGTTGCAGCGCACCGCAGCCGCCTGGGAGAAGAGCGGCTTGCGCACCCGCTATGCCGGCGCCACCGAAGGCTTCCGCATCCTGATCGAGGAGGTGCAGAAGCGAAGCCGCGGCGAGCGACCCACGATCGAGAAGCGGGGCGCGCTTACTCAATTCACCGAGGACATCACCAAGGCCGTGACCGGCGCTTGGGGCGATGTGGTCCAGCTCACCGCCTTTCTCGGCGAGGTCACCGCCGCATTCGCCCGCATGGTCCGCCAGCCCTGGCGTTTCCGCACCATCTCCTTCATCCATCATCTCGATCATGCCGGCTTCAGGGCGGTGCCGATCATCGCGCTGATCTGCTTCTTGATCGGCGCCGTGGTGATGCAGCAGGGCGTGGTGCAGCTGAAGCCGTTCGGCGCCGAGCCGTTCGCCGTCAACATGGTCGCCATCCTCGCGCTGCGCGAGGTGGGCATCCTGCTCACCGCCATCATGGTCGCCGGCCGCTCGGGCTCGGCCTTCACCGCCGAGATCGGCTCGATGAAGATGCGCGAGGAGATCGACGCCATGCGCACGCTCGGCATCGACCCGATGGACACGCTGGTGCTGCCGCGCATCCTGGCGCTGGTCGTGGCGCTGCCGCTGCTGACTTTCGTCGGCGATCTGATGGGGCTGGCGGGGGGCGGCCTGATGGCCTTCGCCGTGCTTGGCCTCGACGCCTCGAACTATCTCGACAAGCTCCGCGACGTGGTGGACTTCCAGCACTTCATGGCCGGCATGATCAAGGCGCCGTTCGCGGCGGTGATCATTGGGCTGGTCGGCTGCCTGGAAGGCCTGAAAGTCGAAGGCAGCGCCGAATCCCTCGGCACGCATGTGACCAGCGCCGTGGTCAAGGCGATCTTCCTGGTGATAATTTTGGATGCCGTATTCGCCATGTTTCTCTCGGGGATCGGGGTGTGATCGTCGATAACGGACGCGAGGTCGTGATCCGCGTGCGCGGGCTCGCCAAGAGCTTCGGCAGCCATCAGATTTGGGACGGGCTCAGCCTCGACGTTTATCGCGGCGAGATCCTTGCCATCGTCGGCGGCTCGGGGCAGGGCAAGTCGGTGTTGATGCGCGTCATCACCGGGCTGGTGAAGCCCGATGCCGGCGATGTCGGCCTGTTCGGGCAGAACGCCAAGACGCTCACGCCACAGGATCGCCTCGAGATCGAGAAGCGCTGGGGCATCCTCTTCCAGGACGGCGCGCTGTTCTCCTCGCTCACCGTGCTCCAGAACATCCAGGTACCGATGCGCGAGCATCTCGATCTGCCGCAGGCGATGATGGACGATCTCGCCTTCCTCAAGCTCGCCATGGTCGGGCTGCCGCCCAACGCGGCGCATAAATTTCCGTCGGAGCTTTCCGGCGGCATGCGCAAGCGCGCGGGGCTTGCGAGAGCGCTCGCCCTCGACCCCGAGATCGTGTTCCTGGACGAGCCGACGGCCGGTCTCGACCCGATCGGGGCGACGGATTTCGATCACCTGATTCGCAAGCTACAACAAACACTTGGGTTGACGGTGTATATGGTGACCCACGATCTTGATACGATCTTTACCGTGTGCGACAGGGTGGCCGTGCTGGCCGACAAGAAGATCGTACGAACGGGTTCGCCGACCGAGCTGCAGCGCCAACCCAACCACCCGTGGATCAAGGAATATTTCTGCGGCGAGCGGGCCCGCGCGGCTTCACCCGGCGAGCGGCCGCGAATTCCAGCCTGAGCGTGTCGAGTCCTAAGGAACCGATTTGATGGAAACCAAAGCCAACTACCTGATGATCGGTGGGTTCGTGCTCGGCGTGCTGGCGCTCGCCTTCATCTTCGTCTTCTGGATGAGCAATTTCGCCGGCGGCGGGAAGCGCTATTACATCGTGTTCGAGAGCTCGGTCGCCGGGCTCACCACCGGGTCGAGCGTCGGCTTCAACGGCATCAGGGTCGGCGAGGTGCAGTCCTTCCAGCTCGATCCGGAAGATGCGCGCAAGGTGCAGGTGCTGATCAGCGTGCGCGACGACACGCCGGTGCGCGAGAACTCGCATGCCTCGATCCAGTCGATGGGGCTGACCGGCGGCAGCGGCGTGCAGATCACGCCGGGCTCGCCCAATTCGCCCTTCCTGGTTGCCACGACCGAGAGCCCGATTCCCGTCATTGCCGCCGATCCCGGCTCGGGCCAAGGCGTGTTCGAAGCGGGCTCGGCCGCGCTGAACAACGCCAATGTGTTCATTTCCAAGCTGAACGCCCTGCTCGATCAGAACGAAAAGTCGATCAACACGACCATGGCCAATGTCGAGCAGTTCACCACCATGCTGGCCGAAAAGAAGGAAGATATCGGCCAGGCCATCACCGACGTGAAGGAGGGCGCCAATTCCTTCAAGACTTTGTCGAGCAAGCTCGAAGTCTCGCTCGGAGATAACATGGATGGGCTGACCCGGCAGGCCAGGGATAGTCTCCAGGAGTTCGGCAACTTCATGCGCGAGGGGCGCCGCACGGCGGTCACTTTGAACCGAATTCTGGAGAAGCTAGAGGCTGATCCAAAGGGTTTTTTGCTTGGTGGAAACCAGGTCCCGGAATACACTCCACGAGGACAATAGTAAGCTCCCGAGGGTCATCGGGGAGTGTCTCCTAACAGGGGGCGATCGGTCATGTCGCGAACAGCGCCAACGCTCGCAACAGGCTTACTTTGCCTGGGGCTGGTCGGGTGCGCCTTGGCGGCAAACTCGAAGCCGCCGACCACTTACGATCTCGTAGCGCCACGCTCGTTCTCCAGCGCCCCGCGTCCGGCGCCCTATCAGCTTGTGGTCTACGAGCCGACTGCCGTGCATGCGCTCGAGACCGACCGTCTCATGGTGCGCCCGCGCGCCGACCAGGTTTCCTACTACAAGGGCATCGCCTGGAGCGACCGGCTGCCGCGCCTGGTGCAGGCGCGCATGATCGAGACCTTCCAGAATTCCGGGGCGGTCAAGGCGGTGAGTTCGTCGGTCGGACAATATGCCCTGGTGACCGACCTGCGCGCCTTCCAGATCGACGTGTCGAGCGGCAAGGCCTATGCCGAGATCGAGATCTTCGCCAAGCTGGTCAATACCAGCACCGGCAAGGTGACGGCGACCAAGGGCTTCAGCGCGCGAGTGCCGGCGACGACCAACTCGCCGACTGACGCCATCGCCGCGATGAACCAGGCCTTCACCGAGGTGCTGCAAGACACCACCACCTGGGTCGCCTCCCGCCGCGGCTAGCGTTGACGCCCATTGTCAGTGGTGTGGCCTGGCGTATCCCGGCCATGCAGCCCGGGCGTCGGCTCCTCAAGGTCGAGGCCTTCCCGGTAAGCATGTTTTTCGTTGGTGGTACGCCCAATGCGCCCAGCGCTTCTGGGTTCGTCGTTTATGCTTGGCGATTGGGGGTGCTACCTCACTCACCAACCGTTCGCGTGTGCACATGTGAAGCGGGAGGAGCCCCGTGTCGGCCGCTTTCTCTGTTGGGTGTGCATGGAACTTCTCGTGCTGGTTCCGACCATCGGCCTTTTGGCGCTCTATATTGCGTACAAGGAATGGCTGAATGTCGCCCACAGACAGTGGCTGAGCGAGCTTGATCTCTTCAAGCGGCGGCTTGCGGCATACGATCAGCTGAAAAGCGCGGTCATGTGTGTACGCGCCAATGGCGCGGTTTCGAAAACCGATGCCGACCGCTTCGCTCAAGCGAGGTTGGACATGCGGTTTCTCTTCGACAAAGACTTGGAAGGATTTGTCGATGGCATCTACGACGCCCTGCTCAAAAAGTGCGCGCTGGATGCGCTCATCGAGAAGGCTGACGGCATGGAAAAGGCTCCCAGTGACGAAGTCCTCATAGAGCAAGCCGTGAGGAAGAGCCGAGAGCTGTCCAGTCAGATCAACGACGGCATCGATCAGGATATGCCGAAACACATGGAGAAATTCATGCGTCCTCGGCCGGTTCTCCCGGCGCCGCGCGACTCTGCCTTCCCGCCCGCATCTTCCGCTGAAGCGTGATGAACTCAGTCGGCGACAATGCTGGGGTGAGATCCGAGCTTGGAGCATTCGGCTGCAAATTAAGCGGCCCCCGCCTCCTCTTGGGGGAGGGCGGGGGCCGAGGCTTTGGGGGAGCCTTTAGCTCTTCGTTTAGCGCAGCCGCCCGCTCGCATGCGCGAGCAGCAGATAGACGCGTCCCAACTCGCTCGTCAGGTAGTTCTGCAACATCCGCCCGTCGGGATCCGACGCCTCAGCGTCGCCGAGCAGCCGCTCGAAATCGGCGATATAGCGGTCGACCATCGTGCGGAAATCGGCCTCGCGCTCGTAGCGGCGGACCATCTCGTCGAACGTCGTCTGGCCCTCGACGGTGTAGATGTGCCGGCCGAGTACGCCACGGTCTCCTGAGCGGAAGCGCTGCCACACGTCCGAGGCGGTGCGGTAGTCGATGGCCCGCGCAATCTCGTCGAGACGGAGCTGTCCGCCGCCGCCTTGCGCCGGAGGCGCCGCGCGCGTGCCGAAGCCCGCGCCCGCATAGCCCTGATCGGGCTCGGGCGCGCGAGGCAGCACTTCACCTGGAGACCAAGCGCCGGCCGCCGGAGCCTGCCCGCGTGGCGTATAGGCGGCGCTTGAGAGCTGGCTGGCGAGCCCGCCTGCGACCTGACCGATATCGCCGTCCGGCGAGCCCACGGGGCGACCCCTGGCATCGAAACGCGGCAGCGGGCCGAGATCGAACTGGCTCGGCGCGGGCTGGAAGGGTTGCGGGTGCGGCTGGGGCGAGGCCTGCTGCCGGAACGGGTCCGGGGCAGGGGCCTGCGGCGGTGTCGCCGGCCGCGACAGCACCGGCGTGGTGATCGCCTCGATCTCGCGCAGCTGCTCCGACAAGGCCTTGCGGATAGCGGCCGTCGCCTGAGCGGTCTGCTCGGGCAGACCTTCCATCCGCTTCTGCATCTCCTGACGCAGGCTGTCGAGATCGCTTGCGGTCTTCTGCGCCGTCTCGCGCATGCCGCGCGAGGTGTTATCGAACTGGCCGCGCATCTGCTCGAGCTGCCGGCCGATCTGGGTGATGACCGTCTCGAAGCTCGACTTGAGGTCGCTGACCGCGCGCTGGGTATGGGCTTGCGCCTCGTCGCGCAGGCGCTCGATCTGCTGCAGCGCGGCTTGCGCCTGACCCGCCGTGTCGCGTGCCAGCGCGGTGCCGACTTGCTTTGCCCGCGCTTCCGCGTTGGTCATGGCGCCTTCCACGACGCCCGCATAGGAGCGCATCATGTTGTCGAGGTCTTGCGCCTTGGTGTTGACCGTGTGCAACAGCGCGATGATCGCCTGATGCCTGCCTTCCAGGATCGAGTCGATCTTGGTGTTCGACGAGTTCGAGCGCCTTGGCGGCGGTGAGGATGGCCTGACCTTGATTCTCGAAGCGCTGGGTGAGTCCGTGGATCTGGTCGAGCAGCCCGCGTGACACCTCGCGCAGCGTCTGAGTCTGGCTGGTGAGGATCGAGACGGCCTCCTTCGACTGCGTGCCGACCTGGTTCGCGGTCTGCTGCATGATCGCCGAATTGTTGGCGAGCACCTGATTGAGCTGCGCCGTCTGCTTGCCGAAGGTCTCGGCCGTCGCCCGCGCGTGCTCGCCGAGCATCCGGTCGGTCTCGACCGCGCGCTGGTTGAAGGTCGTGTCGATTGCTTTCAGCCGCTCGGCCAGCGCGATGATCACCGCCTGCGCCCGCTCGGTCATGGTCTTGTCGAGCGAGGACGTCTGCTGGCCGATGGCGGTCTCGAGTGCCTTCACGCGCTGGAACAGCGAGTTGGTGAAGCTCTCGGCCCGCTCGGCGAGCGTCTTGTCGAGCACGATGGCGCCCTGGTTGATCGCTGCAATGAACTGCGCCGTGCGGTCATGCAGCGACTTGTCCATGGCCGAGGCGCGCTGATCCACCGCCACGACGAACTGGGCTGACCGCTCCACCAGCGCCTTGTCCAGCAGCGCGGCCTTCTGATCGACGATGGCGTTGAACTGACCGGTCCGGTCGGCCAGCGTCTTGTTGAGCGCGTCGGCCCCCTGGCCGATCGCGGTGGCGAGCGCGTTGGTCCGCTCTTGCAGCGTCTTGTCGAGCACCACGGCGCCCTGCGAGACGAGATTGGTGAAGGCCTCGGTGCGGTCCTTCATGGTCTTGTCGAGAATGCCGGCGCCCTGGCCGACGGTCGCGGCAAACACCTCGGTGCGATCTTTCAGCGTCTTGTCCAGAGTCTGCGCGCCCTGGCCGATGGTGACGGCAAGCGCTTCCGTGCGCTGCTTCAGCGTGTTGTCGAACAACACGGCGCCTTGGCCGATCGGTCTGCGTCAGACGTCTCGGTCGCGCCAGGTGCGTCTTCAGCGTCTTGTCCAGAGGTCTGCGCGCCCTGGCCGATGGTGACGGCAAGCGCTTCGGTGCGCTGCTTCAGCGTGTTGTCGAACAACACGGCGCCTTGGCCGATCGTCTGCGTCAGCGTCTCGGTCCGCTGCTTCAAGGTGTTGTCCATCAGGACGGCGCCTTGCGAGAGCAGGGAGGTGAAGCCCTCGGTGCGGTCCTTCAGCGTCTTGTTGAGCGCGTCCGCGCTCTGCCCGATCGAGGCGGTGAAGCTCTCGGTCCGGTCCTTCAGCGTCTTGTCGAGCCCTTCGGTATTCTGGAGGATGGCGACCGAGAACGCATCGGTGCGGTCCTTCATCGTCTTGTCGAGCAGGATGGCGCCTTGCGCGACGGAGGTCTCCAGATCCCTTGATGCGGGTCGCGAGCGAGGACTGCAGCGCCTCGGTGCGCTCCTTCATGGTCTTGTCCAGCGCGGTCGTCCGCTGCACCACCACGCTCTCGAGCGCGGCGAGGTTCTGCGTCGCGCCTTCGATCACTTGCGACAGGCGCCCCTGCTCCTTGCTCAAGCGCTCGAGCAGGCCGGGAACGGCCTCGGCGACCCGGTTCTGCGCCTTGTGCACCTGTTCGGCGGCTTCGCTCGAACGGGCGACGAGAAGCTCGGTGAGCTGGATGCCGCGCTCGGAAAGCTTCTTGTCGATCGAGCTCGAGGCGGTGGCGATGTCGCGGGCGACTTGCGCGCCGACGCCTTTCAGCGCCTCGCTGACCCGCGCGCTGTTATTGGCAAGCGCCTCGCGCTCGGTGGCGAGCTCGCTGATCAGGCCGCGCACGCGGATTTCGTTCTCGCCGTAGGAGCGCTCGAGTGCGGCGACCTCGCTATGCACCATGGCTTCGAGCTCGCTCGCCCGGCCGATGGCGCGGGAGATGGCGTCGTTCATGGCGGCGACCTGGCGCCTGATGGTCTGCCCCACCGAGGCGACCGACTGCTCGGCGAGCCGGTCCGGCTCGGCCAGCCTGACCGCGACCTCGGTCATGGCCGAGGCCATGAGGCGAAGCTCCTGCGCGCGCCAGACGAGCAGCGCCAGGAACCAGAAGATGACGATCGGCACGAGAATGGCGATGGCGGCGGTGAGAGCCGAGGCGCTGCCGACCAGGCCCGACACGCCTCCTGAGGAGACCTGCGCCGAGATCAAGCCGAACGCGAAGAAGCCGCCGATGACGAACCAGACGGCCGATGCGGCGAGCGCGATCAGGAAGGGCGTGCGCGACGGCCTTTGCTGCAGCGCGAAGATCAAGCCGCCGATCGAGGGAACGTCGTCATTGGCGGGCGTGGCGAGGCGGCGCTGCGGGGGAGGGCCCGCGGGGCGCTTGGTGCGCACGAATTGGCGTGGCGGCGTGGTGGCGGCGCTCGGGCTTGGCGTCTCGGCGAACTCCAAAGGCGGCTTCGCGGCGACCGTCTCCTCGGGCTGCTTCGGCGGCTCCTCGCGCTTCGGCTCGACGATCCCCTCGCGCTTCCGCTGCTCGGCCTTGAGCCGTTCGGCCAGGGAGGTTCGTTTCGGGAGTTCGGGGCCTCGTTCAAACCCGTCGCCGGACTTCTCGTCTCGGGACCGGGTCAACGCGTCAAGGGGCTTTTGCTCTTGTGCCCCCGCTGCCGCGCTTCCAGACTTCGCTTGCTCTTGCGCCATCACGCGTTCCTCGCAACCGACGAAAACTCATGAGAGAATTTTGCGCGCCTTGCTACTCGAGACCCACCAGCAGCGGCGCGGAGCGTCATAGCGGGACGGCCCTGGAATTCCGGACTAAGCCTTCCGGAAGGGCCCCCGACGCATTTCCCCCTCTCCTGTAATCGTTAACGAATTTTTAGGGCTAAAAAAAGTTTAATCGGCGGTTATGGTTGACGCGTCCTAAGGCTTTAATTTTGCTTGTAGATTCTGGTGCCTTTAGCGCGCGAATCGGCTAAGACGAACAGCGTTGGTTGCAGGAAGGTAACAGGGGGACCTGCGCAAATCCGTCACATAATCGCCGCGTGGCCTCCGTGCCGAGACCCCAAAAGCGTCCAGAGAGCCTTGCTAAGAGCAAGCTGAAGACCTGAAAAAGACGAGGGAGAACCAGCCTCATGACCAGCGAAGTGGCGGTTTGGGATGAAGTTCCGCAGGCCGCGGAGGGGCGCAAGAGCTCCTCAAGGCCGGTCGATCTTGTGCATCTTTCGCGTTACACGCTCGGCGAGCGCGCGCTCGAGCGCGAAGTTCTGGAACTCTTCTGTAGCCAATCCTCGATCTATATCGAGCGGCTGCATGCGGCGAGGTCCGACAAAGACTGGAAGGACGCCGCGCACTCTCTGAAAGGCTCGGCCACCGCTATTGGCGCCTGGCGCGCCGCTGCCGCGGCGGCCAGCGCCGAGGCGCTTTCGGGCGAGGCGCTGTCGCAGGCGAGGGCGCTTCGCCTCAGCGAAATTGAATCTTCGGTGCGCGAGGCGGAGCGCTATATCGGCGCGCTGCTCGGGGACCGCTAGCGGCGAAACGCCCTGCTCAAGTGCCGCGAAGGCACTGGAGTCTCACTTTCAATTGGCCTATAGAGCACGGGCCGCGAGCGGGCACCCTCTCTCGCGCCTATTTCGTCGGGCGCGAGCCTATCCCGCTGCCCGGTCCCCAAGATCGGCAATCGTCTCGAAGCCCGCCAATGTCATGGCCAGGATCACCTTTATTCAGAACGACGGGACGGAGCGTGTTGTCGAGGCTGAGCCCGGCATGACGGTGATGGAGGCCGCGGTGAAGAATTCGATCCCCGGCATCGCCGCCGAATGCGGCGGCGCCTGCGCCTGCGCCACCTGTCATGTCTATGTCGATGACGCCTGGCGCGAGACGACGGGCGCGCCCGAGCAGATGGAGGAGGACATGCTCGATTTCGCTTTCGATATCAGGCCGTCGAGCCGGCTCTCCTGCCAGATCAGAGTGACCGAGGCGCTCGATGGCCTCGTGGTCCGCATTCCCGACAAGCAATTCTGAGACACCCATGTCCGAAGTCATCAAGACGGATGCAGTCATTGTGGGGGCCGGCCCGGTTGGGCTGTTCGCCGTGTTCGAACTCGGCCTCGTCGACATCAAATGCCATCTCATCGACATCCTCGATCGCCCGGGCGGCCAGTGCACCGAGCTCTACCCCGAGAAGCCGATCTACGACGTTCCCGCCCTGACCATCGTCACCGGCCAAGAGCTGACCGACAAGCTCATGGAGCAGATCAAGCCGTTCGGCCCGACCTTCCACTTCAATCAGCGGGTGGAGACCTTGGAGCGCATCGACGGCGGCTTCAGGCTCAAGACCGATGCCGACACCGTGTTCGAATCCAAGGTGGTGGTGGTCGCCGCCGGCGGCGGATCCTTCACGCCGAAGCGCCCGCCGCTGCCCGGCATCGAGCAATATGAAGGGACCTCGGTGTTCTACTCGGTGCGCAAGATGGAGCATTTCAGGGGCCGCGACGTGCTCATCGTCGGCGGTGGCGACAGCGCGCTCGATTGGACCTTGAACTTGCAGCCGGTCGCCAAGTCGCTGACGCTGCTGCATCGCCGCTCGGAGTTTCGCGCGGCGCCGGCTTCGGTGCAGAAGATGCTCGCCCTCGTCGAGGCGGGCGACGTCAGCTTCAAGCTCGGTCAGGTGACGGAGCTGCATGGCGAAGACGGCAAGCTCCGCTCGGTGACGGTGAAGGGCGCCGACGGTGCTGTCTTCGAGCAGCCGGCCGAGGTCATGCTTCCGTTCTTCGGCCTCACCATGAAGCTCGGTCCGGTCGCCGATTGGGGCCTCAATCTCGAGGAGAACCTGATCCCGGTCGACACCGCGAAATTCGAGAGCAGCGAGCGGGGCATCTTCGCCATCGGCGACATCAACACCTATCCGGGCAAGCTGAAGCTGATCCTGTCGGGCTTTCACGAGGCGGCGCTGATGGCGCAGCAGGCGCACAAATATGTCTATCCCGACAAGAAGCTGATCTTCCAATACACGACGTCGTCGTCGAATCTGCAGAAGAAGCTCGGCGTGAAGTGATGCGAGGGCCGTCATCCTGAGGTGCTCGGGCGAAGCCCGAGCCTCGGACGGCACCATGACGGTTGAAATCAGGCCAGCGAGCGGTAGATCGCCACCTCGTAGGGGCTCAGCAGTCGCACCTTGCTGCGCTCGATCAGCGGCAGCTCGAGCCGCTGGAACACGCCGCTATTGTCGATCAGGTCGGTCGCCACCGGCTCGACGAGAATGAGATAGAGCCGGCGCGGCCGTTGCCGATACGACACGACGATATTGTGCAGCACCTCGGCGAACACCTCGCGCGAGAACGGGATTGAAGAAATAGTGCACCGCCTCGCCGTCGGGCGGCCCCACCTGGCTCGCATCGTCGAGCACGCATTCCACATTGCGGCATTTCATGCGGCTGCGCGGGAACTGCGCGATGTTCATGGTCGCGTCGTCATGCAGCTCCTCGGCGAACTCGATGCCGCCGATCGCCTGGAAGGGGTGCTGTGAGGCGAGCAGCAGCACGCGTCCCTTGCCCGCCCCATAATCGACGAAGGTCAGCCGCGACAAATCGTAGTCGATGGCGGCGACCGTCCATTCGAACAAGGCGCATGGCGTGGGCCGGTAGTCGTGACCGTGCTCGCGATTGTTGCCGCGGATGGTCAGCCCGGCGAGCGGCACCGGATCCTTGGTCGGTTTGAAGAACAGCGTCTCGATCGGCGGATCGAGCACGCGTTCGTGCAACCAGAACAGATAATTCTTGTAGTCCTGCTTCAACCGCTCGGGGCGGGTGCGCTCCTTCAGCTTGCTGCCGGTGCGCTCGATCTCAGGCAGCACGTTGTCGCGTCCGATCTCGGCGGCGCGCGCGAGGCTGGTCTTGCTTGCCTCGACCGCCGTCGTCGTTGCGCTTTTGGTTTGCGTCGCAGTCTTGTCGGCAAGCTTGGCGATCCGCTCGGCCATGCTCGCGGCAATATTGATCGCGCGCTGGCGCGCGGGAGCAGCGGCAGCCTGCGACTCCGGCTTATCGGAGCGGTGGGGCACGACCGACATTGGGCATTATCCCCGCTTTTGCGCAAGGATTGGGCAGCTTGCGGCGGGACGCAAGCGCTTTTTGTCGCCTATCCCGCGCCGTCTGGCCCAGGTTTGCGCCAAATATGCTATCGTCTTGATTCGCGAGGGGTGTTCCCCGCGCGGCCAGCACTCACCCAAGCGGGGGACGGCTCCAGTGCAGGCGGAGGAATTCCACGATTCCATCAGGCCCGGCCTCATCGCCATGTTGCCGCGGCTGAAGCGCTTTGCCGATCTTCTGGTGGGCGCACGCAAGGAGGGTACGGCGCTGCTGCGTCGGGCGCTTCAACTCATGCTTGCCGAGGAGCACCGTTATCAACGCGGCACGGCGCTCGATCGCTGGGCCTTCGCCGAGATCTACCGGCTCTGGCTCGCCGAGTTGCGCGGTCATGCCGATCCGGTTGCGCAGGCCAAGGCCGACGATGCGAGCTTCGCCCAACTGTTCCGCGACGAGGACGGCGAGCCGTTCGACAATTTCACGACGAGCTTCCTGCGCAGCCTGCCGCCGCAGCAACGACTCACCTTGCTGCTGGTCTATGGCGAGCGCTTCGACCATATCGACGCGGGCCGCGTGCTCGACGTGTCGTCCGAGACGATCGGCGCGCGGCTGGTACGCATCAGCGCCAACCTTGCCGACCGCTTGAGTGCGCGCGAGCTCGGCTCCGCGAGCGCCACCATCGAAACACTCTATCCGGAAGTCGCGTCATGACCGAGCTCAGCGACGAATTGCTGGTGGCCTATGTCGACGGACAACTGGCGCGCAAGCAGACGCAGGCTATCGACAAGGTGCTCGAGCAAGACGACGTCATCGCCAAGCGCGTCGCCGCGTTGAAGCACGCGCATGGCCGGCTCGAAGCGGCCTTCGACGCACTCCTCGCCGGCGAGGAGGCGGATGCCACGGCAAATTTGGCATCGCAGCCGGCGGGTTTCTTCATCGCCTGGTCGACGCTCGGTAAAGTCAGTCTCGCCACCGCGGGTCTGGTCGCGGCGTGCGTGATGATGCTCGCCGGTTTTGGCTGGCCGCTCTCCCCGCCCGAATTCGCCAGCCGGTCGTCAGGGTCCGCCGACCCGGACTATGTGGGCAGCATCCCGCAGACTTGGCAGGAAGATGCCGCCCGCGCGCAAGCCTTGCTCAGCCGCGCCAGCCTCGAAGTCGGTCTGGAGAGTCAAGGCAATGCCGACCTGGTCGCCTTCCAGCTCGCGCAAGCCATCGGCCCCAATCTCGCCGTTCCCGATCTCACCGGCCAAGGCTTGCGTTTCATGCGGGCGCAGCTGTTGCGCTCCGGCGGCGATCCGCTGGCGCAGCTGCTGTATCTCGGCAAGAGCGGCGCGCCGCTTGCGCTCTATGCCAAGCGGAGCGAGGCGCCCGAAACGCCTTCGTTCAAGCGTTATGGCGCGCTTGGCAGTGTGGCGTGGTCGCAAGCAGGCATTGCCTATCTTCTCGCGGGCGAGCGGGATGAGGCCTCGCTGATGAAACTCGCCAATGCGATCAGGCTTGAGAAGGCGCCCCCGAAAGCGCCGGCCTATTCGCCGCTGCCGCCTCCGCCGCTTCCCAAGCCCAAGCCGAAGCCCTAACGGGCCATGCGGGCCCCAGGCGTGTAATCTCCGGCCAAATAGCGATTGAGATCTTTCTTGATCGCGGCCGTGCGTGCGTCGTTGCAGTAGCGGAAGTCGTCCTTGATGGTCGCTGTCACGGATTGGAGCGTGTAGTCGTAGGCGTGCTCGATCTTCTGCATTTGCTCCGGCGTGTTTCCGGCTTGCATCTCTGCCGCCATGTAACTCGCTCTGAGCTGAGCGGGATTGAAGACGAAGCCGCAATGGCTCGCCCGCGCCGACGTCCATGCGACTTGCGTGGGCCTCGCCAGCGGATCGTTCAACGCGATGTCGCGCGCTTCCTTCTCGGGATCCTTGGGGGCCAAGGAATCCACCGTGCTACAGGCGCAGAGCGTTCCGGCCAGCAGCGCGGCTGCGGCAAGAGCGGCATGACCCGCGCGTTTTTGGCTGGTTCCTCGCATGGCGGGGCGATCTTAACTGGGGTGGAGGTGCCGTAAAGAGGCGAGAGCGGACTGAAGCGGGCGCCAAAAACAAGGAAAGGCGGAGCTTTGCGGCCCCGCCTCCCTGTGCGATGTCGAGCCTCACGCCCGTTCGGGACGATCAGTCCGGCAACCGCGAGACCTTTCGGTCTCTGGATCACGCGCTCGGCTTCATGGTTTCCCATGAAGCGGCGGCGTGAGCCGACCGCAGTCCTTGTTTTACGTCGCGTTGCTACGACGTGGCTTCCGCCCTGGCCGGGCCGAAACCAACTAGCGGTGGGATTTGCGGCGCGCCGTGCCCTGTCGACTTCACCTTACGGTATGCGGCGAAGCCGCCAGACCGTGGCACGTTGCGCTTACTCACCCCTCCGCCTTGAGCCGCCCATGGCAATGGACGACCGCGGGCTTGCCTTGCCCCGTGAGCTTTCCGCCTGTTTCCCGGAGCCGTCGGATTTCTCCGCCGACGCCTTCCACAACCGTTCCGCTCACATCCAGAGCATACATGAGCGCCGACCCGGCGCATCGGGATGCGGGAGGCTTATCCCCATTATCCACCGGGGCGGGTCGCTGCTCGGCGTCGGGACTGAGGCGACGTGGCGCTTCCCTTGGCGGCAAAGATGGTTAAACTGACGGCTTCGCGCGCGAGCCGCCTCGGCGCCGCGCGCCAGGGGGTTTACGGGGTCGTAGCATGCGTGCCGTGGGCAACCATTTTGGTGCCCGCACGATCAGTCTAGCGTTAGTTGCGGGCTTGATGGCGTTCGAGGCCGTCCTGGTGCTGAGCACAGGGGCGGTCGGGATTCCTGGCGTGCTCATGGTCCGCTTCGCGGATCGGCGGGGCGGAGACCGCGCCAAACCTTACAGCGGCGGCCGGCGGCGAAAGCCTCTTCGCCAAGGTTCCTACCCCCGAGCCGACACATCAGGCGGCGGACGACCCGGCAAAACCATCTTCCGCGAGCTCTGCTCCGACCGGTGAACCGCATCTCGATGGGCTCGCCGATATTCCGCTGAAGCCGTGGATCGAGGCCAAGCGAGAAGACCCCAATCCGGACGGGGCCAAGGCCTTCGGAGCGAGTTCGGTAAAGGTGAACAAGGAGGTGCTGCCTTGGGACGCGGTGGAGCCGTATCGGCCTGACGGCGACGGCGCGGGCGCGTCATCTCCCGAGACCACGGCTTCGCTTCCCGCGCCGAACGCGCCGGCACCGTCTCCCGCGCCCTCGATGCTGCTTGCGCTGCCGCTGCCGAGCGCGGTCGCGGGCTGGGTGAAGGCCAAGGCGTCCGAGATCAAGGGCGGGGAGCGGGGCCGCGCGCTCTATCATTTCGAGTTCTGGCTCGATGCGCCTGAGGACGTGAAGCGCAGGCTGGTCGCCGTCGCCTACGATTTCAATACGCCCGCGGTGATGCCGCAGTCGCAAGTGTCTCACGAGGAGAAGACCGGCTTCCGCGTCAGCGCCGGCGGGCTCACTTGCGCCGACAAGGTCACGGTCACGCTGAAATTCAATGACGGGCAATTGCAGCAGGTTGCCGTCGATGGCTGCCGGCTGGTGAGCTAGCTCGAGCGCACGCCAGCGACCTCGGCCACCAGCTCGCGGAAGCGCGGCCGCTGGCTCTCGATATAGGGAAGCGGCCGGCACACATCGATCGCGGCGATGCCGATCCGGGTGGTCAGCGCGCCGTTGAAGATGCCCTCGCCGAGACGGGCCGAGAGCTTGGCGGTGAGCCCGTGCCCGATCAGTTGCTGGATCACGTCGTCGCCAAGCGCGATGCCGCCGGTCAGGACGATATGGGTGACCACCATGCGCGCGAGCTTGAGCAGAGACAGCGTGCCCGGCCGCGCGCCGTAAAGCGTGGCGAGCCGGCGCAGCATGCGCAAATTCTCGGCGCCCACGAACAGCATGTCGATCAGCGCGCCGGGGCTCACCGCCGTCACCACCGAAACGCGCTTGGCGGAGGCCGCGACGATGCTGCGGGCGTAAGGGTCGAGCGGCGCCACCAGCGTGCGCTCGCTCAGCCGCAACAGCTCGGCCGCGTTCATAATGTCGTGCTCGTGCTCGGCGAGGCGTTGCAGCCCCCAAGCGAGATCCTTGCGCCCTGAGTAGAGGCGCTTCAGCCGATCGGCGACGTCGACGGCGAGCGGCTTGTCGTTCTGCCGCGCGGCGCTGTCGGCCTCGTGCCTGATCTTGCCGAGACGCCCGAGGCGGGCGAGCCCCGCCACCTCTCTCAGGATGATCATGACGAGCGCAAAAAGAACGAGGCCAAGCAGCGCGACGGCCGCCCAGCCGATCCAATCGTCGCGTGCGATCAGCGCCAGCACATAATCGTAGAGCCAGAGCGATGCGAGCAGGCTGACGAGCCCGCCCAGCGCGCCGATGAAGATGCTGCCCCAACGAAGCCCGCGGCCAAGATCGGGCATGGCGCGGACGCGCGGGACCGGCAGCGAGACCGGCTCCGCCGCCATGTCCGGCGCCGCCGGCGGCACGAACACCTCCACCTCATCCACGCTGAAGGCGGCGGGCTTGCGATGCGCTTTCTTGCTCATGCCAGTTGGTCTCCGATCAGCGCCTCGATGGCGCGGTCGAGGCGGATATTTGGGAAGGGCGCGAAGCCTCCGGAAGGGAGCGGCACCGGATTGGGCGGCCTGAAGCGCACGAAGCGCATCTCGCCATGCTCGGTCTGCCAGCCTTGCAGCGCGGCTTCCGGGTCGGCGGGAAGGTCGCCCGGGAAGATGGCGAACTGCTCGTTGCCGTCGAAGGTCCGCTTGCCGATGATCTCGCCGGGAAGCGGGTAGCCGATGATGCAGGGCAGCCGCTCGCCGTTCCGCTTCGCTTCGCCTTCGCGCGTCGCGCGGATCGCGGCCATCGCCAGGACTTTCACCTCGGCACCGGCATATTCGGCGCGCGCCATGGCGCGGCCCGTGAGCTTGGCGAGGATCGCCTCGAGCCGGTCATGGCTCTGATGGTGCAGATGGTCGGCCTTGGTGGCGGCGAGCACGATGCGGTCGATGCGCGGGGCAAACAGGCTCGACCACAGGCTGTTCGCCCCCGTCCTGAAGCATTCGAGGATCTCGGTCATGGCGCGTTCGAGGTCGGCGACCGCGGGCTGTCCGCCATTCAGCGCCGTGAGCACGTCGATCAGCACGATCTGCCGGTCGAGCCTTGCGAAATGATCGCGGAAGAATGGCCGCACCACATAGCTCTTATAGGCCTCGTAGCGGCGCTCCATCATGCTCCACAGCGAGCCGCGCGGGAAGCTCTCGCCGTCCTTGGCATCGAGCGGGGCGAAGGTGAGTGCGGGCGAGCCGGCAAGATCGCCGGGCATGAGGAAGCGCCCCGGCGGCAGCGTCGAGAGCGCGTAGAGATCCTCGCGCGTCTCGCGCAGATAGGCCTTGAACAGATCGGCGAGCCTCTCGGCGACGGCCTCGTCGGCGACCTGCCCAGGATCGATCTCGGCGAGCGCCTCGCGCCACGCCTTCGACGCTCGCTTGCGCGCCGGCGTGCGGCTCTGCTCGAGCGCACTTCGCGACCAGTCGCGATAGTCGAGCCGTAGCAGCGGCAGATCGAGCAGCCATTCGCCGGGATAATCGACGATGTCGATATGCAGGCTCTCGCGGCCGAGCTGGCGCTTCCAGAACCGCGTCGAGGCATATTCGATGGTGAGCCTGAGCTGGCTGATGCGGCGCGTGCTCTCGGGCCAGCGCGGCGGGTCGGCGACGAGATCGGCGAGATGTTTCTCATATTCGAAGCGTGGCACGACGTCGTCGGGCTGCGGCTCGAGATAGACGCGCGCGATCCGCCCTTGCGCCGCCGCGTCGAAGAAGGGAAGCCGCGCGCCGGCGATCAGGTTATGCACGAGCGCGGTGATGAACACGGTCTTGCCGGAGCGGGCGAGCCCCGTCACGCCCAGCTTGAGCGAGGGGGTGACCAGACCGCTGGCGAAATCGCCAAGGCTGCGAAACACGTCCCCGGTGGCTTGGCTGTAGCTTGAGATCGGCACGACTCGAAACGCCCCTTCCGCTCTTTCTCTTGTGGGATTGTCTATCGCACTGCCCGGCTAAGGCCTGCCTAAGAAATGGGCCCCGTCATGCCCTCGACTATGACGGATTTGCAATGTTTGCGTTTGCCTGCTTCGCGCTTTTGTCAAGCGCGTCTGCCGTCTTGACTTGTCGACTCGCTTCCGTAAATACGTGGCTGCCCGGCGGGGATGCTGAATACCCAGCGAGCCGGTTAAGGGGAGCAAGGCCGAACGGCCTAATGACGAAACGGATGCGTCAGGAAATGACTCTCATGCGGGCTGCCAAAAGAAAAATCCCCGAGGATTACCGCCCATCGGAGGATGAACCTTTCATGAGCGAGCGCCAGCGGGCCTATTTCCGCCGGAAGCTGCTCAATTGGCGTGACGAGATTCTCCGCTCGACCAAGGAGACTCTCCAGCATTTGCACGACGATTCGGCGCAGCACGCCGATATCGCCGACCGTGCCACCTCCGAGACCGAGCGCGCGCTCGAGCTCAGGGCGCGCGACCGGCAGCGCAAGCTGATCGCCAAGATTGACGCCGCAATCGCCCGCCTCGACGACGGCACCTACGGCTATTGCGAGGAGACCGGCGAGCCGATCAGCCTGAAACGGCTCGACGCCCGGCCGATCGCGACCCTGAGCGTCGAAGCGCAGGAGCGCCACGAGCGGCGCGAGCGCGTCTATCGCGACGAATAGGGCCAAAACGCTACTCGCGCGGCTCAATCGGAAAATCGAAGAACGTGTCGGGGTAGGGCTCCGGCTGGAAGGTGAAATGCCACCATTCCAGCGGATAGTTCTTGAAGCCGCGCGCCTGCATGGCCGCGACGAGCAGGTCGCGGTTCTCCCGCTCCTGCTTGCTCAGGCCCAGCGCCGCGGTGTTCGCCTTCACATCGAAGCAATCGAAGCTCGTGCCCATGGCGAGGCTGCCGTCAGGGGCGTGAGCCTTCTGCGGGGCCGTGCAGGCGCGGGGCTTGGCATCGGCTTCGGCTTGAGCCTGGCCGGCCGCAACCGCCGGTACCAGCGTGAGGTCGAGCGTGGCGCCCCGCGAATGGCCTGAGCGCGTGGCGATGTAATCGGGGAATAGGGCGGACTTGGGCAGGTTGGGGTAGTAGGTGGTCTTGGCCTTCGGATCGTCTGGCTGTTTCGCCCAGGCGACGAAGGCCGCGACGGCGCGGGCAGGGCGGTAGCAATCATAGACCTTGAGCGTGAGGCCCTTGGCCTTGACGTCGGCCTGCACGGCCTTCAGCGCCTCGGCGGCTTGCCGGAGCAGCACGCATTCGGCCGCGTGATAGCCATCGACTTTCTGGCCGGTGAAGTTGCCGCTCCCCGCATAGCGCATGTCCTGTTCGATGCTCGGATCGACGTCGCGGAGATAGACGAAATCCTTCGGCATCTCGCTACCGTTCGCCGGAAGCGTCACGACCCCAAGTCCAACCCAGCATGCGAGAACCGCGAGCGTGCGACGGACCATGCGCCACATTAACTTTGCCTCGCCGTGCGGGGATAAAAAAACTCCCCGCTGGAGGGCGGGGAGTGAAGAGGTTTGGGGGACTGACATGACTGGCGTTAGCCAGTCGGTGTCGGACCATTAGCAGGGAACTGCCGGCGTTCTTACGGTACTAGCGGTGAAATTACCGGCGTCGCCTCTCCGCCTGCCCCAACAACTCAGGGCCACCGTAAGCTCGGAATGCTTGTTTACCTCAAGTTAAGGTCCATGCCAAGTGAAACCGCGTGTGGCAATTTCGCAACAGTCAACCGAAAACTGCGCGGAATTTCTAGGCCTTGGTGAAATCGGGAGCCGGCCTTGTTTCGCTCTTGGCGATGATCACGTCCTCGAGCGGCGGCTCGAGATGCGGGCGCCCTTTGATTCCCGCCTCGACCACCAGGTCGATGGGTCCGCCGACGATGATCAGATGCTCCACGTCGTCGCGCCGCACGAGCAGCAGCCTCCGCTTGGCGTCGACGGTCGCCGTCTCGACCACCCCCAGCCGCTTGTCGCGCGGCCGCATGAAGCCTTGCCCGCTGGAGGCGCCGCTGAAGAAGGTCTTGAAGGCCCAGACCAGCAAGGCTCCGAGCGCGACCACGAACAGGATCGCCGCGACAGCAAGAACGAGGTTGTTGAGTTCGACCATGAAAAACGTCCTACGCGCTCAGCGTTAACACTGCATAACCATGATCCGGGCTACCAATAAGGCAGGTCCTGCGCGATCGTTCCCGTCCGGAACGCCGTAAGGCCGCATGGGCTCAACCCGCCGCTTATGACAATGTTCGGCCAAGCCAATTCCGAATCGGCTATTTTGCCAACCCTATGACCGATATCGACGTCCCCATGCGCTATGCCACGCCTGCCACGGATCGCACCGAACGCGACGGCAGCGTGGGCCTTGTCGTCCTGCTTGCCCTTGCGCTGGCGGTTGCCGCGGTCGGCCTCGCCATGGTGTCGCGCGAGATGGCGGAGCCGTTCGTGCTCGCCATTCTTGCCGGCCTCGCCGTGGTCGGCGTGTTCTGCCTGTTCGCGGGCGCCGTCGGCATTCTGCATTTCGGTGGGCGGCATGCGCGCAACGACGTCACCAAGGCCTTTGTCGACAATCTGCCGCAAGGCGCTCTGATCGCCGACAGCGCGGGGCGGGTGCTTTACGCCAACGAATCCTATCGTGACCTGCTCGGGCTGGAGGCCGAAGCGAGCGTGCCCGCGCCGGACCGCGCCTTCGCCGGCAACCCGCATCTGGCCGAGTCCATCTTCCGCCTGTCGCGCGCGGCGCAGCAGGGGAGGAGCCTGAAAGAGGAATTCCGTCTCCCGCCGCCCGGCGAAGCCGAGGAGGAGACGGGCATAGCGCCGCGCTGGTTCCGCATCTCCGTGCAGCCGATGCCGCCGGATCCGCGCTCGGGCCGCAAGGGCGCGCTCACCGTGTGGCAGGTCGACGAGATCACCATGGACCGCGCGCGCGAGGAGGCGAGCTTCGCCAAGGTGCAGGCGGCGATCGCCTATCTCGACAGCGCGCCGGCCGGCTTCTTCACCGCCGATGCCGACGGCACCATCGAATATCTCAACGCCACGCTTGCCCAGTGGCTCGGCCTCGACCTCTCCGAAGTGACCGGCCGCGCGCTGAAGCTCGAAGAGATCATGTCGGCTGACAGCGCGGCGCTGATCGCCCGCAGCGGCCGCGGGCAGAGCCAAGGCGCCACCCGCCGCTTCGACATCGATCTCGTCAAGGCCGACGGCACGAGCCTGCCGGTGCGCGTCCTGCATCGCCTGCCGCGCCCCGGATCGAGCGGGGCCTTGGCGCATGCGCTGGTCTTGAGCCGCGGTCCCGGCGAAGCCGAGGAGGCGGGCGCCGCCGAGCTCAGATTTGCGCGCCTGTTCCATTCGGCGCCCATCGCCATCGCCACGGTCGATGGGGAAGGCCGCATCAGCGCGACCAACTCCGCCTTCATGCGATTGTTCGGCGCCGCCGACGAGGGCAGGAAAATCAGGCTCGAATCCCTGGTCGAGCCGGAGAGCCACCCTACGCTTCGCCGCACGCTCGATGCCGCGCTCGCCGGCCAAAGCCTGATCGAGCCGGTGGACATCGCCTTTGCCGGCGACCGCGACCGCAGCGGCCGAATTTATCTGAGTCCCATCGAGCAGACCGAGGGCGAAGGCGAGGCGGCGATCGCCTACGCCATCGACACGACCGAGCAGCGCGCGCTGGAGATGCAGATCGCGCAGGGTCAGAAGATGCAGGCGGTCGGTCAGCTCGCCGGCGGCATCGCCCACGACTTCAACAATATGCTGACGGCGATCATCGGCTTCTCCGACTTCCTGCTGATGAACCACCGGCCGACCGATCCGGCCTTCCAGGACATCATGAATATCAAGCAGAATGCGAACCGGGCCGCAGGCCTGGTGCGCCAGCTGCTTGCCTTCTCCCGCCAGCAGACCTTGCGGCCGCAGACGCTCGCGCTTGGCGACGTGCTGTCCGAGCTGTCCATATTGCTGAGCCGGCTGCTCGGCGAGAATATCGAGCTGAAGCTCGACCAGGCCTCCGACCTCTGGCCGGTGAAAGCCGACCTGCATCAATTCGAGCAGGTGATCATCAATCTCGCCGTCAACGCGCGCGACGCCATGCCCGACGGCGGCAAGCTCGTGATCCGCACCTCCAATGTGAGCGAGAGCCAGTCGCGCGAGCTCGGCAACAAGCATCTGCCGGCCGGCGAATATGTGCTGATCGAGGTGAGCGACACGGGCACCGGCATGACGCCGGAGGTGATGGAGAAGATCTTCGAGCCGTTCTTCTCCACCAAGGAGATCGGCCGCGGCACCGGCTTGGGCCTCTCGACCGTCTACGGCATCGTCAAGCAAACCGGCGGCTACGTCTTCCCGGAGAGCGAGCAGGGTCGCGGCACCACCATGCGCGTCTACCTGCCGCGCTTCATCGAGGCGGTTGCCGAGGCCGAGCCGGAGAAGATCGAGCGGCGGCCCGAACGACCGAAGGACCTGACCGGGCAGGGCACCGTGCTGCTCGTCGAGGACGAGGATGCGGTCAGGAGCTTCGCCGCCCGCGCGCTCGGCCAGCGCGGCTATCATGTGCTCCAGGCCACCACCGGCATCGAGGCGCTCGAAGTATTCGCCAACCACCAGGGCGAGGTCGATCTCGTGGTGAGCGACGTGGTCATGCCCGAGATGGACGGGCCGACTCTGTTCGAGAAGCTCCGCCGCCAGCGGCCCGACCTCAAGGTAATCTTCATCTCCGGCTATGCCGAGGATGCCTTCCGCCAGCATCTCGCCGAGAACGAGGACTTTATGTTCTTGCAGAAGCCCTTCGATCTCAAGGAGCTGGCCGCCGCGGTCAAGGCCGCGCTGCAAGGCTAGCACCAAGCGCCGAAATGCCTTCCCTTCGCCATTGATCGCGGCTACCACGCGGGCCAAGGACTGATCCGAAAAGCCATCTGGAATTTGGAGCGAAGCGTGCCGGATTACGAGCTCGTGCCGGATGAAGAAGCCGGCCAATTCACCAGACGCCGCCGCGCCAAGCCGCGCATGCCCGCGCTTACCATCGAGCGCTACGGCGGCCGGCTGATCTATTTCTGGTTCGGCATGCGGCCGGCCGCGCTACTGAAACTGTTCAAGCGCGGCAATTTCAGCTTCACGCTCAACTGCATTCCCGACACGCTGCTGCTGTTCCTGTGGGTGCCGTGGAACTCGGTGCTCTATTGGATCTCCGAGGCGAAATATAAAAAGGCGGCCGAGGCGCTGCCGCTGGAGCCCCCGCCGATCTTCGTCATCGGCCATTGGCGCACCGGCACCACGCTGTTGCACGATCTCTTCTCGGTCGATCCGCATCTCGCTTATCCGACCACCTTCGAGTGCTTCTTCCCGCATCATTTCCTGCTGACCGAAACGGTCCTCTCCAGGGTGATGCGGAAGCTCCTGCCCAAGAAGCGCCCGCAAGACGACGTGCCGGTCGGCTTCGCCCGCCCGCAGGAAGAAGAGTTCGGCATGATGATGCTGGGCGAGGGCACGCCTTACATCACCCATGCCTGGCCGCGCTTCGGTCCCGCCGACACCGAATATCTCGACTTCAAGGGCGTGCCCGAGGCCGAGAAGAAGAAATGGGCCGACGCCTATATGTGGCTCTATCGGCGGCTGCTCTTGAAGCACGGTGGCAAGCGGCTGGTGATGAAGACGCCCGCCAATGCCGCGCGGCTCAAGCTGCTCACCAAGCTGTTTCCGGACGCCCGCTACGTCTTTCTCGCGCGGAACCCGCTCAACGTCTTTCCCTCGACCGTGAAGCTTTGGCGCGCGCTTTATTCGGTGCAAGGCCTGCACAATCCGCCCAACCTCGATCCTTGGCTCGACGACTATGTGCTCGATATGTTCGCGCGGCTGACCGAGGACTATGAGGAGGACCGGCATTTGATCCCGAGGGATCGGTTGGTCGAGATGCGCTACGAGGATTTCGTCAAGGACCCGGTCGCTTCGATGCGCGACATCTATCGGCGGCTCGACATTCCGAATTTCGATCAGGCCGAGGCGCCGATGCGCGAATTTCTCGGCGAGCGCTCCGAGCACAAGGTCTCGCGCTACGAGCTGCCGGACAAGCTCAAGCGCAAGGTGATCGATCGGCTGAAGCCTTATATCGATCGCTTCGGCTATCGCGCCGCGGTCGAGGCCTCGCTCGCCGGCACCGCGAAGACGCCACAGCGCGAGCGCGAGCCGTCCTGACCTCGTCACTGCGTTAGGTTTTGGGACTGGCTATCGCGTTATGTTTATTACATCTCTCATCAATGATTGTGTCAGCTTGGTTGTGCTGGCATCGTCGTTCCAACAACCAGTAATGCGGAAACCTAGGGAGACGGAACGTGGATCGACTTGTCGTTCCGTGGCGATTGCGGCAATGCTGGCGAGCGCAGGGCCGGCATTTTCCGAGACGGCGGCTGAGACCCCCGACACGCTGATAATCCAGGCGAAAGACCATGCCGAGCTCAAAGAAAAATGGTGCGCGGCAAATCCGAACGTCGAGCATATCTTCGTGCTGCCGGCATCGCTTTTCGTCGATAGCGAGCAACTGATCTGCGACGGCGGCCCGTACAAATTATATAGGCTGATCGAAAATGACGATCCCGACGACTTTGAATATTTTTTAGATCCGCCGTTTGCCAACAAAACCAGCTTGGGTTGTGACGGAAAAGCCGGGCGCACGATGCAGACAATCGCCCTCAACTGCCGGCCCTTGCAGTCCGGCCAAGATTGAAGTCTGGCGGTATGTCCGCCCCGAGGGTCGTGATCGAGACGGCAGAGCGGCGCGGCGTCAAGACCTGCGGTCACGCATTCGACCAGGCGCCGCTCGCCCCCAAGGGCTCCATCACCGGCGCCGACTACAACTGGACCGAAAGGTTCGAGACGTTTATTGAAACGCTGCAGAAGGGCGGGACCCTGCCGAACTTCGTCACCGGCGGATACGACAAGGACTATGTCCGGTCGAGCCCGTTCGGTGCCGGAGCGACGCCGGCGGCGATCAACGCCGCCAAGACCGCCATGCAGGCGATGAAGAACAACCATGCAATCTTCGTCGGTTGCCTCTTTCGGAGCCATGCTGCTCAGCGCTGACGCCTTCATCAGTTGAGCCTACGTCGGTAGTCTATTGCGCGGCCAAATCGATAAAGCCGGCGGGAACTTAACGTGGCCGTTAACATCGACCCTATCCTCAGCGCACACGATCTATCCGTGCTGATCGATTTTCTGCTGTTCGGCGTCACGCTGGCCTGCGTCGCAATTTTTCATCGGCATACCCTTGCTTCCGCCCTCATCGGCCTCGGCGCCATCACGCTCAAGAAGCTGTTGGGTACCGGCTTCAACGAGGGGCCAGGTCTCGCAGGCCTCTTCGCGCATTACCAGCATGAATGGGTTCTCCTGGCGAATTTGTTTCTGCTTCTGGTCGGCTTTGCTCTCCTTGCGCGCCATTTCGAGGCAAGCCGCATCCCTGACTGGATGCCGGCCGCGTTGCCTGACAATTGGACCGGCGGTTTCGCGCTTTTGGCTCTCGTGTTCGTTATCTCCTCATTCCTCGACAATATCGCCGCTGCGCTTATCGGCGCGACTGTCGCACGGCATGTCTACAAAGATCGCGTCCGCATCGGCTACCTCGCGGCAATTGTCGCCGCGGCCAATGCCGGCGGCGCGGGCAGCGTCATCGGCGACACGACGACGACAATGCTTTGGATCGCCGGCGTCAGCCCGCTTTCCGTGCTTCATGCTTATGTCGCGGCTGTGTGCGCGCTTTTCGTCTCGGGCATCCCGGCATCGCTTGCCCAACAGAAATACGCGCCGATCGTCAAGGATCCGCCGTCAGGTCTGCAAATTTCGTTCAGGCACATTGCCGTGGTCATCGTGGTGCTCGCGTCCGCGATCGCTGCCAATGTCGGGGCGCATCTCCTCGACGCCCAATCTCTCGACACGGTCCCTCTGATAGGACTTGCTGTCGCGGCGGCAATTCTCCTGACGGCCCCAATCGCGCGACCGGATTGGTCGATCGTTCCCCGCGCCGCGCGCTGCGCGCTGTTTCTCCTCGCCCTTGTCTCCGCAGCATCGATGATGCCCGTCAAGTCCTTGCCGTTGCCCAGCTGGGAGACAGCGCTCAGGCTCGGCTTCGTCTCGGCCGTGTTCGACAATATTCCGTTGACCGCGCTCGCCATAAAGCAGGGCAACTATGACTGGGGCTTCCTGGCCTACGCCGTCGGCTTCGGCGGCTCCATGATCTGGTTCGGCTCGTCCGCGGGCGTCGCGGTCGCGGGGTTGATCCCAGAAGCCAGATCTGCGGGCCGCTGGTTGAGAGAGGGATGGCCCGTGGTCCTCGCTTATGTCGTCGGCTTCTTCGTCATGCTCGTGCTGCTAGGCTGGAACCCCGAGATGCTCTCGTGACCGACTTACCGTGCATCGCTTAATGTTATCCGATGTATCTCACCATCGGATTCGCGATTGAGCTTGGTCTTGGTAGCAATAGTGCTTCCAAAGGACACTGATCCCGTCCGAATTGATCTCACATTTGACGCCACCGTCGAAGGCCTTTCCTCGTCGATTTCTCTGCTATAGTTTGGCGAACGGGTTGCGTGAGGGGCGCGTACGTGGGCGCTGCTGCTTCAGCGGCTGCGCCAAACCGGCTGCGACAACTTGCGGGCTTGTTCAGGCCGCGCGCTTTGACCGCGCGGTGGGGCGCGATGCGCGCGTCAGAGCGCGTGATGACGGTCTTGATTGGCGTCCTGCTCGCCGTCGTACTCGTCAGCTATGACCGATACGGATTCACCTTCGACGAAATGGAGGGCTTTGCCCGCGCCAAGCGGGTTTTCGCCGTCTTCTCGTCCGGGAGAATGGCTGAACCCTCAGACATCGACATGTTTCACGGGGCGGCGCCGGATGTGATCGCCTTGGCGCTTCAGAAGGTCATCCCGCAACTCTCCTACGATTCCCGTCACCTCGTTTTCGCGCTCTTCGGCGTGGCGGGGATTTACTACCTCTACCGTTTCGGCAGCAAATTCGTCAGCGAATGGACCGGGGTTTTTGCCGCGCTCTTCCTCGCGGCGACGCCGATGTGGTTCGGATACATGTTCACAAGGACATCCCCTTTGCCGCGTTGCTGCTTGCCGCGAGCTATTACAGCCTTCTCGCCCTAACGGGAGAGCCCGCTTCCAGCCGTTTTTGGGTGAAGACCGGACTGGCAATTGGACTTTTCGCGGCGACGAAGCTCGTGGGGCTGCTCCTGCTAGCCTTTGTCGCTGTCGTCTATCTCGCCAGCCTGGGCGATCTTTCCCAGTCAAAGAAGTCTCAAAGTGCCACCCGATCTTTGGCGGCGCACAGCCGGGCTGGGAAGTGCCGGTGTGCTCGGTTGCCTCATCGCCTTCCTGCTGTTCTGGCCGCAGTTTTATTTTGGGACATTGCAGGGCCGGGCGGCTCGCAGGGGGGTTTCATCGACACTCAACGGTTCTCCAGTGGGAGAAGAAATGATCCGTATTACGCAATCCGGTATTTCGTCATCTCGACGCCGGTATTTCTATTGGGCCTCGCCGCAGCCGGAGCAGCTTGCGCAGTTCACCGGCGGGAGGCTTCCGTTCTCGCGGCGGCCATCATTTTCGCTCTGGCATTTTCAGCGCCGGCGCTGGCAGGGGCCCGCGTCGACAATGGGTGCCGCCACTTTCTGTTCGTCTATCCCTTTTTCATGCTGGTCGCCGCCTATCCCGTCTCCCTCCTGTTCGACGTGGCAAGCGGCGGCCTTGTCCGGCTCGTGATCATAGGCGGAGTCGCCATCTGTGTTTCGGCAACGGCCGTCGCGATGTACCGCCTGTTTCCTTACCAATATTCCTTCTACAATTCCCTGGTTGGCGGCCTGCAAGGCGCCGACGGCGTGTATGAGCTCGACACTTGGCGCTCCGCGCACCGGGAAGCGATGGACCTGATTGCAAGCAAGGTTGCTCCAGGCAAAACCGCGCGTGTCTATTCTTGCGCGTCGAAGATCGACTACCGGCGGCATCGGTAACCTCAAGCTCTCGAGCAAGGAAGAAGCCGACTATTTTGTCGCCCAGCGCCGCGGGCGCAGGAATTGCGTGCCGTCTGAGTTCGATGGGCTCCCCGTGGTGGGCGAGGTTCGCCGGGAGGGCGTGTTATTGGCGAGGGTCTATGCCGCGCCGTCCCGCAGCCCTTCCGGTTGGCAATGGCCACATCCACCGGGAGCAGACGGGACTGACCCTCGAGCCGCACGTTGAACTCGCGCAGGCATATTACCGGCAGTGCGCCGTGGGCCATTTTTCGCACGCTAGGTGAGAGCCGGCGCGCCGGGCGCAGGGATCTTGCTCGCCGGAGATGTCGTGAACACGACGCTGTAGCCGTTCCCCTCGGCTCCTGCCTCATACAGCGCTTTGTCCGCGTCACGATACATTCGGGAGAAATCGGTATCGGTTCCGTCATGCGAGGCATGCCTATCGATACGCTCGCCTTGACCCAGGCGAGCTCGGGCTCGCCGCGGGACAACCTCGCGCAAATGCCATCGGCGATGTTGGGTGCGGAGATCGCTGGAGGCGGCGGTATCGAGGATGAAGCGTGGGACGCCGTCGCGAACCGCCATGGTGTAAACATAAAAGAGGTCGGCGTTGGCCGAATGGAAGCGCACCAAGGGCTCGAGCGCGCTCTTATAGAGGTCGGCGCTGTAGTTGGACGGATCCAGCAGGCGATGATGCAGGTCACCATCCACCGCGCTGACCGCGAGTTGTCCGATCTGCCCGACATGCATTCGAAGCACTTCCCATCGGGCCTGCTTCGACAGCTGCTGCGGGATCAGGACAGACAACAGAATGGCCGCGGCGATGGCCGTCGCGATCGCAAAGACATGCGCGGTTCTCGGGTGGGGCGACCATCCCTCTCGACCATCAAGATCAGCGCTCGTTGCCCAATTTAAAGGCGCACGTAGCGAATAACAGCCGCGCAGAGAGAAGAAAGAGTTTCTGGGCGAGCCCGATTGGCCGTCGCTTGCCGCTTCTGCGCCGATGCGCGTGATTACCGCGGATTAACCCTGTCGCTACACGCCTCCTCAATCGAGTTCGGCGCTGCCCTTCCTGAGTGCGGTGGCGGGCTTCTTGCGCTAAACTTCGAAGACGCATCTCGCCTGCTGGTCCGTGCGTCGGAGATGCGGGGGTGTCGAACATCAAATGGAGGGGAAGATGCGTAAAGTCGCGATTCTGCTCGCGGCCTCGGCGGCGCTGCTGCTGGCCGGAGCCTTTGCCTTCACCGCCGATGCCATGACGGGCGGCGGAACCTTGGGCCTCCGTAGCGCGGCCAAGAACTACTCGCCGATCGACACGGTTGGCTGCCGCGTGGCAGGCCCCGTTTGCGGGCTGGGCCGGACCTGGGTTTGCCGGCCGCTCAGGGGCTGCTGGTGCGCCCGCTGCCGTTGGTAGCTGTTAGCCAGGACTCCAGTTTGCGAGGCCGCCCCGGGGCGGCCTCTTTATTTGTGCGAACCTCGATAAGAACATTAGAAGAACATTGCACGATGAGAACAAAACGTGTACAGTGGCTTTACCTCGCAGCTTGCACCTCTCCTCGCGACCCAAGCCGATCCAAAGGCTGAATGGCACTCCCGAGGAGAGGGTGCGGCGAGAGCCCTCGGAGCACCCGAATTGCGACTCAGAGCTTGCTTGTGAAATAAGGGAGACTCACATGTTGAATGTGGCGCTGCGCCTCGTCGAAGGAGCCGGAATGGATAGAGAGAAGGCGCTCGAAGCCGCGATCTCGCAGATCGAGCGGAACTGCGGCAAGGGCGCCGTGATGCGGCTCGGGGCGAACGAGAAGATCGTCGAGGTCGAGGCGATCTCGTCAGGCTCGCTCGGGCTCGACATCGCGCTCGGCATCGGCGGGCTGCCGCGCGGCCGCGTCGTCGAGATTTACGGTCCTGAGTCCTCCGGCAAGACCACGCTGGCGCTGCATGTCATCGCCGAGGCGCAGAAGCGCGGCGGCATTTGCGGCTTCATCGACGCCGAGCACGCGCTCGATACCGTCTATGCGCGCAAACTTGGCGTCGATCTGGAGCAGCTGCTGATCTCGCAGCCCGACACCGGCGAGCAGGCGCTCGAGATCACCGACACTTTGGTGCGCTCCGGCGCCATCGACGTGCTGGTGATCGATTCGGTCGCGGCGCTGACGCCGAAGGCCGAGCTCGAAGGCGAGATGGGCGACCAGCTTCCGGGCTTGCAGGCGCGGTTGATGAGCCAGGCCTTGCGCAAGCTCACCGGCTCGATCTCCAAGTCGCGCTGCATGGTGATCTTCATCAATCAGATCCGCATGAAGATCGGCGTGATGTTCGGCTCGCCGGAGACCACCAGCGGCGGCAACGCGCTGAAATTCTACGCTTCCGTCAGGCTCGACATTCGCCGGATCGGCGCCATCAAGGAGCGCGAGGAGGTGGTCGGCAACCAGACCCGCGTCAAGGTGGTGAAGAACAAGGTGGCCCCCCCGTTCAAGCAGGTCGAGTTCGACATCATGTATGGCGAAGGCATCTCCAAGACCGGCGAGCTGGTCGATCTCGGGGTCAAGGCCGGCATCGTCGAGAAGTCGGGCTCCTGGTTCTCCTTCGATAGCGAGCGCATCGGCCAGGGCCGCGAGAACGCCAAGGCCTATCTGAAGGAGCATCCCGAGATGGCCGAGACGATCGAGCGGGCGATCCGCCAGAATGCCGGCCTGCTGGCCGGAAAGATCCTGGAGGGCGACCCCGAGCCCGACGCCCCGGAGGGCGAGGCCGGTTTCGCCGAAGGGGATGGTGCCGTCACGCCGCTCTCCGGCGGCGCGGCACGACGGGGCCGCCGCGGCGCCTAGCCCGAGCGGCATCCAAGCACGGTAGCGCATAGAAGCAAGCGCGCAAATGGCGCGGATTGCGGCGCGCGGGCTGCTGGACACGCCGCGCGCCTCACCTTATGTCTGGCCCGAAACCTTAAGCCCTGTCCCGTGCCCCGGGAGAGGGCTTACGGCGCTTAACCTTGGTCGAATCGGCTAGGGTTTATAACAGGCGCCGGTTCCGCTCGACTCTAAGGTCCCCCAGAAACCCGAAAAATGACCTCCGCCAAGACCAAGGCTGCGAAACAGACCCAAGCCAAGCCGCAAACCGGAAGCCGCACCGAGGCCGCGCCCGGTAGCGCAAGCTCGGGCGCTGTGAGCCACACCCATCTCGGAAGCTCCGGCACCAACGACATCCGCGCCGCCTTCCTCGATTTCTTCGCCAAGAACGACCACGCGGTGGTGCCGTCGGCGCCGCTCGTGCCGCGCCACGATCCGACGCTGATGTTCACCAATGCCGGCATGGTGCCGTTCAAGAACGTGTTCACCGGCGCCGAGAAGCCGAAATCGCTGCGCGCCGCTTCCGCCCAGAAATGCGTGCGCGCCGGCGGCAAGCACAACGATCTCGACAATGTCGGCTACACCGCGCGCCATCACACCTTCTTCGAGATGCTCGGCAATTTCTCCTTCGGCGATTATTTCAAGGAGCGGGCGATCCTGCTCGCCTGGGAGCTGCTGACCCGCGACTTCGCCCTCGATAAGGACCGCTTGATCATCACCGTGTTCGCCGACGACGACGACGCGGCGGCGCTCTGGCGCAAGATCGCCGGACTGCCCGACGAGAAGATCATCCGCATCGCCGGTTCCGACAATTTCTGGTCGATGGGCGATACCGGCCCGTGCGGCCCGTGCTCGGAGATTTTCTACGATCATGGATCGGCGATCGCCGGCGGCCCCCCCGGCAGCCCGGATGCCGACGGCGACCGCTTCGTCGAGATCTGGAATCTCGTGTTCATGCAATACGAGCAGCTTCCGGGCGGCGAGCGCATCGACCTGCCCAAGCCCTCGATCGACACCGGCATGGGGCTGGAGCGCATCGCCGCGGTGCTGCAGGGCACCCACGACAATTACGCCATCGATCTGTTCCGCGCGCTGATCGCGGCTTCGGTCGATCTCACCGGCGTGCCCGCGACCGGCGCGCACGCGCCGAGCCATCGCATCATCGCCGACCATTTGCGCGCCTCCTCCTTCCTCATCGCCGACGGCGTGCTGCCGTCGAACGAGGGCAGGGGCTACGTGCTCCGCCGCATCATGCGCCGCGCCATGCGGCATGCGCATATCCTCGGCGCCAAGGACCCGCTGCTGTATCGCCTGGTGCCGGCGCTGATCGGCCAGATGGGCCGCGCCTATCACGAGCTCGAGCGGGGCCAGAGCCTGATCGAGGAGACGCTCAAGCTGGAAGAGACCCGCTTCCGCGAGACGCTGGAGCGGGGCTTGCGCCTGCTCGACGACGCGACCAAGGGGCTGAAGCGCGGCGACACGCTTTCCGGCGAGGTGGCCTTCAAGCTCTACGACACTTACGGCTTCCCTTACGACTTGACCGAGGACGCGCTGAAGGCGCGCGGGCTCGGCGTCGATGCGCAAGGTTTCGCCGCTGCCATGGAGCGCCAGCGCGCCGAGGCGCGGAAGTCCTGGGCGGGCTCGGGCGAGGCCGCGACCGACGCGCTCTGGTTCGAGCTGAAAGAAGAACTCGGCGCCACCGAGTTCCTCGGCTACGAGACCGAGGCCGCCTCGGGCGAGATCGTGGCCATCATCAAGGACGGCGCCCGCGTCAAGGAGCTGAAAGCGGGCGATCGCGGCATCGTCCTCGTCAATCAGACGCCGTTCTATGCGGAGTCCGGCGGCCAGGTCGGCGACCGCGGCTGGATCACGGTCGTCAAGCGTGCCAGCTTCGTCGTCGAGGACACGCAGAAGAAGCTGCACGGCCTCTTCTTGCATGAGGGTGTTCTAGAGAAGGGCGCGTTGAAGGTCGGCGACGAGGTCGCGCTCGAGGTCGATTCGGCGCGCCGCACCCCGACCCGCGCGCATCATTCGGCGACGCATCTGTTGCATGAGGCGCTCCGCCAGGTGCTGGGCACGCATGTGGCGCAGAAGGGTTCTCTGGTCGAGCCCGGCCGGCTCAGATTCGATTTCTCGCACCAGAAGCCGATGACGCATCAGGAGATCCGCGCCGTCGAGGATCTGGTCAACGCCATGATCCTGCAGAACGAGCCGGTCGAGACGCATCTGATGACGCCCGATGAGGCCATCGCCAAAGGCGCGCTCGCGCTGTTCGGCGAGAAATATGGCGATGAGGTGCGCGTCGTCTCGATGGGCGTCGATGCCAACAGCGAGCGGGCCGGACACGCTTATTCCATCGAGCTGTGCGGCGGCACGCATGTCGCCCGCACCGGCGATATCGGCCAGCTCAAGATCGTCGAGCGAGAGCGCGGTCGCCTCGGGCGTTCGCCGTATCGAGGCGCTCACCGGCGACGCGGCGCGCCTCTATCTCGCCGCGCAGGACGATCGCGTGCGCGAGGCGGCCGAGCTGCTCAAGGTCTCGCCCGACGAGATGATCGAGCGGCTCGCGGCGATCGTCGACGAACGCCGCAAGCTCGAGCGCCAGTTGGCTGACGCCAAGCGCGAGCTCGCGCTTGGCGGCGGTGGCGGAGGCGCCGCGGCCGACAATCTCATCCGCGAGCTGAACGGCGTGAAGCTGCTCGCCCGCGTGGTGCACGGCGTCGCGCCGAAGGATCTGCGCGGGCTGATCGACGACGCCAAGAAACAATTGGGCTCCGGCATCGCGGCCATCGTCGGCGTCAGCGAGGAAGGCAAGGCCGGCCTGGTCGTCGGCGTCACCGCCGATCTCACCGGCACCTACGATGCCGTCGAGCTGGCGCGGATCGGCGCCGAGGTCTTGGGCGGCAAGGGGGGAGGCGGCCGGCCCGACCTCGCGCAAGCCGGCGGCGCCGACGGCGGCAAGGCCGATCAGGCGCTCGATGCCATCGCCGCGAGGATCGCCGGCGGCGGCCCGTCGGCCGGGAGCGCCGATCCCAAGCGCCGGGCGGGAAGCGCCTAAGGCATGAGCGCTGCGACCGTCTGGCGCCATTGGCGGCGGCAGGTCCACGACATTCTCGAAGTCGGCGGCGACGCCCATCCCGCCGGCCGCATCGTCAATGGCTTCATCGTCGCTCTCATCGTCCTGAACGCCATCGCCTTCGCGGCGGAGACGGTCGATCATCTCGCCGACCGCTATGGCGTCTATTTCCGCGCCTTCAACATTTTCTCGGTGGCCGTGTTCAGCATCGAATATCTGCTGCGGCTGTGGAGCGCGGTCGAGATCCCGATGCTGAGCCGCATGCCGCCCTGGCAGGCGCGCCTCGAATTCGCGCTTCGGCCGATCATGCTGATCGATTTGTTCGCGGTGCTGCCCTTTTATTTCAGCTGGCTGGTGCCGGTGGACCTCCGGGTGCTGCGCGTGCTGCGCCTGTTCCGCCTGCTCAAGCTCGTGCGCTACTCGCCGGCCTTGCAAACCCTCGGCCGCGTCATCCAGGACGAATCTCGCGCTCTGCTCGGCGCGGTGCTCATCATCCTCGTGCTGCTGCTGTTCTCGTCCACGGCGATCTATTTCATCGAGCGCGGCGTGCAGCCGGGCAAATTCGGCTCGATTCCGGATTCCGCATGGTGGGCGCTGTCGACGCTGACCACGGTCGGCTATGGCGACATCGTGCCGGTGACGCCGCTCGGCAAGCTGCTCGGCGGCGTCGTCATGCTGCTCGGCGTCGGCATGATCGCGCTTCCCGTCGCCATCATCGCCACCGGCTTCAGCCAGGAATCCAACCGCCACCAATTCGTGGTCACCTGGAGCATGGTCGCCCGCGTGCCGCTGTTCGCCGCCATGGATGAGAGCGAGATCGCCGAGATCACCAAGCTGATCTATACCAGCACATTCCTGCCCGGCATTCCCATCGTACGCGCGGGCGATGCCGGCGACGCCATGTTCGTCATCGCCGCCGGCGAGGCCGTGGCCGAGATCGGCGGAGGCAAGCGCAGGCTGCTGAAAGAGGGCGATTTCTTCGGCGAGATGGCGCTGCTCGAGCGCCGCCGGCACAAGCACGACGTGGTCGCCAAGACGCGCTGCAAGGTGTTCGTGCTCGACGCCCAGTCGCTGTCGCGGCTCGCGCGCCGCCATCCGGAGATCTTGCAGCGGATTCGCGATGTGGCCGCGGCGCGGCAAGCTGGCGAGGCGCCGCAACGCAAGCCGCGCACTGCCGCCGCCAAGCGTGGCAAGCAGGACGAGCCGCAATCGCTCTAAGGTTGCGCTCTAGGCGGCGGCGCGGTCGGCCATCTCCTTGCGGAGATTGTCGTCGATCTTGTCGAGGAAGCCTGACGTCGACAGCCAGCTCTGCTCGGCGCCGACCAGGAGCGCGAGGTCCTTGGTCATGAAGCCGTCCTCGATGGTGGCGACCACCACGCGCTCCAGCGTCTCGGCAAAGCGCGCGAGCTCGGCATTGTTGTCGAGCTTGGCGCGATGCTTGAGCGCCCCGGTCCAGGCGAAGATCGAGGCGGTGGCATTGGTCGAGGTGGCGCGGCCCTGCTGATGCTGGCGGTAATGGCGCGTGACCGTGCCGTGCGCGGCCTCGGCCAGCACGGTCTTGCCGTCGGGCGTCATCAACACGCTGGTCATCAGGCCGAGCGAGCCGAAGCCCTGCGCCACCGTGTCGGACTGCACGTCGCCGTCGTAGTTCTTGCAGGCCCACACATAACCGCCCGACCATTTCAGCGAGGCGGCCACCATGTCGTCGATCAGGCGATGCTCGTAGGTGAGCCCGCGCGCCTCGTAGGCTCCCTTGAACTCGGCCGCGAAGATCTCGGCGAAGATGTCCTTGAAGCGGCCGTCATAGGCCTTGAGGATGGTGTTCTTGGTCGAGAGATAGACCGGCATGTGTCGGTGCAGCGCGTAGTTGAAGGTCGCGCGCGCGAAGTCGCGAATCGACTCGTCGAGATTGAACATGCCGAGCGCGACGCCGGAGCCGTCGAACTCGTGCACCACATGCTCGATGCGCGTGCCGTCCTCGCCCTGAAAGGCGATGGTCAGCTTGCCCTTGCCGGGCACGCGGAAATCGACCGCGCGATAGACGTCGCCATAAGCGTGGCGGCCGATGACGATCGGCTTGGTCCAGCCCGGCACCAGCCGCGGCACGTTCTTGCAGATGATCGGCTCGCGGAAGATGACGCCGCCGAGAATGTTGCGGATGGTGCCGTTCGGCGACTTCCACATCTTCTTGAGGCCGAATTCCTTCACCCGCGCCTCGTCGGGGGTGATGGTCGCGCATTTCACGCCGACCCCGCAGGCCTGGATGGCGCGCGCGGCGTCGACGGTGACCTGGTCTTCGGTCAGGTCGCGGTTCTCGATCGACAGGTCGAAATAGAGCAGCGGCAGATCGAGATAGGGGAAGATCAGCTTCTCCTTGATCAGCTGCCAGATGACTCGCGTCATCTCGTCCCCGTCGAGGTCGGCGACCGGGTTCTCAACCTTGATCTTGTTCACGGACTCGAAATCTCCGGCGCGGGAAGGCTATGGCGACATGTTTAACGGCCCCCGTCCCCCATTGCGGGCGGCCGCCCCTCTATTGCATCGTGCTTCAATGGTGAAAGCAAGAGCAGCGAGCGGGAAACAAGCGCGTGCCTTAACAACGGGCAGGGCTGCGCGTGAAGCAGGCACCGGCGCCAAGCTTTCCGCCGCGCCGCCCGCCATCATTCTGGTCAACCCGCAGCTCGGCGAGAATATCGGCTTTGCCGCCCGCGCCATGGCGAATTTCGGGCTCACCGATTTGCGGCTGGTTGCGCCCCGCGACGGCTGGCCCAACGACAAGGCGCACGCGGCCGCGGCGGGCGCGGCCTTCGTCGTCGAGCGGGCGAGCGTCTATCCGAGCGTCGAGAGCGCCATCGCCGAGCTCCACTTCGTGCTGGCCTCGACCGCGCGGCCGCGCGAAATGATCAAGCCGGTGCTCAGTCCCGAGAGCGCGGCGGTGGAGCTCAGGCGGCGAGGGGAGAACGAACAGCGCGGCGGCGTGCTGTTCGGGCCCGAGCGGAGCGGTCTCGACAACGACACGATCTCGCTCGCCGATGCGATTCTGACCGCGCCGGTCAGTCCGGATTTTGCGTCCCTCAGCCTGCCTCAGGCCGTGCTGCTGTTCGGCTATGAATGGCTGAAAGCGCAGAGCGCCGCGCTCCCGCTCGGACGGGCCACCGCCTTCGACGGTCCGGTAGCCGAGGGCATCGCCTTTCCCGACACGCGCCCCGCCACGCGGGAAGAGCTGATCGGCCTGTTCAACCATCTCGAGGCCGAGCTCGATCGAACGGGCTTTCTCTATCCGCCCGAGAAGCGGCCGTCGATGGTGCGCGCCATCCGCAACATGTTCCACCGCATGGGCGCGACGGAGCAAGATGTGCGCACCTGGCGCGGCATCGTGGCCTCGCTGTCCCGCAAGCACGCATCGCGGGGAAACAAGGTGTCATAGTTCCGCCCCGTTTCTCCTATTGCGATGGCCGGAAACGATGATTAGCTTTCCGGCACGGGAGGAGAGGGGCAGTCGATGCAAAAGGCGTTGTTTCAGTGGGCCGCCGCGGCGCTCCTTGCGTTGCTGACGACGGCACCTCTCAAGGCCGCAGACGCTAACGGCGTGAGACCGGTGGCCGAGGAGCTCGGCCAACGCGCCGCCGCCGCTTCCCCCGAAACGCAGCAGAAAAGCGGTCTCAGCGACAGCGCCGTGCGTGTGCTGCTGACTTACGCCTACTCCATCATTCCCGAGACGCAGACTGGCCCCGACGGCAAGCCGGTCAAGGTCGATAAATCCGATCCCAACGTGTTTCTCATTCCCGACGCCGATGCCCGCCGCATCATCCGCGCCGCCACGCGCTCGGCCTTTGCCCAGGCCTGCGAGCTCGATGAGCTGGCGCGGGCGAACTACAACACCCTGATGCAGACCGAGACGGCCAAGAAGATCTGGAGCGATCAGCAGCTGCTGATGATCAACGCGCTGCATATGTTCTCAGCCTCGTACTTCTCCGGCAACGTCAAGATCAGCGAAGCCCCGGACCAGGGCGGAGCCACGGACCAGGCCGCCCCCGAGGCTAACGCGCCGGCTGGAGCGACAGCCCAGGGAACCGACCTGATTGCGCCGAAGCGCCCCGATTGCCCTCCGGAGCAGAAGCAAAAGGTGATCAATTCCATCACCACCTACGTGCAATCGGCCAAAGCGGCTCCCCCTGCGCCGTCCCCGGCCGTTCCGGCCTCTTCCGGCGCCAATTGACACTTTCCGCCATTCGCGTGTAACAGAGCGGCGGGCGAAGCCTTGAGCCGGTCGGCTTAAAGGGCGCCGGAGAAGGCCCCGGCGGTCCGCCGCCTTCACCAGCAACGGTTTCTTCAGAGCAGGCGCGGGGGAGCAACCCGCGGAATCGCTCGATTTGACTTTGGAGTTTTGAGGCATGACGAAGCGCATTAACGCCAAGCACAAGATCGACCGGAGGCTTGGCGAGAATATCTGGGGCCGTCCGAAAAGCCCGTTCAACAAGCGCGAATACGGCCCCGGCGAGCATGGCCAGCGCCGGCGCGGCAAGCTGTCGGACTACGGCCAGCAGCTTCGGGCCAAGCAGAAGCTGAAGGGCTATTACGGCAACATCACCGAGAAGCAGTTCAAGGCGATCTATCGCGAGGCGGCGCGGCTGCGCGGCGACACCTCCGAGAAGCTGATCGGCCTTTTGGAGCGGCGCCTCGACGCCATCGTCTATCGCGCGAAATTCGTGCCGACCGTGTTCGCCGCGCGCCAATTCGTCAGCCACGGCCATGTGCGGGTCAACGGCAGGCGGGTCAACATCCCGAGCTATCGCTGCCGCGAGGGCGACGTGGTCGAGGTGCGTGACAAGGCCAAGGATGCCGGCATGGTGCTCGAGTCGGCGCAGAGCGGCGAGCGGCAGGTACCCGATTATCTCGATGTCGACCACAGCAAGATGACGGCGAAGCTCACGCGCGTGCCGACGCTGTCCGATGTGCCGTATCCGGTGATCATGGAGCCGAACCTCGTCATCGAGTTCTACTCGCGCTAGTCCGGCTTACGCCGGAATGACGTTAATTGCTTAACCGGTCGCGATCAGCGCGAGGCCCGCACCGACAAGCAGGGCTCCCAGCACCTTTGCCGTCACGGCACCGAACGGCGCGAGCTTCTCGATCGCCACCAGCAGCGTGAGCCCGGCGATCCACACCAGATTCATCACGCCCCCCACGAACAGCAGCAGCATCAGCGCGGCGCAGCAGCCGAGGCAGTAGAGGCCATGGGTGAGCCCCATGCGCCAAGCACCCAGCACGCCGGGCCGCCAATGCGCGGCGATGAACTGGGCGGGGCCGCGACAATGCCTGAGGCAGGCGGTCTTCAACGGCGTGAGCTGGTAGAGCCCGGCAGCAATCAGCACGCCACCTGCCAGCAACGCCCCGCGCAAGCTCATCATCGCCGACATGGCGCCCAGCTGCTCGAGCGCCCACTGAGCGACAACGGCCAACAGGCTGAAAAGAATCCACAAGCTGAAATAGCCGCAAGCGAAAGCCGCGATCGAGGCGGCGGCGCGCGAGCCGCGACTTCGACGTTCGGCATGCCGCACGACATTGGCATAGAGCAGGACGGTCGGCGAGGCCGAGGGCAGCATCATCGCCACCATCATGACCACCCACATGCAGAAGGCGATGAGCCAGTAGAGAAGGCTCCAATCCGAACTGAGCGATGCGGGAAGGCCAAGCGGCATGAACCAGCCGCTCATGGCGACGGCGTCCATCCCAGTGCCGGCGCCGGCGAGCAGGAACAGCCAAGCGAGCAGGCTCAGCAGGAGCAGCGCGGCCAGAACGACGCTGCCCTCGCGCCTGAACACAAGTTCGACCGCGGTCCCGGACATTGGATTCAGCGGACAGGCCCGCTTTGGCAGAGATGGATATGAGCGAATTGCCCATAGCTGTCGGCGAGCTCGAAGCTGACCGGTCCTTGCGTTTTCGACCAGCCGCGTCCGATCTCGGCCTCGGCAAACTCGAACCCGTTCGGCTGCACGATGCGCACGCGATGCTCCGCCCCGGTGACCGGATTCAAGATCGGCGCGCCGCGCATCTCCACCACGCCATCAATGTGAGCGCGGGCGGTTCGGCCGTCGATGTCGAGCTCGAAGTCGATGTCGGCAATGATCGGCTCGTGCAGCGTGTCGCAGGTCGAGGCAAAGACCTGGAACACGGTTGCGCCGGGATCGGTATCCTCGCCCCGCAGGATGCGCAAGAGCGCCGCGCGCTGCTCGGGGGTGGCGCGTCTGTCGAGGACATGCATGCCCTCGCCGTGGCCCTCGTGGATCGGTCCGGGCCAACGAAAGATGCCGGCAGCGCGCAGCCCGTCGAGCCGCGTCGACCCGTGAAAGCCGGTCTCGATATCGAACACGGCAAGACCGCGGCAATGGCCGTGCGTCGGCAGCGCATTGAACTGGCAGGGGCAGCTATAGTCGCAATTGCAATTGCCGAACTCGCGCCCCTTGATCTCCCACGCCGTCATCTTCCGACCTCCTTGGCACCACGATAACGCACTCTAATACAGCGGCCTGAGGAGCTATTATGGCAACAGGCGGGGGCGTATCGAGCTCCCACGAGTCGATAGCTCATGGATCGTATTGTCACGACCGAACGGCCAGCCGGCTCGGACCGCACGTCGCTGGTTCTGCGTCTCGCCGATGGCAGGCGCATCGGCTATGCCGAATATGGCGATCCTGAAGGCGAGAGCGTGCTCGCCATGCACGGTACGCCGGGCTCGCGCTTCATGTTCGCGCTTACCGACAAGGCCGCGCGCGAGCGGGGCTTGCGCATCATCGCGCCCGAGCGACCCGGCTACGGGCTTTCCGATTTCCGCCGCAAGGATGGCCTGGTGCGCGCGGCCGACGACATGAGCGCGTTCGCCTATGCGCTGGGCTTGAGGCGCTTCGCCGTGATCGGCGTCTCGGGCGGCGGCCCTTATGCGGTCGCCACCGCCGCAGCGATGGCCGAGCAAGTCGCCCTGCTGGCGCTGATCAGCCCGGTCGGGCCGATCGCCGAGTGCCAGAGCAAAATCCGCATGTCGAAGCTGCACCGGCTGATCTTCACCAAGATCGGCCGCTCGGCGCCGTCCGGCGCCACCTTCTTCTGGTCGCTGCGCCACATCGTGCGCTATGCGCCAGACCTCGCCTATCGCGGGCTGATGCAGCGCGTCGCGCCGTCTGACCGCGCCGTGCTGCTGCGAGGCGAGGTGAAGGCCAATCTCCAGACCGCGTTGCGCGAGGGCTTGCGGCCCGGCATCAGCGGGGCACGGCAGGACTTGCGGCTGTTCTGCGCGCCCTGGGGGCTGAAGCTCGAGGAGATCGACGTGCCTTCCATCATCTGGCAGGGCAGCGACGACACCATCGTGCCGCCGGGCGCCGCCTATCATCTTGCCGAGGCGCTGCCCAATTGCCGCCTCGACGTGGTGCAGGGCGGCGGCCACTACTGGGTGTTCGGCGAGTTCCATCGCGTGCTCGACGCGGTTGAGGCCGCGCTCCGCCTCTAGCCGCGCCCGCACCTCAAGCAACACTTGCGATAGCAGGCGAAACTTGCAACAACGCGCGCCATGAAAAGCCAATGGAACGACAGCGCCGCGCGCGAGATGGTCGAAGCTTACGCCGCCAAGGGCGTCGGCCAAGACATCGCGCTCAGGGTCTACACCACGCGCCTCTTGGGCCGCGATCCACTCCTCGTCCTGCATGGCGGCGGCAACACTTCGGTGAAGACGCGCGCCACTGACGATCTGGGCGTTGAGCATGAGGTGATCGCCGTCAAGGGCTCGGGCGCCGACATGGCCGATATCGAGCCTTGGGGCTTGCCCGCGGTAAAGCTCAAGCCGCTGCGGCAGCTGCGTGCGCTCGAAGCGCTCTCCGACGAGGCGATGGTCAATGTGCAGCGGCTGAACCTGCTCAACTCCGCGGCGCCCAACCCCTCGGTCGAGACGCTGCTGCATGCCTTCCTGCTGCACAAATTCGTCGACCACACCCATGCCGCCGCGGTGCTGTCGCTGGTCGATCAGCCCGACGGGGAGGCACTCGCGCGCGAGGTCTATAACGGCCGCATGGGGATCGTGCCCTATATCGCGCCGGGCTTCGGGCTCGCCAAGGCAGCGGCCGAAGTCTTCGATGCCGACCCGCGTGTCGAAGGCCTGATCCTGCACAAGCACGGCATCTTCACCTTCGGCAGCGACGCGCGCGAGGCCTATGAGCGCATGATCGAGATGGTGTCGCTGGCCGAGAGCCGCTTGCGGCAAGGCCGCCCCGTCGTGTTCCAGGCGCGGCAGCTCGCGACCGCAACCGCGAGCGCCGCAGAGATCGCGCCGATCATCCGCGGCGCCGCCGCCATCAAGCATGAGGGCGCAGAGCCCACGCGCTTCATCACCGATTTCCGCACCGCGCCGGAGATCCTGGCCTATGTCAACGGCGCCGAGCTCGCCTCCTACAGCCAGCGCGGCGTGGTGACACCCGACCACATCATCCGCACCAAGAACCGGCCGCTGGTCGTGCCGCCGCCGGAGAGCGGCAAGCTCGACGAATTCGCGGGCGCCGTGCGCGAGGCCGTGGCCAAGTTCGTTGCCGAATACGATGCCTATTTCGCCCGCGAGAATGCCGCCGCCGGTAACACCAAATCCAAGCTCGACGGTTCCCCGCGCGTCGTGCTGGTGCCTGGCGTCGGCCTGTTCGGCCTGGGGCGCACGGCAAAGGACGCATCGATCGCCGCCGACCTCGCCGAGAACACGGTCAAGGTGGTCACCGACGCGGAGGCCATCGGCCATTACGAGCCGCTGCCCGAGAGCGATCTGTTCGCCCTGGAATATTGGAGCCTCGAGCAGGCCAAGCTGAAAGGCGCGGTGGTCAAGCCGCTCACCGGCCAGGTGGCCTTCGTCACGGGCGCCGGCGCGATCGGCGCGGCGACCGCCAAGGCCCTTGCCGCCGATGGCGCCGCGGTCGCCATCCTCGACATCGACGGCGAGGCGGCGAAGAAGGCCGCAGCCGCGGTCAAGGGCCTGGGTCTCGAATGCGACGTGACCAAGCCCGAGCAGGTGAGGGCGGCCTTCGCCGCCGTCTGCGAGCGCTTCGGCGGCGTCGACATTGTCGTCTCCAATGCCGGCGCGGCCTGGCAGGGGCGGATCGGCGAGGTTTCCGACGATCTCCTGCGCAAGAGCTTCGAGCTGAATTTCTTCGCGCATCAGACCGTGGCGCAAGAGGCCGTGCGCATCATGCTGAAGCAGGGGACGGGCGGCGTGCTGCTGTTCAATCTCTCCAAGCAGGCGGTCAACCCCGGGACGAATTTCGGGCCCTATGGCCTGCCCAAGGCGGCAGCCATGCTGCTGATGCGCCAATATGCGCTCGACTATGGCGCCGATGGCATCCGCTCGAACGGCGTCAATGCCGACCGCATCAGGAGCGGGCTTCTGACCGACGCCATGATCGCTGCGCGCTCGAAGGCGCGCGGCATCTCCGAAGCCGAATATATGAGCGGCAATCTGCTCGGCCGCGAGGTCACGGCCGACGACGTGGCGCAGGCCTTCGTCGCGCTGGCCAAGGCGCGCAAGACCACAGGCCATGTCGAGACGGTCGACGGCGGCAACATCGCCGCGGCGCTGCGCTAGAGAATTCGCCTCTCTGCCCAAATTGCGGGCGCTCCTAAGGGAGTTTTAACCACAAACAGAGAGGCTTACGCCGCACGGCTTGGAACTCGAGATTCGCTCCTTTCGAGGGGCGATCGCTCGCCAGGCTGGTTGCATTCGGCTGGGCGTCTCTAACAAATCGAGAGAGATTTCAGATGGTTCTGCGCTTGAAGATCATGCTCGCCTTCGCCGCCACCGCGGTCATGGCGGTCATCGTGTCGTTCGCGCTCGCGTCCATGGTGCAGGCCACCTTCCTCGCGGCGCTGCTCTCCATGATCATCGCCGGCGCGCTTGCCGCGGGCTTCGGCTATGTGTTCGGCGGGGCGACGGCGCAAGCGCTGACGGACCTCAACAACGTCATACTGCGCTTCATCAAATGGGACATGGACGGGGTGGTACCGCATGCCGCCCGCGCCGACGAGGTAGGCGACATCGCCAAGGCGCTGAAGGCCTTCCAGTCCGACGCCATCAAATGGAGCGAGAGCCATAAGAGCGAGCAGGATAGCCAAGTGCAGGGCCGGCTCGCCTCGCAGCAGCGCACCGAGGAGTTGATCCATCAGTTCCGCGGCTCGATCGCCGGCATTCTCGGCGCCTTCGCCGACAGCGCGCGGACCATGGACGAGACGGCGCGGGCGCTGTCCACCGTTGCCAGCGACACCAATGAGCGCGTCAGCGTGGTCGCCTCGGCCTCCGACGAAGCCTCCGCCAATGTGCAGACCGTTGCCGCCACCGCCGAGGAGCTTGCCGTATCGGTCGGCGAGATCGGCACGCGCGTCTCCACCGCGAGCCGCATCGTCAACCAGGTCACCGAGAATGCGCGCACCGCCAATCTCAAGGTCGAGGGCCTTGCCACGGCGGCGCAGCGGATCGGCGACGTGGTGAGCCTGATCCAGGACGTCGCCGCGCAGACCAATCTGCTCGCGCTGAACGCCACCATCGAGGCGGCGCGCGCGGGCGAGGCGGGCAGGGGCTTCGCCGTGGTGGCGAGCGAAGTCAAGACGCTCGCCGACCAGACCGCGAAAGCCACCGACGATATCAAGCAGCAGATCGCCGCCATCCAGAACTCGACCAACAGCGCGGTCGAGGCCATGCAGTCGATCGTCACCACCATGGGCGAGGTCAACAAGAACACCCAGGAGATCGCCGGCGCCGTGCAGCAGCAATCGGCCGCGACCTCCGAGATCTCGCACAGCGTGCGTCAGGCCGCGCGCGGCACCGAGGACGTGGTGGCGCATATGCCGGGCGTGACCAAGGCGGTCGACGAGACCAGCCAGTCGGCGACGCAGATGCTTCAGGTGTCACGCGACCTCTCGCGCCAGGCCGAGCAGCTCCGCCACACGGTGGAGAACTTCCTGCGCCAGGTCGCCGCCGCCGATCAGCTCAAGCGCGCGAGCTAGAGCCCTCCCCAAAGCAGGTTGACGCGCGGCATGCGCGCGGCGAAGCTGCGGCCCGTAAACGGGCACGGAGGGCGAGGCTTGGGCCGCATTCTACGGACGTTCCTGGCAGGGGTTCTTGCCCTGCTGCCGATCGCCGTCACGGTGTTCGTCACCGCCTGGGTCGCCTCGCTGATCGCGGGCTATGCGGGTCCCGGCAGCTTCATCGGCCGGCTCATCACCACGCTCGGCACCTCGCTCGGCCTCAACATCGAACCGAGCTCGACGGCGGCCTATCTGCTCGGCCTCGCCATCATTCTCGGCGCCATTTTCGCGCTCGGCGTGGTCGTCGAGTCGGGACTGCGGTCGTTCGTGCTGAACAGCCTCGATTGGCTGATGCGGCGCATCCCGATCATCTCCAATGTCTACGACCTGTCGAAGCGCTTCGTCGCCATCGTCGATCGCGGCGATCAGGGCGATCTGAAAAGCATGAGCCCGGTCTGGTGCTTCTTCGGCGGGGAAGGGGGCGCGGCCGTGCTCGGCCTGATGCCCTCGCCGGAACCGGTACGCATCGGCGAGCACCGTTATCTCGGCCTGCTGGTGCCGTCGGCGCCGGTGCCGTTCGGCGGCGCGCTGATCTATGTGCCGGTGGATTGGGTCAAGCCGGCCGAAGGCGGCGTCGAGCGGCTGCTGAACGTCTATGTGTCGATGGGCGTGACGCCGCCCGTCTCGGTGCCGGCCACGGTGAAGCCGAAGCCCGCGGGCGGGCCGCCCATTATCGAGGCGCGCGTCGCCAGAGCCGTAGCCAAGCCAAAGGGAGCGAAGCCGTCGAAGCCTGACTGATCAATCTTCCGCGCGTTCTTAGGTCTTTCAAGCCTGCTTGGTGTAACTGGCAGCGCACAGGGGAACCACCCCTGAAGACGAGGTTCGAGTCCTCGAGTGGGCACCATACTAAGTCGCGAAGCGGAAATGCAGCACGTCGCCGTCCTTGACGACGTAATCCTTGCCTTCGAGCCTGAGCTTGCCGGCATCGCGCGCGCCGGCCTCGCCCGAGAGCGCCACATAGTCGTCATAGGCTATTGTCTCGGCGCGGATGAAACCCTTCTCGAAATCGGTATGGATCACGCCGGCGGCTTGCGGCGCGCGGGTGCCTTCCGGCACGGTCCAGGCGCGCGCCTCCTTGGGCCCCGCGGTGAAATAGGTGATGAGCCCGAGCAGCTTGTAGCCTTCGCGGATCAGCTTGTTGAGCCCGGGCTCGGCTAGCCCAAGCTCGGCGAGATAGACCTTGCGCTCCTCGGGCGAGAGTTCGGCAAGCTCGGCCTCGATCTTGGCCGAGATGACGACGCAGCCCGCGCCTTCCTTCGCCGCCCGCTCGGCGACACGCGCCGAAAAAGCGTTGCCGGTCGCGGCCGACGCCTCATCGACGTTGCAGACATAGACCACGGGCTTGGAGGTGAGCAGGTTGAGCGCCTTGAAGGCCGCGCGCTCGTCCTCGGCGATGGTCGCGAGCCGCACCGGCTTGCCCTCGCGCAGCAGCGGCAGGATCCGCTCCACCAATTCGAGCGACTTCTTAGCTTCCTTGTCCTGGCCGCGCAGCCTCTTCTCCAAGAGCGGCACGCGCCGCTCCAGACTGTCGAGATCGGCGAGCATCAGCTCGGTCTCGATCGTCTCGGCGTCCTCGATCGGGTCGACGCGGCCCTCGACATGCACCACGTCGGGATCCTCGAAGCAGCGCAGCACATAGGCGATGGCGTCGACCTCGCGGATCACGCCAAGGAACTGATTGCCCAGCCCTTCGCCTTTCGAGGCGCCGCGTACCAGCCCGGCGATATCGACGAAGGTGAGCCGCGTCGCGATCACTTGCGCGGACTTGGCGATGGAAGCGAGCCGGTCGAGCCGCGGGTCCGGCACGGGGACCTCGCCGACATTCGGCTCGATGGTGCAGAACGGATAGTTGGCGGCCTGCGCCGCGGCGCTCTCGGTCAGCGCGTTGAACAGGGTGGACTTGCCGACATTGGGCAGCCCGACGATGCCGCATTTGAATCCCATGGATCAGTTCGCCTTCACGCGCCGAACCAGCGGCGGAGCTTCTCGGCGAGGCTCCCTTGCGGCGCGGTCTTGGTCTCGTCTCGCGGCGCCTTGCCGCGCGCGGGAGCCTTGGCCCGCGGCGCGGCCTCCTCGGGGGAGGGCTCGGCCTGCATCGCATGCGCCAGGCGCGACTGGAACTTGTCGGGGGCGCCTTGGGCGAGATAGGGCGCCTCGGCGGCAATCGCTTCGAGCAGCGGCTTGAGCCACGCCTGATCCGACTTGGCGAAATCGTGCAGCACGTGGTGGGTCACCAGCTCCTTGCCCGGATGGCCGATGCCGATACGCACCCGCATATAGTCGTTGCCGATATGCGCCGAGAGCGATCTGAGCCCGTTATGGCCGGCGACCCCGCCGCCCGTCTTCACCCGTACCTTGCCGGGCGCGAGGTCGAGCTCGTCATGGAACACGACGACATCGTCGAGATCGAGCTTGTAGAAGCGCACGGCTTCGCCGACGGCCTGCCCCGACTTGTTCATGTAGGTGCCGGGCTTGAACAGGAGCACCTGCTCATCGCCGAGCTTGCCTTCCGCGGCGGCGCCCTGGAAGCGCTTGCGCCAAGCTGGAAAGCCATGCGCCCCGGCGATGGCGTCGACCGCCATGAAGCCCACATTGTGCCGGTTGGAGGCGTGTTCCGCCCCGGGATTGCCGAGGCCGACAAAGAGCTTCATCGAGCCGTTCCTGCCGAAGGCGAGGCGCGTGAGGCAAGCCCACGCGAGAAGGACTAGTCCTTCTTCTTCTTCTCTTCCTTCGGTTTCTCCTTGTCCTCGCCACCCTCGGCGGCCGCAGCCTCGGCACCCTCGGCGCCAGGCACCGCAGCCTCGGCCGTGGGCGCGCCGCCCACCGGCTCCTCAGCCGAGCGCCCGACGATGGTCGCCACGGTGAAGTCGCGCTCGGTGACGGTCGGGCGCACGTTGTCCGGCAATTTCAGCGCCGAGATGTGCACTGCATCGCCGATCTCGAGCCCGGTCAGGTCGACGTCGAAATGGTCGGGGATGGCGTCTGACGGGCAGCGCACCTGGATCTCGTGGCGCACGACGTTGAGCACGCCGCCGCGCTTCAGACCGGGGGAGGCGGCCTCGTTGAGGAAATGCACCGGCACCTCGACGGTGACGAGCGCATCCTTGGCGAGCCGCAGGAAATCGACATGGATCGGAAAGTCGCGGATCGGGTCGAGCTGCACGGCGCGCGGGATCACCCGCGTCTTGGTGCCGTCGACATTCAGGGTGAAGACGGTGCTCTGGAAATGGCCGGTGAGCAGCTGCTGGCTGATGGCGCGAAACTCGACGGCGATCGACTCCGGGTCCCGCTTGTCGCCGTATAGGATGCCGGGGATGCGCCCTTCGCGCCGCGCGGACCGTGCGCCGCCTTTGCCTGAGCGCTGCCTCGCCCATGCCTTGAGTTCGATAGCCTCAGCCATGACCAGTCTCCAAAGCCAAAAATGAAGGGCCCAAAAAGGCCCGGATTTGAGGGGGCTTATAGCCGGAGCGGGGGGCGATGACAACACTCCTATCGGCGCCCGGGCGAGGCGACCCCAATTGGAGGCGGGCGCTTATTCGGCGTAGACTGAGCTTACAGGCGATTGAGGCCGGGCCCAAAGTCCGCCAAAGTCGCGAGGCCACCCGCGTTCAAGGAGTAGAGTCACATGTCGCAGAGCGTCTACAAAGTCATCGAGATCATCGGCACCAGCCCCAAATCCTGGGAGGAAGCCGCCAAGAACGCGGTCGAGCTCACGGCTGAGCACCTGCGCGAGTTGCGCGTGGCCGAGGTCATCGAGCAGGACCTCGTCATCACCAACGGCAAGGTCGAGGCCTACCGTACCAAGCTCAAGGTCTCCTTCAAATATGAGGGCGGTCACTGAGCGGCGAGCTTCGCCCGCGCGCGACAAGGCTCAGTAGAACAGGCTCGACACCGACTGCTCCTCGGCGGTGCGCGCGATCGCCTCGCCGAGCAGGGAGGCGATCGGCAGCACCCTGATGTTATGCGCGTTCTTCACCGAGTTGCTCGGCAGGATCGAGTTGGTGATGACGAGCTCCTTCAGCCGCGACGCCATGATGCGCGCGACCGCGCCGCCCGACAGCACGCCGTGGGTGATATAGGCGGTGACCAGCGTGGCGCCGTTGTCGAGCAGGGCTTCCGCGGCGTTGACCAGCGTGCCGCCGGAATCGACGATGTCGTCGACCAGGATGCAGGTCCGCCCCTTCACGTTGCCGATCACGTTCATCACCTCTGAATCGCCCGGCCGCTCGCGGCGCTTGTCGACGATGGCGAGCGGCGCATCGATGCGCTTGGCGAGCCCGCGCGCGCGCACCACGCCACCCACGTCGGGCGAGACCACCATGAGATTGTCGGACGGGAACAGCTGCTTGATGTCCTGCACCATCACCGGCGCGGCGAACAGATTGTCGGTCGGAATGTCGAAGAAGCCCTGGATCTGCCCGGCATGCAGATCGAGCGTGAGCACGCGGTCGGCGCCCGCCTCGACGATCATGTTGGCGACGAGCTTGGCCGAGATCGGCGTGCGCGGGCCCGGCTTGCGGTCCTGCCGCGCATAGCCGAAATAGGGAACGACCGCGGTGATGCGCCGCGCCGACGCGCGCTTCAGCGCGTCGATGATGATGAGCAGCTCCATCAGATGGTCGTTGGCGGGCGCCGACGTCGACTGGATGACGAATACGTCCTCGCCGCGCACGTTCTCCTGCACCTCGACGAAGATCTCCATGTCGGCGAAGCGGCGCACGATGCATTTGGCGAGAGGGGTCTTGAGGTAGCCTGCGATCGCCTCGGCGAGGGGGCGGTTGCTATTGCCCGCAACCAATTTCATCCGATCGCTCCTTGCCCAACCGAGCGTGGCCTCGAGCCCCGCTCACTCCGCTCCGAGGCGGCTTGTAACAAGGCGGCTTTTAACAAGCCCTTGCGGGCGCTGTAAACTCAAGGGATGCGGAAAAGACTGTGGATGGTTGTCAGCTCGACTTCGGCAGGAGCTTGATGATGCCGGCGGCGGCCGCGCCGGCAGCGGCATCGGCGATGGCGCCCCACGGGCCGTTCAGCGACCCGCGCGGGATGGTGTTCTGCTGCGACACCGTGCCGAGCTTCTTGCCGTTGGGGTCGAGCACCTGCCAGTCGATGCGGATGCTTTGCTTGCCGCCGCTCGCGTCCGCCAGGCTGACCGTGCCCTTTACCATATAGACGTTGGCGGCGGTTCCGTTGGCAAGCTTGATGCCGCCGGCATAGAGCCGTTTCTTGAGCGCGGTGGTGAGCGACCTTGTGCCGTCGCCAGGGGCTCCCGCCACGGGCGCCACCACCACGCCATTGGCCTTGGGCGCCGCGACCGGTGCGCGGATGGGCGCGGTCGAAGCCGTCGCGGTGGGGGTCGAATCCGTCGCGGCAGCCACGGCGCTGGCCGAGCCGCCGCCGCGCGGCATGCTTGCGGCGAGTTGCGATGCGGTCTTGCCGGCGATGCTGCGGATCGCCGCGCTGTCGACATTGGCCCAGGGATCGGCCCCGGCGCGGCCGGGGACGATCTCATCGCCCGAGACCCGCGCCACGCGCTGGCCTCCCGCGTCATTGACGTCCCAGATATAGGTGATCTTGGCGCCCTTGCCCTCGTTGGTGGCGATCAGATAGCCGCGCAGCGTGTAGTTCGCCTTGCTGCCTGCCGGGACGATGGTCAGCCCGCGCTCGCTGCCGGCTGCCACCAGGGCATCGCTCAATTGTTGGGCAACTTGCGGCGTGGTGCCGATGACCGGCGCAAGCGCGATCTTCTTCGAGCCGCCGAACAGGCTGGTCGCGCCGCTGAAGATGCCGGAGCTGCTCGGGCCGCCCGGACCACCGCCGCAGCCTGTCAGGCAGGCAAGCGCAAAGGCGGCGAGCGCCGCAGGTGCGATACGCCTGAGCCAGCCGCGCACGTGACGTGTGTCCGCGCCCAACAAAATTCTCCCTCTGTTGGCCGCACAGCACCGCTCGCGACAGACCTGTCGTGACGGGACTCTCAACCCTCTCCCAAACAACAGCTTACCCGCCTCGGCCCGTTGGCGTCCAGTTTAAGCGTGGATCGGCTCTTGGGCCCTTGCTACGCATGGTGAAGGCAAGTCAGGTGAGCAGGATGGCGGAAATTTGGCGACCGTAGTCTTCTTCGCCATGATGTTGTGACCGGCGGTAGCTAAACAGCCGCGTTTCCTCGCAATAGGTGCAATGGCCGAGATCGGCGATGGCGCCGACGCCGGCACGGGCAAGCCGCTCGCCGACATAGGCGGGGAGGTCGAAATGCGCCTCTCCCGAGCTCTCGTCGGTGATGAAAAATGCGGCGCTTCCAGGCTCCTCGGCCATGAAGCGCTCGACGAACTCGGCCCCGACCTCATAGGCGTCTTGCGAGATGGCCGGCCCGATCGCCGCAATGATGCGCTCGGGCTTGGCGCCGAGCGTCCGCATGGCCTCGACGGTTGCCTCGATGATGCCGCCGAGCGCGCCCTTCCAACCGGCATGCGCCGCGCCGATCACCCTGGCCGTGCCGTCGCAGAACAGGATCGGCGCGCAATCGGCGGTGAGCACGCCGATGGCGAGCCCGGGCGTCTTGGTGACGATGGCGTCGGCCTCGGGCGGCGTCCCGTCCGTCCACGGCGCCTCGGCGATTACGGCATCGGCGCTGTGCTTCTGGAACAGTGTGACGAGCTTGCCGGGCTCGGCGCCCAGCAGCTCGGCGACGCGCGCGCGGTTCTCCACCACATTCGCAGCCTGGTCGCGCGAGCCCGGCCCGCAATTGAGCGAGGCATAGAGGCCGCTCGAAACCCCGCCCTGGCGGGTGAAGAATCCGTGCCGTACCCCGTCGATTGCGGCGAGGCTCGACGCGCAGAGCTTCATTTTGTCTGGTGTGACCATGGGGCGCGCAATCGGATGCTCAAATGTCTCCGAAGGGAGGCGGCGGGGCAAGCCCGCTCGATTGCAGCGCGAGCATCTTGAACAGAAGCCCCATCTGCCGCGGATCGGCAAGCCGTGCCGCGCCTGACAAAATTGCGGCTCTCTGCTCGGGCGCCGCATTTTGCAAAAGCCGCTCGCAGCGCGCCTCGAGCCCGAGCTTGAGCAGGAATTCGCCTTGCGGCATCGGCCCATAGGCGGCGAGCCCAACCGCGCGTGCCGTCTGCTTGAGCGCGGCGAAATCGACATGGGCGGTGAGATCGGCTTCGCCCGGCGCGGCGAGCGGGTCGGCGAAGCGATGTCGCCGGACCGCTTGCAGCGTATCGCCGCTGCCGCTCTCGGCATGGCCGTAATCGGCGAACAGCGCGGCGATTGGCGCGTCTTTCGCCCGTGCGGCGAGAGCCGAGACGAGAGGCGCAGATCGCGGGACGCGTCTCGACGATCGCGCCGTCGTCCATGTCCATGTCTCTCAGCGATTGCGGCAGGGCGGCAGGCTCTGGCCGGCGCGCCGCCGCAGAAGGCGAAAGCGCCCGTGGCGTCGAGCGTGACGCTTCGCTCGCGCCAGGCGCCGCTCTCGTGCACGAATTGCCGCACGGGAAGCGCGTCGATGAACTCGTTGGCGATGAGGATGAGCGGGCCTTGCGGCAGGTCTTCGATGCTCTCGCACCATTGCAGCGGGGCAGGGGAGGCGCTGAGCGTCGCGCTTTGCGTCTCGCGCAGCACGGGGCTCGTCTCGATGAGCGCTATCCTGATCCTGTCGAGCAGTCCGGGCACGCGGCCGAACACGCGAAGCGCATCTTCCATCAGCGTGCCGCGCCCAGGCCCGAGCTCGGCCACGACCACCGCCGGCTCGCCCATGGTTTGCCAAACCGCGGCGGCCCAGACCCCCAGTAGCTCGCCGAACACCTGGCTGATCTCGGGCGCCGTGACGAAGTCGCCGTCTTTGCCGATCGGCCGGCGCGTCATGTAATAGCCGGCGTCACGGTCGGCGAGGCAGGCTTGCATATAGTCATGCACGCTGATCGGCCCCTCGCGCGCGATCCGCTGTTTCAGCCGCGCTGCGAGCGGGGTTTCCTCGGCACTTTGGATTTTGCGTTGCGCGCCCATCACGATGACGCCAAAGCGGGCTCTCGTCTCGCCCGCCAGATCAGCCAGGCGCCGAGCAGGATCATGGGGATCGAATAGACGATGCCCGGGGTGAAGATGCCGACATCCATCGGGTGACCCGCATGCGGCTCGCGCACGAACTCGACCGCGCTCCTGAAGATGCCATAGAAGATCAGGAACAGCCCGAACACCGTGCCGGGCCGCGTCAGCGCATGGAATTTATGCGTGGCGATGCGCAGGATGATGAACAGCACGATGCCTTCGAGAAACGCCTCATAGAGCTGGCTCGGATGCCGCGGCTCCGGCCCCGCGCCGGGAAACACCATCGCCCAGGGCACATCGCTCACCCGTCCCACCACTTCCGAATTGATGAAATTGGCGATGCGCCCGAAGAACAGCCCGAACGGTGTCGCCGCCGAGGCGATGTCGCCGAGCGACAGCGGATTGATCCCCTTCACGCGGGAGAACAGATAGACCGCGAGCGCCACGCCGAGCAGCCCGCCATGGAACGACATGCCGCCATGCCACACGGCGGGAATCTCGACCGGGTGCTGCCAGAAATAGCTCGGCTCGTAGAACAGCACGAAGCCGAGCCTGCCGCCGACGACGATGCCGAGCGTGATCCAGAGGAGAAAGTCGTCGGCCTGCGCCACCGTCAATGGCGGCTTGCCGCCCCAAAGATCGGCCCGCGCCACCAGCCGCCGCCCATACAGCCAGCCGAGCAGGATGCCGGCCATATAAGCGAGCCCATACCAGCGGACGGTGACCGGGCCGAGCGCGATCGCAACGGGATCGATGACGGGATAGGGCAGGACGAAGAGATGCATGCGGCTCGGCCGGCGGCTCCTTGCGGGAGGCCCGGACCCTTCACCGCCAATGGGCCTCTGTCAAGGCGCTCCACGGCCGCCCCCTTGGCCCGGCTTGCACCCGATGACGCGGCGTCCCATAGTTGGGCCATGACCCAGACCACAGGCCGGTTCTTCGACGAGTTGGGCAAGCTCATCACCGATGCCGCCGGCGCCGCCGATGGCGTGCGCAAGGAGATCGAGAGCGTGGTCCGCGCCCAGGCCGAGCGCGTGCTGCGCGATCTCGACGTGGTGCAGCGCGAGGATTTCGAGGCGGTCAAGGCCATGGCGCAGAAGGCGCGGGAGGAGAACGAGCTGTTGAAAGAGCGCATCGCGGCGCTCGAAGCGGCCATCGTCAAAGGCTTGGCCGACAAGGGTTAGCCGGCGCGACCTCCAAATTGCCGAAAAAATTTGCTTCGACATGTCGATTTCGCGCGCCCCCGTTCGACGTGTGGGTAGAGCCGCCCATCCGCGCGCCGGATGCCAAGGCTCCGAACCGAAGGAGACAGCGATATGCGTTTCATGATTGTGGTCAAGGCCACCAAGGAGTCCGAGGCTGGCGCCAAGCCGCCCGAGGAACTGTTCGCCGCCATGGCGGACTATCACGAGCAGCTGGCCAAGGCCGGCGTACTGCTCGATGCCAGCGGCCTCCAGCCGACCTCGAAGGGCTGGCGGGTGAAATATTCCGGGGGCAAGCGCACCGTCATTGACGGTCCCTTCGCCGAGACCAAGGAACTCATCGCCGGCTACACCATGATCCAGGTGAAGTCGCGCGAGGAAGCGGTCGAATGGTCGCGACGCTTCCCCAACCCCACCATCGGCGGAAGCGACTGCGAGATCGAGGTCCGGCAGCTGTTCGAGCTCGAGGATTTCGGCGAAAGCGAAGCGCTCGACCGGTTCCGCGAGATCGGTCTCGCCGCGCAGAAATAGCTCAACTTCAATTCCAATATAGGAGTGACGACGATGCGATTCCTGTCGATGGTAAAGATGAACGAAGCGAAGATGACCACCACGCCCAAGGCGATGATGGACGCGATGAACGCGATGGTGGAAGAGGCGGCCAAGGACGGCTGCGTCATGGTGCAGGGCGTCGGCTTGCTGCCGACTTCCAGCGGCATGCGGGCGCGACTTGCCGGCGGCAAGCTCACTCTCACCGACGGCCCGTTCACCGAGGCCAAGGAGGTGGTCGGCGGCTATGCCATCTTCGAATGCGCCTCGAAAGCGCAGATGCGCAAATGGACCGAGCGCTTCATGGAGCTGCACAGGATTCACATGCCCGGTTGGGAAGGCGAATGCGAAGTACGTCAGATCCCCGACCCCGGCCAGGAGGTTTGCGGCAAGCCCGCGGAGACGCGGGCCGCCGCCGAGTGAGCGGCTTGCGGCGGCGAAGGAAGTGGCCATAGTCGGTCGCCATGACGGCGACCGACACCCACCGCGCCATCGACGCCGTCTGGCGGATCGAGCAGGCGAAGCTGATCGCCGGACTGACGCGGATGCTGCGCGACATCGGCGTTGCCGAGGAGCTTGCCCAGGACGCCCTCGTCGCGGCGCTGGAGCAGTGGCCTAAGTCGGGCATCCCCGACAATCCCGGCGCATGGCTGATGGCCGCCGCCAAGCATCGTGCGATCGATCTCTTCCGCCGCAACAAACTCCGCGAACGCAAGCATGAAGCGCTCGGCTACGAGCTGGAAATCGAGCAGGAGACGGCGCAACCCGATCTCGACGCGGCATTGGACGATCACCTCGGCGATGATCTGCTGCGTCTCGTCTTCATCGCCTGCCACCCGATCCTGTCGCCAGAGGCGCGTGCGGCGCTGACGCTGCGCCTGCTCGGCGGCTTGACCAGCGATGAGATCGCGCGCGCCTTCCTCGTCCCCGAGCCGACCATCCAACAGCGCATCGTGCGCGCCAAGCGCATGCTGAGCGACAGCCGCGTGCCCTTCGAAGTACCGCGCGGGGATGAGCTCGAAGCGCGTCTGTCCTCGGTGCTGTCCGTCGTCTACCTGATCTTCAACGAAGGCTATTCGGCCACCGCCGGCGAGGACTGGATGCGGCCTCAGCTCTGCCAAGAGGCGCTGCGTCTCGGCCGCATCCTGGCCGAGCTCGCTCCGCAAGAGCCCGAGGTGCATGGTCTCGTCGCACTGATGGAGATCCAGGCATCGCGCTTTGGCGCGCGCACCGGGCCCAACGGAGAACCCGTGCTGCTGCTCGATCAGGACCGCGCGCGCTGGGACCCGCTGCTGATCCGCCGCGGTCTCGCCGCGTTGGAGCGGGCGGAAGCCTTGAGCGCCGCGCCGGGGCGGGAACCGGGCCCTTACGCCTTGCAGGCCGCGATCGCCGCCTGCCACGCGCGAGCGCGCAGCGCCGACCAGACGGATTGGGCGCAGATCGTCGGGCTTTACGGGCAACTCGGCGAGGTTACGCCGTCGCCGGTCGTGGAGCTCAATCGCGCGGTCGCGCTCGCCATGGTGTTCGGTCCGGAAGCCGGGTTGAAGCTGGTCGATGCGCTCACCGCCGAGCCGGCGCTCAAGACCTATCACCTCCTGCCGGCGGTGCGCGGCGACCTGCTCAACAAGCTCGGACGCTTCGAAGAGGCCCGCGCGGAGTTCGAGCGCGCGGCTTCCCTCACGCGCAACGAACGCGAGCGGCGATTGCTGCTGGAGCGTGCCGCTGCCTGCGCCGCGTCGGCTCGGCAACTTGGCTCTTGACCGGCTGGCGTTGCGGTGAGCCGATGGTCGGGGTCGAGTCGCGCGACGCTTAACCCGCTCCGCCAAGCCCTCAATCCACAACTATCTTCCGTCAAAACCGCTTACGCGCTTGGCTCGCGTTGGTGCTGACAAACTCCGCGTTATATAACTGATTCACAAAGTGATTCGCGCGAGCGGGCAGCTTAAACGCGCAACCTCACCGGGGCCACCGAGGAGACGCATGGCTACGACACAGCCGATCTATGACCATTTCACAAACCCGGTGGATATGGTCGAGCATATTGCAACCATTCACGATTGGACCTTCGAGCGCTCAGCCCCTGACGAGTTGACTCTCACGGTGTCAGGCACGTGGTGCGACTATCACATCTCGCTGACCTGGCGGGACGATCTCGAGGCGCTGCACCTTGCTTGCGCCTTCGATTTCAAGGTGTCGAAGCCGCGGCTCGGCGACATCTACAAGCTGATGGCTCTGATCAACGAGCAGCTCTGGCTCGGCCATTTCGATCTGTGGAAGGACGATGGTCTCATGCTCTACCGGCATGGGTTGCTGCTGGCCGGAGCCGACACCCATGTCGGCCAGTGCGAGGCGCTACTTAAAGCTGCGCTGGAAGCCTGCGAGCGCTATTATCAATCGTTCCAATTCGTGTTGTGGGCGGGCAAGTCCCCCGAGGACGCGCTCGCGGCCACCATGCTCGAGACGCAAGGACACGCATGACACTGAGCCTCGCCGGCCCGCTGCTCCTGGTGGGGGCGGGAAAGATGGGCGGGGCGCTGCTTGAGGGCTGGCTCCGTCAGGGCCTCGACCCCAAGCTTGTGTTCATTCAGGACCCCGGGCTCGCGCCCGAGGTCGCTGCGCTTGCCGCGCGCCATTCGATTGCCGCCGGCACCGCGCCCGATCTTCCGGCGCCGCCGTCGGTGATCGTGGTCGCGGTGAAGCCCGACCTGTTGCCGAAGCTGATGCCCGAGATCGAGCCGATGATCGGCGAGAAGAGCGTCGTGCTGTCGATCGCCGCCGGCCGCACGTTGGAAAGCATGGCGCGGCTTCTGCCGCCGGGCACGGCGATCGTGCGCGCCATGCCGAATACTGCCGCTTCCGTCGGGCGCAGCATGACCGTCGCTTGCGCCAACGCCGCGGTCACGCGCGACCAGGCCCTCGAATGCGCCATGCTGCTCGAAGCGGTTGGTGAGGTGGTGTGGCTCGACGACGAGAATCTGATGGATGCGGTGACCGCCGTGTCGGGCAGCGGTCCGGCCTATGTGTTCCTGCTGGCGGAATGTCTGGCTGACGCGGGGCGCGAAGCGGGGCTCGCGCCCGAGCTTGCGCGGCGTCTGGCGCGCGCCACGGTGGAAGGCGCTGGCGAGCTGTTGCGCCGCTCTGAGTTGTCGCCAGCCGAGCTCCGCGAGAAGGTGACCTCGCCCAACGGGACCACCGCCGCGGCGCTCGCGGTGCTGATGGGGCAGGAGGGGCTGCAAGAGCTTCTCACCCGCGCCGTCGCCGCCGCCGCCAAGCGCTCGAAGGAGCTGTCGTCGTAGGGCTCCGCGCGCCTTTCGATGGCCACGGAGAGCACCTATCTTCCTCAGTGAAGGAGTACCTCCATGTTCGACGATTTCTCCAAGCGTTCCAAAGCGGTGCGGGCGGCGCTCGACCTCGCCAAAGAAAAGGGCTGGGGCGATATCGGCCTCTCCGACATCGCCGGCGCCGCCAATGTCGGCCTCGCCGATCTCAGGCGCGAGTTCACCTGCAAGAGCGACATCCTCCGCGCCTTTCAGGCCGAGGTGGATGCCGAGGTTCTGGCCAAGGCGAGGGTCGCGGGCGAAGCACAAAGCCCGCGTGACCGGCTGTTCGACGCGCTCATGACGCGCTTCGAAACGATGCAGCCCTACAAGCAAGCGCTGAAGCGCATCTCGGGTTATCTCTGCTGCCGGCCCGGCGAGGCGGCGCCGCTGCTTTGCGGCTCGCTCGCCTCGCAATATTGGATGCTCGCCAGCGCGGGCGCCAAGCTCGACGGTCCTGGCGGCGCGCTCAGAGTGGCCGGCCTCACCGCCATCTACGGCAGGGTGTTCCAGGTCTGGCTGGACGACGACACGCCCTCGCTCGACCGGACCATGGCCGCGCTCGACAAGCGGCTCGGCAAGGGCGAGCGCATGCTGTCAGGCATCGAGACGGCCTGCGGCGATGTCTGCCGCGTGCTGTGCGGGTTCATGCCGCGCGGCTGGAAGCGCGGCGGCCAGGCTGAGGCTCCGCACGCGCCGGCACCGTAGGGTGGGCAAAGCGTAGCGTGCCCACCGGTGACGAACGCGTGGGCAACGGCGATGCCGTTGCCCACCCTACAGCGAGATCAGTCGGGGAGATCGTCGTCGTCGTCGGGGCCCGAGAGATTTTCAGGTCCTTCGCCGGGCAGTTCGGCATCGACCGGATCTTCGGCAAGCGGCGCGTCCGGCTCGTCAGGGATGCCGAGCTGCGTCCCGGGTTCGGGCGCCATCATCGGCACGTCACCGGGGTGAAACACCGGCGCGCCGCTCTTGCGCTCGATCGTGGCGCCGCCCGCGCCCAGATCCAGCTCGATCTCCGAGCCCGGCTGCTCCTCTTCTTGGATTTCCTCGGTCATGTCCTCGGCGAACGACGGGCGCCGCGAAACACACGGCCATCGCCGCTGCAATCCCTAAAGCCATTCGACGCATGAACTATCTCCTCCCAATGGATCTTGTCGCAAATTCAAACCGGGACTTTTAGCACGGCCTTCAAGCCGCCGAGCGGGGATCGGCTGAGCGCGATGTCCCCGCCGTGAATGCGGGCGATGTCGCGGGCGATGGCCAGCCCAAGCCCGGTCGAGCCTGAAATCCTGATTGCGCGCGTGGTCGATGCGGTAGAACGGGCGGAACACCTGCTCGTGCTCCCCCTCGGGGATGCCCGGGCCGTCGTCCTCCACCGCGACGGTGAGCGCGCCGTTCTGCCTCTCGGCGCTGACATTCACGTGCTCGGCGAAGCGCGCCGCGTTGTTGACGAGGTTCGCCACCGCGCGCTTGAAGGCATGGCGGCGGACCGGCACCACGAGCGGCGCCTCCTTGACCTCGATCGCGATCGCCCTTCCGCCATGCGCCTGGCTCTTCACCTCGCTCAGGATCTCGCCGATATCGGTGCGCACGATCTCCTCGCCGGCGTCGCCCTTGGCAAACGCCATATAGTCCTCGAGCATCGCCTGCATCTCGTCGACGTCGGCGCGCATCGCCTCGAGCTCGGGCGTTTCCTCGAACAGAGCCAGCTGCAATTTGAAGCGCGTCAGCACGGTGCGCAGATCGTGGCTGACGCCGGCCAGCATGATGGTGCGCTGCTCGACATAGCGCTCGATGCGGTCGCGCATCTCGATGAAGGCATGCGCCGCCTGGCGCACCTCGCGCGCGCCGCGCGGCTTGAAGTCCGCCGGCGGCGGCCGGCCTCGGCCGAAACTGTCGGCCGCCTCCGACAGCCGCAGAATAGGCTTGATCTGGTTGCGCAGGAACAGAATGGCCACGGTCAGCAGCACCAGCGAGGTGCCGACCATCCACAGCAGGAAGATCTGCGAGTTCGACGCATAGGTCTGGCTGCGCCGCGCGATCACATGCATCACCGCGTTGTCGAGCTTGATGCGGATATCGACGAAATTGGAGCGGCCGACCGTGTCGATCCAGAACGGCTTGCCGATCTGCCGCGTCAGCTCGTCCGACAGCGTGGTGTCGAGCAGATCGAAGAACGGCTTGGAGCGAACCGGCGGCAGCTCCTCGCCCGGCACGAAACTGATGCGCAAGCCGAGATTCTGCGCGGACAGCCGCGACAGCGTCTCGACATTCGCCTCCGCCGGGTTGGTTTGATAGAGGTCCATCAGCATGCCGATATTCTGCACCGTGACGGTCGACAGCCGCCGCGTCACCGTCTGCCAATGCCGCTCCAGGAACACGAAGGTCAGCACCGATTGCAGCAGCACCATCGGCGCGATGATGATGATCAGCGCGCGGGCATAGAGGCCCTTCGGCATGCGGTCGCCGAACGCGGCGAGCAGCCGGCGGAACGGCCTGATGCGCTCCGGCACGATCGGTTTGGCGTCAGGGGTCGCGTCCATCACTCGGGGTACAGAATGTAGCCCTTGCCGCGCACGGTCTGGAGATAGACCGGGTTGGCAGGGTCGTGCTCGATCTTGCGCCGCAGCCGATTGATCTGCACGTCGACCGCGCGCTCGCCGCCGCCGTCCTCGCCCTTGGCAAGCTCCTGCCGCGACACCGGCATGCCGGGCCGCTGGGCGAAATAGCGCAGCAATTCGCGCTCGCGCTCGGTGAGGCGGATGGTCTCGTTCTCGCGCCTGAGCTCGCCGCGCGAGATATGGAACACGAACTCGCCCATGCGCACCTCGCCGCTCGCTTGCGCCGCGCCGCCGCGCCGCAGCACGTTGCCGACGCGCAGCAGAAGCTCGCGCGGCTCGAACGGCTTGGCGAGATAATCGTCGACGCCGGTCTCCAGCCCCTCGATGCGGTTCTCGGCCTCGGCGCGCGCCGTCAGCATCAGGATCGGCACGCGCGACTCGGTCCTGAGCGAGCGGGCGAAGTCGATGCCGGTTTCCTGCGGCATCATCCAATCGAGGATCAGCAGATCGAAGGCGAGGCTGCGCATGCAGGCGCGCGCGCTCGCCGCGTCGATCGCCGTGGTCACGCGGAAGCCGTTGTCTTGCAGATAGCGCGCGAGCAGATCGCGGATGCGGCTATCGTCGTCGACCACCAGGATATGCGGCGCGTTGTCGTCGGGGCAGCCGCGATGCGCCTTGAGCGGCGTCGGCACGGTCATCAGCCATCCCCCTTGCTACCCGCTTCGTGAGGGACAGGAGAGGCCATGATCGAGGAAACTTTGGGGCGTTCCTCGGCATTCACCATCAATTCCAGAAAACGGCGCAAAACCGCTTCCGATCCCGGCCCGGCCGCCTTCAGCGCCTCCGCCAGGCGCGCAATCTGCGGCGCCGCCAGCCGCTCGGCCAGCGCCCGGCCGCGCTCGGTGGGGAACAGCAGCCGCTCGCGCCGATCGGCGCTGCCCGCCTGCTGCACGATATAGCCCTGGTCGATCAGCTGCTTGAGCACGCGCGAGAGGCTCTGCTTGGTGATGGTCAGAATGTCGAGCAGATCGGCGACGCGAAGCCCTGAGTGGCGATTGACGAAATGCAGCACGCGGTGATGCGCGCGGCCGAAGCCGAAATCGGCGAGGATCGCGTCGGGGTCGCGGGTGAAATCGCGATAGGCGAAGAACAACAGCTCGGCGAATTCGAGCAGCTTGGCCTCGGGCAAAGCGCGCTTGCGCGTCGCCGCGCCGCCATTGCCGCGCGGCTTGGCGCGAACCGCCTTCGCCTTGCCGCGAAGCGGTTCGGCGCGCGGATTTTCGCCGGCAGCCAGAGGCTCATTTAGGTCAGTCATGTTGACTTATTTTTCGCGCTCGGTTATGTCAGCCATGTTGACTTATTCGCGCCATTGATACGCCTCGGCGCTTGCTCGCGCAATTGCCCTTCAAGGTGCTATGAGAGGCGCACATTGCGTGGCGTTTAGCTGCCCGGTCCGGCCGCGCGAAGAACGGCCGGCCTTGTTTGCGGAGGAAGTTCGATGGCGACCGCCCCTTACGATCAGCGCGAGGGATTCATCTGGCTGAACGGGAAGCTGATCCCGTGGGGCGATGCGCGGCTGCATGTGCTGACGCACGGGCTGCATTACGCCAGCGCGGTGTTCGAGGGGATGCGCGCCTATGACGGCGAGATCTTCAAGCTCTCCGAGCACAGCCAGCGCCTGCACAAATCGGCGAAGCTGCTCGATTTCGAAATTCCCTATTCGGTGGCCGAGCTCGACAAGGCGGCGCGCGAGGTGATCCGCGCCAACAATCTGACCGACGCCTATGTCCGCCCGATCGCCTGGCGCGGCAGCGAGCAGATGGGCGTCGCCGCGCAGCACACCAAGACCAATGTCGCCATCGCCGCCTGGGACTGGGGCTCGTATTTCGATCCGGCCGCGCGCGCCAAGGGGCTGCGCCTGAAATTCGCCGAGTATCGCCGGCCCGATCCGCGCACCGCGCCGGTTGAAAGCAAGGCGACCGGGCTCTACATGATCTGTACCATCGAGAAGCACAAAGCCGAGCGCGAAGGCTATAACGACGCGCTGATGCTCGACTGGCGCGGCCAGGTCGCCGAAGCCACCGGCGCCAACATCTTCTTCGTCAAGGACGGCGTGCTGCATACGCCGCTTCCCGATTGCTTCCTCGACGGCATCACGCGCCGCAGCGTGATCGGCCTCGCCAAGCAGCGCGGGCTGAAAGTCATCGAGCGGGCGATCATGCCGGAGGAGCTCGCCGGGTTCACCGAGTGCTTCATCACCGGCACCGCCGCCGAGGTGACGCCGGTCGCGGAGATCGGCCAATACAAATTCGCCATCGGCGACATCACGCGCCAATTGATGGACGACTTCACCGCGATGGTGCATCCGGCCAAGGTGCGCGCCGCCGCGGCGGGGTAGGGGCTTTCGCTCCGCAAGTCTAGGCGCCAAGGTAAGAGGAGAGTGCAATGGGACGGCCACCGCTGAAACAAGCTTTTACCGTCTCCTACGAGAAGGGCGGTATCGAGCTGCAACGCTACACGATCACCGCGCTCACCCAGCTCGCCGCCGAGACCGAGGCCGACAATCGCTTCAAGCGCGCGCATCCGGACATCAAGGTCCCGGATGAGTCCGTCTCGCGCCACGTGCAGGCGCATTAGGGTCAGCTCGTCTCAACGGGCTATCACTTGCCATTGCCCCCTAAGAGGGTGGCGCAGCGGTAAGAGAAGGCACCACTAACTCACCGTGCGACGAAGGCGTTAGGATTTCGCAGCCAGTCCATCTGTTCAAGCGCCGAGACCAGATCCATGTCCATGAAGCGGTCACCCGGCTTAAAGATGGTGCCGGCGGTTATGTCGAGGAAAGACCTTACACAAGCCCAAGTCCCATCCGGCCTACGATCAAAATAGTCGATAATTTCCATCATCTGTCCCTCATCTCCAATTCGAGGAAAAGAATACCGCCACGGCACCGAAAGACCGTCACCATTTCCCCACCAAGGGTGCAACCGATATGGGTGACTGTTCCAGAATGCGAGGCGTGATCTGCGTTCCCCGATCCATGCTAATCTCCCCCCATGGATCGCGTGGGTGATGTGTCAGTCGCGGAGCGGCGGGAGGGCCCGCCGGAGTTCGACGACGAATTTCGGATGCGTCTTTACGATCTGCTGCGCTGGCGGCGCGATGTGCGTCGCTTCAAGCGCGCGCCGCTCCCCGCGGGCACCATCGAGCGGCTGATCGGCATCGCCTGTCTCTCTCCGTCGGTCGGTCTCTCCGAGCCTTGGCGCTTCGTCATCGTCGAGGACGAGGCGCGCCGCGCGCTGATCCGCCAATGCTTCGAGGCCTGCAACAAGGACGCGCTGGAGATGCAGACGCCGGACCGCGCCGCGCTCTATGCGCGGCTGAAGCTCGCCGGCCTCGACGACGCGCCCTGCCAGCTCGCCGTGTTCTCCGACCGCTCGACCGCGCAAGGGGCGGGGCTCGGCCGGCTCACCATGCCGGAGACGCTGGATTATTCCGTGGTCAACGCCGTGCACACGCTCTGGCTCGCCGCGCGCGCCGAAGGGATCGGCATGGGCTGGGTGTCGATCCTCGATCCTGCGCGCATCGCCGAGATCCTCGACGTGCCGCCGGACTGGGTGTTCATCGGGCATCTCTGCATCGGCTATCCGCTCAAGCCGCCGACGACACGCCGGCGCTGGAGCGGGCGGGGTGGGAGCATCGCCACGCCCCCGAAGGCGCCGTGCTGTATCGGTAGGGGTTGCTCTCCTCCCCCTGAAAGGGGGAGGTCGGCTCGCTCGCACTTGTGCGTAGCGAGCCGGGTGGGGGTCTCTGCGACTCCCAAGCCGGGGCGAGGGTTACATTGCTCTGCAAGGGACCGCACCAGGCTCGCTCGCTTGCAAGCTCCTCCCGTCGGGAGTTGCGCGTCCAAGCGAAGGTTCTCCTGCCTGCAGGGATCGCAATCGCGCTTCGATGCCGCATCCGCCAGCGCATGCGATGACGCGCGCGCGCGCGATCTACGCAAACAAATGTCGCCCATAGAGCGGAAGCTCTGGTATGCGCTTCGCGACGATCAGCTCGGCGCCTCCTTCCGCAAGCAGCATCCCGTCGGCCCGTACGTGCTCGACTTCTACTGTCCGAGCGCTCGCCTGGCGATCGAACTCGATGGCGACGACCATGCGACACGCACAGAGTCCGATTCTCGCCGGACACGCTTCCTGAACCAACGCGGCATTCGCGTCGTTCGTTTTTCCAATCGCGATGTTCTGAGCAATTTGCAGGGCGTGAAGGAGTTCATCGCGCTCGAGTTGGGACATAAAACTCCCTCCCCCTGAAAGGGGGCAGGGTCAGGGTTAATGGCGTGACCCCCACCCGGCTTGGCTTGGCCAAGCCGACCTCCCCCTTTCAGGGGGAGGAGTGCTGTGCCCGCTTTATCCCCGCCTTCCAAATCTCGCTTATCATGCACGCACCTCGTTCACTTGAGGGCGCGATCATGAGGCGTCATGAGGCGGGACGAGGTGCGGCGCCCGCGGGCCTTGTCGCAACAAGGCACTCGGGCGGCATCGGGGCTCCCCCCGGGGCCAATAGGAGTCCCTGCCAGGAGCTGGCTGATGCGATCGGAGGTGGAGTTCGTATCTGACCCTCGGACGAAAGCGGGGCCCGGTGCCGAATGGACGCCGCAAGTGCTTTTGTTGCGCTATCGCTAGCGCTGCTTGAGCGCATATGGCGCGCCGGAAGGCGCCCGCGCGGTCCTTTCCGGATCGCGATACGGATACGGACTGCGTCTTTCGGCGCGCCATCCCCCTCGGGGAAAACCCCGAGGAAACCGCTGTTTACATCAGCCGGACGCGAATGCGCGCCGCGGCGAGGATCGTGCATGGCTTGGCTTCGGTGCTTGATCCTTGGGCGATCAACGGGCACTCTGGTGGCGGGGATGGAGGCTGCCCGCGAGCGACGCGGGATCAAGGGGGGCCTCGATGCGCAAAGCTTTATCCATGCTTGGCTTGGCCGGCCTGCTGGCGGCCTGCCTGTTCGCCTTGCCCGCAAGCGAAAGCCGGGCAGGGGCGCTCGCCGATCTCAGGGACGCAGTGCAGCACCAGCAACTCTATACGCCGGTGGCGGTGTGGAAGGACTGCCAGCGCATCGCCATGTGCAGCGGCTGCGCGCCCGTCTACAAATGCCGCTCCTGCTCCTATCAGCGCACCTGCCAAGGCGGCATTTGCGGCTGGGGCGATGTCTGCGTGTGGGGGCCTTACCTCAAGGTGCTGCCGCGCGGCGCCCGCATCATCCGCTAGCTACTCCGCGGCGCGCTTGTTCCAGCGCGAGGCGGCGCTGTCGTCCTTCGCGTCGGCCTCGACCCAGCGCGCGCCGCCGGGTCCGGACTCGCGCTTCCAGAACGGCGCGCCGGTCTTGAGATAATCCATGAGGAATTTGGCGGCGTCGAACGCCGCGTCGCGATGCTCCGACGCCGTCACCACCAGCACGATATTGTCGCCGGGCTTGAGCGTGCCGAAGCGATGCACGATCAGGCAGGCTTGCAGCTTCCAGCGCGCGTTCGCCTCGGCCTCGATGCGGGTGAGCTCGGCCTCGGTCATGCCGGGATAATGCTCGAGCGTCATTGCCGCGACCGCGCCGTGCTGATCGCGCACCGTGCCGATGAAGCTGACGATGGCGCCGATATCGCTGCGGCCGGCTTTCAGCGCCGCGATCTCGGCGCCGATGTCGAAATCCTCAAGCTGCACGCGGATCATCTTCAGCCTCCGGTCACCGGCGGGAAGAAGGCGATCTCGCGCGCGCCCTCGATCTTGGCGTCATGGCGCACATGGATCTGGTCGATCGCCGCGCGGATCACCTCCGATTTGGCGAAGGCATTGGCGAATTCCGGCCCGCGGGCTTTCAGCCAGGCGATCAGCTCGGCGATCGTCGCCACCCCTTCGGGCGGCTCGATCTCCTCGGCGGCGATGCCGGCCTTCTCCTTGACCCAGGCGAAATAGAGGACGCGCATCGCTCTCACTCGTCCTTCATCGCGTGGCGGAACGCGGCCATCAGATAGTCGTAGCCGGTGTACAGCGTGAAGAGCGCCGCGATCCACAGCAGCGAAAGCCCGAACAGGGTGGTGTAAGGCCAGATCTTGTCGCCGGCGCTGCCCGCCAGCAGGAAGCCGATCGCCACCATCTGCACCACGGTCTTCCATTTGGCGAGCCGCGTCACCGGCACCGACACGGCGAGCGTGCCGAGGAATTCGCGCAGGCCCGAGACCAGGATCTCGCGGCAGAGGATGATCACGCCGGCCCACAGCGACCAGCCGGCGATGGTCTGGTCGGCGGCGAGCATCAACAGCGCCGCGGCCACGATCAGCTTGTCGGCGATCGGGTCGAGCATGCGGCCGACGCTGCTCTGCTGCTGCCAGGCGCGGGCGAAATAGCCGTCGAGGAAATCGCTCACCCCCGCGGCGATGAAGATCCACATGGCGGTCCAGCGGCCCCAATCGCCGGGGACGAAGAAGCAGGCGACCAGCGCTGGGATGGCGAGGATGCGGCCATAGGTGAGGATATTCGGCAGGCTGCCGAAACGGGCGCGCGCGCCACCGCGCGGCGTCCCCGCCAAGCCGTCTCTTGCCATGTCCGATCGCTGGTTCACTGTCGGCTACCCATGGAAATGATCATAGATGGTCTTGGCCATTTGCGCGCTGATGCCGCCGACCGCCTGGAGATCGGCGATGCCGGCGCGGCTCACCGCCTTGGCCGAGCCGAAATGCTGCAACAGCGCGCGCTTGCGGTTCGGCCCGATGCCCGGCACCTCGTCGAGCGGCGAGGCGGTGATCGTCTTCTTGCGCTTGGCCCGATGCGCGCCGATGGCGAAGCGATGCGCCTCGTCACGGAGCTTCTGGATGCAATACAGCACCGGATCGCGCGGCTCCAGCAACAGCGGCTCGCGGCCGCGGAGATGAATGCGCTCGCGGCCTGCGTTGCGGTCGGGCCCCTTGGCCACCGCCGCCACTTTGATCTCATCCGCCAAGCCGAGCTCGTCGAGCACGGCATAGGCCGCGGCAAGCTGTCCCGGTCCGCCGTCGATCAGCACGAGGTCCGGCGCGGCCCAGCCATTCAACTCGGCCTTCTCCTTGGCGAGCCTGGAGAAGCGCCGCGTCAGCATCTCGCGCATCATCGCGTAGTCGTCGCCGGGGGCCAAATCCTCGCTCTTCATGTTGAACTTGCGGTATTGCCCTTTGATGAAGCCTTCGGGCCCGGCGACGATCATGGCGCCCACCGGATTGGTGCCGGAGATGTGGCTGTTGTCGTAGACCTCGATGCGCTCGGGCGCCTCGTCGAGATCGAACAGCTCGCCGAGCTGCGTCAGGATCGCCGCTTGCGAAGAGGACTCGGCGAGCCGTCGCGCCAGCGCCTCGCGCGCATTGATCAGCGCGTGCTCGACGAGATCGCGGCGTTCGCCGCGCACCGGCTTGCTGACGTCGATCTTGCGACCGGCGCGCAAGGAAAGGGCCTCGGCGAGCAGCCGCCGGGTCGGAACGTCGTGCGAGAGCAGCACGAGCTTCGGCGGCGGCTTGTCGTCGTAGAACTGGGCGATGAACGATTCCAGCACTTCTTCCACCGCGAGGCTCTTGTCGGCGCGTGGGAAATAGGCGCGGTTGCCCCAATTGTTGCCGGTGCGGAAGAAGAATACCTGGATGCAGGTCTGCCCCGCCTCCTGATGCGCGGCGAACACGTCGGCCTCCTTCACCGTCAGCGGGTTGATGCCCTGGCGCGATTGGATGTGGCTGAGCGCGGTCAGCCGGTCGCGGAAGCTCGCCGCCCGCTCATAGTCTTGGCGGAGGCTCGCCTCGTCCATCAAGGCATGCAGCCTGAGCTTCACCTCGTCGCTCTCGCCGGTGAGGAAGGCGAGCGCCTCGTTGACCAGCACGCCGTAATCCTCGAGCGAGATCTCGCCGGTGCAAGGCGCGCTGCAGCGCTTGATCTGGAACAGCAGGCACGGGCGCACTCGCGTCTCGTAATAGGCGTCGGAACAGGAGCGCAACAGGAAGGCGCGCTGCAGCGTGTTGATGGTGCGGCCGACCGCGCCGGCCGACGCGAACGGCCCGAAATAATCGCCTTTGCGGTTCCGCGCGCCGCGATGTTTGAGGATCTGCGGCACGGGATGGTCGCGCGAGATCAGAATGAAGGGGAAGGACTTGTCGTCCCTGAGCACCACGTTGAAGCGGGGCTTCAGCCGCTTGATCAGGTTCGCCTCGAGCAGCAGCGCCTCGATCTCGGTCGCCGTGGTGACGAATTCCATGCTTGCCGTGTCGGCGATCATCCGGGCGATGCGGTTGTTGTGGCCCGCGCCACGCGCATAGCTCTGCACGCGTTTCTTCAGATGCCGCGCCTTGCCGACATAGAGCACCTCGCCGGCGCCATCGATCATGCGATAGACGCCGGGCCCGGCGGGCGCCGTCTTGGCATAGCGGCCGATCACCGGCGCGCCGGTGTCGACGCCGCTGATGGCCTTGCGCACGCGCGAAAGGAGCGAGGCTGCGGCGCTGTCGGGGTTGTCTAAGGGCATGGGATCATGGAGTTTCGCGCATGCTTCGAGCATGCGGTTGCTAGTCCGAAGGTAAGGTCTAAGCGTGGCCTGGTTCAAGGCCTTGGGCGTCGGGGCTGCTCACCCCTTGCCTTTCCAGGCGAGATGCTGGCCGGCATCGAGCGCGATCATCTGCCCGGTGACCGACGGCGTATCGAGCAGAAAGCGGATCGCTGCCGTGACATCGGCGGCACTTACGGGTTTTCCAAGCAGGGTCGTGCGCGCCTCCCGCTCGAAATCCGCCTCGCTCTGGCCCTCGGCCTTGAGCACGGGACCCGGCGCGATGGCATTCACCCTGATCCGCGGGGCAAGCGCCTGCGCCATGGTTTGCGTGGCAATCCATAGGGCCGATTTGGCGATGGTGTAGGAGAAGTGCTCGGGGTCGAGGCGCAAGACTTTCTGGTCGATGAGGTTGATCACGCTGCCCGAGGCGCCGTCAGGCAAAGTCTTGGCGAAGGCCTGGGTCAAGAACACCGGCGCCCTGAGATTGACGTCGAGATTGACCTGCCAAGTCTTCGCATCGAGCGTGTCGAGAGCATCCCAGTCGAAACGGGCGGCATTGTTGATCAGGCAGGTCGGCGCCCCGAGCCCCTCGGTGCAAGCCTCGATCAGGGGTGCGATCGTCTCCAGCCTGTGGAGATCGGCGCCAAACGCCGCCGCCATCCCGCCATTGCGCAGGATGTCCCCCACGAGCTCCAACGCCTCCTCGGCCGATTCCCGGTAGTGGACGCCGACCCGCCAGCCGCGATTCGCGAAATCGAGCGCAATCGCCCGCCCGAGCCGGCGCCCGGCGCCGGTCACGAGAACGGTCCCGGGATCTCTGTCCTGCGTCATGTGTCTTGTGGAAAAAAATCCGCCGAATCGAATCGCAAAGCGATGTCTTGGGTGCCGAAATCCACTCTAAGTGACCACCCAAATCGGAACAAGGCCGAGCCTCGCGCCTTGCACGTGCAATGCGAAGGCTCACACCCAACCTGATGAATTGATTCGCCGATTGGCTTTCGCCTCGCATTTAGGCAATTGCCTGTCACCTGAGCAGTTCCGGTGAGTAATCGTGTGGCCCGCATCGGCGGCATAAGCCCAATGCGGCGTCAAAGCGCTTGGACCATTGCAGAATAGTCACACCGGTCCAGATGTTTTCGAAAATCCGACCTTTTCCGTTGCTTCGGAAGTCCGCGAGCATATTGTGACAGAGAAATCGGGGGACGTTGCGCCGCAACGGGGGACACGGGGCGAGGCGGCGACATCCTGATAAAGCGAATTTCGATCGCAGGGACAGCGACAAAATCAGGAGAATGAAAAATGGCTCGGCGCAGCAGGGAAGTGGGGATCATCAAATCGTGCGTTCTGGGTGCAGCTCTCGCTGCCGGGTTGGCGACCGCCGCCCAGGCCGATGATAAGAAGCTTGACGCTCTCGGCGACGACGGTGTTCACGACCGATTACATCTTCCGCGGCGTTTCGCTGACCAGCAACGATCCCGCAGTGCAGCCGGAATTCGATCTCTACTTACGGCATGTTCTATGCCGGCATGTGGGGCTCCAATATCGAACCCGGCGGCGATGGCATCGAGATCGACTACTATGTCGGGATCACCCCCAAATGGAATTGGAACGGCTCGGCGGTCACCTTCAACATCGCTGGCCTCGCCTACACCTATCCGGGCGCCAATGATATCGACTATTTCGAGCTGAAGACCGGTGCGACCTGGACGGGCGGGACCCTGGACCATTGGCGTCACCAACTATTGGTCGCCGGACAATTTCCAGGCTTCGGCACCGAGTCCAATGCGATCGAGGGAGCGGTGGGCTACGCCTTCAGCAGCAAGCTCTTCAACTTCTTCTCGCCCACCATCAGCGGCCTGTTCGGATTTCAGCGTTACGAAGACGTTCTCCGCCGACTACACCTATTGGAATGCTGGCCTGACGCTCGGCTTCATGGAGCACTGGTCTGCTGACATCCGCTACTGGGATACGGACTATAATGACGACCGAGTGCTTCGCCAATGTTAGCGTGAGAAATGCCTGCGACGAGCGCGTCGTGGGCACCCTCAAGGCCGTTTTCTAGACTTTCAGAACTTCCCCAAAAGCACTTCCCACCTTTAAGGGCGCCCTCGCGGCGCCCTTTCTTTTTGGCGGGTCGGATGGCATAGCGGGCCATGGCTGAGCAGCTCGTGCCGAACACCAAAGCCGCGCCGGACGAGATCGCGATCGCCAAGGCGCATGCGGTCTACACGCCGGCGCTGCTCTCCATCTACGATCTCCTGGTGCATGGTCTCTCCAACCATCTCGCGTGGCGTTGCCCGACGCGGCGCATCACCGAGCTCTACCGCGCCAATCTCTCTGCCGACCATCTGGAGGCCGGCGTGGGCACCGGCTACTTCCTCGATAAGACGGGAGACGCGAAGGCTGGCCGGCTCGTCCTGCTCGACATCAATCGCCATTGCCTCGCGCGCGCCGCACGCAGGCTCGCCCGCTTCAGGCCGGAGCTTCACGAGGTCAATCTGCTCGCGCCGATCGAGCTCGGCCTCGCGCCGTTCGCCTCGGTCGGCCTCACTTACGTGTTGCATTGCCTGCCCGGCCGGATGAGCGAGAAACTCGTCGCTGTCGACCATTTGCGGCCGCTGCTGCGGAAGGGTGCGGTGCTGTTCGGCGCGACCATTCTCGGACGCGGCATCGCGCCCAACCGCGCGGCAAGCGCGCTGCTCGATTTCTATAACGCGAAGGGCGTGTTCAACAATCGCGAGGACGACATGGCGTCTCTACGCGACGGCCTGCGGCAGCGCTTCGATGAGGTCGAGATCGACAGCGAAGGCTGCGTCGCGCTGTTCCGCGCGGCCTGATCAGCGCTTCGGACGCGGCTTGCACCGGCACGACACCCCGTCGATGAAGGCATCGACCGCTGCCGCGAAGGTCGCCTCGCGATCGAGCGCGCGGAAGGCCGGAATCAGCGCGAGCGTCGCCGGATAGGCGAGAGGGTCCAAGTCCCGCAGCTCCGCCTCGTCCTCGGCGCCGATCGGGTGCAACAGCCCTTCGGCCTCGGCCAGGGCGTAACCGAGGATGAAGGCGTAGAACGCAAGGCCAAGCCCGGCGGCCTCTGCGTCGGTGAGCCCGGTGCTCCTGAGCGCCCGGTAGACCACCTCGCTCGATACATGGTCGGCGGGCCCGGTCGCATGAAAGCGGAAGTGCAGGTGGAACAGCCGCGGGTGACGGTGGGCGAGATCCCGGTAGGCCGCGGCGACATTGCGCAGATCCGCGCGCCAATCCTCGCCCGGCAGCGGCAACTGAACGCTGGCCAGCGCCCGGTCGGCGATCCGCCGCAGCAGCTCGTCCTTCGAGCCGAAATGATGCAGCACGGTCATGGGGTCGACGCCGATCGCCACGCCGAGCTTGCGCACCGAGAAACCGACCTCGCCGTCGCGCGACAGCATGTCGAAGGCCGCGTCGAGAATCGCATTCCGGTCGAGCCCGCGGCGTCCGCGCGGGCGGGCAGGGGCTTTGCGGGCTGTTTTCGTTGACAATTCTACACCGTAGCCAATAAAGTCTTCGGTGTAGCCAAACTCGCTCAAGCCAGTCTGTCAAGGCTGCCCGGCGGGTTCGGAACCGTGGGCGCTGTTTTATATGTTGGCTTCCCGAACCATGATCGTGTCCAACGGCCTCAACGCCAAAGTGCGGCTGCTGCAGCTCTGCGCCCGCATCGGCTATACGCCTCACGCGAGCTTCCAGCGTTAACAGGATGGCCCTCGGGTCGAGCGCTGCTGGAGGTTTCTAGGTGACCAATCAATATCAAACCGCGCAATTGAGAGAGCTCGACGCTCTCCACCATCTTCACCCGTTTAGCGATCACAAATCGCTGCGGGCGAGTGGCGCCCGCGTCATCGTGCGCGGCGACGGGCCCTATATCTGGGACAGCGAAGGCGCGCGCATTCTCGACGGCATGGCCGGACTGTGGACCTGCAATGTCGGCTATGGGCGCAAGGAGCTGGCGCAGGCGGCTTACGACCAGATGGTCGAGCTCCCCTTCTACAATACGTTCTTCAAGACCACGCATCCGCCGGTCGTGGCGCTGGCGCGCAAGCTCGCCGAGATCGCTCCGGAACATCTCAACCAGGTCTTCTTCGGCTCGTCGGGCTCTGAATCGAACGACACCGCGATCCGCCTGATCCGTCACTATTGGGTGCTCAAGGGCGAGCCCAAGCGGCGCATCATCATCTCGCGCAAGAACGCCTATCACGGCTCGACCATCGCCGCCGGCTCGATGGGCGGCATGGCGCATGTGCACAAGCACAGCTATCCGGTCTACGAAGGCTTCCGCCACATCATCGATCCGTATTGGTACGGCGAGTCGGAGCCGGGAGAGTCGCCGGAGGATTTCGGCCTGCGCGCCGCCCGCGCGCTCGAGGAGGAGATCCTCGCGCGTCGGGCCCGAGAACGTCGCCGCTTTCGCCGGCGAGCCGGTGCAGGGCGCCGGCGGCGTCAAGATCCCTCCGTCAAGCTATTGGCCGGAGGTGCAACGCATCGTCGACAAATATGGGATCCTGCTTCTGGCCGACGAGGTCATTACCGGCTTCGGCCGCCTCGGCACCTGGTTCGCCTCGCAATATTACGGCATCCGTCCCAACCTGATCACCTTCGCCAAGGCGGCGACGTCCGGCTATATCCCGCTCTCCGGCGTGATTGTCGACGACACGATCGCCGGCGCGTTGATGGCGCATGCGGACGACTTCCATCACGGCTACACCTTCTCGGGCCATCCCGTGGCCTGCGCCGTCGCGCTGAAGAATCTCGAGATCATGGAGCGGGAGCGGCTGGTCCCGCGCGTCAAGGAATTCACCGGGCCGGCGCTCGCCAAGATGCTCGCCAAGTTCAAGGACCATCCGCTCGTCGGCGAGGTCCGCTCGATCGGGCTGCTCGGCGCGATCGAGCTGGTTGCCGACAAATCCACCCGCGGCCGCTTCGCCGATCCGGGCCGCGTCGGGCTGATCTGCCGCGATCATTTCTTCCGCGAAGGCTTCATCATGCGCGCGGTGTTCGACACCATGGTCATGGCGCCGCCGCTGATCTGGACGCAGGAGCAGTTCGACGAGGCGGAACAGGTGATCGGCCGCGCGCTCGACCTCACGCTCAACGACGTTGCCGGAGAGCTTGCCGCATGAGCCGTCCGGTCGTCGTCATCCCGGCCTGTACCAAGCTGATCGAAGGTCACATCTTTGATGCCGTGGGCCGCAAATATTCGGCGGCGGTCGCCGAGGTTGCCGAGTGCCAGCCTCTGCTTGTGCCGGTCGGCCCCGGCATGACGGATATCGGCTCGATCCTCGAGGTGGCCGACGCGATCCTGTTGTCGGGCAGCGTGTCGAATGTCGCGCCGGAGCATTACGGCGAGGAAACGCCGATCATGCCCGATCGGCTTGATCCGCTGCGCGATGCACTGACGCTTCCGCTGATCCGTGCCGCGGTCGAGCGCAAGACGCCGCTCTTCGCCATCTGCCGCGGCTTCCAGGAGCTGAACGTCGCGCTGGGCGGCAGCCTGTATCAGGCTGTGCACGATTTGGGCGGCCACAAGGACCATCGCGCGCGCTTCGACGTCCCGCTCGATGAGAGCTACGGGCCCGTGCACCCGGTCAGGCTGAGCGGGACCTTGCGCGATTGGGTCGGGCGCGACGAGATCATGGTCAACTCGTTGCACTGGCAGGGCATCGCCCGGCTCGCCAACGGGCTGAAGGCCGAGGCCTTCGCCGAGGATGGCCTGGTCGAGGCCGTGCGCGGGCCCGACGAGGCCGCGTTCTGTCTGGGCGTGCAATGGCACCCGGAATGGGCGGCGAAGTCGAACCCGGTCTCGGTCTCGCTGTTCCGCCGCTTCGGCGCCGCCGCGAAGGGCGTTGCGCCATGACCAACACGCGGCTCAGCCTCGACGAGGTAAAAGACTTCCTCGGCGCCAATCCGGGGGTGGAGTGGATCGACGCCTTCCTGTTCGACATGAACGGCATCGCGCGCGGCAAACGCCTCCGCCGCTCCGATCTGCTCGGCATCGCCAAGAATGGACTGATGATGCCGACCTCTGTCTTCATCATGGACCCGCTCGGCAATTGCGTGGAGGAGACCGGGCGCCTGTGGGAGACCGGCGACCGCGACCACCACTGCCACCTTCTGAGCCGGACGCTGGTGCCGATCCCCGTTGGCGACGGCAGACACGCACAGGCCGTGATGGTCGTCGACGGCAAGGACGAAATCGACCCGCGCTCCGTGCTCATCGATCAGGTCGAGCATTTCACGCGCGCAGGTCATACGCCGGTCGCGGCCGTCGAGCTCGAGTTCTATGTGACGCGCCGGTCTACCAATGGCGCCGCCGGCATGCTGCACACGCCGGAAGGTCTCTCCGACGATCCGCGCCGGCCGCTGACCTTCGGCTTCGAGGAAATGGACGCGCTGTCTCCCTTCATCGACGACATCTACCGCGTCTGCGACGTTCAGGGTCTCCCGGTCGACGCGATCATGAAAGAGTCCGGTCCGGGCCAGTTCGAGATCAATCTGAAACACCGCGCCGATGCCGTCGGCGCGGCGCTCGACGGGCTGCTGCTGAAGCGCGCTGTGAAGGCGGCGGCGCGGGCGCACCAGCTCGATGCCACCTTCATGGCCAAGCCGCATCACGATTGGGCGGGCTCAGGCATGCACGTCCATCTGAGCCTGCTCGACAAGGCCGGCGAGAACCTTTTTGCCGGCGATCCGATCTCGCCCCTGTTCCGGCATGCGCTGGGCGGCTTGCGCGAGACCATGGCCGACTTCATGGCGGTGTGGGCGCAGTCGGCCAACGCCTACCGGCGCTACGTGCCCAAGGCCTATGTCTCGATGGCCGCGCATTGGGGCTTCAACAATCGCACGGTCGCCTTGCGCATTCCGCGAGGGCACGGCGAGGCCACCCGCATCGAGCATCGCGTCGCCGGCGCCGATGCCAATCCGTATCTGGTGATCGCCTCGATGCTTGCCGGCGTGCGCCACGGCATCGCCAATCAGCTCGATCCCGGGCCGGCGGTGGAGGGCAATTCCGACGGAATCGAAGCGCCGCCGCTGCCGACCGCCTGGGTGAATTCGCTCGATCTCTTCCAGCGCTCGGAAATCGTGCGCCGTGCGTTCGGCACGCCGTTCCAGGAGGTGTATTCTATTCTGAAGCATGCCGAGCGCAGCAATTTCGAGCGCATCGTCACCCCGCTCGATCATCTGTGGTATTCCCGCGTCGCCTGAGGCCGACCATGACGTCACTGGCACATTTCGAGAAGGTCGCAAGCGCAATCGAGACGCCGCATCTTGCGGTGATCGACGGCCGGCTCAAGCCGAGCGTCAGCGGCAAGAGCTTCGACAATGTGACGCCGCGCAACGGGACGGTGATCAACCGCGTCGCCGAATGCGGCGCCGAGGATGTCGATGCCGCGGTGAGGGCGGGGCGGCGCGCCTTCGAGGATGGGCGCTGGCGCAACCTGCATTACCGCGACAAGAAGCGCGTGCTGTTCACGCTCGCCGATTTAATGGAGCGCGATACCGAGATCCTCGCCGTGCTCGAGAGCCTCGATGTCGGCAAGCCGATCAAGGACGCGCTGAGCGTCGACATCCCGCAGGCGATCCGCACGCTGCGCTATTACGCGGAGGCGCTCGACAAGATCTACGGCGAGGTTGGGCCCGGGACCAGCGACCGCTTCTCCTTCACCGTGCACGAGCCGCTCGGCGTTGTCGGCGCCATCGTGCCCTGGAATTTCCCGTTGCACATGGCGATGTGGAAGGTCGCGCCGGCGCTCGCCATGGGCAACTCGGTGGTGCTGAAGCCGGCCGAACAGTCGCCGATGACAGCGCTCAAGCTCGGGCAATTGGCACTCGAGGCCGGCGTCCCGGCGGGTGTGCTGAACGTCGTTCCAGGCTTCGGCGACAATGCCGGCAAGGCGCTGGCGCTGCATATGGACGTCGACATGATCACCTTCACCGGCTCGGGCGCGGTGGGCCGGCTGTTGATGCAATATTCGGGACAGAGCAACCTCAAGCGGATCGCCTTGGAGCTCGGCGGAAAATCGCCGCAGATCGTGTTCGCCGATTGTCCCGACCTCAAGGCGGCGGCCTTGCATGCCGCCTGGGGCATCTTCTTCAACCAGGGCGAGGTCTGCACCGCCGCCTCGCGGCTCCTGGTGCAGGAGGATGTCGCCGACGCCTTCCTCGACGAACTGCTGGAAGTCGCCAGGACCATCGTCCCGGGCGACCCGCTCGAGCCCAGCACCGCGTTCGGCGCCATGGTGTCGGCCGAGCAGATGCAGACCGCCTTGCGTTATATCGAGACCGCGACAAACGAGGGCGCGGCCTTGCGGCTTGGCGGCAAGCGCGCCCGTATCGATAGCGGCGGCTTTTTCGTCGAACCGACCGTATTCGATCATGTCGCGCCCGGAGCGGCGCTGGCGCGCGAGGAGGTATTCGGGCCGGTCCTGGCCGTGACCAGCTTCAACGAGCCTGACGAAGCGATCCGCCTTGCCAACGACACGGTCTACGGCCTTGCCGCGGGACTGTGGACGCGCGACGTGAGCCTCGCGCACCGCGCCGCGCGCGAGATCAAGGCCGGCCTCGTCTGGGTCAATGGCTGGGACGCCTGCGACATCACCATGCCCTTTGGCGGCTTCAAGCAGTCCGGATTTGGCCGCGACCGGTCGCTGCACGCACTCTATAAATATGCCGATCTGAAATCGGTCTCGATCACGATCCGCTGACGGAGATTGCCATGACCATGATCTCCAAGAAATTCCCGACCGCCGCCCTGATCGACGGCGAGTGGGTCACCTCGGCGAAGAATTTTCCCGTCAAGGACCCCGCGACCGGCGCCGAGGTGGCGACCGTGCCTGATCTCGGCGCCAAGGACGCCAAGCGCGCCATCGACGCGGCTGCCCGCGCGCTTCCCGCCTGGTCGGCCAAGACCGCCAAGGAGCGGGCGGCCATCCTCAAGCGCTGGTTCGATCTCGTCACCGCCGAGACGGAAAGCCTGGCGCAGTTGATGACCACCGAGCAGGGCAAGCCGCTCGCCGAGGCGCGCGCCGAGGTGGGTTACGGCGCCTCGTTCATCGAGTGGTTCGCGGAGGAGGGGAAGCGCGCTTACGGGCGCACCATCCCGACCACCGTCGCGTCCAAGCGCTACCTCACCATCAAGCAGCCGATCGGCGTGGTCGCCGCGATCGCGCCATGGAATTTCCCGATCGCCATGATCACCCGCAAAGTCGCGCCCGCGCTCGCCTCGGGCTGCACCATCGTGGTCAAGCCCGCCGAGGAGACGCCGCTCTGCGCGCTGGCGATCGCCAAGCTCGCGCAGGATGCCGGTCTGCCGCCCGGCGTGCTCAATATCGTCACCACCGCTGACGCGCCCGCCGTCGGCAAGGTGTTCTGCGAGGACGGAAGGGTGCGCAAGCTCTCCTTCACCGGCTCGACCGAGGTCGGCAAGATCCTCTACCGGCAATGCGCCGACACCGTGAAGAAGCTCACACTCGAGCTCGGCGGCAACGCGCCGCTGCTCGTGTTCGACGACGCCGATCTCGGCCAGGCGGTCGCCGGCGCCATGGCTTCGAAATATCGCAACGCCGGCCAGACCTGCGTCTGCGCCAACCGCATCCTGGTGCAGTCCGGCATCTATGACCGCTTCGCCGCCGCTCTCGTCGACGCGGTGAACAAGCTTCACGTCGGACCTGGCATCGAGCCTGCAACCAATGTCGGCCCGCTGATCAACAGCGCGGCGATCGCCAAGGTCGAAACCCTGGTGGGCGATGCCGTTCAGAAGGGCGCCAAAATCCTCACCGGCGGGGCGCTCGATGCGGCCGGCCCTCTGTTCTACCGCCCCTCCGTCATCGGCGGGGTGACGCCGGAGATGGAGATCGTCCGCGAGGAGATTTTCGGCCCCGTGGCGGCGCTGGTCCGCTTCGACACCGAGGAGGAGGCGGTTCGGCTCGCCAACGATACGCCGTTCGGGCTCGCCGCCTATCTGTTCAGCCAGAATTTGAGCCGCGCCTGGCGCGTCGCCGAGAAGCTCGACGCCGGCATGGTCGGCGTCAACGAGGGCATCTTCTCCAACGAGGTGGTGCCTTTCGGTGGGGTCAAGGAATCCGGCCTCGGCCGCGAGGGCGCCGCCGAAGGCTTGGAGGAGTATCTCGAGATCAAATACATCTGCCTGGGGGCGATTGATGCTTGATCGGTCACTCCGGGGCGGACACTGCCTATGGATTGAGCTTGGCGAAATTGGCGGCAAACCGTCATACTTGCCCGGCGCAAAACAACGTCACGAGCTAACGAGGCCCAGCCAGCCGTAAGTTCAGGAGCAAGGAGAGTGAGTATGACCGGGCATGCCAAATCGTATCGCACATCACGCCGCTCACTGCTGAAGGGTCTCGGCGCCGCCGCGATCGGCATCAGCCTCACCAGCCCCAAGCGCTCCGCCTGGGCCGCCGAGGAGCCGAAGCTCAATTTCTATAACTGGGACACTTATATCGGCGAGACCACGCTCGAAAACTTCACCGAAGCGAGCGGCATCGACGTCAATATGAGTCTGTTCGCGACCAATGACGAGCTATTCGCCAAGCTGCGCGCGGGCAATCCCGGCTACGACGTCATCGTTCCGGGCAGCGAGTTCGTCGAGCGCATGATTCAGGCCAATCTGCTTGAGCCGCTGGATCATTCCAAGATCCCGAACATCAAGAACATCGCGCCGGAATTCATGACCGACGCACCCTTTGACCCAGGTCGCAAATTCAGCCTGCCCTATACCTGGCTCGTCATCGGCATCGGCTATCGCAAGTCGAAGGTTAAGGAGACGCCCGACAGCTGGAAGGTGCTGTTCGATTCCGACGCCTATAAGGGCCGCATCGCCGTCATGTCGGACGCGAGCGAGCTGTTCCGTAACTGTTTCAAATATCTCGGCCACTCGTTGAACGACGCGTCGCCGGAGCTGCTGAAGCAAGCCGAGGCAATGCTGATCAAGCAGAAGCCCAACATCAAGGCCTTCCACGAGGACAACGGTCAGGATCTTCTGCTGTCGGGCGAGGTCGATTTGGTGATGGAATATAATGGCGACATCGCCCAGATCATGACCGAGGACGACGACATCACCTTCATCGTGCCGAAGGAAGGCGCCATGCGGCAGCAGGATACATTGGCCATCCCGAAAGGCGCGCCGCATCCGGAGAACGCCCTCAAATTCATCAACTTCATCTTCGAGCCGGAGGTCGGGGCCGAGATCACCAAGACGATCCTGTATCCGTCTCCGAATGCCGCCGCCGTGGCGCTGATGCCGGAGGCCTACAAGAACAATCCTGTGATCTTCCCGCCGGCCGATGTCATGGCCAAGTGCGAGTATCCGAACTATCTCGGCGCGGATTTCACGCGGTTGCTCGACGAGGCGATGACGCGGCTGCGGGCGGCATGATGCAGCGCAATTGAAATGATGTAGCGAGCGACAGGAGCGCCGCGATGGCAACCCGGACACAGGAGCGTCGGCTGGCCTTCTTGGCGACGGCACTACCACCCATCGCCTGGGTGGTAGTGTTTTTCCTCGCGCCCCTGGCGATCGTCTGGGCCTATAGCTTCGGCCAGAACGCCGGCCTGACCGAAGTCGATATCAACGGCACCTTCGCCAACTATACGCGCGCGCTCGAGCCGCTCTATCTCGGCATCTTCGCCAAGTCGATCTTCGTCGCCGGCATCACCACGCTGCTCTGTCTCATCATCGGCTTTCCCGTGGCGCTTTCTATCGTCTTCGCCAGCGAGCGCTGGCGGCCGTGGATGCTGATGCTGATCATGCTGCCGTTCTGGACCAATCTGCTGATCCGCACCTACGCGCTGATCGCCGTGCTGCGCACCGAGGGCTACGCCAATTTCACCCTCGAATGGCTGTGGAACCAGGGCAGCTGGCTGATGACGCTGGTGGGCTTGCAGCCGCTCGGCGAGTTCACGCCGCTTCAGCTGCTTTACAATAACTTTGCCGTCGTCGTTGGCCTGGTCTACGTGCATCTGCCGTTCATGGTGCTGCCGCTATTCGCCGCGCTCGACCGGCTCGACAAGTCGCTGATCGAGGCGAGCCTCGACCTCGGCGCCGGCCATCTGCGCACGCTGCTGTTCATCGTCGTGCCGCTGGCGCTGCCCGGGATCATCTCCGGCATCATCATCACCTTCGTGCCGGCGCTCGGCGCTTATCTCACACCCGATCTGCTCGGGGGGCCCGACAGCCAGATGATCGCCAACGTCATCGAGCGCCAGTTCAAGCGGGCCAATGACTGGCCGTTCGGCGCCGCGTTGTCCTTCCTGTTGATGTATGCCACCTTCGCGGCCATCGCCTTGCGCGCTTATTTCAGCCGCGGCAAGGCCGCCGACGGTCACGGGATCTAGCCATGGCCCAGAAGCGCGCGCCGCTCGAATATAATCGCTTGTGGAAAATGCGCGCATGGCTGTTCGCCGTGTTCTTTTTTCTTTATGCGCCGCTCGTCGCGCTGATCGCCTTCAGCTTCAACGACTCCAAGCGCATCACGGTGTGGCGCGGCTTCACGCTCAGATATTACGAGAAGCTGTTCAACAACCAGGATCTGCTGTTGGCCTTCGCCAACTCGCTGACCATCGCCCTCATGGCCACGCTCATCTCGCTGGTCATCGGCACGCTCGCCGCGGTTCTGTTGTGGCGCTACCGCTTCGTGGGCCGAACCGTGGTTGAGGGCGCCTTCGCCCTGCCGCTGGTGGTCCCGGAGATCTGCATGGGCGTCGCCATGCTGCTGTTCTTCACCCGCGTGCTGCCCTGGCCTAATAATCTGATCTGGCCGTTCAATCTCGGCTCCATCATCATCGCGCATACATCGTTCTGCTTCCCCTTCGTCGCGCTGGTGGTCGGCGCGCGGCTGGCGAGCTTCAACAAGGAGCAGGAGGAGGCCGCGCGCGACCTCGGCGCCAATGATTGGCAGGCGTTCCGCGATGTGCTGCTGCCGCATATTCGCCCGGCGCTGATCGCCGGCGGCCTGCTCGCCTTCACTCTGTCGCTCGACGATTTCGTCATCACCTTTTTCACCTCGGGGCCTGACACCGTCACCTTCCCCGTCAAGGTCTATTCGATGCTGCGTTTCTCCGTGACGCCGGAGGTCAATGCCGCATCGACCATGTTGATCCTGCTTACGATCGTGCTCATGGTGGTCATGATGGTCATGCAGAGCAGAGCCGCGAAGAAGACCAAAGGATGAGTGCCGTGGACCAAAAGGTGGCCAAGGGCGCCAAAGCCCCCGTCAAGCCGATCATCAGTTTCCGCAACGTCTCCAAGCGGTGGGGTTCCACGGTCGGGGTGGACAATGTCAGCCTCGAAATCGAGCCCGGAGAGTTCTTCGCGCTGCTCGGGCCGTCCGGCTGCGGCAAGACCACCTTGCTGCGCATGCTCGCCGGTCTCGAAGTGCCGACCGAAGGCACCATTCTGATCGACGGCGAGGACATGGGCGACATCCCGCCCAACAAGCGCGCCGTGAACATGGTGTTCCAGTCCTACGCCGTGTTTCCGCATATGACCGTCGCCGACAACGTCGCCTACGGCCTGAAGATCGATCGCGTCCCCCAGCCGGATCGGGACAAGCGCGTGCAGGAGGCCCTCGACCTCGTCCAGCTCGGCCATCTCGCCGCGCGCATGCCGGATCAGCTGTCAGGCGGCCAGCGCCAGCGCGTGGCGCTCTCGCGCGCGCTGGTGAAGAAGCCCAAGGTCCTGCTGCTCGACGAGCCGCTCTCGGCGCTCGACGCCAAATTGCGCGAGGCCATGCGTTTCGAGCTGTCGCAGCTGCAGCAGAAAGTCGGCATCACCTTCATCATGGTCACGCATGACCAGGACGAGGCGCTGGCGATCGCCTCGCGCATCGCGGTGATGAACAAGGGCTCGATCGCCCAGCTCGGCACGCCGTCCGACCTTTACGAGTTTCCCGCTTCGCGCTTCGTCGCCGACTTCATCGGCTCGGTGAACATGTTCGAGGGCAAGCTGATCAACGACAAGCCCGACGAGGCCACCGTGGCGTGCCCCGAACTCGAGCCGCATCGCGTGCATGTTCCACATTCGGTGCCGGGCCAGGAGGACTCATCCGTCTGGGTGGCGATCCGTCCGGAGAAGATGAGCCTGCATAAGGATGCGGACGCGCCTCCCTCAGTGCCCGAGTGTCCGGCCGCGACCAACGTCGCCAAGGGCGAGATCAAGGAGATTTCCTATCTCGGCGACATTTCGATCTATCACGTGCTGCTGTCGAACGGCCGGCTGATCCGTATCTCGCGTCCCAACCGCTCCCGCTTCGATCAGGACGATTTCGGCTGGGGCGAGAAGGTCTGGGTGAGCTGGGTCGGCTCGAGCCCGGTCGTGCTGCAGTCCTGACGTCTCAAATAAGAAACGACAACGGAAACGCCTGATGCCAAGTTCAGCCGAGTTGCATGAGCGGAGGATCGCGGCCGTGCCGCGCGGCGTCGGCCATGCCACGGCCATCTACGCCAAGCGCGCCAAGAACGCCGAGATCTGGAGCGAGGACGGCAAGCGCTATATCGACTTCGGCGCCGGCATCGCCGTGGTCAATACCGGGCATCAGCATCCCAAGATCGTCGCCGCCGTCGAGGAGCAGATGAAGGCGTTCAGCCATGTCTGCTTCCAGGTGACGCCCTATGAATCCTATGTGCGCCTGGCGGAGCGGCTGAATGCGCTGGCGCCGGTCCCCACCCCGGCCAAGACCATGCTGGTCTCGACCGGCGCGGAAGCCGTGGAGAATGCCGTTAAGGTCGCGCGCAGCTTTACCGGGCGCCCGGGGATCGTCTCGTTCAGCGGCGGCTTTCACGGCCGCACGCTTATGGGCATGGCGCTGACCGGCAAGGTTGTGCCTTACAAGAAGGGCTTCGGGCCGTTCCCGGCCGACGTCTACAACGTCGCCTTTCCCAACACCTATCACGGGGTGAGCGGCGAGCAGAGCCTCGACGCGCTGAAGGCCCTGTTCAAATATATCGCCGACCCGTCGAGCATCGCCGCCATCATCATCGAGCCGGTGCAGGGGGAGGGCGGGTTCTATATCGCGCCGTTCGATTTTCTGCGGAGCTTGCGGGCGCTGTGCGACGAGCACGGCATTCTCCTGATCGCCGACGAGATTCAGACCGGTTTCGCGCGCACCGGAAAAATGTTCGCGCTCGAGCATGTGGGCATCAAGGCGGACGTCGTGACCATGGCCAAGGGATTGGCGGGCGGCTTTCCGCTCTCGGCCATCACCGGACGCGCTGATGTGATGGATGCGTCGAGCCCAGGTGGGCTCGGCGGCACCTATGCCGGCAATCCCGTCGCTTGCGCCGCGGCGCACGCCGTGCTCGATGCGATCGAGGAGGAAAAGCTCTGCGACCGCGCCAATGCCATCGGCAAGATCATTATCGACCGCTGCAATCAGCTCAAGACCCGCTCGAACCTGAATTGCGTCGGCGATGTGCGGGGCTTGGGCGCCATGTGCGCCATCGAGCTGGTGAAGGACTCAGCCAGCGCCGAGCCCGCGCCGCAGCTCACTCAGGCGCTGATGAAAATCGCCAACGAGAACGGGCTTATTCTTCTCTCCTGCGGGACCTACGGAAATGTTATCCGTTTCCTCGTGCCGCTCACTGCCAGCGACCAAATCGTGCGCGACGGCATGGACATCTTCGAGGCGAGCCTCACCGAAGCCGTGACCCGGGTCGCGTGAGCTCTCGCTTTTAATTCAACCGGCATCCAAGGCACCGACATGAGCGCAAGGCTCGCCACCAACGATCTCGAAGCATTCTGGATGCCGTTCACGGCAAACCGCCAATATAAGAAGGCGCCGCGCCTGATCGTCAGCGCCGAAGGCACGCATTACACCACCGCCGACGGCCGTCGCGTGCTCGACGGCACCTCCGGGCTGTGGTGCGTCAATGCCGGCCATTGCCGCCCGCAGATCGTCGAGGCGATCCGCAAGCAGGTCGGCGAGCTCGATTTCGCCGGCACGTTCCAGATGGGCCACCCAAAAGCCTTCGAATGCGCCTCGAAGCTGGTCAACATCGCCCCGCAAGGCTTCGACCATGTGTTCTTCACCAACTCAGGATCTGAGTCGGTCGAGACCGCTCTCAAGATGGCGCTCGCTTATCACCGGGCCAAAGGCAACGCCTCGAAGGTTCGTTTGATCGGCCGCGAGCGCGGCTATCACGGCGTCAATTTCGGCGGCACCTCGGTCGGCGGCATCGCCAACAACCGCAAATGGTTCGGCACGCTTCTCTCCGGCGTCGATCATCTTCGCCACACCCATGACCTGGCCCGCAACGCCTTCAGCCGCGGCGAGCCCGAGCATGGCGCCGAGCTCGCCGACGATCTCGAGCGCCTCGTGGCGCTGCATGACGCCTCGACCATCGCCGCCGTGATCGTCGAGCCCGTGGCCTGCTCCACAGGGGTGCTGATCCCGCCGAAGGGCTATCTCAAGCGCCTCGCCGCGATCTGCGCCAAGCACGACATCCTGCTGATCTTCGATGAGGTGATCACCGCGTTCGGCCGCCTCGGCACGCCGTTCGGCGCCGATTATTTCGGCGTCTCGCCCGACATCATCACCACGGCGAAGGGGATCAGCAACGGCACCATTCCGATGGGCGCGGTGTTCGTGAAGACCAAGGTCCACGATGCGTTCATGAGCGTGTCCGAAGAGGTCATCGATTTCTTCCATGGCTATACCTATTCGGGCCACCCCGTCGCCTGCGCGGCCGCCATCGCCACGCTGGAGGTCTACAAGGAGGAGGGGCTGCTGACCCGCGCGGCGGAGCTCGCGCCATATTGGCAGGAGGCGGTCCACTCGCTGAAAGGTCTTCCCCACGTCATCGACATCCGCAATATCGGCCTGATCGGTGCCATCGAGTTCGATCCCATTCCCGACGCGCCGTCGCAGCGCGCTCATGCGCGTTTCGTCGAGGCGTTCAATCGCGGCCTGCTGGTCCGCGCCACCGGTGACACCATCGCGCTCTCGCCGCCGCTCATCATCGAGAGGAAGGAGATCGACCAGCTGATCGAAATCCTTTCTGGCGTGCTCAAGTCCGCGAATTGAAAGTACGTGGCTGCCATGCAGACGATCCAGAACGCCATCGATGGCCGCAAGGTCACCTCAGCCTCGCGGCGCATCGCTCCCGTCTATAACCCCGCTACGGGCGAGCAGACCGCACAATTGCCGCTCTCGACCACGGACGAGGTGAATGCCGCCGTCGCCGCCGCCAAGCAGGCAGCTATCGGTTGGGGGGCGATGCCGCCGCTCAAGCGCGTCAAGCATATGTTCCGGTTCAAGGAGCTGCTGGATCGCCACGCCGACGATATCGCCCGCGTCATCTCGAACGAGCACGGCAAGACGCACGCCGATGCGCTCGGCGAGCTCGCCCGCGGCATCGACGTGGTCGATTTCGCCTGCGGCATTCCGCATCTGCTTGAAGGGCGAGTACAGCCGCAATGTCGGCCCCGAGATCGACAGCTGGTCGGACCGCCAGCCGCTCGGCGTCGTCGCCGGTATCACGCCGTTCAACTTCCCGGCCATGGTGCCGATGTGGATGTATCCGGTCGCCATCGCCTGCGGCAACAGTTTCATCCTGAAGCCGTCGGAGCGCGATCCCTCCACCTCGATGCTGATCTGGGACCTGTTCCAGGAGGCCGGCTTCCCGCCCGGCGTGCTCAATGTCGTGCATGGCGACAAGGAAGCCGTCGACGCGATCCTCGACCATCCCGACATCAAGGCCGTGAGCTTCGTCGGCTCGACTCCCGTGGCCGAGCATGTCTATCGGCGCGGTTCCGCGGCGGGCAAGCGCGTGCAGGCGCTGGGCGGCGCCAAGAATCACATGATCGTCATGCCCGACGCCGACATGGACCAGGCCGTCGACGCGCTGATGGGCGCGGGCTTCGGCTCGGCGGGCGAGCGCTGCATGGCGATCTCGGTCGCGGTGCCGGTTGGCGAAAAGACCGCCGAGCGTCTGGTCGAGGCGCTGGCGCCGAAGATCCGCATGATGAAGGTCGGCCCCGCCACCGACCCTGAGTCCGAGATGGGGCCGGTAATCACCGCCGAGGCCAAGCAGCGCATCACCGGCTTGATTGACCTAGGCGTCAAGGAAGGCGCCGACCTCGTGGTGGACGGGCGCGGGCTTGAGCTCCAGGGCTATGAGCGGGGTTTCTTTCTGGGCGGCTCGCTGTTCGACCGCGTGACCGAGGACATGACCATTTACAAGACGGAGATCTTCGGACCCGTGCTGTGCGTGGTGCGGACGGGCAGTTACGAGGAAGCCGCCGGCCTCATCAACCGCCACGAATACGGCAACGGTACCGCCATCTTCACCCGCGACGGCGACACGGCCCGCGCCTTTGCCGACTCGATCGAGGTCGGCATGGTCGGCATCAACGTGCCGATCCCGGTCCCGGTCGCCTATCACTCCTTCGGCGGCTGGAAGCGGTCGCTGTTCGGCGATCACTCGATTTATGGGCCGGAAGGCGTGCGCTTCTACACGCGGCTGAAGACCGTCACCGCGCGCTGGCCGACCGGCATCCGCGGCGGCGCCCAGTTCCATTTCCCGAGCTTGAAGTAGGCCGTTACCTAGCCGGCGGCTGGGCGAGTTCTTTCCTCGTCGCATGCTTTGATAGGAATGAGGTTTGGCAGTGCCGAAACCTTATCCTTTGGCACGCACGCAGTGACCCCGGCCTTCCTGGCGCCCTCGACGAACAGCATGGCGGCATCGTCTGGATAGCCGCCCCCATCACTGAGATATTTCTCGACGCTCCAACTGGGATCGAGGCGAGCCACTTGCGCCGCGGCGACTTTCGCCGCGCCCATGTCGCCGGTCATGGCGTTTGCAGCTGCCAGATATGCGTAATCCGTTGCGAATGGGTCTGTGACCAATCTCGAGTACTTCACCGATTTGTCAAACTGGCGGCCAAAGAAATACACGTAGCGAAGCCCCTGATTGTACCAGTTCGGGTAATTGGGATTGAGCTGCAGCGCCTTCTCAGCCAACCTTACGGCGCGCTCGGGCTGGCCCAGTGGCGGAAGATACCAGGCAATGAGGATGAGAAGGTCAGCATTGTTGGGAGCCAAGGTTTCGGCTTTGGCAAATTGCTCAAGCGCCTTATCTGGCATGCCCTGATAGACGAAGGCATGTCCAAGGACGAGCTGGGTTTCTCCATCGCTCGGGTCTAGTCGCACGGCGCTACGCGCAACTTCCATCTGCTTGGCCATATTGTCTTCCGGCGAATCGAGGCCGAACTCCAACCGGTACTCGTAGACATAGGCCAAGCCCACATAGGTCCTGGCAAGCTGCGGATCGATCCTGAGGGCGTTGCGGAACAATCGCTCGGCTTCGTCCAGACCTTCCTTCGTGACGCCGCCAGCGCTGCCGCCATGCTTGGCGGCCATTCCAAGGAGATAAAACTCGTAGGCCGTCAAATCGCTGGGAGGCTTTCGTCCGATGAGCGATCGCTCGGCCGAGGCAACGGCACCCTCATATCCGGTGAGGGTCGCTGCAATCTTCTCCGTGACATCGCTCTGCACTCTGAACAGGTCTGTCGCTGGGCGATCATAGCGGTTTGACCAAACGTGACCGCCTGTTCTCGTATCGATCAACTGAGCGGTCACGCGAATCTGGTCGCCGCTCGGCTGAATGCTGCCTTCGAGCACGTAACGTACGCCGAGATCGTGGCCAACGCGTCTAACGTCGGCGGGCTTGTCCTTGTAGACCTGCGTGGAATTTCGGGCGACGACAAACAAATCTTTCGAGTGAGACAGGTCTGTGACGATGTCCTCGGTAACCCCGTCGGCGAAGCGTTCCCATTTGGGATCGTTCCCAATGTTCTCGAACGGCAGGACCGCAATAGAGGCTTTCTCGGAAGATGGCGCGGATGGAGTCCACCACCGCCAGGCACCGAAGCCCGTAAACAGCACGAGCAAAACTGCAATCGTGGATGCCGTCAAGACTGCCAAGTTCGTCTTGCGAGAACCTGGCTGAGGTGCGACAGCAGCCAAAGATCGATCTGGCTGAGACCGAGGCGTTGCCGGCCGCCGAAACTCTATATGCGGGGTGTACGTGCCCTTCGGCAGGTCGATGCGGACGCGGTCGTTCTGGCCGTCGAACTCATAATATTCGCGCAGCTTGTCGCGCAGGCGTGCCGCCTCGATGCGCACGACGGGATCGACCACAGGGTCGAACGTCTCGGCACGATCGAAAACTTCAATAGCGATGTTGTAACCCTTCAGCCGTTCACCGCGTCCGGCCAGGGTCTCGTTGACGATGTAGTCCAGGAAGCGTTGGCGCCGCCGCGACGGCTGAAACGGCCTGCTTTTCAGGATGCGGTCCAGCTGCTCCCGGATGGCGGCCTGGTCGGATTCGCTCCAGCCGTTGAGCGGAACTGCCGTCACGTTAGCTCCAAACCGGGCGGTTACAGCGTGGGGCATCGCCGAAGTCCGGGCGGTTGATACCGTTACATACTAGGACCAACCGGCACCGGCTGCCACCCTGGGTAGATCGCATTCGCAAGGAAGGATCTCACCATGGACCGGAAACTTCTATTTGCGGCCGTGCCGGCAACTCTCCTTATTCTTGGCAGTGGCGTGGCCAAGGCAGGTCAGACCATCGACGAAACGGGCGCCATCGCCTGCGTCAACGACAAGTGGGACGAGAAGGAAGTCGAGAAGGGCCATAAGCTGGTCGAATATGCGGGTCGATGCATAAAGATCCCCGCCGATCCCACTGCGGCGAAGGCCACCGAGGAGTGCGTGGGGAACTACGAGTACATGCCCGACGGAAGCTGGAAGGGCGCCGGAACCTGCACGCGCACGGTTAAGGGTGGAGATAAGATGTACGAGACTTGGCAGGAGAGTTCGGACCTCAAGGAATACCCCTACAAGCATGTTGGTGGCACCGGCAAATATGAAGGCGCTAGCGGCGGCGGCACCTATTTTTATGAGAGCCTCACCGATACCTTGGCCGGCGGCACCTATAAGGGTACCACCGTGCTGCCCTAGTAAGCGCGGGCATCGGCGGACCTGAGCACTCAAAAAAGAAAAGCCGGTCCGTCCCGGGGGGAGGGAAGGCGGACCGGCATGACGGACGCGGGGGGAGTGCGTCCGGCAAAATGAATCTCTGGCTTGCCTACTCGGCCGCGACGAGGCGCACTTTTCCCTTGGTCGAGGGTCCGCGGTCGAAGCCGAGCGAGGCGGCGACCGCCGCATGGGTGATGCGACCGTCGCGGATATTCAGTCCGGCGGCGAGATGCGGGTCGTCGTCGAAGGCGGCAACGCCCTTGTTGGCGAGCTTGATCACGAAGGGCAGCGTCGCGTTGTTGAGCGCCTGCGCCGAGGTGACCGGCACCGCGCCCGGCATGTTCGCCACGCAATAATGGATGATGCCGTCGACCTCGAAGGTCGGATCGGCGTGAGTGGTGGGCCGCGAGGTCTCGAAGCAGCCGCCCTGATCGATCGACACGTCGACCAGCACCGCGCCGCGCTTCATGCGGGGCAGCATGTCACGAGTGACGAGCTTCGGTGCGCTCGCGCCTGCGACCAGCACCGCGCCGATGACGACATCGGCGGCGAGAACTTCGGTCTCGATGCTCTCCATGGTCGAGGCGAGCGTGCGCACGCGGCCCTCGAACATCTCGTCGAGCTGCCGTAAGCGGGGCAATGACCGGTCGATGATCGACACATCGGCGCCGAGGCCGACCGCCATGCGCGCGGCATGCGTGCCGACGACACCGCCGCCAAGCACCACGACTTTGGCCGGGCGAACGCCGGGGACGCCGCCCATCAACACGCCGCGTCCACCGGTCGGGCGGCGCAGCGCAATGGCCGCGGCCTCGATGGCCAAGCGGCCGGCGACTTCGCTCATCGGCGCGAGCAGCGGAAGGCCGCCGGCAGAATCGGTAACAGTTTCGTAGGCGATGGCCGTCGCTCCGGACTGCATCAGCCCGCGGGCCTGCTCCGGATCGGGGGCAAGGTGGAGATAGGTGAACAGGATCTGGTCCGGCTTGAGCCGGCGATATTCGGACGCCTGGGGCTCCTTGACCTTGACGATCATCTCGGCCGCGGCGAACACGGCTTCCGCCGTCGGCAGGATGCGCGCGCCGGCCTTCTCATAGGTCGCGTCGTCGGCAAAGATACCGGCGCCGGCGCCGGACTGCACCAGAACCTCGTGGCCGCGCGCGGTCAGCTCACGCACCGAGCCGGGCACGAGTCCAACCCTGAACTCATTACTCTTGATCTCTGTGGGAACGCCGATGCGCATGCTGACCTCCGATTCCAGGCCCAATTCGCTTGGCTAGGACAATGCCGGAAATCGCGAACAGTTTCTTGGCGTTTTATTCAGCGAATCGGTATTAATATGCCGAATATCGGTGGATATTCCAGCCTAGGCGCAGGAAAATGAAAGAAATTCCCATAGACGCGCTTGATCGTGCGATCCTCGGAGCGCTGCTCGATGACGGCCGTTTGAGTCAGGTCGAGCTCGCCGAGCGTATCCCGCTCTCGGCCACGGCCATCGCCCGGCGCATCCGTGCGCTTGAGGAGAAGGGCGTCATTCAAGGCTACCAAGCGCGCATCAACCGGCAGGCGCTTGGTCTCAGCATGACGGTGATGGTGCATATCGGGCTGAAGAGCCAGAATGAGGATCTGCTCAAGGCGTTCGAAGAGGCCGTCGCCTCCGCGCCGTCCGTGGTCTCGTGTCATCTGATGTCGGGCGAGGACGACTATCTTCTCACCGTCATGGCGCGCGATCTCGCCGATTTCGAGCGCATCCATAAAGAACAGCTCTCACGCCTACCCGGCGTGGCGCGGCTGAAATCGAGCTTTGCGCTCAGGGACGTCACTACCCGAGCGCTGCCCGCTTCGTGTCTCTTGCCCTGACGAAGGGGCCAAGTGCGGGAAGCGCTTGGAGTTGCCTTCCCTTTCAGGCACCCCCACACTCTGCTATCGTTTCCTCCGTTCCAAAGTCATGCGGGGAACAGGGCAACAATGCCACGCCGGATCTCAGGCCGCGATTTCTTCAGCGGCACCGCGTTGAGCCATAGCGCCCGACCTACACCTCTCGCCCAGCTTCGCGTAGATCCCGCTGCACGGAAGAACCTCGTTCACCACAAATTGGGGTCCTGATCATGTCGCGCACGCCGTTTTTCGCCGCCCTCAAGAAAGCCTTGGCCCGTTCCGCTCGTGATGCTGGGGTCGTCATGCCGCAGTCGTCGGCGCTGACACGACGTCGGCTGCTGCGGCTCTCCGCGGGCGCGGCTGGCGCAGCGGCGCTAGCGCCGGTCTTGGACTGGAGCGCTTACGCCAAGCAGGAGCGACCGAAGGGGCCGATCGCCATTATCGGCGGCGGGGTTGCCGGGCTGACCGCGGCCTATCGTCTCCAAGCCGCCGGGGCGACGCCGGTCGTGTTCGAGGCGAGCAATCGTTGGGGCGGGCGCATGTTCACCCATTACGATTTCTACAAGGGCATGTTCTGCGAGCTCGGCGGCGAGCTGGTGGACACTGGTCATGAAGATTTGAAGACGCTCGCCGATGAGCTCGGCGTAGGGCTGCAGAATATGACCACCGAAGGCGGCGAGGAGCTCTATTTCTTCAAGGGAAAGTTCCATACGCCGAAAGACATGTTGAACCCGGAAACGCAGAGCGGCGCCTTTGTGCCGATTGCCAAGCAGATTGCTGCCGACGCCGAGAAGCTGACAGACGCCGAAGAGAATTGGACGGACTATGCCCTCAAGCTCGACCAGATGAGCCTCAAGACTTATCTGGAGCAGTTCCGCGGCAAGACTGAGGACTGGGCGATCGATCTGCTCGATGTGGCCTACAACATCGAGTTCGGGCTGCTGACGGAGGATCAGTCCAGCCTCGTTATGGTGGATTTCATCGGCACGGATCTGAGCCAGCCCTTTCAGATTTTCGGGGAGAGCGATGAAATGTTCCGCATCAAGGGCGGCTCGTCGGCCCTGATCAAGGCTCTTGTGGCCGCGCTCGAGAACAAAATCGAGATGAAGCAGGGATACGGCCTGACGGCGCTCGATCACAAGGACGGAAAGATCGTCATGAGCTTCGATGCTCCCGGAGGCCCGGCCTCGGAAAGCTACGGCGCCGTGATCCTCGCCCTCCCATTCACCAAGCTGCGGCAGGTCAAGGGGTTGGAAAGTCTGGAGCTTGGTGAGGAAAAGCTGAAATGCATTCGCGAGCTCGGCTACGGGACGAACGCCAAGATCATGCACGGCACCACCTCGCGCGTGTGGCGCAGCGCCGATGCAGGACTGCCAGCGCCATCGAACGGCGACTTCTTTACCGATCTCCGCTTCCAGAACTTTTACGAGACAAGCCGCGCCCAGCCGGGCGAGGCCGGCATCCTCACCAACTTTTTGGGCGCCACGCCGGACATCACTGATGCGAAGACCGCGCTTGACGTCTTCCGCTCCGAGTTGCCGAAGATGTCGAAGAAGATCGCCGAAAGTCTCGACCCTTCGGCGGTCATAGCCTGGTTCTGGGCAACTTATCCCTTCGCGCTCGGCAGCTATGCGAGTGCGAAGCCGGGCCAATACACCACGTTTTTCGAGGTGGCGGCGGAACCAGCTCTTGACGGCCGCCTGCAATTTGCCGGCGACCACACGAGCGTCGACCATTTCGGTTACATGAACGGTGCCGTCGAAGGCGGCAACCGTGCGGCCGCCGCGCTGATCGAGGCCATGGCGCTGGAAAAGAAAGAATGAGTGTGCTGCGGCTCAACGTCGGGCGGTGCGAGAGCGTGACAGAAGCTGACCGATGCGCTCAAGGAGGCTCGCCGTCGCGGTCCTGTGATGGTTCGGCGCCTGCTTTCCTGTGGCGCTCAACACCGTCCTCGAATAACATTCCTCTTGGTTTACCTAGGGGTTGCGCCCTTCATCCGAACCCATATTCCAAGCCTTTTGTCGTCGTCACGTCTCGTCCCCGAGGAGCAGTCGTATGAGACCCACAGTCAGTATTTCAGTCGCCGTCGTTAGCCTGCTTGCCCTTGGCGGCGCCGCATTTGCCGAAATGCCGAAAGCCGTCGGCGAGGGCGAAGGCGAAGTCGATATCGTTGCCTGGCCTGGTTACATCGAGCGCGGCGAGACCGACAAGAACTATGACTGGGTGACTGCCTTCGAGAAGGCGACGGGTTGCAAGGTCAACGTCAAGACGGCGGCGACCTCCGACGAGATGGTGACGCTGATGAACCAAGGCGGCTTCGATCTCGTCACCGCCTCGGGCGATGCGTCGCTCCGCCTGGTTGCCGGCAAGAAGGTGCAGCCAATCAATATCGAGCTGATCCCGAGCTGGAAGACGGTTGACGAGCGGCTCAAGGATGCGCCCTGGCACACGGTCGACGGCGTGCATTACGGCGTTCCGTTCCAATGGGGCCCGAACGTGCTCGCCTACAATACGGATGTGTTCAAGGAGGCGCCGAAGAGCTGGGCGGTCGTGTTCGAGGAGCAAACGCTTCCCGACGGCAAGAGCAACAAGGGACGCGTCCAGGCCTATGACGGCCCGATCTACATCGCCGATGCGGCGGTCTTCCTGATGAAGCACAAGCCGGAGCTCGGCATCAAGAATCCCTACGAGCTCAATGCCGAGCAATATGCGGCGGCGATCGCGCTGCTGCAGGCGCAGCGGGCGCTGGTCGGCCGCTATTGGCATGACGCCATGGTGCAGGTCGACGACTTCAAGAACGAAGGCGTCGTGGCCTCCTCGTCATGGCCGTTCCAGGTCAATCTCCTGGCGGGCGAGAAGAAGCCGGTGGCCTCGACCATCCCCGAGGAAGGGGCGACCGGTTGGGCCGACAGCACGATGCTGCATTCCGAAGCCGAGCATCCCAACTGTGCCTATAAATGGCTGGAGCATTCGCTCAGCCCCAAGCTGCAAGGGGATCTCGCCTCCTGGTTCGGCTCGGTGCCTTCGGTACCGGCGGCATGCAAAGGCAACGCGCTGTTGACCGATGCGGGCTGCGCGACCAACGGCTTCGACAATTTCGAGAAGATCTGGTTCTGGCGCACGCCGACGGCCAAATGCGAGAAGGAGGGCAGCTGCGTTCCTTATTCGCAATGGGCAAAGGACTACATCGCCATTCTCGGCAAATAACGCGAAAAGCAGCGGCCCGGATCTCCAAAAAGACCGGGCCGCTCCCGCAATGGCCTAGCCCATGTCGCCAGCCGTTAGGTTCGTCAACTGCTGCCGCCACTTCGGCTCGGTCCGGGCCGTCGATGGTGTCACTCTCGACATCGCTGAAGGCGAGTTCTTCGCCATGCTCGGGCCGTCGGGGTCGGGCAAGACCACGTGCTTGCGCTTGATCGCCGGCTTCGAGCAGCCTGACGAGGGTCATATCGAGATTTTCGGCGAAACCGCCGAAGGCGTGCCGCCTTACAAGCGCAACGTCAACACCGTGTTCCAGGATTACGCGCTGTTTCCGCATATGACGGTGGGCGAGAACGTCGCCTACGGCCTCAGGATCAAGGGCGTGGGGAAGGCGGAGCGCGAGGCCAAGGCGAAGGCCGCGCTCGCCATGGTCAAGCTTGGCGGCTATGAGGGGCGCCGCCCGGCGCAACTTTCAGGCGGCCAGCGCCAGCGCGTGGCGCTCGCGAGAGCGCTGGTCAACGGACCGAAGGTTCTCTTGCTCGACGAGCCGCTCGGCGCGCTCGATCTCAAGCTCAGAGAACAGATGCAGGAAGAACTGAAGGCCTTGCAGAAGGCGCTCGGCATCACCTTCGTCTTCGTCACGCACGATCAGGGCGAAGCCTTGTCCATGGCTGACCGCGTCGCGGTCTTCAACGACGGCAAGATCGTCCAGGTCGGCGTCCCCGACGATGTCTATGAGCGGCCGCGATCGCGTTTCGTCGCCGACTTCGTCGGCTCCTCGAACGTGCTGCCGCCCGAGTTCGCGTCCCGCCATGGCGGCGCCGCCAAATGGACCAGCCTCAGGCCCGAGAAGGTCGGCGTGTTCGCGGCGGGCAAGCCGTTCGGCGAGGGGGAAGCGCATGCCGACGGCGAGATCAAGATGGTCAGCTATCAGGGCGCGGTCACCCGCTTCAGCGTCGAGACCCAGGATACGCGGATTTCCGCCGAGTCGCCCGCCGGCGGGACGAGCTTCAAGCAGGGCGACAGGGTGCGGCTGATCTGGCCCAGATCGGCGATGGTCACCATGGAGGACGGCGCGTGAGCCACGTGGCGACGGTCGAGAGGGGAGACGGGGTTCTCGACAAGATCTCCGACATCTTCTTCGCGCGTCCCAAGCTGCTGACCTTTCTGCTGCTGCTGCCGCCGCTGCTGTGGATCGGCGTCGTCTATGTCGGCTCGCTGTTCGCGCTGCTGTTGCAGAGCTTCTATTCGCTCGACGATTTTTCGGGGCTGGTCGTCCGCGAGTTCACGCTCTCGACCTATGCGCAGCTGCTGGAAGAGGCCAATCTTCAGATCATCCTGCGCACGGTGAGCATGGCGGCGCTGGTCACGGTGGCCTGCGCGATCATCGCCTTTCCCATCGCCTATTACGCGGCGCGCTATGCCCGCGGCTGGACCAAGGCGCTGTTCTATCTCGCGGTGATGATGCCGCTCTGGTCGAGCTATCTGGTCAAGGTCTATGCGTGGAAGCTGATCCTCGCCAAGGAAGGCATCGTGATGTGGCTCGCCAAGAGCCTGCACCTCTCCTGGCTGATCGACGGGCTTCTCGCCGTGCCGGTCATCGGCGGCCCGTCGCTGTCGTTCAGCTATATCGGCACGTTTCTCGTCTTCGTCTATATCTGGATTCCCTACATGATCCTGCCGATCCAGGCGGCGCTCGAGCGCGTGCCCCTCAATTATATCGAGGCATCGGCCGATCTCGGCGCCGAGCCGAGACAGACATTTTGGACGGTGATCTTTCCGCTCGCGCTGCCAGGCATCATCGCCGGCTCGATCTTCACCTTCTCGCTCACCCTCGGCGACTACATCGTGCCGACCATTGTCGGCAATTCGCGCCTCATGATCGGGCAGGCGGTGTACACGCTGCAAGGTACGGCGGGGAACGTGCCGCTGGCCGCCGCATTCACCGTCGTGCCGATGGTGATCATGGGCATTTATCTTTGGGCCGCCAAGCGCATGGGGGCGTTCGATGTCCTCTGACCCGAACCGCGCCACCCCGCTCGGCTTGCGTATTGGAGCTATTGCCGGGCTTCTATTTCTACATCTGCCGCTGGCGCTGATCGTGCTCTATGCCTTCACCACCGAAGAGCGGAGCTTCCAGTTCCCGCCGCCCGGCTACACCACCAAATGGTTCGCCATCGCCTGGTCGCAACGGCCGGACATCTGGCCGCCGCTTTATCTCTCGCTCAAGGTCGCGGCGATCGCCACCGTGCTCGCCCTGATCTTCGGCACGCTCGCCGCCGCGGCGTTGTCGCGCGCGCGCTTCTTCGGCCGCGAGACGATCTCGTTGCTGTTTATTCTCCCGATCGCGCTTCCCGGCATCATCACCGGCATCTCGCTGCGTTCGGCCTTCGACATCATGGGCATCGATTTCTCGATCTGGACCATCGTGCTGGGTCACGCCACGTTCTGCATCGTGGTCGTCTACAACAACGCCATCGCCCGGTTCCGCCGGCTGTCGGGCAATCTGATCGAAGCCTCGATGGATCTCGGCGCCAACAGCTTCCAGACCTTCCGGCATGTGATCCTGCCGCAAATCGGCACCGCGCTGCTCGCCGGCGGCATGCTCGCCTTTGCGCTCTCCTTCGACGAGGTCATCGTCACCACCTTCACCGCGGGCCAGCAGTCGACCTTGCCGATCTGGATGTTGTCGGAGCTGATCCGGCCGCGGCAGCGCCCCGTGACCAATGTCGTCGCGGTCTTTGTCATTGTCGTTACGCTGTTGCCGATCCTCGCTGCCTATTATCTGACGCGCGAGGGCGAGCACACGGGCGGCTCAACGAAATAGGCGGCGAACCACGCCGCAGTTGGAGGACAGTTCATGCTCGACACGCAGATGTTGATTGGCTCGCAATTCGTCGCCGGCACCGAGCAGCCGGAAGCGGTGATCAATCCCAAGACCGAGGAGACCATCGTCAAGCTGCCCGATGCGTCGCCGGCGCAGGTCGACGCCGCGGTCGAGGCCGCAGCCAAGGCGTTTAAAACCTGGTCGCGCACGACACCCGCCGAGCGGTCTGCATTGCTCCTGAAGCTTGCCGACGCGGTGGAGAAGGATGCCGAAGCATTTGCCACGCTCGAGGCGCTGAATTGCGGCAAGCCGCGCATCCGCGTGCTTCAGGACGAGATGCCGGGCGTCGTCGACTGCTTCCGGTATTTTGCCGGCGCCGCGCGTAACATGCACGGCGTCGTGGCCGGCGAATATATGGCCGGGCACACCTCGATGATCCGCCGCGATCCGATCGGCGTGGTCGGCTCGATCGCACCGTGGAACTACCCGTTGATGATGGCCGCCTGGAAGCTTGCGCCTGCTTTGGCTGGTGGCAATACCATCGTCATCAAGCCGTCGGAGCAGACGCCGCTCACCACGCTCAAGCTCGCCAAGACCATCGCCGAGATTTTTCCTGAAGGCGTCGTGAACGTCGTGACTGGCCGCGGTGCAACCACCGGCAATGCACTGATCACCCACCCCAAGGTGGCGATGGTCTCGCTGACGGGCAGCATTGGTACCGGGCAAAAAGTGCTGCAAGCCGCCAGCCAGACCATTAAGCGGACGCATCTGGAACTCGGCGGCAAGGCGCCGGTGATCGTGTTCGACGACGCCGACCTCGCCTCGGTGGTCGCCGGCCTCAAGGCGTTCGGCTATTACAATGCCGGCCAGGATTGCACCGCAGCCTGCCGCGTCTATGCCGGCAAGAAAATCTACGACAATCTCGTCGCCGATCTCTCCGGCGCCGCGAAGGAGATAAAGTTCAACCTCGCCAACGACGACGACAACGAGATCGGCCCGCTGATCTCGGCGACCCAGCGCGACCGTGTGCAAAGCTTCGTCGAGCGCGCGGCGAAGCAGACAGCACATGGAGATTACCGCGGGCGGCAAGGCGCCGGGCGGCAAGGGCTTCTTCTTCGAGCCGACGGTCATTGCCGGCGCGACGCAGGACGACGAGGTCGTGCGCAAGGAGGTGTTCGGGCCGGTTGTTTCGGTCACGCGCTTCGACGACGTCGACCAGGCCGTCGAATGGGCGAATGACAGCGACTACGGGCTGTCTTCCTCGGTTTGGACCGCCGATATCGGCAAGGGACTGGCGACTGCCGCGCGACTGCAGTATGGCGCCACCTGGGTCAACACCCACTTCATGCTGGTGAGCGAGATGCCGCATGGCGGGTTGAAGCACTCAGGCTACGGCAAGGATTTGTCGATGTATGCGCTCGAGGACTACACCGTCGCGCGGCACGTGATGGTCAAGCTATAGGTCGCGAGCGCGCGGCGAGTCGCACCCGCCAGCCGCCGAACGCGGTGATGTCCTCGGCGCCGCGCGTGGCGTGGGCCTCGCAGACAAATCCCTTCACGTTTCGCCCGTCGGCAGAGCGTGATCGTGCCGATGCCGAGCGGCGAGGGGATCAGCGCCACGAACGATCCGAAGGCGGCTTCATCCATCTCCCAGATTTCGACCTCGATGGCGCCTGCACCGTTGCCGTCGAACACGAGCCCAGGCTTGGGCGGCGAGGTGTTGGCGAGGGCGTAGAGGCGATAGCCGGCCGCCGTACGCGTCGTCTGAAGGAGTTTCGCGTTGCGCTCGGTGAGCTGCGTGTTGAGCGGCTGGCCGGACAGATGCGCGCCGACCACGGCGACCGCTACTGATTTCGCCGGCGCTGCGTTTGGACGCACAGGCGGGGTCGACGCCAGCGCGATGGCCGTCGAGCCGAGTCGAGCATCCGGCGAGCGAGCGATGCAGCGCATCGCCCACGGCTGCCAACATGCCGTCCGCAAGCGGTGGCCCGATCAGCGTCACGCCGAAGGGAATGCCGTCGGGGCGGAACCCCGCCGGCACGGCGATGGCGGCGAGATCCATCAGATTCACGAAGTTGGTATAGGCGCCGAGATTGGTGTTGAGGGCGACCGGGTCGGCGAGCATCTCCGCGATCTTGTAGGTCGTCCCCGCGGTCGGCAGCAGCAGAAGGTCCATCCTTGCCCATTCGCGTTCGGCCTCGCCGGACAGTGCGGCAAGCTCATAAAAGGCCTGAAAGGCCTCGACCGCGCGTCTTGGCCTTGGCACCGAGCAGGATGCCGCGCACCACAGGGTGGATCGCATCGGGATTTCGCTCGACGAGATCGCCGACGGCGGCGAGACGTTCGGCGACCCATGGCCCGGCATAGAGCATCGTCGCAGCCTTGGCGAAGGGTGCGTAGTCTATCGGGACGATTTCGGCGCCGAGCGCCGCCATCCGCTCGATCGCTCGCTGCGATAGAGGGCCTCATAGTCCTGATCGCCAAAGAACGGGATGGGTCCACTCGGAACGCCCACTCTGAGTGGAGAGGGCCCCGCTTCGACGGCGAAAGCCGGCGCGCCGGATCGTGCATAGGGATCGCCTTCGTCGTAGGCCACTGCGGTCTCAGCAACTCTTGCCGCATCGGCGACCGTGAGCGCAAAGATCGAGACGGTGTCCTGGGTTCGGCACGCCGGCACCACGCCCCGCATGCTGATCAGCCCCTTGCTCGGCTTCAGCCCGACAATGTTGTTGAACGCGGCCGGGACTCGGCCCGAGCCGGCCGTGTCGGTGCCGAGCGCGAACGAGACGAGGCCGGCGGCGACGGCGACCGCCGAGCCTGAGCTCGAGCCGCCGGAGATGTAGGCCGGATCGAACGGGCTCGCCGGAATGCCGTAAGGCGAGCGCGTGCCATTCAGCCCGGTGGCGAATTGATCGAGATTGGTCTTGCCGATCAGGATCGCGCCGGCCTGCTCCAACCGCTCCACCACCGTCGCCGAGCGTTGCGGGACGTAAGCAAATTCCGGGCAGGCGCAGGTCGTCGGCAGCCCGGCGACATCGATATTGTCTTTCACCGCGAAGGGGATGCCGTAAAGCGGTCCGCGCGGCGCCGCGCGGGCCTTGGCGATTGCAGCAGTCTCATCGACGAGCGTGATCCAATCCGGCCGGACGCCGCGTGCCTGAATGCGCGCATAGACCTCGCGCACGATCTGCTCCGGCGTCGTCTCGCCGGCGGCATAGAGCCGCTCGAGACTGGCGATGTCGAGCGAGACCGTCATGCGGCGTTGTCCGCCATGATGACCAGCGCCTGGCCGAGCTGGACGGGCCGCCCCTCGGCGCAGCGTATCTCGCGCACCAGGCCGCTCGACGGCGCGCAGACCGCGATCTCCATCTTCATCGACTCGACGATGATCAGCGTCTCGCCTTCGCTGACCTCGCGCCCCGCCTCGACCAGAATTTTCCACACGCTGCCCGGCACGGGGCTCTCGACCGCCGTCGCGCCTGGAGGCAGCGCCGCATCGGCGTCGAAATCGTCAGTCACGTCGCATCAACTCGCAGCGCCGCCGCCATCGGACGCGGTTTCCTGCCAGCGCGCCCGCTCGGCGTCGAATGCCGCCTGCTGGCGCGTCTTGAAGGCGGCGATCTTCTCTGCATAGGCGTCGACGAAAGCAACGATAGTCCCGGACGCGGAACCGCGCCGGAACGATCTCGATCTGGCGCTCGCCCTCGAGAAACCCGTCGCGAAACTCGAGCAGCTCCTCGCCGGAGACGGGATAGAACCTGATCTGGTCGAAGAAGCGCAACAGCCAAGGCTTTCCCGCTTCGAACGCTTCGGTCGCGCGGTAGGTGTTCCACATCTGGCAGGTGCGGCCGAACAGCTGATAGCCGCCGGGACCCTCCATGCCGTAGACGCAGAGATAGGCGCCGCCGATGCCGACGACATTGTCGGGCGTCCAGGTGCGCGCCGGATTGTATTTGGTCGTCACCAGCCGGTGGCGCGGATCGACCGGCGTCGCCACCGGCGCGCCGAGATAGACGTCGCCCAGACCGAGCACGAGATAGGTCGCGTCGAAGACGATGCGCTTCACCGTCGTCGATCGAGTCCAAGCCGTTGATACGGCGGATGAATTCGATATTGGACGGGCACCAGGGCGCGTCAGCGCGCACCGCCGCGCATATATTTGTCGATCGTCGACCTGCACCGCTCGATCGTTCCACGACAGCGGTAGCCGCACGATGCGCGATTCGCACCTCCATCTCCGACAGATCGCCGAGCTCATCCTCGATCGACCGCAGCGCGTCGAGCAGAGCGTCGAGCGGCAGGACGCGCGGGTCGTAGTGGATCTGCAGCGAGCGGATGCCGGGCGTCAGGTCGATGATGCCGCTCAAGCCCCCGAGTCGATGGCCCGCCCGACCGCCAGCATCAGCGCGTGAGCCCGAAAGCGCAGCGAGATATCGAGGACCATGGGGCCATATTCGATCAGGAGATAGGCGTCGCCCGCCCGGCGATAGGCGACGCTCGGCCGCTCGCCCGTGGCCTCGCATCGGCCGACGATGCAATCGTCGGCGCCGCAGCCGCTGGGCGCCCTGGGTGAGCGGACGGGCTCGAGCGTGGCGATCTCGGCGTCTTGCATCGCGAGCCGGCGTGCCGCCTCCTCAGGCGTGAGCCGGATGAAGCGGACTTTGTCGCCGGGGCGCAGCTGCCCCATCTTCCACAGCTCGGCCTGCGCGATGGTGACGGGGCAGACGAAGCCGCCGAGCGACGGGCCGTCGGGCCCGAGGATCACCGGCATGTCGCCGGTGAAATCGATCGTGCCGATGGCGTAGGCGTTGTCGTGGATGTTGCTCGGATGCAAGCCGGCTTCGCCACCGTCGGCGCGCGCCCAGCCGGGCTTGGGGCCGATCAGGCGGATGCCGGTCGGATTGGAATTGTAATGCACCTCCCAATCGGCGGCGAAGAATGTGTCGATATAGTCTGGCGTGAAGAAATCCGGCGCACCGTGCGGACCATAAAGCACGCCGATGGTCCATTCATGGGTGAGGCGCGGCTTCCATCCGCCGGGGAGGGTGCTGGATGCGGATGATCCAGCAGGCGCCGCACCGATATGCAGCACGTCGCCGGTGCGCAGCGTGCGCCCGCCGTGTCCGCCGAACTTGCCGAGCGTGAAGGTCGAACGGCTGCCGAGATATTTGGGGACATCGATGCCGCCGCGCACGGCGATGTAGGCGCGAACGCCGGCGCCTTCGACGCCGCCGAGCTTCAGAACCTGTCCGGCCTTGACGGCGACAGCCTGCCAATAGGCCACGGGCTCGCCGTCGAGAGTTGCCGCAAGCTCGGCGCCACCGAGGCAAACGACCGTGTCGCAGTTGAACTTGAGCGTGGGGCCCGACAGCGTGGTCTCGATCCCGGCGGCATCAGCATCATTGCCGACCAGCCGGTTCACCAGCCGGAACGACAGGGGATCCATCGGCCCTGACGGCGGCACCCCGACCGCCCAATAGCCGAGCCGCCCCGGCCAATCCTGGATGGTCGTCTGGGTACCCGGTGCGAGCACCTCGATCGTGTCGGCCTGGTAGGCGAAGCTTTGCAAGCGTCTGCGTCAGCATCGCGCCGCGCGCGAGGACATCGTAACGGCGACAATTGCCGCAGATAGTCGAGATTGGTCTCGATGCCGCCGATCTCGGTCGCGTCGAGCGCGGCCTGGAGCTTGCTCAGCGCCTCGTCGCGGCTCGCGCCGGTGACGATGAGCTTCGCCAGCATCGGATCGTAGAACGGCGACACCTCAGACCCGCTCTGCACCCAGGTCTCGCACGCGCGTGGCTACGGGCCACGCCACATGCGTCAGCAGGCCGGAGCTCGGCCGAAAATCGCGCGCCGGGTCTTCGGCGTAAAGCCGCACCTGGATCGACGCGCCGCGCGGCGCGATGCGCGCCTGGTCGAGCGGCGGCAATTCGCCCGCCGCCTGAAGCACCATCCATTCGACGAGGTCGACGCCGTTGACCTCTTCCGTCACGCCATGCTCGACCTGGAGCCGTGTGTTGACCTCGAGGAAGTAGAACTCATCGGTCTCGGCGTCATAGAGATATTCGACGGTGCCCGCGCTTGCGTAATTCACCGACCGGCCGAGGCGGCATGCCGTCTCCCACAGCGCCGCGCGGGTCCTTTCGCGGCAGGTTCGGCGCCGGCGTCTCCTCGATGACCTTCTGATTGCGGCGCTGCGCCGAGCAATCGCGCTCGCCGAGCGAGACCACATTGCCTTTGCCGTCGCCGAAGATCTGCACCTCGATATGCCGGCCGCGCGCGACATATTTCTCGAGGAAGATGCCGGCATCCTTGAAATTGTTGCGGGCCAGGCGCTCGACGCGCTCATACATCGGCGCGATGTCCTCCGGCGTCGGTCACGCGCTGGAGACCGATGCCGCCGCCGCCGGCCGTGCTCTTGATCATCACCGGATAACCGATCCGCTCAGCTTCGCGCTTGGCGTGGTCGATATCGCTGATGAGGCCAGAGCCCGGGGCGAGCGGCACATCGGCCAGAAGCGCAAGCTCGCGCGCTTTGTGCTTCAAGCCGAACGCGCGCATCTGCGAGGGGCTCGGGCCGATGAAGACAATGCCGGCCTCTGCGCACGCTTCGGCGAAGTCCGGGTTCTCCGACAGGAACCCGTAGCCGGGATGGATGGCTTCCGCGCCCGTCTGGCGCGCGGCATCGAGGATGGCGTCGATCTTGAGATAGCTCTCGGCCGCGGGCGAGGGGCCGATCGCCACCGCCTCGCCGGCCTGCATGACATGCATCGCGTGCCGGTCGGCCTCCGAGTAGACCGCGACGCTTTCAATGCCCATGCGGTCGAGCGTGCGGACGATGCGACAGGCGATCGCCCCGCGATTGGCGATGAGAACCTTGCCGAACATCTCAAGCTCCCGCCGCGTCCCAGATCAGAACCTCGATCGGCGTCGGGTTGTAGGCGTTGCAGGGATTGTTGAGTTGCGGGCAGTTGGAGATGAGCACGATCACATTCATATGCGCGGTCATCTCGACATATTTGCCCGGCGCCGACAGACCGTCGGCGAATTGCAAGCCACCGTCGGGCGTGACCGGCACGTTCATGAAGAAATTGATGTTGTGGGTGATGTCGCGCTTGGAGAGCCCGTAACGCTCGTTCTCGGCGACCGCCAGCAGGAAGCTGTCGCGGCAGGCATGCATCGACTTCTTGTTCGAGCGCGTAGCGCACCGTATTGCTCTCGGTCGAGCAGGCGCCGCCGAGCGTGTCGTGACGGCCGACCGTATCGGCGGTGATCGTCAGCATCGGCCGGCAGAGATCGGATTGGAGCACGGTGTCGGTGCGCAGATAGATGTTGCCCTGCTCGCGAATGGTGTCGGACGCCGAATAATGCTCGGCCGGGTCGTCGGCGTTGAAGAACAGCGTATCGACGGCCTGGTTGCCTTCAAGGTCGACGATGCGCAGCGTCTCGCCCCGGCGCACGACATGCATCCAATACTCGCCGGCGGGGACGACCTTGCGGTACTGCGCGGCTTCGGGGTCGAGCGGGCTGATTCTGATCACGAATGGGCTCCCGCGCAGCAGCCGAGCTGGAATATCCGGTTGTTCTCGAAGCCGCGGATATTTTCCGGCGCCGACAGACGGGCCGGGTCGTCAGCAGCGGCGGGCGGACCATCGCAGATTTCGTAGCGCACGGGCTTGCGGGGATAGTTCGAAGCCGTGCTCAGCGGATGCGGGCAGCTGTGCAAGAGCACGAGCGTGTCCATCTCGAAGCGCAGCTCGACCGACGCGCCCGGTTTCGCCGCCGCTTCGAGCGATAGCGCGCCGTCATCCGCCACCACGACCTTGCTGAACCAATTGACGTTGGCGGGAAGGTCGCGTCGGCCGAGCCCGTATTTCGCTGCCTCGACCAGGAAGCTGTCATGCCCGTTCTGCTGCCAGTCGTTGCGCTGCTTCTGGTAGCTGCGTCTCACCCCATTTGCGCGCAACCGAAGCCTTCGTCGTGTTGCCGCACACGGTGTCGTGCCAGCCGAAAGAGTCGGCCACGATGGAGCAGAAGATGCGCCCCATATCCGAATAGAGGCAGTGCCCGGCTGTAAGCTTGAAGGTGTGCTGGCATTTGAGCGTGTCGGGCGCGTTATAGCGCTCGAGCAGGTTCAGCGGATTGTAGAACAGCATGCCGACATTGGCGCCGCCCTCGACATCGGTGAGCTTGAGGCGGCTGTTCCGCCACATCACCATCGACCAATGCTTGCCTCCCGGAAGCGTGTCCGCGGTGATCAATGTCGTCATCCTTGGCCTCCCAACGCCGGCACGGCACGGTGCCGCGAAGTCCGGGTCGTCCCGGGATTGCGTCGGCCCGCCGAGGTCGTCCCCGGCAGGGGATCGTCAACGATCAAGTCGGCCGCTCTGACGGTCCATGGCGTGTCCAGACCGCGGTGCTGCCGGCGACCTTTTTCGGCCAAATCTCGATGTCGACGGTGACGGTGGCGCCTTTGATTGCGGCCAATTCCTCAGGCGATGGCGAAATGTCGCTCGTGAGCCGCGCTCCATAGCGTTCACGCTCCTCGGGCCGATTGCGGGGCCGCTCGAAGGCAATGATGCGCGTGCCAAGCGCGAAGGCTTCGCCCAGATCGTGCGTGACCATCACCACGGTGAGATTGGCGTCGTTCCAGATGCGCTTCATCAAGACGTGGATGTCGGCGCGAATCCCGGGATCCAGCGCGCCGAACGGCTCGTCGAGCAGCAGCACCTTGGGCTTGCGCATCAGGGCTTGCGCAAGCGCCAGCCGCTGCTGCATGCCGCCCGACAGCGCCGAAGGGTATTTGTCCTCGTTGCCCGCGAGGCCAACCTCGGCAAGCAGCGCGCGCGCGTCCTCTTTCGCCGCGCGGCGCTTGGCGCCGAACAGCCGGCCGCACAGACCGGACAGTTCGAACTCCCGGCCGATGAGGACGTTCTCGAGCGCCGTCAAATGCGGAAACACCGAGTAGCGCTGGAACACCACGCCGCGGTCCGAATCCGGCTCGGGCGTGAGCGGCTTGTCGTCCAGCAGGATGGCCCCGCGCGTGGGTCGCTCCTCGCCGAGCAACATGCGCAGGAAGGTGGTCTTGCCGCATCCCGACGGCCCGACCAGGGCCAGGAACGCGCGCGGCTCGATTTTGAGATCGATCTGCTCGAGCACGACGTGGTCGCCATATTCCTTCCACACCTTGTCGAAGACGATCGCGCTCATGCGGCCCTCGCTTGCGCAAACCAGGGATAGGCCTTGCGCTGCACGATCCGTAGGGTGAGGTCCATGAGGAAGGCGAGCAACGTGATCCAGGCCACGTAGGGCAGGATCACGTCCATCGACAGATAGCGGCGTACGAGAAAGATGCGGTAGCCGAGGCCGGAATCGGCGGCGATCGCTTCCGCCGCGATCAGGAACAGCCAGGCCGGGCCGATCTCCAGCCGCACCGCGTCGATCAACCGGGGCAGGATCTGCGGCAGCACGATGCGCGAAGCGATCTGCGCCGTGGACGCGCCGAGCGTCTGCGCCTTAATCAACTGCTCGCGCGGAATGTCGCCGACGCGCAAGGCGATGTCGCGGATCAGCTTCAAGGTCGTGCCGACGACGATCAGCGTGATCTTCGACGCTTCGCCCAGGCCCATGACGATGAACAGGATCGGCAAGAGCGCGAGCGGGGGCACCATCGACAGCACGGCGACGAACGGCCCCAATGTCGCTCCGGCAATTGGCAGCAAGCCGATCAGCACGCCGACGACGAGGGCGAACAGAGCCGAGATGGCGAGCCCGATCAGGAGCCGCGTCAGGCTTGCCGCGGTATCCGACCACAACAGGTAAGCGCCGGTGCGCGGATCGGGTTCGAACGCATAGGCGTAGATCGTCTCGCCCATATCGGCGAAGCTGGGCAGCAGCTTGTCATTGGGATTTTCGGCAAGCCGGACGTTCGACCCTATGACGTAAGCCAGAAGCAGCAGCAGAAACGGCAGCAAAGCGAGGGCGAGGCGCCAAGTTCCGCTTGGACGCAGATTGATCGCGCGCATGGATGTTCCGCCAGCCCGCCCCTCGCGGCCCCTTCTACTGCGCCGCGGCCTGCAGCTTTCCTTCCGCGGCTTCATTCATATAGGTCGAGTCATAGCGGAACTTCACGTTGTCCTTGTCGCCGAACACGGTCTTGTCGGGGAACTCGACCCCCACCGCTCCCGGGCTCTTGGCATCCTTGCCGAGCAGCGACTTTTCGAACAGAAACTTCGAGACACGCTCGGTCGTGGTCTTCAAGTCGGCACCGGTCGTGAACGTTACGGCATCCTTAGGCTTGGAAAACAGAGCGGTCGTGGCGAGCTGTTCTTCGAAGCCCTTGAGATCGGTGCCTGAGGCTTGCGCCATCAACTCTTTCGCCTTCGGGTCGGACTGCATTGCGGCGAGAGTGTCGTACCAAATACCGACAAGCGCTTTGGCAAACTTGGGATTGTCCTTCAACACCTCGGTGTTGACGACCATGAGATCGATGATCTCGCCGGGAATCTTCGAGCTGTCGAACACGTTCTTGGCGTCGGGAGATTCCAGGATGGTCGAAACGATCGGCTTCCAGGTCACCACCGCGGTTACGTCGGGCGTCTTGAACGCGGCCGCCATGTCGGCATCGGACGTGTTGACGACCTTCAAATCCTTTTCTTGGGCGCCGATGCTCTCGAGCGCGCGCGCCAGCAGATAGTGAGACACTGAGTATTCCACCAGATTGACGTTCTGGCCTTTGATGGCTTCGAGCTTGTCGTTGCCTTTCAGGATCACGGCGTCGTTGCCGTTGGAAAAGTCACCCACGATCAGCGCCGTGGTGTCGACGCCGCCGGCCGCAGGAATTGAAAGCGCATCCATATTGGTGATCGTCACGGCATCGAAGGCACCCGCCGTGTATTGATTGATCGACTCGACGTAGTCGTTGAATTGCTTGACCTCGATATTGATCCCGTATTTCTCGGCCCATTTTTTCACGATGCCGGACTCGACGGCATAGCCCCACGGCATCCAGCCGACATAGATCGACCAGGCGACTTTGAAGTCTTTCTTTTCTGCGGCCTGCGACGGCGTGAGCGCGATCATTGCGACGGCGGCGACGACGATCAGACCTTGAAGAACTTGTTTGAAGGAACGGCGCATCGGCACCCCCTGTGCTTGCATTGACCAGTTTTGCGGCCGCGCAGGGGCTTCGATACGGGAGCGGATAGGCCTCGAAGGAGTGAAGCGGAGGCCTGTCCGTTCGGGCGACGACGCATCCCGCGCGGTAAAGGTCTCCCGGGCTTTTATCCCGCCGTGGCTCCGCCTCGCTTTATGGCGAGACGGGAGAGCCTCTCTCGGACCTGACGCTTTGCAAGCCGGAACCCTAGAGGCGTTATGAGAAGAGCTGTGCATACGTCATGCCATCTCTTCAGGGCAAAAATCGTGGGTGAATCCCGTCGAGATCTCGTTGCGCTGCCCTGTCGTTGTGCAATCCGCCCAAGAGGTGAGCAGGTAGGGAGACGCTCGCTCTCTTACCGAATAAGGCAGCGCTTCGGCGAGGCCGAGAGCGAGCGCCGCGGAAGCTGGAGCCTGGTTTCGCGCCCGGGTGCCTTCGGATGGCCATTAACCCGCCGTTTACCCTGCGAAGTTTCGCCCTGGTTCATCGTTAACCCTCGGTAAGGGTAGGGCACTACCCTGGGGCCGTGAGCGCTTGGTCCAGCGCGATTCGCGCTGGCGCGGCGACCGACCGAGCCTTCGGAAATCGTAAGGATGTCTGTTATGCGTACGCGATTGCACCAGGCCTTGGGCTTTATCGCCGTGCTGACGGCAAGCGCCACGGCCTCAAGCCCCGCATCTAGTGCCGATTTGCCGCCTCCCGCTCTGCCGCCCATCTATGCCGAGCCGCTGCCGCCACAAGACGTGTTCGAAGGCTGGTATCTCGGCGGCACGATCGGCGGGGCGACGGTGAGCTACGATTTCGCGCCGGCCGGCGGCACCGCCGATACCAGCGGAGTCCTCGGCGGGGTCATCGGCGGCTATAGCTGGCAGAGCGGTCCCTTCGTGCTTGGCGTCGAGGGCGACATCATGGCCGCCGATATCGACGGTCGCCAGAGCTTCAATTCCGGCTTCAGCCAGGTCAATCCGTCGATCGACACGATGGCCGATCTGCGCTTGCGCGCGGGCGTCGCGGTCAGGCCGCAAGTGCTGCTGTTCGCCACCTTCGGCGGGGCCTGGGCGAATGCCGATCTGCCCGTCACCGGCTTCGGCGGCGGATCGGGCAGCGCCGACTTCTTCGGCTGGAGCGTCGGCGGTGGCGCCGAGGTCGCGTTCACGCCGAACTGGGCTGCCCGCTTCGACTACCAGTTCACCGATTTCAACTCCGAAACCGTGAATTACCCCGGCGGGCAGATCGATTACGATCCGGACGCCAGCACCTATCGTGGCTCTCTGATCTACCGCTTCTAACCCGAGAGACCCCCCGGGCGACCAATCTGGGCCCAAGCTGCGCCCTCTGGTCGTGGCGCTGGACCTTCTTATCCGAAGGGATACTATGACCTTGCCAGGCCATCTTGTGACGAAGCTTCCATGCGGAAGCCCGCGGATGGAGCGGGGGCGGGATGAGCGTCGAGCATCGCAGCCCGGTCGTCGTGGAGAATCCGGAAGGTACCGGACCCTTCGTGATCCTTTGCGATCACGCGTCAAATCGGATTCCTGACGAATATAAGTCGTTCGGCTTCGCCGACGATGCCCTCGAGACGCATATAGCCTGGGACCCTGGCGCGCTCGCCGTGTCGCGGCGCTTGTCGGCGCTGCTCGATGCCCCGCTGCTATGGCCGGATGTCTCCCGCCTCGTCATCGATTGCAATCGGCCGATCGACGCGAGCAGCCTGATCGTGATCGAAAGCGAGGGGCGGCCGGTGGCGGCCAACCGCAATTTGAGCGACGCGCAGCGGGCCGAGCGAATCAAGCGGATCCATGCGCCCTACCATGATGCGATCGATGCCTGCCTGAAGCGCCGCCTTGCCGGCGGCATGGAGCCGGCGCTGGTCGCCGTTCATTCCTTCACGCCGGTCTATCTTGGCAAGAGCCGCCCCTGGGAGATCGGTATCGTGTTCGGTGACGATCGCCGCCTAGCCGACGACTTTATCCGCGGATTACAGGCCGATCCCGCGCTCACCGTCGGCGTCAATCAGCCTTATGCTCCGGCCGATCAGGTCTATTACACGGTCGAACGCCATGCCGGTCCAAGGGGCCTGCCGGCGGCGATGATCGAAATTCGCAACGACGAGATTGACGATGCGGAAGGCCAGCGGCGCTGGGCCGATCGGCTGGCCGATATCCTCATTGCGGCAAAGCCACGCCTTGCTCGCAGGCATGCCGTGGTGTGAAGCTTACGCATAACGAAGGGGCGAACTAAAAAAGAAGGAGAGGGGTGATGGCAGACAAAAAGGGTGCCGGTGGCGTGGTCTACCGGAAGGTGGAGGCTGCCTATTTCGAGCAGCGAGGCTTCCGGCGCTACGCCGGTGTGTGGTCGCTCTGGGCGCTGGGCGTCGGTGCGGTCATATCGGGTCACTATTCGGGATGGAATCTCGGACTTGCCACGGGCGGCTGGGGCGGCATGTTGGTGGCGGGCCTGATCATCATGGTCATGTATCTCGGCCTCGTCTTTTGCATCGCCGAGATGGCGCCGGCGTTGCCGCACACCGGCGCAGCCTATTCCTTCGCGCGCTCGGCGATGGGTCCGTGGGGGGGCTTTATCACCGGCCTATGCGAGAACGTCGAATATGTTCTCACCCCGGCGGTGATCGTGTTCTTCATAGGCTCGTATATGGGGGGCATCTTCGAGACACCAGCGGCTTTCCAGCCTGTTTGGTGGGTCCTGATGTACGCGGTGTTCCTGGCTCTGAACATCGTCGGCGTCGAGCTCTCGTTCCGCGTAACCCTGGTGGTGACGCTGGCGGCGCTCGCCGTGCTGATCATCTTCTGGGTCAGCGCCATTCCGCATCTGGACTTCAGTCGCTGGGCGCTCAACATCGCGCCCGACGGCACCGAGCTTCCCGAAGGCAACGGCCCATACTTCCCGTTCGGCATCCATGGCGTCCTCGCCACGCTGCCTTTCGCCGTATGGCTGTTCCTCGCCATCGAGCAGCTGCCGCTCGCAGCCGAGGAGTTGATCGATCCCAAGCGCGACATGCCCAAGGGCATCATCCTCGGCATGATCACGCTGATCATTTCGGCCGGCATGATCGTTTGGCTCAACCCGTCGGTGATCGGCGTCGGCTCGTTTGCGCTCGGCAAGTCGGGCGAACCGCTGCTTGACGGTTTCCGCGCCATCTACGGCAGCAGCGCGGCGAAGATCCTCGCCTTCATCGCCGTCATCGGCCTGATCGCGAGCTTCCACACGATCATCTACGCCAAGGGCCGGCAAATTTACTCGCTGTCGCGAGCCGGCTATTTCCCGACGTCGTTGTCGGTGACGCATGGGGGTTACAAGACCCCGCACGTCGCCATGATCGTCGGCGCGCTGGTGGCTTTGGCCGTGATGTTCATCGTCTGGTTCGGCGTGGGTTCCGAGAAGGGGGCCGCCATCATCGGCGGCACGCTTCTGAACATGGCCGTGTTCGGCGCCATGTTCTCCTACATCCTCCAGGCGATCTCGTTCATCATGCTTCGCCGTAACCTGCCGAATATCGAGCGGCCCTTTCGCAGCCCGCTCGGCATTCCCGGCGCCGTCGTGACCATCATCATCGGCTTGGTGACGGTCTACTACCAGCTCTCCGACCCGGTCTATCGCGTCGGCGTCATCGCGGTCGCCTGCTGGTTCGTGATCGGCATCCTCTATTTCGCGCTCTTTGCCCGGCACCGGATGATCCTGTCGCCGGAAGAGGAGTTCGCCATGGAGCATCAGAAGAAATCCTGATAGGCAGCATCCTGCCTCGGGTGTGACGACAAGAGGCCCGCGCGAACTTGCGCGGGCCTCATCATCGCAAGGGTGGAGTAAACGCGCATGGCCGGAAATCTCGGTTTCGACCAGTTGCAGGAGGCTGCTCGCAAGGGCGAGATCGACACGGTCGTGGCCTGCTTTCCCGACATGCAGGGTCGGCTCGTCGGCAAGCGCTTCCAGGCGGAGTATTTCGTCGACGGCGCCTATAAGGAGACCCACGGCTGCGACTATCTGCTGGCGAACGACATCGACATGGAGCCGGTGCCGGGCTACGCGGTCGCCAATTGGGAGAAGGGCTACGGCGACTTCGTCATGGTGCCGGATCTCGCCACGCTCAGGCGCATTCCCTGGCTGCCGGGGACCGCGCTGGTCCTCTGCGACATCGTCGATCATCACCATCACCAGCCGGTCGCGCATAGTCCGCGGGCCATGTTGCAGGCGCAGATCGCGCGGCTCGGCGCGATGGGCATGTCGTCTTATTTCGCTTCCGAGCTCGAGTTCTATCTGTTCGACGAGACTTACGAGTCGGCCGAAGCGAAAGCCTGGAGTGGGCTCAAGACGGCCGGCACTTATATCCAGGACTATCACGTCTTCCAGACCACCAAGGAGGAGGGCGTGCTGCGGGCGATGCGCAACGGCCTGCAAGGCGCCGGCATTCCCGTCGAGAACTCCAAAGGCGAATGGGGCCCGGGCCAGGAGGAGATCAACGTTCGCTACGCCGATCCCCTGACCATGGCCGACTGGCACGTGATCCTTAAGAACGGCTGCAAGGAGATCGCCTACGGCCTCGGCAAGGCGATCACCTTCATGGCCAAATGGCGGTACGATCTCGCCGGCTCGTCGAGCCACATCCACACCTCGCTGTGGGACACGGCCGGCAAGACGCCGCTGTTCCTCGACTCGAACGCCGAATACGGCATGTCGGATTTGATGCGCCGTTTCGTCGCCGGGCAGCTCGCTTATGCGCGCGAGATCACCTGGTTCCTCGCGCCCTATGTCAATTCCTATAAGCGCTTTCAGGTCGGCACCTTCGCGCCGACCAGGGCGATCTGGTCGCTCGACAATCGCACCGCCGGCTTTCGGCTATGCGGCGCCGAGAGCAAGGCCATCCGCATCGAGTGCCGTGTTGGCGGCGCCGATCTCAATCCCTATCTAGCCTTTGCGGCGCTGTTGGCCGCCGGTCTCGCCGGCATCGAGCAGAACCTGACGCTGGAGCCGGCCTATGTCGGCGACGCCTACCAGGACAAGGCCTTGCGCGAAGTGCCGAAAACCCTGCGCGAAGCGACGGAGTTGATGAAGTCATCCAAGATGCTTCGGCAGGCCTTCGGCGACGGGGTGATCGACCACTACGTGCATACTGCGGAATGGGAGCAATTCGAGTATGACCGCCGCATCACGGATTGGGAATTGAAGCGCGGTTTCGAGCGCTACTAAAGTGCCCCGAGGAGCCAATGTCTGACAGCGTGAAGATCATCTCGCCGATCGACGGATCGGTTTATGCCGAGCGCCCGGTCGCCCGCGACGCCGAAATCGAGGCGGCATTGTCGGTGGCCCGCGCAGCTCTGCCCGAGTGGCGGGCCGTGCCGATCGCCGAGCGCGCGCGCTACGTGCTCGCCTTTCTCGATGCGCTGATCGGCATGAACGACGATATCGCCGTCGAGCTCGCCTGGCAGATGGGGCGCCCCGTTCGCTATGGCGGCGAGAAGGGCAGCGTCGAGGACCGAACCCGCGCCATGGTGGCGCTCGCCGAGGAGGCGCTCAAGCCTTACGTGCCCGCCGAGAAGCCGGGCTTCCGCCGCTACATCGCCCGCGAGCCGGTCGGCGTCGTGCTGGTGATCGCGCCGTGGAACTATCCTTATCTCACCGCAATCAACACCATCGTGCCCGGCCTGCTCGCCGGCAACGCCATCATCCTGAAGCACGCCGCACAGACTTTGCTCGTGGGCGAGCGCTTCGCCGAGGCGTTCCGCCGGGCCGGGCTCCCCAAGGGGCTGTTCCAGAACCTGGTGATGTCGCACGAGCAAACCGAGAAGCTGATCCGCTCGGGCCGCATCGACCATATCGCCTTCACCGGCTCGGTCGCCGGCGGCAAGGCGGTCGAGCGCGCCGCGGCCGGCACCTTCGCATCGCTCGGCCTCGAGCTCGGCGGCAAGGATCCGGCCTATGTGCGCGCCGACGCCAAGCTCGATCATGCCATCGAGAATCTGGTCGATGGCTCGTTCTTCAATTCCGGCCAGTCCTGCTGCGGCATCGAGCGCATCTATGTCGATGCGAAGCTGTTTGACGACTTCGTCGCGGGCTTCGCCGATCTCACCCGCAACTATGTTGTCGGCAATCCGCTCGATCAGGCGACGACGCTCGGGCCGATGGTGCGCGGCTCCGCAGCCGATGTCGTGCGCGCGCAGATCGAAGAGGCGAAGCGGAAAGGCGCGACCGCCCTGATCAATATGAAGGTCGACGGCGACCGCCCAGGCTCGCCCTATCTCGCGCCCGAGGTGCTGACCAATGTCAATCACCAGATGGAGGTGATGCGCGAGGAGAGCTTCGGACCCGTGGTCGGCATCATGAAGGTGCGCGACGACGAGGAAGCGATCACGCTGATGAACGACAGCATCTATGGGCTGACCGCCTCGATCTGGACGCGCGATCTCGATCGCGCCGCCGAGCTCGGCTCCCGCATCGAGACCGGCACGGTCTATATGAACCGCTGCGACTATCTCGACCCGCATCTGGTCTGGACCGGCGTCAAGGACACCGGGCGCGGCGCGAGCCTGTCGAAATACGGCTTCGACGCGCTGACCCAGCCGAAGAGCTTTCACCTCCGCGAAGTCTGACCGGCTTCCTATCTCGGAACATTACATGAGCACACCGACCGCCAATTGGAGCTACCCGACCGCCGTCAGATTTGGCGCCGGCCGCATCAAGGAACTCGCCGAGGCCTGCCGCAGCGCGGGCATCAATCGCCCGCTGCTCGTCACCGATGCGGGTCTCGCCAAGTTCCCCATCACCGAACGTGCCCTGGGGATCTTGAAGGACGCGGGGCTTCCGGTGGCGATATTCGCCGACGTTCAGCCGAACCCGGTTGACGCCAATGTCGAAGCCGGCATCGCCGTCTTTCGCAAAGGCGGCCATGACGGGATCGTTGCCTTCGGCGGCGGCTCGGGCCTCGACGTCGGCAAGGTCATCGCCTTCATGGCCGGGCAGACCCGGCCGCTCTGGGACTTCGAGGATATCGGCGATTGGTGGACGCGCGCCGACGCCGACAAGATCGCGCCGGTCGTCGCCGTGCCGACCACCGCGGGCACGGGCTCCGAGGTCGGCCGCGCCGGCGTCGTCACCCAAGCCTCGACACAGACCAAGAAGGTGATCTTCCATCCCAAGATGATGCCGCGGGTGGTGATCTGCGATCCCGAGCTCACCGTCGGCATGCCGGCCTTCATCACCACCGGCACGGGCATGGATGCTCTCGCCCATTGCCTCGAAGCCTATTGCGCCCCGAGTTATCATCCCATGGCCGAGGGCATCGCCGTTGAGGGCATGCGGCTCGTCTTCGAGAACCTGCCGAAGGCGGTCGCCAACGGCAACGACCTCGAGGCCCGCGCGCATATGATGAGCGCTGCGGCGATGGGCGCTGCCGCGTTCCAGAAGGGGCTCGGCGCCATTCACGCGCTGTCGCATCCGGTCGGCGCGCTCTATCACACGCATCACGGCATGACCAACGGCGTGTTCATGCCTTATGTGCTGGCGTTCAACCGTGCGGCGATCGAGCCGAAGATCGTCCGCCTCGCCGGCTTTCTCGGCATCGATGGCGGCTTTGACGGGTTCTTGCAGGCGGTGCTCGCGCTGCGCAAGCAAACCGGGGTGCCGCACGATCTCACCGGCCTGAAAGTCGACGGCAGCAAGGTCGACACCATCGTCGAGATGGCGATCGTCGATCCGACCGCCGGCGGCAATCCAATCCCCCTGACCAAGGAAGGGGCGAGGACGCTGTTCGACGCCGCGCTGAAGGGCGACGTGGCGGCCGCCGCTTAAGGCTCGACCGGCGGAACGGCGATATTGGGCGCGGGGCAAAGCCGCTTCTGATCCTCGTTGACGCCGCAAGCGCGTGGAAACAGATCGCGGCCGAAGCAGACCCTGATATCGAGGAGGTTCTGCTTCCGGCAGGTCACCGAGATCATCTCCGGCTTCAGCCAAGGATTGGCGGTCAGGAACTCGCGCTCGATATCGTCGGGCGAGAGCACGCGATGCGCGTCGGGCGCCAGGAATCGCTCGGGCATGCCGACGCGCTCATAGAGCTCCCGCGCCACGGCGAAATATTGCGACGGCGCAAGCCCCGAGCAGGTCCCGTGCACGCGGTACTCATGGATCATGAGGTTCTTGCTCGGCATGATGTCGCGCATCTCGCCGATCACGCGATCCGGCACCCAAACCCGTTTGCCGATCGGGCAGTCTTCCGGCCAGCCTTCTTCATATTGCGGCCAAAGCCCATGCAGCAGAAAGGCGCGCGGCTTCTGCGCGTCGCATTGTCCGTCCTTCCGCGCGCGGCCTTCGCCCCGGCAGTAAGACGGCATCCAGCTCAGCACCAGCACGTAATAGTCGAACACGCCGGGTGTGTTGCGCACCGATGCGTGTGTAGCGCTTCCCACCAACAGGCAAGCGAGGGCCGCGACTGCCAACAGAACGCGCTTAAGCCTTGGCATGGCCGCCCATGGCGCCAAGCTCGGCCAGGATGCGCGCCCAGCTTCGCGCGCCCTTGGTGAAGCTGCTGAGATTGTATTTCTCGTTCGGCGAATGGATGCGGTCGTCATCGAGCGCGAAACCGATCAACAGCGAATCCATGCCGAGCCGCGAGCGGAACGACTCGACGATCGGGATCGAGGCGCCGCAGCCCATGATCACCGGCTTCTTGCCCCATTCGGCTTCCAGCGCGCGCGACGCAGCTTGGAAGGGAGCTGCGTTGGTATCGAAGCCGACGGCGGGCGAGCCGCCTTCATGCGCGAAGCTGACGCTGGCGTCCGCCGGCAGCCGCTCTTCGACGAAGCGATGCAGTCCGGCAATGATCTTCGCCGCGTGTTGGCCCGGCACGAGCCGGAAGGAGAGCTTGGCGGTCGCTTGCGCCGGGATCACCGTCTTGGTTCCGGGGCCGCCATATCCACCGACGATGCCGTTGATCTCCGCGGTCGGCCGCGACCAGAGCTGTTCGAGCAGACTGAACTCCGTCTCGCCGGCCGCCTCGCTCAAGCCCACGCCGCCGAGAAAGCCGCTCGCATCGAAGCCGAGCGCGCGCCACGCCGTGAGTTGAGCGGGCGAGGGGGCGCGAACGTCATCGTAGAAGCCTGGGATGGTGACGCGGCCGGTGTCATCATGCAGCGCGGCTAAGAGCTCTGACAACACGCGCAGAGGATTGAGCGCAGGTCCGCCATAAACCCCCGAATGCAGATCGCGCGAGGGACCTCTGACAGTGATCTCCGAGAAAGCGAGCCCGCGCAGGAAGGCGGTGATGGCTGGCGTATCCGCGTCCCATTGCCCGGTGTCGCAGACCAGCGCGATGTCGGCCTTGAGCTCATCGCCATGGGCGGCAAGGAAGGGCGCAAGACTGGGACTCCCCGACTCTTCCTCGCCCTCGATCAGCACACTGACATCGACCGGGAGCGCTCCGTGCTCCTCGATCCAGGCCCGCGCCGCCTCGAGGAAGGTCAGCAGCTGGCCTTTGTCGTCGGAAGCGCCGCGCGCGACGATGATGGTACCGTAGCGCGGATCCTCGACCAGGCGCGGATCGAACGGCGGCGCGGTCCATTCATCCAGCGGGTCGGGCGGCTGCACGTCGTAATGGCCGTAGAACAGCACATGCGGGCGAACGCCCTTCGCAGCCGCTTCGCGCCAATGACCGACCACCATCGGCTTGCCCAAAGTGGGCTCGACCCGCGCCTCGAAGCCGATCTCGCGCAGCGCGCCGGCGCAGCACTCCGCCGCCTCGACGCAAGCATCGTGAAAGGCTGGATCGGTCGAGACGCTCGGGATGGCGAGCAGCCTGAACAGCCGCTCCAGCGCGGCGGGCTCGTCGCGCGCGAGCCGGTCGAGCACGCGTTGCAGCGCGCCGCTCGCGACTTGCGACCCGTTCATCGCCATGACGCGCCGCGCATGCACGTCATCGGGCTGCCGGTAGAAGCGCGCAAGCCGCCGCTACCGGAGCCGATGCATGTCAAATTGGAATATAGGGGAGAGCTATTCGCCCATCTGTACGTTGACGGCTTGCGGACCCTTGCCACGGCGGTCCGGTTCGGTCTCGAAGGATACCCGCGCACCCTCGTCGAGCGCTGGAAGACCCGACTTCTGCAAAGCTGAGATATGCAGAAACACATCCTTGCCGCCATCGTCCGGCGTGATGAAGCCGAACCCTCGTGAATGATTGAAGAACTTGACCGTTCCCGTCTGACGCATGGGAAGCTCCTTTTCCCCTTCCAATGATCCGCCCGCGAAACGCCGGACGGAGGTTTAGGCAAGTCTAGAAAGCGGGATAAGAAACCGCGTTGCTTCCCACGGAGCGCAGGCGGAAAATCTTTACCCGGGTTCGCAATATGCCCGCAAAACGGCTCACTTTATGGGCGCTGGCCCACTAAGCGCAAGACCCATCTGGGCTTTTGCCGTCGCTGAGAGTGCTGATGCGAATGCTTAATTCGGGTAGGGGTCGTGCAGCGGAGCGCCGTTTAGCGGCTCCGGCGGGAAATCAAAATGCGGCCCGAAGTCCTTCGGCGCAGGAGGCATTTTGGCGGGGCCCCAGATGTCGCTGAGCCGCAGCGAATAGCCGCCGACTGCCGCCCCGTGGCCCTTGCTGCACATAATAGGGCCCTTGCCCGCCTTCATTGCCCTTAGGGCTCTGCTGCGCTTCGGCGCCGGTGATCGCGAGCAGCACGAAGAGCGCCCCCGCAAGCATGGTTGCGAGAAGATGCGACTGGCGAAAGGCGGGAAGTCTGGGCATGTGACCTGCTAACTCATTTGGAGACGGAGAAGTTCGAATCGCCCGCTAAGTCTGCTGGAGCCTAGGTTACGATTGCGTCACCGGCCTTCGCAAGCCTGGATCGGCTAGGATCAGTGGCCGCACACCTTGGCGGCGACAGTGCAATGATTGAGCGCGCCCTTCCCGGAGCACTTCGTCGCCACCTTGCTGAGCGAGACCGTCTTGTAACCGTTTTTCTTCGCCCAGTGTTTGGCCTTCCGATTCAGCTGCTTGAGCGCGCGGGCGGAAGTCTCGGATTTCTTCAGCCCGATCGCCTTCTCGCTGAGTACGGCGCAGCTTCCAGCCTCGGCCGACTGGGACACAAAGAGCAAGGTCGAAATGACGGCAACCGCCGTACTCGCAACCAGGAACTTACGCAGCATAGTGATCCCCATACGCGTTGGCGGAATTCTCCGCACCGCGGGACTATGCTATCTTTGCGTTTCAGTGCCTATTGCTTCTGGGCAACACCGGGACGCCATCTGCAGGATCACGTTTTCGTGTTCTTCCACGTATTTCGGGGCTTGCCCTTGCTTCGCGGCGTGAGTCGCGATGTTCTGACGCAAGCACGCCGGGCGCCGAGGCGGTGATGCCGTTTCGAGATGGAGGACAGAGCATGCTCAAGACGCGACGTTTCTTGGCTGTTGTAACGGTTGTGGCTGGGGCCAGCTTGGGCGGACTTGCCGCCTTGGCCGCGCCGCTCGGATCACTGAACGGTCTGCCGGAAGCAACCGGAACCTCGATAGTTACCCCCGCCGGCGGGTGGTGGAACTGCTGGTGGAAATACGGCTGCAAATACTGCAAGTGGTGCAACTACAAATACGGCGTCAAATATTGCGGCGACGTGACCAAGACCTGCAAGAAGAAGGGTGGCTATTACTACTAGCCGATTGGTATGGCGGATGTGGCATGGTGCCCCCGCCGTCGCTTTAAATCCGCAAACGCCGGGCACAACGCCCGGCGTTTGTTGTTTGATGATCGCGCTCGTTCAGCCTCTGCCTCAAGGCAGCATAACGGCAACGGACGAGCCTAAGCCCGACCCGTGAGCCCCTACGATGAGACGTGACGCCGGACTAGCCGGTGCGGCGCGACCGTGCGCGTCCGGGCTTCATGAAGCCCGGCGTGGTGCCAAGAACGGCATAGGGGTGGGCGGTTGCCACGATGACCCGCTTGGACTGCAGCCGCGAGGCCTGCTTGGCGGCGGCGTGGATTCCCCTGGTCGAGGCAGCCATGCGGACATGCGAGTTCCGGCTATTTGCCGTGCGGCTCCGCTTGCTCTCGCTCGCCACCTTCAGTTTCGCCCGGGCGTCAGGCTTCTTGGCAACGTGCTTCACCCGTGAGGAGCCGTTCGCAGCGACGTGCTTCGCCTTGGAAGACTTGACCTCGGCGGTCGCCTTCGGCGGCGTTGCCGACGGAGCGACGTCGACCTTGGCCACGGCCGCCAGGGTTGCGCCGTTCTTGGCTTTGGCGGTGGCTTCGCCGAGCGCGGCCAGCGCATTGCCGCCGGCGGTGGTCACTCTGACCTTGGCGGTTCCAGAATTGAGCATGCCGATGCTGTTGGCTGCTGCCTTCGACAGATCGATAATTCGCCCGCCGATAAAGGGACCGCGGTCGTTGATTCGCACGACGACGGACCGGCCGTTCGAGAGATTCTCGACCAGCACCCTTGTGCCGAACGGCAGCGAGCGGTGCGCGGCCGTGAGCTCGTTGGGGTTCATTCTCTCACCGTTGGCGGTGGTGTTGGCTGGTAGCGAGTACCAGGAGGCATGGCCAAGTTGGTCCGCCTTGGCCAGATCGATAGGTAGCATCACAGCAGCGGCCAGAAGCCCCACCGTCATTATCTTGGCTCGCATTTCGAACATGCGTTGTGCTCCTTATTCGATTGTCTTTGGAGGTTTGAGACCGACGAAGGCTCGAGCCGGCCGCACACGTTGGTGCAGTGCGGTAAGCTACGGAGTAAGAAGGCGAAAAATGGGCAGCGAAGGGGTGATTGCCGGGCAATTAAGGGGTAGGCGCAATCACTTTTTATTAAAGTTTTTTGCTAAGGTTTTCACCCCTGACTTAGGTCAACGGCGGCCGTTTCTGAGGGCGGAAAAGCGGCCTACGGCTGGTTTGAGTGGACCGGTCGCCGGCCTGGAATGGAATGCCCGCGATCGACACCTAATCAAATGGGTCGGGGCCAGCTTGTTTCCTAGGCGCAACACTTTCCGCCTAACTCTTTGTCATCCTTCGCCTAATCCTTGCCCTTTTCAGCGAATACTGTATGAAGGTGTTTCAGACTGAAACACACTAGGGACAACCCAAGGAAGGACTTTAGGACCAACTGCGATGACGCAGAAGAAGAAGACTCAGGAGATCCAGGAGAGCCAATACCTCTCCCCAGGCACGTCGAACCCGCAACGAGAGCCGATGACCGGCGCTCAAGCCTCCTATCTCAAGATGCTTGCCGATGAGGTCAAAGAGCCCGCGGCGTTCCAGCAGGGCTTGAGCAAGCGAGAAGCGTCCAGGCGCATTGATGCGCTGATGGAGCGACTAAGGCTTGGCGATCTGCCGCCGCACACTGACTGATCGACTAGCCGCCTCGCGCGGGGCTGCGGGATTGGCGGCTGTGCAAGGATGAGGTGATGGCAGGTGCGCGCGTGGCGAGCATCCTCCGGATGGCTTTCGTCCTGCTCGCTGTCCAAGCGCTGTCCACCACCGATGCGGGCATGGCCATGGCTCTCACGCTGACATCGTCCGCCTTCCAAGCCGGCGGGAAGATCCCATCGAAATATACCTGTGAGGGCGACGATATCTCGCCGCCGCTCGCCATCGGTGGCGTGCCCGGCAGCGCCAAGAGCCTCGCGCTCATTCTCGATGATCCCGATGCGCCGGACCCGAAAGCGCCGAAGCGCGTCTGGGTGCATTGGGTGATTCACAATCTCCCGCCCGACACGCAAAGCCTGGCTGAGAATGCCGGCAGCAAGGGCTTGCCGAAGGGCGCCGTCGCCGGCACCAACGACCAGAAGCAGAATGCCTATCACGGCCCGTGCCCGCCGATCGGCCGGCATCGCTATTTCCACAAGCTCTATGCGCTGGACATCACGCTGCCACCCGAGCCGCTGACCAAGGCCGCGCTGGAGGGCGCGATGAAAGGCCATATCCTGGCGCAGGCCGAGCTGATGGGCACGTATCAGAAGGGCGATCCATAGGACCTTGAAGGCTTACCGCCTCGTCACTTGACTGTGACCTTCCGACTGGCTTGAGTGGCGGCCATGGCTAGACACCCCATGACAATCTTTCTGGCAGCGCGCGCCGGCGTCTTCGCGGCGGCACTGATCGGATTTGCGCCCCATGCTTTCGCCGCCTGCGCCAGTCCCGCCGAGTTCGGCCGTTGGCTGCAAGGCTTCAAGAAGGAGGCGGTGGCCCAAGGGATCTCTCCCAACACCGTCGCCATCGCGCTCGATGGAGTGACCTACGACCCCGCCACCATCGCCAAGGATCGCGGACAGGGGGTGTTCGCGCAGAGCTTCCTGCAATTCTCCGGCCGCATGGTCAGCTCCAACCGCCTGCAAGTCGGTTCGGCCCTGCTCAAGAAATATGCCGGCGTGTTCGACCGCATCGAGCAGGAATACGGCGTGCCGGGCCCGGTCCTCGTCGCCTTCTGGGGACTGGAGACCGATTTCGGCAAGGTGATGGGCAATATGCAGACGATGCGCTCGCTTGCCACGCTGAGCTTCGATTGCCGCCGTCCCGAGGAGTTCCGCGAGCAGATGATGTACGCGCTCAAGGTTGTCGAGCGCGGCGATCTGTCGCCCGATGAGATGCGCGGTCCCGCGCATGGCGAGGTCGGCCAGTTCCAGTTCCAGCCGAAGAACTATTACGAGCATGCCGTCGATTTCGACGGCGACGGCCGGCGCGACCTGATCAGGAGCGCGCCGGATTCGCTCGCTTCGGCCGCCAACTATCTGCAATCGATCGGCTGGCAGCCCAATCAGCCTTGGCTCGAGCAGGTGCGCGTGCCCGCGGATTTGCCTTGGGACCAGGCCGACGTCACCATCAAGAAGCCGCGCTCGTTCTGGGCGCAGCATGGGGTGACCTATTTGAACGGCAAACCGATCCCCGCCGACGCGACGCCGGTCGGCTTGCACCTGCCGATGGGACGTAACGGTCCGGCCTTCCTCACCTATCCAAATTTCGACATCTATCTCGAATGGAACAAGTCGCTGGTCTATTCGACGACGGCCGCCTATTACGCCACCCGCCTTGCCGGAGCGCCCGCGCTCGCCCGCGGCAATGCACCGGTCGAGACGCTGAGCCTCGCCGAGACCAAGGAGCTGCAGCAGCTTCTCGCCAGGCGCGGTTTCGATGTCGGCAAGATCGACGGCGTGGTTGGCGCGGCGACCCGCGATGCCATCCGCAATATGCAGGTCAAATATGGGATGCCGGCCGACGGCTATCCCAACGCGGAGCTGTTGGCGCAACTGCGCGGCGGCGGCTAGACGCGCGCAAATAGTCGGCGGCTATCGCTTCCATCGGCCAACGCTATTTCCGTTACCCCCGGTGACTTTGTTTCATCGGGCTACGCTCGGCATTGCCCGGGCGCATCGCTTTCAACCACGGAGTAGCCACCGATGACGAACAAGACCGCCACCGTCTCCTTTGCCCTTGCCGGCGCGCTTGCCGCCGCTCTTGCCAGCCTGACGGCCCCCACCACCGCCGAGGCGGGCGATAAAGAGAAATGCTACGGCGTCTCGCTCAAGGGCGAGAACGACTGCGCCGCCGGCCCCGGCACGACCTGCGCCGCGACTGCCAGGTCGACTATCAGGGCAATGCCTGGAAGCTCGTTCCCAAGGGCACCTGCACCACGATCGACACGCCGTTCGGCAAAGGCTCGCTCGAACCGATCAAGCGGCCGACCTAACTGCGCGGAGTTTACGGAGAGGGCCGGCAGTGCCGGCCTGATCCCGCCCGCTTGTCGAGAGCGGTTCTGCCTTGTGTGAAGGACTGCCTAGGCGGGCTCGACATTGCCCATCAGGGCGAAGAAGCCTTCGGCCAGGGTGGGGTGAATGAACATCGCGTCCTTGAACACGGTCCAAGGGGCATCCGCCAGCATCAGCGCCATCAGGATCTGCACCAGCTCGCCTCCGTCCGGTCCGAGAATCGTCGCGCCGAGAATGCGATCGTTGTCGGCGTTGATGACGATCTTCATCAGCCCGTTGGTTTCGCCGCGCTCGATAGCGCGCGCCACATAGGCCATCGGCACGCTGCCGACCTTCAGGCGGTAGCCCTTGGCGCGCGCCTCCGTCTCGCTCAGTCCGATGCGGCCGAGCTCCGGGTCGGTATAGAGCGCATACGGGACCATGCGCTTGTCGATGGTCCGGTTCTTGCCGTTCACGACATTGTCGTAGATGACGAGATAGTCGTCATAAGAGACATGGGTGAAAGCGGGCCCGCCCTTGACGTCGCCCAGCACCCACACGCCGGCGACGTTGGTCTCGAGCTTGCCGTTATGGCGAATGAACCCGGCCTGGTCGGTCTCGATCCCGGCTTTGTCGAGGCCTAGATCGTCCGAGTTCGGCACTTGCCCAATCGCCACCAAGAGATGCGAGCCTTTCAGCGTCTCGGTGGTCCCGTCCTTTTTCTCGATGGCGATCTCGATGCCGTCCGCCGTCTTCGCCACCTTGGTGGTTTTCGATCCAAAGCGAAAGCGCACGCCTTCCTCTTCGAGCGCGTCCCGCAAGCTCTGCGAGACTTCCGGGTCCTCGCGCGGGATGATCTGCTCGGCCAGCTCGACGACCGTGACCTCGCTGCCGAGGCGGCGGAACATTTGCCCGAATTCGAGCCCGAGATAATTGCCGCCAAGCGCGATGAGATGCGCCGGCACCTCCTCGAGGTCCATGATGTTGCGATTGGTGAGATACGCGACCGTGTCGAGCCCCGGAATGGGAAGGATGCGCGGACGCGTCCCGGTATTGATGAAGATCTTGTCGCTTGCGAGCGTCTCGCCATTCACCTCGATCCGATGCGCTCCGGCGAAACGCGCATGCCCACGATAGAGCGTGAGGTTGGGGGTATTGGTGACCTGGTCCTCGATGCCCGACCTGAACGACTCGACGACCTCGTTCTTGCGCGCGACGATCTCGGCCATATTCACCCGGACGGTGCCGGGGTGAATGCCGAACTCGGGCGCGACCCTGGCGTAATGCGCGATGCGCGCGCTGGAGATCATCGTCTTGGTCGGCGTGCACCCGTAATTGATGCACGAGCCGCCGAGTTGCCCTTTCTCGATCAGCGCCACATGCCAGCCAAGCTCTGCGAGGTTGGTGGCGAGCGGCACGCCGCCCTGGCCTGAGCCGATCACGATCGCGTCGTAGGTCTTCATGGCATTTCCCTCTGGCGCACGGCCTAGCGCGCGGGCACCGGCTCGGGCTGAACGCGTGTCCAGATCAGATGGTCGAGCGAGATGGCGCCGGGTCCCCGCGCGATGATGAGCAGCAGCAGGGCGAACCAGAGAATGTGCGCGGGCCAGCCGTCGGGATAGACGAACAGCTGGATCACCAGCGTCATCACCATGAGGCCGAGCGCCGAAAGCCGCGAGGCGAGCCCGACGATGAGCAGCACCGGAAACACATGCTCGGCGACGGTCGAAAGATAGGCGGCAAGATCGGGCGGTAAGAGCGGAACCTTATATTCCTCGCGAAACAAGAAGAAGGTGTTGTCCTTGATCTGGAGAAAGCCCTCGACCTTGGTCTGGCCCGACCGCCAGAACACACTCGCCACGGCGACGCGCGCCACCAGCGCCACGAGACTGTAGGGAATTCGCTCGGCGAGCCGCCTTCCGGCTTCGAGCCAATCGATCAGCGTGGTCATTGCTTGGGTCACTCCCGTGTTTCTTGCCTGCCCCTAAGAGACAAGATCGGCGCGTTTCAAGGAAATGCCGATCGAAGATTGACACCATAGCCGGTCGCTATTGGACCGGCCGGTCAATTGCCGCTCATATCGGCTCACAAGCTGTTGAGGTCGGATGGGAAGAGCAGAGGGTGGAAAAGTCCACGAATCCGCCAATGATCGTGTCGCACGCAGCATCGCTGCAGCGCCTAACCTGCGCCGGCTGAGAGTGCGCGCGAGATGGATCGGCCGTATATGGCGGTGGTTGGGAGCCGCCGCATCGCACCCGCGTTTCGGCGGCGTTGGCCGCCCTGGCGGCAGGAGAGCCACTGGATGAAGAATCCGGCCTTCACCACGATCGAAGAGGCCTTCCTCTATTGCCGCGACATGGATGCCTCGCTCGATGAGCGGTTGGAGACCTTCTCCAACGTCGCCCGCGCGTTGCGCCCCGAGGCGCAAGCTGCCGTCGACCGCATGGTCGAGCGGCTCAAGGCACACCGTGCCGGCGACGGCGCGCCGAGGCCCGGCGATCGCATGCCGCCTTTCACCCTGCCGGACGAGACCGGCAGGCTCGTCAGCCTGCAATCGCTGCTTGCCGTTGGGCCGGTCGCCGTCATCTTCCATCGCGGCCATTGGTGCCCCTATTGCCGCATCAGCACCCGCGCGCTCGCCGAAGCGCAGGAGAAGATCAGGGAAGAGGGCGCGCAGATCGTGGCCATCATGCCGGAGCGCGAGCAATTCGCCGCCGCGCTCAAGTCCGACGCGCGGCTGCATTATCCGGTGCTGACCGATATCGACAACGGCTATGCGCTCTCGCTCAACCTGGCGATCTGGGTTGGCGAGGAGGTCCAGCGATTGATGGGCGCCTCGGGCCGCGACCTGCCACGCTATCAGGGCAATGATGCCTGGTTGCTGCCCATCCCGGCGACCTTCGTGCTGGCGAGCGACGGCACCATCGCGGCGCGTTTCATCGATCCAGACTACCGCAAGCGCATGACCGTCGAGGACATGGTGAAGGCGCTGAGAAATGCACAAGACCCGGCCGGAACCGCGGCAAAACCGTAAAACCAAGTACGCGTGGCGGCTACCCATCAACCCGACCCGATGGTATGAAAAAGGCTCGGGGGAAGCTGGGACTCCGCATCGCGTTCGGGTTACGGCTCCGCGGCCAGTCGCCGGGGGCCAGAGGATTATCGAATGAACTCGAAGCCGCTCTCGCAACTGCTCGAAGAAGCCTTCGTTCAGTGCCGCGACATGGACGCATCTCTGGCCGAGAGGCTGCAAGCCTTCGCCGATGCGGTGCGGCGGTTCGGCCCGCAATTTCAAACTGCCGTCGATCAGCTGGTGGATCGGCTGCGGCAGCACGATGTCGGCGACAACGCGCCGAAGCCGGGCGACCACATGCCGAATTTCGTTCTGCCCGACGAAACGGGTCAGCTCGTCAGCCTCGACACGCTGCTCCAGAAGGGCCCCGTCGCGGTGACCTTCCATCGCGGGCATTGGTGCCCGTATTGCCGCATCAACACGCGCGCTTTGGCCGAGGCGCAAGGCAAGATCGCCGCCGAAGGCGGCCAGGTCGCCGCCATCATGCCCGACCGCGAGCATTTCACGGCCGAGCTCAAGGCGGAATCGGCGGCGCCGTTCCCGATCCTCACCGATTTCGACAATGGCTATGCGCTCTCTCTCAATCTCGCCTTCTGGGTCGGGCAGGAGATGCAGGAGCTGATGACACGCGCCGGCTGGGACGTGTCGCGCTCGCAAGGCAGCGACACCTGGCTGTTGCCGGTTCCCGCCACCTTCGTCGTTGCCACCGACGGCGAGGTGAAGGCGCGCTTCGTCGATCCGGACTACCGCAAGCGCATGACCATCGAGGATCTCTTGTCGGCGCTCAGGACCGCGCATTAGGGCGGACACGCTTGCTCCTTTCCGCGGCGCGTCTTGGCGTCCGGATGATGCGGGGGATGGCGCGCCGGTCGGCGCAGAATCCTTTATGGCTCGTGCCTTGCGGCACGCAGGCGCCTCACGGCGCGCCATCGCGGCGTTTGCGGCAACGGGCCCCGCTTTAGCTTGAGGGTCGGAAACGACTTCCGCCTCAATACATCAGCCAGCTCCTGGCAGGACCTCCTATTGGGTCCGGGGGGAGCCCCGATGCCGCCCGAGTGCCTTGTTGCGCAAGGCCCGCAGGCGCCGCACCTCGTCCCGCTTATCGCAACGCCTCGCGAGAGCGCCCTTTAGAAAGACGAGGTGAGCGAATGATAAGCCAGGTTCGGAGGGCGGGGATTGTGCGGGGATAACTCACCCACTCTCGTCATCCCGGCGAAAGCCGGGATCCAGGGCAACCGATCGTAGGGCAGGCGCATTCTGCGCGTGCCCACGTGGCCGGTGCGGGAACGTTACCCGCCGGCCGGCTTTCGCCGGTACGACGGAGTTCGGTCTTTCGTCTGAGTCATATCAGCGCCGCCTTGATGACGCTGTCGCTCGCTCCATACCTTGATGGAGTTCGTTTCGCTGCGCTCCGCGCTAAGAGCCGCGCTCTAGCCCGCGGCGTAGCGCGACCAATCGTAGGCGCGCAGCATCTTCATCATGGCCGACGCCACCGGCGTGCGTTGCCGCCCGGCAACGCCGTAAAGATTGATCGTTCGCTTGAGATCGATGTCCTGCACGACGATGCGCGCCAAGGTCGCTGGACCCTGTGTGCTGAGCGGCAACAGCGCCACGCCGAGCCCCGCCTCGAGCAAAGCGAGAAGATCGCCGTCGGCGCTCACCTCGTGGAAGCGCGTCACATCGAATTCGCGCATGCGCAAGAGATCGAGCATCTCGGGCGTGGTTTCGCAATAGGTACGCACCATCAGCCGCTCTGGCTTGAGATCGTCGAGCGCGACGGCCGAGCGCTGCGCGAAAGCATGCATGCTGTTGACGGTGAGCTGAAACGCCTCGGTGAACAGCGGCCAGGCATCGAGCCGCTCCCACTCCTCGCCGATCTGCGCGGCCAAGCCGAGCTCGACCTCGCCCTTCTTGAGATATTCCAGCACCTCGACCCCAGTGCCGCGCAGCAGCTTTAGCTCGAGACCCTGGAACAATTTGCCAAGCTCGACGACGTGGGGAGTCACCAGCGCCGGATCGATGGTGCGCGACAGGGCCAGCCTGAGCGAGCCGACCTCGCCCTTCTTGATGGCCGAAGCGAGCGAGCGGGCGCTGAGCGCGCTCTCATAACATTGCTTCAACAGGGGCAGCATGCGTTGGCCGAGCTCGGTGAGCTGGGCCGAGGGGCGCTCACGCCGGAACAGATCGCCGCCGAGCTCGCCTTCGAGCTGGCGGATGGCGCGGGTGAGGGAAGGCTGGGCGACGTGGCATTCCTCGGCGGCACGGGTGAAATTGAGCGTCCGGGCCACCGCGAGGAAGTAGCGGACCTGATGCATTTCCATGGGAGATGCGCCCCGCTGCCCTAATCCATGCGTGAACGAGATATGGCCGCGGCACGGCGAGGTCCGCGATTCAGCGGCCGGCCGGAACGAAGTCCAGCCTGGTTCCTCACCCTGCAAGCGATCATCGCCAAGGAAAAGTCCGGGTTCGCGCCGTTGTTGTGACCGGAGTTGTACGCTTGGGACCGCTTTCCCGTCGAGATGATTTGCTGGGCAAGCGCGCTTTTTGATCCGCCGTGATGTCGCGGCATCGGCTTCGGAATCGGCGTTTTCCAGCCGCTCCAGGCGGCTAACCGGCCATAGCGCAACCCTATCGAGTCCTTAGCCAATGGGCATTTCCGGTCGGGCTCTCGGCCTGCGCATGATCCTCGCCAACACAACGGCTTCATGACGCGAGGCCCAACCGAGGAGTGCCGGCCATGAACATCGCCATGCCAGAGCGCGCGGGAGCGACCGCGCACAGCCTCAAGGGCAGGGTGTGCCTGGTGACTGGATCGACCAGCGGGATCGGGCTCGGGATTGCCCGCGCGTTCGCCGCCTCTGGCGCCGCGGTGGTGCTCAACGGCTTCGGCAAGCCGGAGGAGATCAAGGCGACGCAAGACGCGATCGGTGCCGACTTCGGCGTGAAGGTCGCCTATTCGGGCGCCGACATGTCCAAGCCGGACTCGATTGCCGAGATGATCGAGATGACTCTCGACACGTTCGGCAGGCTCGACGTGCTGGTCAACAATGCCGGCATCCAGCATGTGGCGCCCTTGCAGGAATTCCCCACCGCCAAATGGGACGCCATCCTCGCCATCAATCTCAGCTCCGCCTTTCACACCACGCGGCTCGCGCTGCCGTCGATGGTCGCCAACAAATGGGGCCGCATCGTCAATATCGCCTCGGCTCATGGCCTGGTCGGCTCGGCCTTCAAGGCGGCCTATGTCGCGGCCAAGCACGGCATGCTCGGCCTGACCAAGGTGACCGCGCTGGAGACCGCGGAGCAGGGCATCACCTGCAACGCGATCTGCCCCGGCTATGTCTACACGCCTCTGGTCGAGGCGCAGATCGCGGGCCAGGCCAAGGCGCACGGCATCCCGCGCGAGCAGGTGATCCGTGACGTGTTGCTGGCGCAGCAGCCGAACAAGCGCTTCGCCACCACCGATGAGCTCGGCGGCATCGCCGTGTTCCTCGCCTCCGACGCCGCCGCCTCCATCACCGGAGCCGCGATCCCGGTCGACGGCGGTTGGACCGCGCATTGAGCGGAGAAGCAAGGAAGCCGGGAGGAAACCATGTCAAAGACCAAGACGCTCACGCCGCTCGATGCGGTCAACCAGATCCGCAACAACGATGACGGCCGGGTCGTGCTCGTGCTGCAAGGCGGCGGGGCGCTTGGCGCCTATCAGGGCGGTGTCTACCAGGCGCTGCACGAGGCCGGCATCGAGCCGGACTGGATCATCGGCACCTCGATCGGCGCCATCAATGCCGCCATCATCACCGGCAACAAGCCCGAGGACCGGCTGGCCAGGCTCAAGGAGTTTTGGTTCAGGGTCGAGCGCGCGAGCTTCTGGGGCACCTTTCCCGCCTGGGCGGGCGTCGCCGATGCGCTTGCATCATGGATGACGCTGACCAACGGCATCTCTGGGTTCTTCGAGCCGCACACCCGCGCCTTCCTCGGCGCCCATGTGAATCTCGGCCCCGACTATGCCGGCTATTACTCGACCGAGCCGCTCCGCAAGACCCTCGAGGAGTTGGTCGATTTCGATCGCATCAATCGCGGCCATCAACGGCTCACCGTCGGCGCCGCGCATGTTCGCTCGAGCATGATGCATTATTTCGACTCGAAGGAGATGCGGCTGTCGCCGAGCCATGTGATGGCGTCCGGCGCATTGCCTCCCGCCTTTCCCGCGGTGCGCATCGACGGCGAGCTTTATTGGGACGGCGGCATTCTCTCCAACACGCCGACCGAGCGCATCTTCGACGAACAGCCGCGCCGCAACTCGCTGATCTTCGCCGTGCATCTGTGGCACCCGACCGGGGACGAGCCGGAGACCATCTGGCAGGTCCTCAATCGCCACAAGGACATCCAATATTCGAGCCGGATCGCCAGCCACATCGTCCGCCAGCGCGAGACGCACAAGCTGCGCCATGTGATCACCCAGCTGCTCGAATACGTGCCCGAGGAGGAGAAGAACGACCCGCTCTACCGCGAGCTCGCCGGCTATCGCTGCGACACGCGCATGCATGTGGTGCGGCTGTTGAGCCCGAGACTCGACAACGAGACCCACACCAAGGACATCGACTTCTCGCCCGCGGGCATCCGCCAGCGCTGGGAGGCCGGCTACGCCGACACCATGCGCGCGCTATGGCGGCAACCTTGGATTGGCGAGTTCGGCCTGCTCGACGGCGTCATCCTGCATGAGCCGGAGCCCGGCGCGGAGCCTGCGGCCGAGATCGAGCCGGGCCAGCCGAATCCTGACGCTTTCGACCGCGGCTCGCACAAGCTTGCCGCGGAGTAGGGAGGGCGCGATGAATGTCTGTACCGGCATCTCGGCGATCCAGCTTCTCGCCGCCGCCTTCACCTTCCTGATCCTCGTGGTCTGGCTCGAAATGTTCTGGGTCAGGATCCCGCAAGCGCTGCATGGCGGCGACATCGCCTTCGCGCTCCGGAAGCGGAGCTGGCTCAATGCCTTCGTCGCAGCCGGCGCGCTCGGTGCTGCGATCCTGCTGCTGTTCTGGGTGGATAGCTGCACCAATGGCGCGCCCTGAGCCCACGCTCTCCGCGCACCGCTCCAGCCAAAAGAAAAAGCCCGGCCGCGAGGCCGGGCTCTTTTACGCGATACAGGAACTTCCAAACAGGCGGCTCCGGGTCCGTGGCGATCTCTATTCGCCCGCATGCAAGGGGCGCTGGGGGCAGGGGATCGGCCGAGAGCGAGGGCCTGTCCGCTGAGACTACTTGATGTCCGTGACGAGCGGTTCCGGCGGCAACTCAGCTGTGTAGATCTGCTGGGTATGATGGAAGCAACCGCCGAGCGCCAAACACGCGGCGATGGCGGCGATAGCAACGATGGTGCGCATAACGTGATCCCTCTACTGGTACTGACACTCGATTGGGTACGCGAGACTTCCCCCATCTCACCGCGTTAGGCTTAGAAAAGCGTTAATGGCCGCGCCATTTTAGAACTGTGCTTGCCGGGATCGCGGGCCGCGAAAAGCAAGAAGCCCGGCGCGGGGGCCGGGCTTCTCGTTAGTGAAAAAGAGCGGCGCGGCGCCCCTGCTCACGCGTTCGCAACTCAAATCAGGGGCGCCGGGGGCGGATGGCAGGAGACCCACTCAGAAACCGTTTCCACCCCGACGCGAAGCCTAAGCCTCGGTGGCCGGGAATCCTTGCGCTGGATCAAATCGGCGAGGCGAACCTCCACGCGGCGCCGATTGAGATCAGCGCGCCAGGCCTTCGGGCGCCATCTCCGTCCGCAGGAAGACGGCAAGCAGTGCCGCGACGATGAGCGCTACGGCGATGCCGCCGACGCAGGCCGTCCAGCCGAACATGTCGAACAGCAGGCCGAGCACGGCGCTGCCGATCAACCCGCCGAAGAAATAGCTGGCGAGATAGAGCCCGCTCGCCGCCCCCCGGTCGGAGGTCGCCGCGCGCCCGACAAAGCCCGTGGCGCAGGCCTGGGCGAAGAAGGTGCCGGCGCCGACCAGCACCATGCCGAGCAGCACGGCGGGCAGGCTCGGCAGGATGAGGAGGGGAAGCCCGAGCGCCGCCACCGCCAGCGCCGCCCAGAAGGTCGGCCGGGTGCCGAACCGCTTTACCGCGTGGCCCGCCAACGGCGTGGTCGCCATGGCGGGAACGAATACGAAATAGACGAAGCCGAGCGTCATGGCGCCGACGCCGAGCGGCGGCTGCACCAGAACGAAATTGACGAAGGTGAAGGTGCCGATGAAGGCGAACAGGATGCAGAAGCCGATGGCGAAGCTCGCGCGCAAGGCCGGGTTTTTCAGATGCATGATCCAAGCGTCGAAATGCGAGCTCATGCTGGTGCCCATGTCGTGCATGGGCTTGGTCTTCTCAACGGTGAAATAGACGAGCACGGCGCCGAGCAGATTGAGCGCGGCAAAGAAATAGAAATTGTTGGCGAGGCCGAAATGGTCGGCAACGGCAGCCGAGATCAGCCGGCCGACGAGATTGCTGGCGACGTTGCCGGTGATGTAGGCGGCGAACGCACCGGCGGAATCGCCGGCGCTGTAATGCTCGCCGAGATAAGCGAGCGTCAGGGTGAAGGCGGCGGCCATGCACAGGCCCTGCGCTACGCGCAGGATGGTGAAGGTCGTGAGGTCCGGCGCATGCGCGAGCAGCGCGGTCGGAATGGCGAGCACGACGAGACTGACGAGGATGCCCTTCCTGCGATCGATCTCGCGGCTGAAATAGCCGACGGCGAGCCCGGAGAACGCCATGCCCAAGGTGCTGGCATTGACGGCAAAGCCCATCTGCGCCGGCGTCACGCCGTAATGCTTGGTGAGCGAGGGAAGGATCGCTTGCGTGGCGAACAGATCGACGACGGTGAGGAAGGCGGTGAGGGCGATGACGATGAAGCGAAACGCCGCCCCCGAGGAGCGATGCAGCTCGGTGCGCTGAGCTACGGCATGTGAAGTGTCGTTCATGGCGCGACGCTCCTCGAGACGAAAGAGTGGATGTGACGCCCTTGGGGGAGGAGGGCGTCACATCCGAGGGGGGGAGGGTCTTACATGAGGGGGCTTACATCGTGTGGTCGTTCGGGTCCTTCAGCAGGTCGGCGGAGAGCAGCACCACGGTCGTGTCACCGAGATTCTTCCACCAATGCGAGATGCCCTTGGTCTCGGCGACAACCTCGCCGGCCTTGTGCACGATCGGCACCGCGCAATTGCTGGCATATTCGTGGATCTCGCCTTCGGTGATGTAGATGATCGCCGGCCGCTCGCCGTGGCTGTGCCACGGCACGATGCCGCCGGGCTCGATCACGAGCTTGCGCATGCGCAAGCTGCGATCCTTGATGCCTTGCTCCTTGTCCACGTCGATCGTGGCGATCACCGTGTCGGTGACGCCGACCGGCTTCAGATCGACGGGCGAGCGCACATCGGGCTTGGTCTGATCGGCGGGGCATTGGCCGGCTTGCGCGCTGGTGACGGCGAAGCTTGCGCAGGCGATGACACCGGCAAGCAGGGCGTAGCGGCCGAACCGGCCTTTCTCTTTCGACAGAAACATCTCCGTTATCTCCTTTTGGCTAGGGCGTCGGCCGAAAGGAACGGCCGCTTTCGATAGCGTGAAGGATCGGCCGAAGCCGCGCTCAACGGAAATGCCGGTTGGCTTTTGACTCGATAGCCGAACGCTATTCCGCGCGGGAAATCCACCGGTTCGATAGCGACAAGGTATTGGCGGAAGAGGGGTACCCGACCCTAGCTTACAGTCGTTCGAACGGAGATTCACGGCCATCCGCTTCGAGCTTTGCCCCCCAAGGCCACCCGCTCTAAGGAGACTTGCAATGAAGCAGCTCTTGATCGTCCTGTCCCTGTTGGTCGCGTCTGCCGCGCCCGCCATTGCCGATGAAATTCCGAACCCGCCCCCCGGCGCGTTCGGCCGCTAAGCAAATCCTGGGTCACCTGGCGTGACCCACTTCCTCTCTCGAGAATCGCGGGCGCTGCCGATCGGGCGCCCGCATTTTTTTGCCGATCGCGAAGCGCGACGGAAACGCAGGTGGCGACAGTGCGCGCAGCGCAGCGCGATCATAGCCAGAAGGTATTGGGAAGCGGCAAAGCTTGCTTCTAGCCTTTTGCGAGTTCCGGGATAGCCGAAATCCTCAGCCGACCCGGAGCTCCTGTCCAACGCCTTTCGGAGACAACACCATGCGCAAAGTTCTGATCGCCTCGACCTTCGTTCTCGGCCTCACCAGCCTCGCCTTCGCGGCGCAGGAAGGCATCCCCAATCCGTATTTCGTCGCCATCCACAACGATAGCGGCGCCTGCGTCATCATGAACAAGGAGCCCAACGCGAAATACTTCAAGACCATGGGCAAATACGGTCGATGGAAGACGCGGCACAAGGCCATGGGCGGCATGAAAGAGTGCAGCTAGTCCTCGCCTGTCGCTGTTGAGCCAAACAGACAGGGCGTCCGCTTCCCCGAGCGGACGCCCTTTTTTGTTTCAGCGCTTGCCGACACGACGACCCAGCCCTGCTTGCCTTCGCAATCTTTCGTTTCGCGCCAGAACACGAGCTTGGGCTTGCGCTTCACGCCTTCGAGCCGCCAGCGTCCTTCGCTGCGGCAGAAGCTCTGGTCGTCGCGGTCGATATCGCGGTCCACGAAAATCTCTCCGATCTCATTCGTCCGGATACCAACGGATGTTGGAGATGGTGTCTTGCGGCTCGCCGTGTTTCGCCGGGACGGGGAACAGCAACAGCCAGCCTTGGCTGCCGTCCTCATGCTCCGAGAAGATCAGCGTCTCGACGAAATTCTCGTGGTTGCTCGCGCATTGCACGGCGAAGACGAAGCCGCCGGCGAAGGGCTTGCGATGTGCCGGCCTCCGCTCGTCGGCATCGCAATCCTGCAGCGCGAGCACGGCCGCGGGCGTCGGCGTCGTCTCGTCGAAATAGAAATCGTCGTCAATCTCGCCGGCGCCCGACGACGGCGTCAGGCTGAGGATCAAGCCGGCAGAGAACCGGCAAACGCGAGCCGCCGCACGCCCACCGCCGGAGCCTCAAGCTTCGGGCTGCGTCTTGAGGCGCGCCGTAACGGCTTCGATCGACGCCACGTCGTAATACTCGGTGAGCCTGACCGGCCACCCGGCCTCGAACGCCCAGAAATTCGCCTTGGTCGTATCGAGCACCGCGCCTGATTGCCTGTGGCGGTATTGCATGACGATCTCGGCCGCCGCGCTGTTCTTGTTGATCATGAGGTTGCTGGTGTCGAACCGCAGCACCTCGAATGTCGGGATGACCGACCGCCAGCGTTCGATCACGCGGACCTTGCCTTCGCAGATTCCGCCCTCCGGATAGAGCGCGGAGGGAAGGTGCATCACATGGCAAAAATCGTCCGGCAGATAACTTGCCAGCCAATCGAGGTCTTGCGCCCGCCATGCGTCGTAAATGTCGCCCAGAACCGTCTCCATGGTTTTTGTCATTGCCCCACCTCCTTTTTCTTATTGAGTCAGCTTCTTAGCACCCGGCCCAGGGCGCAAGCGCAAAGCGCCTTGCATGGACGAACCGCGCGGCTGTGTCTTTTCGGTCACAAGCTCCTGGGGATGACTTGGATCAGAGCCGGGCCCGCTGGGGCCGTTGGTGATAAACTCAAACTGCGTGCTGCCCGGCGCTTGGCCTGGCCAAACTACTGAAAAAAAAGTGCAGCAATCAATGGATGCGCGAGTGCCGCATCCAAAGCCTAAAGGGGGAAATCATGGAAAGCTGGATGGTGGACTTGCTTGTGCAAGTTGTGTCGGGTGCGGTCGGCGGGACTGCCGCCGGCTCGATTCTCAAGGATCTCAGCCTGGGCAAGCCGGGCGATGCCATCAGCGGCGCCGTCGGCGGCGGCCTGGTCGGTCAGATCCTGAACTCGGTGCTGGGCGGCGCCGGCGGCGGTGACGTCGGCGGCATGGACGTCGCGGCGGTGGTGAAGGACATCGTCGGCGGCGGCGTCGGCGGCGCGGTGGTGATGGCCATCATCGGCATGCTGCGCAACGCCATGATGAAACGCTAGGTGGATTTCGCCAGAGCGCCAACGGCTTGGATTTGAACGTTCGCGACAGCGCTCTGGCGCCGTTCACGCCTGCGCCGAGTTCAGCGCCGCCAGGCTGGCGGTGAAGGCCAGGATGCGGCCGATGTCGTGATATTCGCTGAGCCCGACCGGCCACCCGTCCTCGAAGGTCCAGAAATTCACGATCATGGTCTCGATCAGAATGCCAGTCTCCCGGTGACGGTAGCGCACCGGGATTTCGAGGCCCGCGCGGTCCTTGCGGATCATGAGATCGCTGGTGTCGAAGTGCAGGCAGTCGAACTGCATGGCGATCAGCCCAAAGCGGCCGACCGACGCTTCCTTGCCGCGGCGGAGGCCTCCCAAGGAGTGCACCTCTGTCGGCACATAGATCATGTGGCTGAAATCTTCAGGCAGATAGCTTGCCAGCCGGTCGAGATCCTGCGACCGCCAAGCATCGTAGATGTCGTTGATGATAGTTTCCGTCTTGGTCATGATTGCGCCCCTCCACGACCGAGGATGCGATGTTAGCACGAGTTGAGACGTATACTGACAGTTTCTTGAGGATCGTTGCACAGCTTTAGCTGCTGGCGTTCGGGCCGAGCGTCGCCAGCGCCTTTTCCAAAGACGGTGCCAGGATGCGACCCGATCTCCGCCCCATGCTCGCCACGCTCACCGACAAGCCGTTCGACGATCCGGCCTGGGTGTTCGAGACCAAGTGGGACGGCTTCCGCGCCATTGCCGTCGCCGCGCCGGGCCATGCCGCGCTCTATTCCCGCAACGGCAACGACATCTCGCGCAAATATCCGACGATCTGCGCGGCGCTCGCCGCCATCAAGCGCGAGGCCGTGCTCGACGGCGAGCTGGTGGCGCTCGACGCGCAAGGCCGCTCGCGCTTCCAGCTCCTCCAGAACGCGGAGCGGGAGCCGACGCGTCTCCTCTATTGCGTGTTCGATCTGCTCTATCTCGACGGCAAGGACCTGCGCGGCAAGACGCTGCTCGAGCGCAAGGCCGCGCTGGAGACGATCCTGCCGAAGAATCCACTGCTGCTTTACAGCGTGCATGTCGTCGGCGAGGGGCTCAAGGCGTTCAATCGCGCCAAGCGGGCAAAGGAAGAAGGCGTCATGGCGAAGCTCGCCAGCGGGCGCTACCACTCGGGCCTGCGCACGCGCGAATGGCTGAAGGTCAAAGCCAGCCAGGAGCAGGAGGTGGTGATCGTCGGCTTCACCGCGCCCCGCCGCTCGCGCAAATATTTCGGCGCGCTGGTGCTCGCCGTGCGCGAGGGCAAAGGTTGGAAATATGCGGGGAGGGCCGGGACCGGCTTCAATGCCGAGACCTTGCGCAATGTGCACCAAATGCATGGTCCCGCTGATCACCAAGACCAAGCCTGTGCCCGAGAAGGTCCCCGACGCCGCGAACACCACCTGGGTGAAACCCAAGCTCGTGGCGGAGGTGAAATTCACCGAATGGACCGAGGCCGGCGAGATGCGTCACCCCGTGTTTCTGGGCTTGCGCACCGACAAGCCCGCCACCGAGGTGACGCGGGAAATGCCGAAACCTCTCAGCCAAGCGAAGCCAGGGCGCCGATCCAAGCGCCGTTGACCCATATCAAGGCGCTGCCAGCGGGGGCTTCTAGCCTCAGCGAGGCCCGCATCGCGCAAGGAGCGACGCCATGAGCACCGGCCTCGACACCTTCGACAAGACCGTCCAGGAATCCAATCTCTGGCTCAAGGACGTGATGGAGCGGCTCGACACAAGCGACCGGCATCACGCTTATTCGAGCTTGCGCGCGGTGCTGCATGCTTTGCGCGACCGCATCGGGCCGGAAAGCGCGGCGCATCTCGGCGCGCAATTGCCGATGCTTCTACGCGGCTTGTTCTATGAGGGCTGGGACCCGACGGGCAAGCCGACCAAGGAGCGCCACGAGGCGGCATTTCTGGCCCGTATCGCCAAGGAACTGCCGCGCGCCCAACCAGGCGAGGTAGAGCAGGGCGTCACCGCCGTGCTCGATGTCCTGTCCAAGCATGTGGATCGCGCGAGCGCCGTGAAGCTCGCCGGCATGTTCCCGAAAGAGCTGCGCAAATTCTGGCCGGCCTTCATCCAGGAGGCCGCGCGCGAGCAACAAGCCGGGGCTTGAGCGCGCTCCGGTCGACGATACGCCCACCGCTGCCGGACCAAATAGTGTTGGAAGCACAGTTCGGACTCACGGTAGTTATATTGCCGAATGGGCGATGCCCGAACCATGAGGAGGACGCCGTGGCCAAAGGCCAACAGAGAAGCAATCGCGAAAAGAAGAAGCCGAAACAGGACAAGAAGAAGGTCACAGCTCCGGCGACGCCGATCGGCTCGACCGACCAGCGCGGCAAGCCTGGTTCGAAAAAGCGCTCGTAACTCTCAGCGCGGTTCAGGTCCCACGCCGGCCTGCGGGGGCGCGCTATGCGTAGTCGCATCCCGTTCCAGTGCCGCCTCTAGATCCAAGGGATCGATGGCCGCCATCTCGACGGCGGATCCTGACGGGGCGGGCACGAAGATTGCCGTCGAGATCCGGCGGTAGGCCGGAAACGAGAGACCCTCGATCAGCTCTTCATCGGTGACCACCCGATAATCCGCCGCCGGAAGCAGGCGATCGACTCCCTTCAGGCGAAAAGGCTGCCTGAAGGTGACGGTCTTGCTGCTTGTTCGCAACGTCATCGTCTCGAGACCTTATTCGAAGGGATAAGACTCGGTCGCCTTCGACGGCAAGGATCAGTGCGCCTTGCGCAACTCATTCGCGCCGTCCGTCATATGCGCCTTGATCGGCTCGGACGCAGCCGCGGTCACCTTGGTGGAAAGCGCGCGGACTTCTTCGGCCTGGGCCGTCAGTGCGCCAAACTGCTTTTGCCAATAAGCGGTCTGCAATTCCACAACCTCGGCGAGGTTCTTGGCGCTTGCCAGGCTCTGCGCCAGATCGAAGACGGAACTCAGGTTGCGCTGAGCAATGTCGACGATTTTGCGGTTGAACGCGATCGCGCCCTGTCCCGCTGCATCGAACGATTTCTCAAACGTCGCGATGGATGCATCGAGAGCGTGCTTGGACTGGTTGTAGACGTCGCGGCTTTGCGCCACGGTCTTCTCGGCCACCGAGCGCACGCCGTCCGGGATCGAGGTGTCGAGACCTAGCAGTCCGAGTTGGGCCGTTACGTTGCGGTATGTCTTGCGCGCCAGATCGGCAGCGGCTTGGGGATTGGTAGACGCGTTCATTATTTTACCTCTTGGGCCTCTCGCTGATCGGCGCAAGGCGGGGTTAGTAGGTTGGGGCAACGGAACGATGCTCCCCTCGGTGCGGCGTCTTTACTCACATACATGACTCAGAACTCACACACATGACGCAAAACACATGCGCCGCTTACCAAGGGGAGTCGTTTCCTCGCCTAAGCGAAGTCCAGCTCGGCCGGCAGGTAGCTCGTCACTTCCATGCCTGCTTGCGTCTCTTCGATGTGGGGTTTCATCCATTCGTTCATGATGGTTTCCGATCCTTGGTTGCGGTTTCTGGAGCCGCGCCGCGCGAGACAAGCTCGCAGCGTGCAGTCAGCGCGCGAGTCCGGTGTGGACCGCGCTTTCATTCGCTCGATTTTTCGAAAGGGGTCGCGCACGTATTCGGCGCGATGGCATTAACGTGAGCGTTTGTCTTGCCCAAGGCGGGCAGCTCATTAACGATATGTGGGTACTGGCTAGGCCGCTTACAAGCCGCGTTCGCTGCTAGCGGTTATTTCCCCGCGGGACTCATAACGGCAAGTGTTTCAGGGCCAGGCTTTCCATCGCCAGTCGGCGAAGCTCGCCGGGATCGGTCACGCCATCGCCAGCGAGAGCGAAGAGCTTTTCGCAGAGCAGCGCCCTTAAGTCTCCGTCATTGGCAAAGTTGCGGAAAGGATCAGTCGCTCTCAGCGCCGTCCAAGATGCATCGAAGGCTTCATGGATGGCTACGAGCGTTTCCGGCCTGTAGACGTCGAGTTCGTTTTGCAGCGACATTCTGCTCCCCATGGCATGGATGCAGGCGGGAGCGCGACGTAACTCTCTCAGTTGCCGACGCCCGTGACGACCAGTCGGCAATGATTGAGTTTGTCCTCTTTCGTACAGAAAGGCGAGTGAATACGCTCAAGAAGGTCCAGTTCGATTCAAATCGTATCTCATCCACCGGTCGACTCGATGCGAGCCGACCGTTTACCGGCTCTTGCCTTTGAAGGCGTGGGTGCCGGGCTTGCCGCCCTTTGAGCGCGGCCGCGATTTCTTCAGCGCGGCGAGCGGCATCTCACGATTATGCGGGCCCATCTCGTCGAGCGTGGGTTTGTGCGGCCGGTTCAACGCCACCGATTCCGCCTCTGCCGCCGAGCGCTCGAGCTCGGATTGCCGCGCCAGCGGATCGTTGGCGACGGCGAGCTCCATCTGCCGCAAGCGCTTGACCTCGTCCCTGAGCCGCGCCGCCTCCTCGAATTCGAGATCGGATGCCGCGGCGCGCATGCGCTTCTCCATGTCGGCGATCACGCTTTCGAGATTGTGCCCGATCAGCGCCTGCTCGTCCTCGCCGAAGCCGGCGCCGGCATCGACCAGCACATGGTCGCGCTCATAGACGGAAGCCATGATGTCGCCGATGTGCTTCTTCACGCTTTCCGGGGTGATGCCGTTGGCCAAATTATAGGCCGTCTGCTTCTCGCGCCGGCGCGATGTCTCGGCCATGGCCCGCTCCATCGAGCCGGTGATGCCATCGGCATAGAGGATGACGCGGCCGTCGATATTCCGCGCGGCACGGCCGATGGTCTGGATCAGTGACGTCTCCGAGCGCAGGAAGCCTTCCTTGTCGGCGTCGAGAATGGCGACCAGCGCGCATTCGGGAATGTCGAGGCCCTCGCGCAACAGATTGATGCCGATCAGCACGTCGAAGGCGCCAAGCCTCAGAGTCGCGGATGATCTCGATGCGCTCCAGCGTCTCCACGTCGGAATGCATGTAGCGCACGCGGATGCCTTGCTCGTGCATGTACTCGGTCAAGTCCTCGGCCATGCGCTTGGTGAGCGTGGTCACCAGCACGCGATAGCCTTGCAGCACCACCTTGCGCGTCTCGTCGATCAGGTCGTCGACTTGGGTGGAGGCGGGCCGCACCTCGACCGGCGGGTCGATCAAACCGGTGGGGCGGATCACCTGCTCGGCGAACACGCCCCCGGTCTGCTCCAGCTCCCACGCGGCGGGAGTGGCCGACACATAGATCGATTGCGGCCGCATGGCGTCCCATTCCTCGAAGCGCAACGGACGGTTGTCCATGCAGGAGGGAAGCCGGAAGCCATATTCGGCGAGCGTCGATTTCCGCCGATAGTCGCCGCGGAACATGCCGCCGATTTGCGGCACCGTGACATGGCTCTCATCGACGAACACGAGCGCGTTGTCGGGCAGATATTCGAACAAAGTCGGCGGCGGCTCGCCCGGTTTCCGCCCGGTGAGATAGCGCGAATAATTCTCGATGCCGGCGCACGACCCGGTCGCCTCGATCATTTCCAGATCGAACAGAGTGCGCTGCTCGAGTCGCTGCGCCTCGAGCAGGCGGCCAGCACCGTGCAACTCGTTCAGCCTCTGCTTCAGCTCTTCCTTGATGCCGCGGATCGCCTGCTTGAGCGTCGGCTTCGGCGTGACGTAATGCGAGTTGGCATAGACCTTGACCATGCTGAACGCGTCGGTCTTGGCGCCGGTGAGGGGATCGAACTCGGTCAGGCTCTCGATGGTGTCGCCGAACAGCGAGATGCGCCAGGCACGGTCCTCCAAATGCGCCGGCCACAGCTCGATCGTGTCGCCGCGCACGCGGAATGAGCCGCGCATGAAATTCGCATCGTTGCGCCGGTATTGCAGCGCCACGAGGTCGGCCATCAGTTGGCGCTGCTCGACGCGATCGCCGCGCTTCAGGCTGAAGGTCATCGCCGTATAGGTTTCGACCGAGCCGATACCGTAGATACACGACACCGAGGCAACGATGATCACGTCGTCTCGCTCGATCAGCGAGCGTGTCGCGGCATGGCGCATGCGGTCGATCTGCTCGTTCACCGACGAATCCTTCTCGATATAGGTGTCGGTGCGCGGGATATAGGCCTCGGGCTGGTAGTAGTCGTAGTAGGAGACGAAATACTCGACCGCGTTCTCCGGGAAGAAGCTCTTGAACTCGCCATAGAGCTGGGCGGCCAGCGTCTTGTTCGGCGCGAGCACCAGCGCCGGCCGCTGCGTCGCCTCGATCACCTTGGCCATGGTGAAGGTCTTGCCCGAGCCGGTGACGCCGAGCAGCACCTGGTCGCGCTCATGCGCGTTCACCTGCGCCACGAGCTCGGCGATGGCCGATGGCTGGTCGCCCTTCGGTTCGAGCTCGGACTGGATGCGCAAGGGGACGCCGCCTTCCGACTTCTCGGGGCGGGGAGGGCGGTGCGGCACGAATTCCGGCCCGCCGGTGCCGGTCACCAGCGGATGCTCCTGCATCAAAGGCTGCGGCGCCTCGCCAAAACCCGGCGGCCGGCGGTCGGCGCCGAGCGGCAGGCCGCTCTGAGGCAAGCCGCTTTGCGGCAAGCCGCTGGCTTCGCCCGTGACGGCGCGCGGCTCGGCGCGGGAGCCGAAAGTCTTCGGGACACGAAAGGACATCAGCCGAATATGGCGGCTTGACGGGGAGGATGGAAGGGCCCCGTCAGGGGCTCGGGCCCAGGCAAAGTTGGCGTCTCGTTCGAGCTGTTTTCCGCTACAAAGGGGCCCGCAATCGCCGGCCAGTGAGACTGTCCATGCTTCATATTATTCACGATATACCGCTGTGGAATACCGCCCTCGTGCTCACGGTCGGGGCGACGATCTACAGTGTCGGACTGATGCTGATCACGCGGCGCGCCTTTGGCGTGGATCGGTTGAAGCTCAACAACGAGGTGGCAGGCTTCAAATTCGCCGTGGTCGGCGTGTTCTACGCCGTGCTGCTGGCCTTCGTGGTGATCGCCGTCTGGGAGGATTTCCGCAAGACCGAGGAGGCCGTGCGCGACGAGGCGAAGGCCGCGGTCGATCTGCACCGCATCACCTTCGCGTTGCCGGTCGAAGGCGGCGCCGAGATCAGGACCCACCTCCTCGACTACGTCAACGACGTGCGCGAGCACGAATGGCTGACCATGGCGTTGGGTGAGCCGAGCAATCTCGTCGTCAAGGATCTCGACCAGCTGAGCCGGGCGATCTTCGACGTCCAGCCGCAAAACTCGCAAGAGCTCGCGCTCTACCAGGACGCGCTCCGGCTGCTGGCGGTGATGACCGACAACCGCAATGAGCGGCTGGACAGCTCGGACGGCTCGATGCCGAGGATCCTTTGGTTCGTGCTGATCATCGGCGGCCTCATCACCCTGGGCTATCCCGCCTTCTTCGGCTCGACCAATCTCCTGGCGCAAGTCCTCATGACCGGCGCGCTGGCGGCGCTCGTCGCGCTTGCCATGCTGCTCGGCCTAGCCTTCGACTACCCCTTCACCGGGGATGTGCACATCTCCCCCTATCCCTTTGACCAGGCGTTGCGGCAAATGCCGCCGAACTGGCCGCCGCCCTGAGCCGCGACGACGCTCGACTTTTCCGCTCTCGCCTCTATATCGGTGCCTGGAGGTCCGGGCCGACCGGTTGCGGCTGGCCGGGAGCAAGGACAAATCGGCGTGCCGATCGCTCCCATGGAGGGGGGTTTTGACCGAGACGAAAACACTCGAAGAGGCGCTTGCCGAAGCCTTCACGCGGGCGGATTCCCTCGACGCGCCCCTCGAGCGGCGGCTGCAACTCTACCTCGCGGAATCGCGCAAGCTGCTTCCCGATCTGGAGGCGACCTACGACCAGCTGGTCGCGCGCATTCAGGCGAACGGCGCCGATATTCTGGTTCCGGCCGTCGGCGAGAGACTCCCCGAATTCCTGATGACCGACAGCGACGGCCATCTGGTCGATCTCGCCTCGCTTCTGAGCAAAGGGCCGCTCGTGATCAGCTTCAATCGCGGGCCATGGTGCGACTATTGCGGGCTGGAGCTGCATGCGCTTGCCCGTGCCTATCCCGAAATCGTCGCCGCGGGCGCGGAGGTGGTCTCGATCGTGCCGGAAACCGCCAAATACGCCAGGGCGTTGCAGCAGAGCAGGGGGCTCCCGTTCAGGGTGTTAACCGATCTCGACCTGGCCTATGCGCTGTCGCTTGGCCTGGTCTTCTGGGTGGGCGACAAAATCAAGCAGACCTACCGCCAATTCGGCATCGATCTTGAGCAATTTCAAGGCCATGGCGGGTGGCTGCTGCCGATCCCCGCGACGCTGGTGATCGGCACTGACCGCCGCGTCAAAGCCCGGTTCGTCGACCCGGATTTTCGCCATCGCATGGCCATCGAGGACATTCTGCGCGCGCTCGGCTAGGCTTACCTCACGCTTAACATGCGCAAGGAAGACTTCGTTGTTGACGTTCACGCGGGAAGGGCACCCCAAATTGCCACTTTCGCTCCCGATCATCGTATAATGAAGAAAACAATTGACTCGTATGGCGGGACGGCAAGCCTGGACCAGTGAAGCGCGATTCGTGCAACGACGCATTAATGTGAGCGGTCGAGAGCGGAAACAGAGCAGATCGGAGCAGAAGCCATGGCTACGAAAACGAGTGGGAAGAGACGCACAGCGAGCAAGAAGGCCAGTCCTCGCAGGACGGTGAGGAAGGCCACGCGCGCCGTAAAGAAGACCGCGCGCAAAACCGCGCGTACGGCACGCAAGACCGGACGCGCGATTGCGCGGGCGGTGCGCAAAACCGCACGCAAGACTGGCGCGAAGAAAACCGCCCCGGCGAAGCGGGCGACCGCGCGCAAGACAACTGCAAAGAAGACTTCGGCTGCAAAGAAGACCTCGGCGCGCAAGCCGGCAGCACGCAAGCCGGCCGCTCGCAAAGCGCCGGCGCGCAAGCCCGTAGCCGCGGAGAAGCCGTCGCCGCACCGAAACCCGCAGCCGTGGCATCGATTGCGCCGCAGCCCGGGACGTCCTCGCCCGGCGCAGTGAAACCAGCAGCGGCGCCGATGGCCCCGCCGCCCGCCCGCCGCCCCGCCTTCGCCGGGCATGGGAAGCAGCTCGATGCCGCCGCGCCCCGCGGCCCCAATGGGCGGCGGTAGCGCGCCGGCTCCCTCGGCGCCGCGTCCGGCGACGCCCGCTGCCGCGCCAAGCTCGAGCCCGAGCCCGCAGCCTTACCGGCCGTCCTGGGCACGCGACGACGACGATATGTAAACGAGGCGAGGGGAGGGCTGGCGTCATGATCGCCGCTCTCCCTTTTGCCAAGACTGCCAAGACCACGGCGCTCGGCCGCCTTGAGCGCCGCTTGGTGTCGCGCCTTCGGCGGCGGTGAAATTATGCCGGCTCGCCTCGCGAGGTTTCTGGCTTTATCTCTCCCGCCCGTCGCAACTCATGCCATCTCGAGGCCTTTATGAACCCTGCTTCGATCGCTCCGGGGGCTTGGCCCCAGATTCTGCCGATCGTCCTTCTCGTCTGCTCCAACCTGTTCATGACGTTGGCCTGGTATGGCCATCTCAAATACAAATCCGTTCCGCTGGTGACGGTGGTGCTGGTCAGCTGGGGCATCGCCTTCGTGGAATATTGTTTCGCGGTGCCGGCGAACCGGATCGGCAGCGCGGTCTATTCGCCCGCCGAGCTGAAGACCATCCAAGAGGTCATCACCCTGGTGGTGTTCGCCGGATTCACGTGGATCTATTTCAAGGAGCCGCTGAGCCTGACGCAAGGCGCGGGCTTCGCACTGATCGCGCTTGGCGCGATGCTGGTGTTCCGCGGCCAAGCATGAGCCGCGCAGTCGGCATTACGGTGAGGAGAGTTGGTGACGAGAGGTGCACAAGGCCTCCGGATGGCGCCCACCCGCCCGGAGGCCGCGCTGGACGCTTAGACGCCCCTGAAGATATTGCCGACCGCCAGCACGACATAGGCGACGAAGGCAACCCAGAAACCGTGATCGGTAATGAACGGAATCGGCGCGAATTTGCCAATCACCGCTAAAGCCGCCAAAATTAGCGACACAATGAAGACTACTGTTGTGGGTGGTGAGAGATTCATGTCCTGCCCCTCCCTCTTTATTGACGGGCGGACTTTAATCGTTTTTGCTGAAAAAGCGAGCGGTTTACTTTTTCGATGCGGAAGGCCAACCTCAATCTAGCGGCCGTCGCGAACACGACGAGTAAGGAGGCGGGGTGATGCGTCCAATGACGCGATTGGTCTTGGGGATTGTTGTTCTCGTCGGTGTTTTGGCGGCAGTCAGCCTCGGGCTTCCGTCGCATGTGACGGTGACGCGCTCGGTGGTCATCAACGCGCCCGAGCCGATCATCTTTCCCTATCTCAACAATTTGCACGAGTTCAGCGAATGGTCGCCGTGGCAGCTGCGCGATCCGAAATTGGCCGTGAGCTACGCGGGGCCCGAGAGTGGCAAGGGCGCGACGGTGCAATGGACCAGCCAGGTGCCGTCGATCGGCAACGGCAGCATGGAGATCACCGGGAGCGAGCCGAGCCGCCATGTCGATCTTGCGGTGAACTTCAACGGGCTCGACGGCACGAGCTCTTACGACATCTCGCCTGCCGGCTCCGGCAGCAAGGTCACCTGGGCCTTCGGCTACGAGTCCGGCACGAGCCCGCTCAAGCGGTGGAAGGCCTTGATGCTCGACGGCTTTGTCGGCTCGGAATATCGCGCCGGGCTTGACCGGCTCAAGGAGAAGATCGAGTCGGAACGCCGCCCGACGGCACCCACCATCAGCGAGACGCCACCCGGCGGTGTCTCGACCGAAGCCGAGCAGCCCTCCGCGGCGCTTCCGCCGGGCGCGGTCCCGCCAGGCGGAACCGTGCCGCAGGGTGCTGCCGTGGCACCTGGCCAACCGGCTCCTGGCGCAGGCGCGCCGGCGGCCGGCACGGCGCAGACCGGCTCGACGGCGGGAGCCGAGCAACCGGCTGCCACCCCGCCGGCAGCGGCGGAAGTCGCGCCGACGGCCCGGCACCGAAGCCGCCCAAGAAGAAGCGCCGGAATCAGTAAAGCGAGAACACGCGCGGATTAGAGCTTCTGCTCGGGATCCGGCTTCGTCTCCGCCGAAGGATCGACCTTGGTCGCCTGGATCACCAGGCTGAGCGAGCTTGCCAGCAGCGGATCGAGCGGCAGGCACGCCACCAGCGTCGCATCCACGTCTGCCGGTCCAGGTTCGCTCTCGGCCAGATGCGGATCGACCACCTTGCGCCCGGTGACGCGATAGTCGCGCGAGGCGCCGTCGGCCGTGGTGACGGTGATGCGGTCGCCGACGCCGACTTCGCTGAGCTTGGTCCGCGGCAAATGCGGGTCCTCGCTCGCGACCGGCTTGACCGTCGCCGGTACGGGATTCGTTTCCGCGACGACCGACGCGCTCAAGCCGAGCAGCGGCACCTCCGCGGTGGTTCCCGAATTGGTGCTGGCCCATGGCAGCGGCGGGGCCTCGGGCAGTCCGGCCAGCGCATGCTGCCACACGCTCTGGCGGAGCAGCTGGGCAAGTCCGGTCCGCGTCATAAGTGGAAACTCGCCGCCGGCCTGGAGCAGGACAGCGACGATCAAGGCGAAAGCCACAGCTCCCATCGTCCACCCGAGTCTTGCGCGCGAGCGGAGGAAGAGGAGGAGGAACTGCGCCGACCCCCGTGACGGCATCAGATCCTCCTCCCGATACGCCGCGGGGAGGCAAATTCGCGGCGGTGGTAGCGCCATGCGATGAACGTCGCGGCGCTGAAGAACGTCAGTAGGAGAATGAACAGCATGGCCTGTCTCAACGGTTCGGTTGCAGTCACTCGTGGAACCAGCACGATATCAGGTTGAGACGGCTGCGTCGCCTGCGGCTGCGAGATATCCGCGTCTGGCAGGACTTCGGTCGGAACCATTGATGTATCAGGCATTTGCGTGGGGTTGGGGACGGCAGGCGCCGCGTCGACCGCCTGCGGTGCCGATTCCTGCGCCGCGTCGGTGCCGCCGTCATAAGCGAATTGGGGCATGGCGCTCGGCAGGGCATCGAGGAAGCTGCCGCCACCCGAGCGGTTATAGGCAAGCGGCCGTGCGCCGGCTTTCATCGCGTGCTGCGTGTTGCCCTGCGGCGCGAACACCTTGTCGTATACCCAACCGTCGGGAAGATTGACCGGCATATCGACGCTCGACACGTTCTGGCCGTCAGGCCGCGACTTGGTCTTGTCGATGGCGATCAGGCTGGTCTGGCTCGACACCAGATGATGCGCGAGCGCGACCGTCTCGATTGCCTTGTCGATCCCGCTGGGATTTGCGTCGGTATAGGCCTTGGCTTCGAGCGAGGCGATCTTGCTGCGCGCCCAGAGCTTGGCGACGCCAGCGCCTTGCACGGCGTCTTCGAGCTTGAGCGTCGCAGTCCAAGGCTTGCCGTCGAACACACCTGAAAGATGCAGCTCGCCTTGGCGCGCAGGAAGTTTCGCCGAGAGCACCACCGGCTCGCCGGCATAGAGATCGGGGAGGGGATTAGGCCAGGCCTCGACGGTTGTGCCGGCCGGCCATTCCGCCTTGAGCCCCATCATCACCGGCTTCTCCAGCTTGGCGAACAGCGCGCTCATGCGCTCCAGCACCTGCGCGTCGGAGCCGATATGCGTGAAGGTGCCGCGGCCGAGCTCGGCCGCCCGCGTCATGAAATAGGAATTGGGCGCCGAGCCGATGCCGACGGTGAACAGCCGCGAGCGGCCGCGATTGCTCGCGATCTCTTCGAACAGCTGCGCCTCGTTGCCGACCGAGCCGTCGGTGAGAAACACCACCTGGCGCAGCCTGGTTGCGTCGTCCGGCGTCGTGTCCTTCAGCGCCGCCTTGAGCGCCGGCAGCATCTCGGTACCGCCTTCTGCATCGAGCCGCGACACGAAATGCTTGGCGATGGCGAGATTGTCAGAGCTGGCATCGACCGCCGTGTCGAACAGCGTCTCCATCGTGTCGTCGAAGCGCACCACGTTGAACTTGTCGCCCGGCCGCAAGCGATCGAGCGCGAACAGCAGGCTCTGCTTCGCCTGCACGATCGAATTGCCGTCCATCGACCCTGAATTGTCGATGACGAAGATCAGCTCGCGCGGCAGGAGCTTCGGCGCCGCGTCGAGCGTGGGCGGCGTGACCATGGCGAGCAGATAGTCCTGGCCGCCGACGCTCTCATAGAACAGCGAGGTCTGGGGCGCCGCCGCCGGCTTCGGCTTCCACAGCAGCTCGAAATCCTTGTCGGCGGGGACGCTGCCTTGCGCGAGCGCGAGCGTCGCCATGTCGTCGCCGGTCCGCTTCAGCGCGATCTCATGATAGGAGCTCGTGATATCGCCGAGCGCGAAGCCGGCATCGAGCTTCATCTGGATCGACACGGGATTGATCTTGGGCGCCTTGGCGGGATCGAGCACCGGCGGGCTGATGCGGTCGCGGTCGGGCACCGGATCGTTCGGCAAAGGCTTGCCGCCGTAATCGACCGGCGTGACCTCGCTGCCCTTCGGGTTATAGCGGGGCGCGACGACGAGCGGGAAACGCAGCGAATAGACGCCTGCGTCTTGCTTCACCGTCTCCTGATACTCGATCCGGACGACGATCGCCTCGTGCGGGCCGATATTGGCGACCGAGTTGGTGAAGATGTTGGGCCGCTCCTGCTCGACCAGGCTCGCCTTCTGCCCGGCGTCCTTGGCCGCCTCGTAAGCCCGCTTGGCGTCGTCGCGGCCCTTGATCTCGCCCTCGATCACGCGCGAGCCGATCTCCATGCGCAGCGCATCGACGGCGGACTGCTCGGGCAGCGGAAACACATAAATGCCTTCCAGCCAGCGCTCCGATGGATTCTCGAATCGCTGAGTGACGGTGACCCGCGCGATCGTGCCGTTGACCGTCATGACCACGTCGGTGCCGAGCCGGGGCGCTTGGACGAAACCGCCATCCTCGGTCGGCAGCAGCAGCGCGCCGCTATTCATGTCGCCGGGATTAACGCGCGTGGGCTCGCTGGTTCCGGGAGAGAACGGCTCGGCCTTCGCCAGGAGGCTTGGCAGCGTGAAGAAAAAAATTAGGATCAGCGAAAAGAAAAGGGAAGTTGCCAGAGGCTCGATCGAGCGCAGAGCTTGGCGTCGCATGGTCATCGACTTAAGCCTCGTCTGTCGGCACGAATCGAAATCAACCATGCCATTTGGGCGGGGCTTTAGCCGGATTGTGGCTCGGCCACGAGGTTCCGCGTCACAACTGTGGCTTAATTGCGATAGCGTGACGGCTCGGCGCACGTAGGCCGGATGGGAACCACAAGACGCGGCGGAAAGTTAGCCTCAACAAGGAGGGGCCTGCGCCGAAACGCTGCGGGCTCACTCCAACGTCTTCCCCATAGCCAACAATTTTGCCAGGAGCCCAGAACCATGCCCGCCACCAAGTCTTTGGAGGATCTTTTCGTCAACCTGCTCAAGGACATCTATTACGCCGAGAAGCAGATCCTGAAGGCGCTGCCGAAAATGGCCAAGAAGGCCAACTCCGACGAACTGCGCCAAGCTTTCGAGCATCACCTCGAGGAGACCAAAGGCCAGGTCGAGCGCCTCGAGCAGGTGTTCGCACTTTGCGACCTCAAGCCCACGGCCAAGAGCTGCCCCGCCATCAAGGGCATTCTCGAAGAGGGCGAGGAGGACATGAAGGAAGCGAAGAATCCCGACGTGCTCGATGCCGGCATGATCGCCGACGCGCAGGCCGTCGAGCATTACGAGATCGCCCGCTACGGCACGATGATCGCCTGGGCGAAGCAGCTCGGCATGAACGATGCGGCCGGCCTGCTGGAGCAGACGCTGGAGCAGGAATACAACGCCGACCGGACGCTCACCGAGATCGCCGAGGGGAGCCTCAACCGCGAGGCCGCCTAGCCTCTCTCGGTCCTTAACCGAGATTGCCTAACGACGCAGCAGGCGCGGGCCCAAGGTCCCGCGCCTGTGGCTTTTTGCGCCATAAGGCTTGCGGGCAAACGCGGCCTTGCTTAGGGTGCGCCCGCTCCCGTCGCTGCACTGCAACATTCTCCAGGAGAAAGATTATGGGACTGGTCGCCCGCACGCTCGAACGGGTCAAGCCTTCGCCGACCATGGCTATTACCAGCAAGGCGCGCGAGCTGAAGGCGGCCGGCTTCGACGTCATCGGCCTTGGCGCCGGCGAGCCCGATTTCGACACGCCGGACAATATCAAGCAGGCGGCGATCGAGGCGATCAAGCGCGGCGAGACCAAATACACCGCGGTCGACGGCATCCCCGAGCTGAAGCGCGCCATCGCCGAGAAGTTCAAGCGCGAGAACGGGCTCAGCTACAAGCCGTCGGAGATCACCGTCGGCAGCGGCGGCAAGCAGGTGCTGTACAACGCGCTGCTGGCGACGCTCGACCCCGGCGACGAGGTGATCATCCCGTCGCCCTACTGGGTGAGCTATCCCGACATCGTGCTGCTGGCGGGCGCCGAGCCTGTCATCGTCGAGACCAAGGTCGAGGACGGCTTCAAGCTGACGCCGCAAGCCTTGGCGCGCGCGATCACCCCCAAGACCAAATGGTTCATCTTCAACTCGCCGTCGAACCCGACCGGCGCCGCCTATACCGAGGCCGAGGTGAGGGCGCTCACCGACGTGCTGGTGAAGCATGACAAGGTCTGGGTGCTGTCCGACGACATCTACGAGCATCTCGTCTATGACGGCTTCAAGTTCACCACGCCCGCCGCGGTCGAGCCGAAGCTGAAAGACCGCACGCTCACGCTGAACGGGGTGTCGAAGGCCTATTCGATGACCGGCTGGCGCATCGGCTATGGCGGCGGACCTGAGCCATTGATCAAGGCCATCTCGACGCTGCAATCGCAGTCGACCTCGAACCCGTGCTCGATCAGCCAATGGGCCGCGGTCGAGGCGCTGGAAGGCCCGCAGGATTTCCTGAAGGACTGGGTCGCGTCATTCCAGGAGCGGCGCGATCTCGTCGTCGCCATGCTGAACCAGGCCAAGGGGCTGTCATGCCCGAAGCCTGAAGGCGCGTTCTACGTCTATCCGTCTTGCGCCGGCGTGATCGGCAAGACCACGCGCGGCGGCAAGACAATCGGCAATGACGAGGACTTCGCCACGGCTCTGCTCGAAGAGGAAGGCGTCGCCGTGGTGCATGGCGCGGCGTTCGGGCTCTCGCCCTTTTTCCGCATTTCCTACGCGACCGGGATCAAGGCGCTGGAAGAGGCGTGCCACCGCATCCAGCGCTTTTGCGGCAACCTCAGCTGAGGCGAGGATCCCATGGCCGACATGAAGTTCAGCACGGGCAACCAGATCAAAGGCAAGATCATGGAGATCCGCAAAGGCGCGGTGACCGCCATCGTCTATATCGCGGTTCCCGGCGACACCACGCTCGAGGCGAGCGTCACCATTGCCTCGCTCGAGACGCTGAAGCTCTATGAGGGGAAGCCCGTGGTGCTGATGATCAACCCGGGCGACATCATTATCGGCTGCGAATAGGCCTCAGGCGGTCAGCGTCTGCGTGTTGGTGGCGATGCCCTTGCCGCTGAGCAGCTCTTGCAGCTCCCCCGCTTGGAACATCTCGCGCACGATATCGCAGCCGCCGATGAACTCGCCCTTGACGTAGAGCTGCGGAATGGTCGGCCAGTTGGAATAGGCCTTGATCCCGTCGCGCACGCTCATGTCCTCGAGCACGTTGATGTCTTTGAACTCGACGCCGAGATGGTTGAGGATCTGCGCGACCTGCATGGAGAAGCCGCATTGCGGCATGGTCTTGGTGCCCTTCATGAACAGCACCACATCGTTGCCGGCAATCTGCTTGCCGATCCAATCCTGGACGTCCTGAGCGCTCATCGTTTGATCCTTTCTGACGGCCCCTTGTAGTTATGGGGCCGCGGTTTTCAGCGCAAGGGCGTGCAGCACGCCCCCCATGTTTCCTTTGAGCGCGTCATACACCATCTGATGTTGCTGGACACGGCTCTTGCCCCGGAATGCCTCCGAGACGATGGTCGCGGAATAATGGTCGCCGTCGCCGGCAAGGTCCTCGATATTGATCTCGGCGTCGGGGAAACGCTCCTTGATCAACCGCGCGATGTCCTCAGCCGCCATGGCCATGGGTCTGCTCCTTAGTTCGGCGCGATCTTAGCCGCCCACCGCCGGCCCCGGCAACCGAAGCCGGGCAGGCGGGTCATGTCGCCTTTCCGACAATGCGTGGCCAGGTCGGCCGGCCGCTTGCCTCGTGCAAAATCCATGCTGGGAAGTCTCAAGCCCCGGCCATGAAGCGCGGCAGCCAGCCTTCATGCGCCGCCCTGAGCGCGGCCAGCGGGAGAGGGGGCTCGCCGTCCAGCGCGATCGCGTCGCCGCCGACCTTGCCGAGCAGCCTGAGCGGCACCTTGGCGACCGCCGCGGCCTTGTGAATCGCGTCGGCCTTGTCGGGCGTGGCTGCGACCACGTAGCGCGCCTGGTCCTCGCCGAACCAGAGCGCATGCGCTGGCAGAGGGCCCGGCACGGGATCGAGCTGGACGCCTCGCCCGCCGGCGAGCGCCATCTCGGCGATCGCTACCAGCAGGCCGCCGTCCGACACGTCATGCGCCGCCGACAAGCAACCGCTGCGGATCAGGCCCCTGACCAGATCGCCGGTGCGGCGCTCGGCGTCGAGATCGACCGGCGGCGGCGCGCCTTCGCTCCGGTCTTGCATCACTTGCATGTAAATGGATTGGCCGAGATGGCCGGCTTCCGCGCCGAGCAGCATCAGCACGTCGCCGTCCCGCTTGAGCGCGATGGTCGCCATCGTGGCGATGTCGGGGATGAGGCCGATGCCGCCGATCGCCGGCGTCGGCGGAATGGCGACGCCGTTGGTCTCGTTGTAGAGCGAGACATTGCCCGAGACGACCGGGAAGGACAGCGCGTTGCACGCCTCCGCCATGCCTTCCACGGCGGAGGCGAACTCCCCCATGATCTCCGGCCGCTCCGGATTGCCGAAATTCATGCAGTCGGTGATGGCGAGCGGGTCGGCGCCGACCGCCGAGAGGTTGCGCCAGCATTCGGCCACCGCCTGCTTCGCGCCCTCGAACGGGTCGGCGGCGCAATAGCGGGGCGTCACGTCGCAGGAGATGGCGAGGCCCTTTTGCGTGCCGTGCACGCGCACCACCGCGGCATCGCCGCCGGGCCGCTGCACCGTGTCGGTCATGACCATGTGGTCGTATTGCTCGAAGATCCAGCGGCGCGAGGAGAGATGCGCCGAGCCCATCAGGCATTCGAGCGCACCGGAGAGGCTGTTCGGCGGCGGCACGGCTTGCGGCGCGATCACCTGTTTCGACTCGCGCTTGGTGTAAGGCCGCTCATAGACCGGCGCGGCCTGGCCGAGCGCCGCCAGCGGAATGTCGGCCTCGACGATGCCGCGATGGCGCACCACCAGCCGCCCCGTATCGGTGGTGTAGCCGATGATCGAGAAATCCAGCTCCCACTTGCGGAATACGCGCTCGGCGATCTTCTCCGAGCCCGGCTTCAGCACCATGAGCATGCGCTCCTGGCTCTCCGAGAGCATCATCTCATAGGCGGTCATGCCTTCCTCGCGGGTCGGCACGCGGTCGAGCTCGAGCTCGATGCCGACGCCGCCTTTGTCGGCCATCTCCACCGACGACGAGGTGAGGCCCGCGGCGCCCATGTCCTGAATGGCGACGATGGCGTCTTCGGCCATCAGCTCGAGGCAGGCCTCCAGCAGCAGCTTCTCGGTGAAGGGGTCGCCGACCTGCACGGTCGGGCGTTTCTCCTCCGACGCCTCGTCGAACTCGGCGGACGCCATGGTGGCGCCGTGGATGCCGTCGCGGCCGGTCTTCGAGCCGACATAGACCACCGGATGGCCGATGCCGCTCGCCGCCGACTTGAAGATGCGGTTGGCATCGGCCAGCCCGACGCACATGGCGTTGACCAGGATGTTGTCGTTGTAGCGCGGGTCGAAATTGGTCTCGCCGCCGACCGTGGGCACGCCCATGCAATTGCCGTAGTCGCCGATGCCCGAGACGACGCCCGAGACGAGGTGCCGGGTCTTGGGATGATCCGGCGCGCCGAATCTGAGCGCATTCATATTGGCGACGGGGCGCGCGCCCATGGTGAACACGTCGCGCATGATGCCGCCGACCCCGGTCGCCGCGCCCTGATAAGGCTCGATGTAAGAGGGGTGGTTGTGGCTCTCCATCTTGAAGATGGCGGCCAGACCGTCGCCGAGATCGACCACGCCGGCATTCTCGCCCGGGCCTTGGATCACTTGCGGGCCGGAGGTGGGAAGCTTCTTCAGCCAGACCCTCGAGGATTTGTACGAGCAATGCTCGGACCACATCACCGAGAAGATGCCGAGCTCGGTCAGCTTCGGCTCGCGGCCGAGCGCCGTCACCAGCAGCTTGTACTCGTCGGGGCTCAGCCCATGCTCGGCGACGATCTCGGGCGTGATGCCGTCAGCAGCTCTCTCCGCGCGTGCCGCGATGTTCAATGCAGCGTCTCCACGAGCGAGAGGAACAGCTTGGCGCCGTCGGTGCCGCTCAGCGCGACATCGGCGAGGCGTTCGGGATGCGGCATCAGCCCGAGCACGGTACCCGTCTCGTTATAGATGCCGGCGATGTTGTTGCGCGAACCGTTGGGATTGGCTTCAGCCGTGATATTGCCGAGGGCGTCGCAATAGCGGAAGGCAACGCGGCCTTCGCCTTCGAGCCGCGCCAGCGTCGCGTCATCGGCGAAATAGCTGCCGTCTTTATGCGCGATCGGGAACCTGACCACTTCGCCAGCCTGGTAGCGGCGCGTATAGATCGAATCGTTCCGCTCGACGCGCAGCCTCACGTCGCGGCAGATGAATTTCAGCGACGCGTTGCGCATCAGCACGCCGGGGAGCAGCCCCGCCTCGGTCAGCACCTGGAAGCCGTTGCAGATGCCGAGCACGGGCGTGCCGGCGCGGGCGCGGGCAATCACCTCGCGCATCACCGGCGAATGCGCCGCCATGGCGCCGGAGCGAAGGTAATCGCCGTAGGAGAAGCCGCCCGGCAGCACGATCAGATCGCTTGCCGGGATCACGCTGTCGCCGTGCCAGACCATCGCCGGCGCCTGACCCGTGGCGGCCTGCAGCGCCACCGCGGCGTCGCGGTCGCAATTCGATCCGGGAAAGACGATGACGCTCGCTTTCATGCCTGTCCAATCCAATGCGTCATCCCGGCGAAAGCCGGGATCCAGCGAAAATGAGCTCGTGAGCGGGGTTCTGGATTCCGGCTTTCGCCGGAATGACGAGAATGTCCGATGTCAGCCTCAAGCCGCCTCGAGCTCATAGGCGTAGTTCTCGATGATGGTGTTGGCGAGAAGCTGCTCGCACATGCGCTCCACCTCGGCGCGCGCCTTGGCCGGATCGCTCTCAATCACCTCGACCTCGATATATTTGCCCTGGCGCACATTGCCAACCGAGCCGAAGCCGAGTGCATGCAGGGCGCCGGCGATCGCCTTGCCTTGCGGGTCGAGCACGCCCTGCTTGAGCGTGATGGTGATGCGCGCCTTCATGTCCCCCTTCGTCTTGACCTTATTTCGAACGCACCAATACCGGCCCCGAGCGCGCCCGCGGCGGGTTATCCACATGCAGCCCGAGCCTGCGCGCAACCTCCTGGTAGGCCTCGACCAGCCCGCCCAGGTCGCGGCGGAAGCGGTCCTTGTCGAGCTTGTTCTGCGTCTCGATGTCCCACAGCCGGCAGCAATCGGGCGAGATCTCGTCGGCGAGCACGATACGCATCTGCTCGTTCTCCCACAGCCGGCCGAACTCGCATTTGAAGTCGACCAGCTTGATGCCGACGCCGAGAAATAGCCCCGAGAGGAAATCGTTGATGCGCAGCGCGAGCGACATGACGTCGTCGATCTCCTGCGGAGTCGCCCAGCCGAAGGCGGTGATGTGCTCCTCGGTGACCATCGGGTCGCCGAGCTGGTCGTTCTTGTAATAGAACTCGACGATCGAGCGCGGCAGCGCGGTACCCTCGTCGATGCCGAGCCGGGTCGACAGCGAGCCGGCGGCGACGTTGCGCACCACCACCTCGAGCGGAATGATCTCCACCTCGCGGATCAGCTGCTCGCGCATGTTCAGCCGCTTGATGAAATGCGTCGGCACGCCGACCTCGCCGAGCTTCATGAACAGATACTCGGAGATGCGGTTGTTGAGGACGCCCTTGCCCTCGATCTTGTCGTGCTTCTTGTTGTTGAAGGCGGTGGCGTCGTCCTTGAAATGCTGGACGAGCGTGCCGGGCTCGGGGCCTTCATAGAGAATCTTGGCTTTGCCTTCGTAGACGCGCCGGCGGCGGTTCATGTTTGGTTCCTTCACTCAGACTGGCTTGACTGCCGACAAACGTCAAACGCGCGGGCGGGAGGCTCGATCAGGCCGCGCGCCATGTACAGATTGCCATTGCCGGAATCAATTCAAGGGATCTTGAAGCGACCTTAGCCTATGGGAAGGGGGCATACAATGATTGGTAGGTCGCGGGGGGGTTGTCCCCGCAATCTGTTGATTTTCGGCCATTTCCGCGCTATCCCTCGGGCCCGGCGGGGCTGAGTTTCCCCAGGATTTCTCAAAGCTCCCCCGAATCCGAGGGGAGCTCAAGGAGGCGCAAGGCCAAATGACAAATTTCGAGGAGCGCGAGAAGGGTTATGAGCGGAAATTCGCCCATGACGAGGAGCTGAAGTTCAAGGCCACCGCCCGGCGGAACCGGCTGCTTGGCCTTTGGGCCGCCGAGCAGATGGGGATCACGGGGGACGCGGCCCAAGCCTATGCGCGCGAGGTGATCAAGGCCGATCTGGCCGAGCCCGGCGAGGAGGATTTGTTCCGCAAGCTCAGGGCCGATTTCGATGCCAAGGGCGTCGGCGTCTCGGACCATCAGATCAGGCGCCAGATGGCCGAGCTGATGGGCCAGGCGGTCAGCCAAATCGAAGCCGAAGCCAAAGGGTGAGGCGGCTTCATGCCTGAAGACCGCTTCCGCACGGCGGCGAAACAGCGCCGCACGCTGTTCAATGCCTGGCTTACGCTGAACAACCCTTTCCTCATCGAGCTGATCGGCGAGGCGGGCTGGGACTGCCTCACCATCGACCAGCAACACGGGCTTGGCGGCAACGAGGCTTTGCTCGGCTGCCTCACCGCCGCCAGAGCCTGCGGGCTGCCGGCGATCGTGCGGGTGGCCGAGAACGATCCCGGTCTGATCGGGCGCGCGCTCGATGCCGGCGCGCAAGGCATCATGTGTCCGCTGATCGGCAGCGTCGAGGATGCGGAAAGCTTCGTGCAGGCGGTGAAATTCCCGCCGCGCGGCAATCGCAGCTGGGGCCCGTATCGCGCGCGGCTCGGCCATGCGGGCGATTATTTCAAGACCGCCAACGATTGGACCATCGCCTGCCCGCAGATCGAAACCAAAGGCGCGCTCGATCAGCTCGATGAGATCCTCGCGCTCGACGGTGTCGACATGGTCTGTTTCGGGCCTAACGACCTGTCGGTGGCGCTGACCGGCCGGCTCGACATCTGGGCGCCCGAGGTCAAGGACGCCATGACTCTGGTTCTCAGCAAATGCCGCGAGATGTCTGTGATGGCTTTGATTTTCGCCAATGACGCGGATTATGCCAAGCCGCGCGTGGCGGAAGGCTGGGACGTGGTCGCGGTCGGCACCGACGCCGGCTGGTTCTCCAAAGCCGCAACCGAGGTAAAAGCCGCGGCCACCAGCAAGTCTTAAGCTGACGCTTGGCCCAAGCTGTGCCAAGATGGGCGAAGCGGGCAGGGGGGCCTTCCATGCGACTCATTCAAGGCTTGATGATTGTTCTTGCGCTTGGGCTTTGCGCCGGCACGGCCGAGGCTGGTCCCGTTCGCGGGGTTGGCGAAGACGGTCTCATCCCGGTCTACCCGCCTTATCCCTACCGCTCGGGCCATTACCCCAAGGCCGACTGGTACTACGATCTCCCGCCTTACGCCGCGATCAAACCGTCCTTCTATCGCAAGCGCTATTTCATGATGGCGCAGGAGCGGAACCGCTATCGCTACATGCCGCATATCTTCCACGGCTATAGCGACGGCGAGCAGATCGATGATGTCGACATTCAGGGCATCAGCAGCGGCCTGAGGGGCACCTACGGCGACTAGGAAACGTCGACGAAGCCGACGAACGCGCGCGCAGCTCCCTGTGCATCACTTCCAGCGAAGCGTTGCGGCCCCTGCCTCGCCCGATAGACTTTGCGTTGGGTCAGCGGGGGAACGGACCATGTCTCGCAATGCTTGCCGGCTTGCGCCGGTGCTGTGGGCCGCCGCCAGCCTGATCGCGCTCGCGAGCCCGGCCGCGGCGGGCGATCTCGCGGCTGCACCCGCATCCGTGCAATGGACCGGCTTCTATGTCGGCGGCCAGCTCGGCGGCGCCTGGAGCGAGTCCGATTGGCGCTACCACAATCACAACTGGTTCAATACGTCCGGGCCAGACCTGCTTTTCACGCGCTTTGGATTTGACGGAAACGGGGTGATTGGCGGCGGCCAGCTCGGCTTCAATTATCAATCCGGCGCCTGGGTGTTCGGTGTCGAAGGGTCCCTCGCGGGCGCCGATCTCGACGCAAGCCGTAAGAGCCCAGTCTTTCCCGAGAGCGACATTTACAGCACCAGGGTCGGTTCGCTGGCGACCGTCACCGGCCGCGTCGGCTATGCGCAAGATCGCTGGCTCGTTTACGCCAAGGCCGGCTGGGCCGGCGCCGATGTCGAGCTTGACCTGTTCGACCGCGAGACGCCGGTTCGCGCCCGTTCAGACGAGTGGGCGGATGGTTGGACTGTTGGCGGCGGTGCCGAATATGCCTTCGGCCAACATGTCTCGCTTGGCATGGAATACGACTATGCCGATCTCGGCACCGGCCGGCACAGCACAGGCTGCAACTGCCCGTCAGGGGTAGGAGGCGGGACGCCGATCGTCGACGGCGACATCACCATCCAGTCGGTCACCGCGCGGCTCAACTATCGCTTCGGCAGATAGCGCGGCTCATTTCGTCCCGAACACGCGGGCGAAGATCGTGTCGACATGCTTGGTGTGATAGCCGAGATCGAACTGCGCGCGGATCTGCTCCGGCGTAAGCGCCTTGGTCACGTCCTGGTCGGCGAGCAGCGCCTCGAGGAAATCGGCGCCGTCCTCCCACACCTTCATGGCATTGCGCTGCACCAGTCGGTAGGCGTCCTCGCGGGGCAGCCCCGCGTCCGTCAGCGCCAGCAGCACGCGCTGCGAGTGGATCAGCCCGCCGAGCCGGTCGAGATTCTGCCGCATGCGCTCGGGGTAGACCACGAGGTCCTTGATGATCGAGGTCAGCCGCGCCAGCGCGAAATCGAGCGCGATGGTGGCGTCGGGCCCGATCACCCGCTCGACCGAGGAGTGGGAGATGTCCCGCTCATGCCAGAGCGCCACGTCTTCCAGCGCCGGCATCGCATAGCTGCGCACCACGCGGGCCAGGCCGGTGAGATTTTCCGCCAGCACGGGGTTCCGCTTGTGCGGCATGGCGGAAGAGCCTTTTTGCCCCTTGCTGAAATATTCCTCCGCCTCGAGCACCTCGGTGCGCTGCAGATGCCTGATCTCGGTGGCGAGCCGCTCGACCGAGCTTGCCACCACGGCGAGCGTGGCGAAATAGGCGGCATGGCGGTCGCGCGGCACGACCTGCGTCGAGATCGGCTCGACGCGCAAGCCCAGCTTCTTCGCCACATAGGCTTCCACCTTGGGATCGACATGGGCGAAGGTGCCGACCGCGCCGGAGATGGCGCAGGTCGCGACTTCCTCGCGGGCGCGCACCAGCCTCTCCCGCGCGCGGGCGAACTCGGCGTAAGCCACGGCAAGCTTCAGCCCGAAGGTGGTCGGCTCGGCATGAACGCCGTGGCTGCGGCCGACGGTCAGCGTGTCCTTATGCTCGAAGGCGCGCGTTTTGAGCGCCGCAAGCAGCGCATCGACATCGGCGATGAGAATGTCGGCGGCCTCGACGAGCTGCACGTTGAAGCAGGTGTCGAGCACGTCGGAGGAGGTCAGTCCGGCATGCAGGAAGCGCGCTTCGGGCCCGACATGCTCGGCGACCGAGGTGAGAAAGGCGATCACGTCGTGCTTCACTTCCCGCTCGATCTCGTCGATGCGGGCGACGTCGAAGCCGCCGCGTCTCTTCACCGCATCGGCGGCATGTTTCGGGATCAGACCGAGCTCGGCCATCGCCTCCGCGGCATAGGTCTCGATCCTGAGCCAGATGCGAAACCTGGTCTCGGGCTCCCAGATCCGGGCCATCTCGGGGCGGCTATAACGGGGGATCATCGACTTGGAAAAGGCCTTTCCGCGAGGACGGTGCGAGAGGCGCTAAGCTCTATCAGAGGCCGCGCCACCGCTCAAATCGCCGACCCCTTCAAATATCGGCGGACTTGGCCTCGCGCGGCCCGAACCAGGCGATATAGATCGCCGCCGCCACGGCCAGAGCGGCATAGGCCGGCCGGGGTGGCAACAACATATCGAGCAAGAATGTGTAGAAGTCGTTGAGCGAGGCGAGATACATGCCGGTCAGCGACCAGTCCTGCTGGTTCGGATAGGTGGCGTGGATATAGATGAATCTGAGCAGCCCGCCGAAGCTGCAAAACGCCACCACGAAGATGAACAGGGCGAACAGGGTCCGCACGACGAAACCCCGCTTGGCGGCGAAGCTCTGCACCCACCAGGTGACAAGCGCGGCAAGCGCCCCGGCAAAGCCGACGATCCGCAGCGTGTGCCGCGTCTGCTCGTTCATGAAGCTGTTGACGTAGTCGCCCAGCAGCAGCGCCCACATCGAGACGCCGATCACGATCGCAAAGCAAAGTGCGAGTATGAAGCCGACCACGTTCCCGAAGCTGACTTTGTCCATTGGCCCCATCCCGCCGTTTATGAGCCTTAACTATGCAGGGGAATTGGCCCCGCCGCAATCGTGGCCGAGCCCGCGGGAAGGGCGCCTTGCCCGGGCGCGGCATTTATGCTCGGATCGCGGCCAACCGAAGGGGAATGGAGCATTCAGGCCATGGCGTTTGACGACCTCGAGGCGGAGCTTGCTCTCCTCATCAATCAGATGGACACCCAGCCCGAGGACATGCACGAGCTCTATCTCCGCATCTTCGAGAAGCTGAACGAGTTCAGGGCGCTCGGGCTCCCGCTGCCCGACGATCTGGTGCGGGTCGAGAAGGAGCTCGAGGCCTATTTCAAAGAGCAGCAGCAGGCGGCGAAGAAGTCCTAGAGCCGCCCCGCGCTCGCACTATTGCAGCGCCTGCTCGCTGATCTCCTCATAGGTACCCTTGGACCAGCGATAGACGGCATAAGGCGGCAGGTTGGGGTCGCCCTTCGAGTTGAACTTGAACTTGCCGATCACCGTGTCGAACTCGTTGTCGTTGAGGGCCTTCACCACATCGGCTGAGGCCGTCGACTTCGCCTTCTCGGCCGCCTGCTTCCAGGCTTGCACCGCGGCGTAGGTGTAGAGCACGTAGCCCTCGGGCTCGATGCCCTTGTCCTTGAAGCGCTTGACCACCTCGGCGGCGGCCGGATTCTTGCGCGGGTCGGGGGAGAAGGTCATCAGCGTGCCTTCGCCGGCGGGCCCGGTGATCGACCAATATTCTTGGGTGATCAGCGCATCGCCGCCCATCAGCACGGTGGCCATGCCCTGGTCGCGCATCTGGCGCACGATCAGCCCGGCCTCGGTGTGGTAGCCGCCGAGGAACACCACGTCGATATCGGCCTGCTTCAGCTTGGAGACCAGCGCCGAGTAGTCCTTCTCGCCGGCGGTGATGGCCTCGTTCATCGCCTCCTGCTTGCCGGCGGCGTTGAGCGCCTGCTTGACCTCATCGGCGATGCCTTTGCCGTAAGCCGTCTTGTCGTGGATGATGGCGATGTTCCGGTCGGAGAAATGACTCGCCAGATATTGGCCGGCGATGCCGCCTTGCTCATCGTCGCGGCCGCAGACGCGATAGATATTGGGCCCGGCGCGATCGTCGGTGAAGGCGGGATTGGTCGAGGCCGGCGAGATCTGCACCATGTCGCTCTCGGCATAGACCTTCGACGCCGGGATCGAGGAGCCCGAGCAATAATGGCCGGCGACCAGCGCCACGCCTTTCGCCGTCATCTGGTTGGCGACCGCGACCGCCTGCTTCGGATCGCAGGCATCGTCGCCGACATCGAGATCGAGCTTCTTGCCGAGCACGCCGCCCGCGGCGTTGATATCCTCGACGGCAAGCTCGGCGCCGTTCTTCATCTGCGCTCCGAAGGAGGCATATTGACCCGTGACCGGGCCGACGACGGCGATCGGCGTGGTGTTGCTCTCTTCGCCTCCGCCGCAAGCGGCGCTCAACGCGGCCAGAGCGAGGGCTGCGAGCAGCCCGGCCATACGCTTCATTGTTACCTCCCTCTGCAAAGACTTTGATGAGTCTATATCAATTTGCCCGCCGGAGCGCACCCGCTCAACTAAGGCGGGCGCGCCAGGTAAGCGGACTGGTCCGCTCATACAGCCAGCGATATTGCGTCACCATCTGCGTCGTCCGCATCATGCGGTAGCCGAGCATCGCCGCGGCAATGAGCACGACATAGGTGACCAGATAATAATAGAGCGACAGGAGCTCTCCATCGAACAACGCATAATGGAAGAAGCGCACCGCGGCGGCCAACAGCGCGATGTAGAAGAACACCCGCCCAAAGGGTTTCCAGGATCGCGCCAGGCCCCGACCGGCGAGGAAGGCCGCGCCGCCGCCGAGGATCACGGTCATCAGAACAAAGACGTGGAGGCTGTCGTCCGAGAGCCAGCTCATCTCTGCGCTCCGGGTTGGCTCGCGCCCTGCGTGCCGCCTTCGAGATAGGCCGCTTGCACCTCGGGGCTGCCGAGCAGCTCAGCGCCCGAGCCGCTCATGGTGATCCTGCCATTGACCATGACATAGCCGCGATGGGCGAGCTTGAGCGCGTGATAGGCGCTCTGTTCGACCAGGAAAACGGTCAGCCCTTGCGCGTTCAGCTCGCGGATCGCCGTGAAGATCTGCTTGACGATCAGCGGCGCGAGGCCGAGCGAAGGCTCGTCGAGCAACAGCAGCGTCGGCCGTCCCATCAGCGCGCGGGCGATGGCCAGCATTTGCTGCTCGCCGCCCGACAACGTGCCGCCGCGCTGATGCGCCCGCGCCTTGAGCAACGGGAACAGCGTGTAGACGCGCTGCAAATCCCTATCGAAGCCCGCAGGATCGTTGGCGACGATCGCGCCCATCTGCAGATTTTCCAGCACCGTCATGCGCGAGAAGATGCGGCGCCCTTCCGGCGACTGCACGATGCCGAGCCGCGCCACTTCATGCGTGGGCATCAGGGTAATGTCGCGTCCCTGGAACAGGATATGGCCCTCTCTTGCGCGCGGGCGGCCGAAGATCGTCATCATCAGCGTGGTCTTGCCGGCGCCGTTGCCGCCGATCAGGGCGACGATCTCGCCCTCTTTGATGTCGAGATCGATGCCGTGCAGGATCGGCAGCACGCCGTAGCAGGCCGTCACTTTGCGCATTTCGAGCAGCGGCTTGCTCATAGGCCGACCTCGCGCTCGACCACCGGAAGCTCCTCGTCGGGCACGCCAAGATAGGCGGCGATGACACGCGGGTCGTTGCGCGCCTCGTCGGTCGTCCCGTCGGCGATCTTCTTGCCGTAGTCGAGCACCACGACATGATCCGAGATGCGCATCACCACGCTCATGTCATGCTCGATGAGGAGAAGCGCGATGCCTTCTTGCTTGCGGATGGAGAACAGAAGCTCGTTCAGCCCGTCGCTCTCGCGTGCGTTCAAGCCCGCGGCCGGCTCGTCGAGGCAGAGCAGGAGGGGCCGCGTGCACATCGCGCGCGCGATCTCGAGCCGCCTCTGATCGCCATAGGGGAGTGATCCTGCCGGCTCGTCGGCGCGTCGCGTGATCCCCACCCGGTCGAGCCAATGCCGCGCGAGCTCGATGGCTTCCTTCTCGGCCTTGCCGAACCCGCCAATGCCGAGAATGGCGCCGACGGTGAATCCTGACGCACGCATCAGCACGTTGTGCTGCGCCACCATCAAATTCTCCAGCACCGTCATGCCCTGGAACAGCCGGATATTCTGGAAGGTGCGGGCGACGCGGGCTCGGCTATTGATGTCGTGATCGTCGAGCCGTTCCAGATTGAAGCTCTGGCCGTCGGGATGGGTGAGCTGCATCAGCCCTTCGGTCGGCTTGTAGAAGCCGGTGATGCAATTGAACACCGTGGTCTTGCCGGCGCCGTTAGGTCCGATCAGCGCGGTAATGTCGTTGCTGCCCACCGAGAAGGAGACATCGTCGACGGCGGTCAGCCCGCCGAACCGCATGGTGAGGTGCTCGACCTTGAGCAAGGGAGAGGTCTGCCACGACTTCATGCGCTGCCTTCTTCAACCAGATCTTTGGGAATAGGCCGCGCCTTCTCGAGTGCGATCGAGGGCGTGCGCGTGCCGACGATCCCGCGCGGCCGCCACACCATGATCCCGACCATGGCGACGCCGAACAGCAGCATGCGGTAAAGCGCCGGGTCGAAGCCTTCGCCGAAAAAGCTTTGCAGGTGCTCGGTGTGGCGCAGCGCTTCGAAGCCGCCGACCATGACGATCGCCGCGATGGCGACGCCGAGCTGGCTGCCCATGCCCCCCAGCACGACGATGGCAAGAATGATGGCGGATTCGATGAAGGTGAAGCTCTCTGGGCTGATGAAGCCCTGGCGGGTGGCGAAGAAGCTTCCCGCCAGCCCGCCGAACATGGCGCCGATGGAGAAGGCGGACAGCTTGGTGATGGTGGTGTTGATGCCGAGCGAGCGGCAGGCGATCTGGTCCTCGCGCATCGCCTCCCAGGCGCGGCCGATGGGCAGCCGCCGCAATTTCAGCGTCACCAGATTGGTGATCATGGCGAGGGCGAGGATCACGTAATAGAGGAAGATGATGCCCTGGATCGGATCGTATTTGAGCCCGAAGAAGGAGCTGAAGGTCGCGTCCCCGGTCGGCGTGAAGGGAAGGCCAAAGAAGGTCGGCTTGGGAATCCCCGAGACGCCGTTGGGCCCATTGGTGACGTCGGTCCAATTGAGCAGGACGATGCGCACGATCTCGCCGAAGGCGAGCGTGACGATGGCGAGATAGTCGCCGCGGAGACGGAGCACCGGGAAGCCGAGAACGATGCCCCACAGCGCCGCGGCGGCGCCGGCGATCGGCAGGCAGATCCAAAAGCCCAAGCCGAAATGCGTGGCGAGCAGCGCGAAGGTATAGGCGCCGACGGCGTAGAAGGCGACGTAACCGAGGTCGAGCAGCCCGGCGAGGCCGACGACGATGTTAAGCCCCCAGCCGAGCATCACATAGGTGAGCACCAGGATCGACAGGTCGAAGAAATAGCGTAGCGGCAGGCCGAGATGGAACGCCTTCTCTAGAATGTAGGCCGTGATCGGGAACAGCACGGCGAAGGCGATGCCGCCCACCGTGAAGATGCGCCCGTAAGGCAAGTTCGGGAAGAAATGCACCACGGTCCGGCGCACAAGCCCGAGACCCATGAAGGCAAGCACGCAGATGCCTACGAGTTGACAGGCCGCGTTGCCGATCGCGATGCCGATGACGAGGATGAGCGTCGCCAGCGCCGCGATGATGCCGAGCACGCGGATATCGAGCCGATCGAACTTCTCGCTGTTGAACAGCTTGGCGAACGGCGTGGTGATCGGGTAGTCGCCGTGCCAGACGAAGAGATTGAGCAGGAGCCGGCCGAAGAACACGATGCCGACGACAATGGCGAGCAGGGCAGGGCGGGATTCCAGGGTGAGCCCCGTCACGCTGTCGACGGTCCTGAGCCCAAGCAGCAGGCTGAACAGCGCAAAGGCGATGATGGCGGCGAGCAGCGAGTCGAGAAGCGCCGGCCCGAGCCTCTGGCTGAACGATGTGCCGGGCTCAGCCAAGGCGCTCAGACCTTCTCCACCTCGGGACGGCCGAGCAGGCCGGTCGGGAAAAAGATGAGCACGATCGCGAGCATCGAGAAGGCCGCGACGTCCTTGTACTCAATGGTGAAATAGGCCGACCAGAAAGTCTCGATCAGACCGATCACCAGCCCGCCGAGCATGGCGCCCGGCAGCGAGCCGATGCCGCCGAACACGGCGGCGGTGAAGGCCTTAATGCCGGCGACGAAACCGATATAGAAATCGATCACCCCGTAATAGAGCAGGTAGAGCAGCCCAGCCACGGCGGCGAGCGCGGCGCCGAGCACGAAGGTGAGCGAGATGGTGCGGTCCACGTTGACGCCCGACAGCGCGGCCATCAGCCGGTCCTGCTCGCAGGCGCGCTGCGATCGGCCGAGCGCGGTGCGGGTGATGATCAGCCAGAACACCGTCATCAAGACCAGCGTCGTCACCACGATCAGGATCTGCATGTTCGAGAGATTGACGGCGAACTCGCCCTCCTCGTACAGCGTGTAGCCGCCGGTCACCACCGGCTGCAGCGGCTTCACCCGCGCGCCTTGCGCGACCTGGATGAAGTTCTGCAACACGATCGACATGCCGATCGCGGTGATCAGCGGGGCGAGGCGGAACAACTCGCGCAAGGGCCGGTAGGCGATGCGCTCGACCGTCCAGCCCCACATTGCGGTGAGCGCCATGGCGACGAGCAGCACGATGAGGAGAGCCAGCGGGACCATGGTGACGCCGAGGCTCATCACCAGGAGAAAGGCGATCAGGGCGATGAAGGCGCCGACCATGAAGATGTCGCCATGCGCGAAATTGATCATGCCGATGATGCCGTAGACCATGGTGTAGCCTATGGCGATCAGCCCATAGATCGAGCCAAGCGCGATGCCGTTGATCAGCTGCTGTAGGAAATAGGCCATTGGCCTTCCCCGTCCCCTGGCGCAGGCCGTCGCCCGCACGCACTACGGCTTTTGGCTCAAATCCTTAGCTTACGTGCTTGGCCCAAAAGCCCCCCGACCTTCTTAGCCTGAAGCGCTTGCCGGGCACAACGCCGCTGATCCGCAAGGCGCGCCCAAATCAGAGCAGGAGATGCGAGCCGTCGCAATAGGGCGGATCGCCCGTGTCCTTGCAGCCGCAGAGCAGCGCAAGCTCGGTCCGCTCCGCCGTGAACATCAAGGGCTCGATCCCGGTACCGGCATGCGAGCCGTCGCAAAAAGGCTGCTTCTTGCTCCGCCCGCAGCGGCACCAGGCATAGCGTTTGCCAGCCTCGAGCTCGACGGAATAGGGGTTGAGCTGCGGTCGCTCTGGCTCTGCCATGATGCTGTCCTTTGCCCAGTCGGCCTTGGCGGCCCTCGTTCTTGGCGCCTTGCTTAGCCAATTCGCCCCGGCTGCACAAGAAAGCGTCGTTGTGCGCCGAGTGACGTTCAACCGCGGATGCCGTTAATTCACTGGGAATCTGTTGGCGGCAAGATCGGCCTCGCCGATTCGAAAAATGTCGAACTGTCGCGGGCGCAGGAAAAGCGCGAAAAGAGCTTGAGTCGATGTGCCATCCGGACCATAGAGGGCAAAAAGCCGTGCCCGTGCGCGTCGCGCCGGCGAAACGGCATGCCCGGTCGGGGCGCTTCAGTCGGGGACAGGCGGGGGCCAAAGCGAGTTTAGAGGCCGCCCATGGCTGAGCTGATTTTCACCGTCGTTTTCCTTGCCGTCATGTTCGGCTTGGCCATGAACCGCGCGGGCCTTAAGGGCTTGGGCGATTGCCGCAGCAATCTTCACGCTGAGCGCGCAGATGGGCCTGGTGCATGGCCATCTGCATTGGCCGCACTTCCCGCTCTGGTCGCTGCTTGGCTGGATCGTCGCCGGGCTGCTGTTCGCCGCGAGCATCCCCGAGCTCAAGCGCAAATACATCACGCTGCCCGCTTTTCGCGCGCTGAAAGGCGCCATGCCGACCATCTCCGACACCGAGCGCGAGGCGCTCGAGGCCGGCACCGTCGGCTGGGACGCCGAGCTGTTTTCCGGCAAGCCCGACTGGTCGAAGCTCCGCCGCGTCGCGCCCATCACGCTCACCGCCGAGGAGCGCGCCTTTCTCGACGGACCGACCAACGAGCTGTGCAAGCGGCTCGACGATTGGCGCATCCGCCACGAGCTGCATGACGTGCCCGACGATATCTGGCAGTTCGTCTGCGACAACGGCTTCCTCGGCATGCTCATCTCCAAGCAGCATGGCGGGCTCGGCTTCTCGGCTCAGGCGCAGTCGCTCATTCTCGGCAAGATCTCCTCGCGCAGCCCCGACGGCGTCACCATCGTCATGGTGCCGAACTCGCTCGGACCCGGCGAGCTGATCGAGAAATACGGCACCGACGCACAGAAAGAGCATTTCCTGCCGAAGCTCGCCCGCGGGGAGGAGATTCCCTGCTTCGCGCTGACCGGGCCCTTCTCGGGCTCCGACGCCGCCTCGATGCGCGACGTGGGCGTGGTGACGCGTGGAATGCATGACGGCAGGGAGATCCTCGGCATCCGGCTTACCTGGGACAAGCGCTACATCACGCTCGCGCCCAAGGCCACGCTGCTCGGCCTGGCGTTCCGGCTCTTCGACCCTGACAACCATCTCGGCCGCGGCGAGGATGTCGGCATCACGCTGGCGCTGATCCCCACCGATCATCCAGGCGTCGAGATCGGGCGACGCCATCTCCCCGCCGGCGCCGCCTTTCCCAACGGGCCGACGCGCGGGCGCGATGTGTTCGTGCCGCTCGATTGGATCATCGGCGGCAAGGATCGGGCAGGACAGGGCTGGCGCATGTTGATGAGCTGCCTCGCCGCCGGCCGCTCCATCTCGCTTCCCGCCACCAGCGCGGCCGCGGCCAAGGCGATGCTCAGGAACAGCACGGCCTACGCCCGCATCCGCAAGCAATTCAATCTGCCGATCGGTTTCATGGAAGGCGTCGAGGAACCGCTCGCGCGCATGGTCGAGACGGCCTACGAGCTCGAAGCCGCCCGCGCCGTCACCGCCTCGATGGTTTCGGCGGGCGAGAAGCCCGCCGTCATCTCGGCGCTGCTGAAATATGTCTCGACCGAGCGCATGCGCGGCAGCGTCAACGACGCGCTCGACATTCACGGCGGCAGAGGCATCTGCGACGGGCCGTCGAACTACATCCAGGGCGCCTATCAGATGGTCCCGGTCGGCATCACCGTGGAAGGCGCCAATATCCTGACCCGCACGCTGATCACCTTCGCTCAAGGCGCCCTGCGCAGCCACCCTTACCTCTTCACCGAGATCGAGGCGCTGCAAGACAAGGATCGCGAGCGCGGGCTCGAGCAATTTGCGCGCACCTTCGACGAGCACGTGGCCTTCACCCTCTCGAACGCCGCCGGCGCCTTGTTCCACAACGTGACCTTCGGCCTATTCGCCTCGTCGCCCCCTAATGCCGGCCGCACGCGCGGCTGGTGGCGGGAGCTCGCGCGGGCCTCGCGCTCCTTCGCGCTGGTCGCCGATCTGACCGTGGCCCTGCTCGGCGGCGGGCTGAAGGTGAAGCAGAAGATCACCGGCCGCATGGCCGACGCCCTTGCCGAGCTTTATCTCCTGTCGGCCGTGCTGAAACGCTATGACGACGACGGGCAACCTAAAGAAGACGAGAAGCTGGTCGACTATTGCGCCAAGAACTGCCTCTACCGCTTCGACCAGGCGCTGCTCGGCGTGCTGCGCAATTTCCCGGTGCGCTGGGCGGCATGGCTGATGGCCGGGCTCGTGTTTCCCTTCGGCACGCGCCGCGCGCCTGCGACCGACAAGGAAGGGGCTGTGATCGTGCGCGCGGCGCTCCAGCCGGGCGCATTCCGCGATCGTCTCACCCGGGACATCTTCATCTCCGACGATCCCGCCGACCGGTCCGGGCTGCTCGATTATACCCTGACCAAAATCGTGGCCAGCGAAGAGGCCGACAAGAAGCTCGAACGCGCGATCCGCAAGGGCGAAGTGAGACGCTTCCACGACCGAGACTGGATCGCCGACGCCGAGGCCAAGGGCGTGCTCAACGCTGCCGAGGCGCGCTCGCTTGCCGAACTGCGCGATCTCGTGGCGCGCGTCATCGCCGTCGACGATTTTTCCGCCGCGGAGCTTGCGCGCGGGCAAACGGCCCCTGTACGCGAGCCGGAAGCAACGCCGTCCCCCAAGCCCGAACATATTGCCGCTGAGTAGCCCTTCCATGGCGACCACACTCCCCGATCTGCAGGACTGGCGTTTCAGCGTCGACTTCGAGGGCATCGCCTGGGCGATCATCGACCGCAAGGGCGAGAGCATGAACTCGCTCGGCCGCGGCCCGACCGAGGAGCTTGGCGAGATCGTCAAGGCGGTCGAGGACATGGCCGTGCGCGGCGAGGTCAAGGGGCTGGTGCTGATGAGCGGCAAGGAGTCGAGCTTCATTGCCGGCGCCGATATCAGGGAATTCGAGGGCTTCGACACCGAGGCCAAGATCGCCGGCGTGGTGAAAGAGACGCTCGAGCTGTTCGACCGCGTCGACCGGCTCCCCGTCCCGGTGGTCGCCGCCATCCACGGTTATTGCCTCGGCGGTGGGCTCGAGCTGGCGCTTGGCTTGCGACTGGCGCATCGCCGATCGCGAGGAGGGGACGCGTCTCGGCTTTCCCGAAGTGAAGCTCGGCATTTTTCCCGGCCTGAACGGCACGGTGCGCTCGATCCAGGCGGCCGGCCCGATGGACGCCATGACGGCGATGCTGACGGGACGCATGCTGCGCCCCACCGCCGCCAAGGCCATCGGCCTGGTCGATCAGCTGGTGCCGACGCGCCACACGCTGCGCTGGGCGGCGCGCAAAGCCGTGCTGCAGAAGCGGCATTCCAAGGGCGCGCCGTGGTGGAAGCGGCTGATGCTGAAGCAACCCGTGCGCTCGATGCTCGCCAAGCAGATGCGCGCCAAGACGGCCGAGAAGGTGCGCGAGGAGCATTATCCCGCGCCGTTCCGGCTGATCGATCTGTTCGAGAAGTATGGCGACGATCCGGTGCGCATGAAGATCGCCGAGACCGAGATGTTCACGCCGCTGATGGCGAGCGAGGCGTCGCGCAATCTGCGCCGCGTGTTCAAGCTGTCGGAGATGCTGAAGGACGAGGCGCCGAAGGACGGCTTCAAGCCGCGCAAGGTGCATGTCATCGGCGCCGGCACCATGGGTGGCGACATCGCGGCCTGGTGCGTGGTGCAAGGCATGCAGGCGAGCCTCCAGGATCTCGACGAGGCGCAGATCAAGAAAGCGCTCGCGCGCGCCAAGGGCCTGTTCAAGAAGCAGCTGCGCACGCCGCTCGCCGTCGAGGCGGCCGTGGCGCGACTGATCGCCGATCCCGCGGGCAAGCAGATCAAGCACGCCGACGTGGTGATCGAGGCCATTGTCGAGAAGCTCGACGTCAAGCAGGGCCTGTTCCAGAAGCTGGAGAAAGAGGTGAAGCCGGGGGCGGTGCTCGCCACCAACACCTCATCGCTGAGGCTCGAGGACATCGCCAAGCCGTTGGCCGATCCTGGCCGTCTCGTCGGACTGCATTTCTTCAATCCCGTGGCGCAGCTGCCTCTGGTCGAGGTGGTCCGCGGCGGCCAAACGCGGGAAGAGGAGGTGCGCAAGGCTTGCGCCTTCGTCACCGCCATCGCCAAGCTGCCGCTGATCGTCAAGGACTGCGCCGGTTTCCTCGTGAACCGGGTGCTCGCGCCGTACATGATGGAGGCGGTGCGCCTCTATCAGCAGGGCGAGCCGCGCGAGAAGATCGATCAGGCGGCGCTCAAATTCGGCATGCCGATGGGACCGCTCGAGCTGATGGACATGGTCGGGCTCGACATCGCCAACAAGGTCGGCGAGCAGCTCAACCTCGCTCCCGGCAGCGACAATGTGCTGTCGACGCTGGTGAAGCAGGGGAAGCTCGGCAAGAAGACCGGCGAGGGCTTCTATGTCTGGGAGCAGGGCAAGCCGAAGCGCGAGGACGTCACTTACGATCAGGCCGAGCTCGAGCGGCTCGGTCGCGCATTGGTGAAGCCGATGCTCGACGAGGCCGATCGCGCGCTTGCGGATCATGTTGTCGCGAGCGCCGATCATGTCGATGCCGGCGTGATCTTCGGCACGGGCTTCGCGCCGTTCCGCGGCGGCCCGCTGCATTATCGCCGTACGCAAGAACAGGCCGCTTCGGCAAAAGCGGCGGCCTAAGAGAGACGGGAGCGGCGGGACCATCATGGCGGAAACTTCGATGCGGCGCGTTGCGGTGCTTGGCGGATCGCGCATCCCGTTCTGCCGCTCGCACACGGCCTATGCCGAGCTCTCCAATCTCGACATGCTGATTGCGGCGCTCGGCGGTTTGGTCGATCGCTTCGCCCTGCACGGCGCCCATATCGACGAGGTGGTCGGCGGCGCGGTCGTCACCCATGCCAAGGACTGGAACCTCGCCCGTGAGGCGGTAGTCGGCAGCGCGCTCGCCCCCACCACGCCCGCCATCACCATGATGCAGGCCTGCGGCACGAGCCTCCAAGGGGCGCTCGGCATTGCCGCCAAGATCGCCACCGGGCAGATCGAATCGGGAATCTCGCTGGGCTCAGACACGACGAGCGACGCGCCGGTCGTGTTCCAGCGGCGATTCGCCCAGCGCCTCGTGCAACTCTCCCGCGCCCGCAGCCTCGGCCAGCGCGCCGCGGCCTTCAAGGGCTTTACCCCGGCCGAGCTTGCGCCCCAGCCGCCCTCGACCTCCGAGCCGCGCACCGGCTTGAGCATGGGCGAGCATTGCGAGCTGATGGCCAAGGAATGGGGTATCAGCCGCGAGGCCCAGGATTTGCTGGCCTATGAGAGCCACAAGAAGGCGGCAGCGGCCTACGATGAGGGCTTCATGGACGACCTCGTCGTCTCTTGCGCCGGCGTCTTCCGCGACAACAACATCCGCGAGGACATCTCGCTGGAGAAAATGGCCGAGCTGAAGCCGGCTTTCGACCGTTCCGGCGGCACGATCACCGCCGCCAACTCCTCGCCTCTGACCGACGGCGCCGCCACCGTGCTGCTCGCCTCGGAGGAATGGGCGAACAATCGGGGACTGCCGATCCAGGCCTACCTCAGCCTGGGCCGCACTTCTGCCGTAGATTTCGTGCAAGGAGAAGGACTTCTGATGGCGCCGACCGTTGCCGTGAGCGAGCTGCTCAAGCAAACCGGCCTTGCCCTTCAGGACTTTGATTATTATGAGATTCACGAGGCCTTTGCTGCGCAGGTGCTGGCAACTTTGAAGGCGTGGGAATCAGAGGACTATTGCCGCCGGCGGCTAGGACGGGCCCAAGCCTTGGGGTCGATCGACCGGGCTAGGCTGAACGTCAAGGGCTCATCAATAGCTTTCGGGCATCCTTTTGCAGCGACAGGAGCACGCATCCTGGCGGTTTTGGCCAAACTGCTGCATAGTCAGGGTGGCCAAAGGGGTCTGATCTCGATCTGCACGGCGGGCGGCATGGGTGTCGCCGCTATTTTGGAAGGGGTCTGACCTAGCTCAAAGCGAAGGCCGCGGAGCCGGCCGAAGATATAAACCAATGAGCGCGCATAAGCGTGCCGTCGGGCGCAACAGAGGGCCTCGCAAGAGGCGCGAGGGACAGGGGGCAAGAAGCTAACTGCCATGGCGCATAGGCGTCATTGGCGCGATTTTACGGAGGTCTCTTATGAGGCATCATGCGTTTGCCGCGGCGATGGGGCTGTTTACCGCCGCTGCTGTCCTTGCTCCTTGCAGTCCGTCCCAAGCGGCGCCGCTCGATCCAACCGGCTATTGGTACAAGCCGGACGCCGAGCGCGAGTCGAAGATCCAGGTGTTCAAGTGCGGCAAGGGCAAGACCCAGCTCTGCGCCAAGATCGCCTGGCTGAAGGATCCCAAGGACAGCAAGGGCCGTCCGCTGCACGACATCCGCAACGAGGCGCCCTCGATGCGCGACCGTCCGATCGTGGGCCTCCAGATTTTCACCGGGCTCGCGCCAAGCGCGCCTGGAACCTGGACCGGCAAGATTTACAACCCCGAGGACGGGCACACCTATAGCGCCACGCTGACGGTGCTCTCCCGCAAGGAAATCAAGCTCAGAGGCTGCAAGGCCTGGCTGCTCTGCGGCGAGAAGCAATGGTTGCGGACGTCCGCGCCTCCGGCAGACGTCGTGCCTGTCGCGCCGGCCGAGGGCACGCAGCAGATCGAGGCCTCTGTCACGCCGCCGGCCAAGCCCGACGCCGCGCCGAAGGTCGAGGCTGTAGCCGCCGCCGACACGCCGGCCCCGAGCGCCCAGGCGACGGCCTCCGCCGCCCCAAGCGATGCTGCGCCTTTGCCGCAAGAGAATGTGCAGGCCATGGCCGAGCCGGAAGCACCGGCGGAGCCGATTCCGGTCGCCATGCCGGTCGAGCAGGTCGCCGCGCCGGCGCCTGCGCCCACCGAATATAACGGGCGCAGCGGCTACGGCTTCCTCAACGTGTCCGCCAGCCCCGCCGATACTGGGCTCTCCGGCGAGAACGTGTCGAGCATGATGGTCATGACCGAGCCGCTCGCGGCCGACGCTGTGGCGCCCGCCGCGAAGCCGGCAACGCGCTCCGTGCAGCCGGTTTCCGTCCCTGACCAGAAGCCGGTATCGACGCCGAAGCCGAAGCCGATCGCCACCGCCGCCGTCAAGCCGGCGCCGAAGCCCGCTCACGAAGCAGCGCCGACCGAGCAGCCCGTGCCGCACGAGGCGAACGCCGAGCAGCTGGATCCCGCCGCCGAGGATGCGGCAACCCAATCCGCCGAGGCCGACGCCGCCATGCTCGAGGAGCCGCCGCTGACGCGGAGGCAAAAGCGGCTTCTGCGCAGGCAGCAGCAGGAAGGTGGCATGCTGCCCTGGATGCGGTAACGCCGCGAGCGACAGAACTTCAATCGATGAATAACCGGGCGGTCGCTTTGCGGCCGCCCGTTTCATTTGTGCCGCGGGGTGTGAGTGCGGCTAGCGCTTCGCTTCCGCGCGCAGTTCTTTCTTCGACAGCTTGCCGACCATGGTCTTCGGCAACTGGTCGCGGAACTCGATCTCCGCCGGCAGTTCCATCTTTGAGAGCTTGCCTCTGAGGAATTGCAGCAGCTCCGCGGCGGTCGCCGCCTTGCCCTCTTTCAGCTTCACGAAGGCCTTCGGCGCCTCGCCGCGATATTCGTCGGGAATGCCGACCACGGTCACCTCGGCAACGGCGTGGTGCTCGTAGAGCGCATCCTCGATTCGCCGCGGATAGATTTTGAAACCCGAGGCGTTGATCATGTCCTTGATGCGATCGACGATGAAGATGAAGCCGTCGGGCTCCATGTAACCAACGTCGCCGGTGCGGAAGAAGCGCCCGACGAAGCTCTCTTCCGTCTCTTGCGGCTTCTGCCAATAGCCGGTCATCACCTGCGGCCCGGCGATGCAGATCTCGCCTGGCTCGCCGCGCGCGACCTCGACATTGGGATCATCGAGCGAGCGGATGGAAATCTCGGTGGCGGGGAGGGGGAGGCCGATCGAGCCCTCGCGGTCGATCTCCGGGAGATTGCAGGACACCACGGGCGAGGTCTCGCTCAGGCCGTAGCCCTCGACCACGCTACAGCCGCACAAGGCCTGAAAGCCGTGCTTCACCTCCAGCGGCAGCGCCGCCCCTCCGGAGAGGCAATATTCGAGCGAGGAGAGATCGAAATTGCCGATATGCGGATGCCGCAGCATGGCGTTCAGCAGGGTCGGCACCGCCGGCATCATGCGCGGGCGGAGCTTGCCGATCAGCTTCAGCGTGTCGATCAGCTCGAATTTCGGCACGAGGATCATTTCCATGCCGCTGGCGATGCCGTAATTCATAACCGTGGTCATGGCGAATACGTGGAACAGCGGCAGGATGCCGAGGATGCTGTCGCCTTCCTTGACCTGCAGGTTCCGCCAGATCTTCACCTGATTGACGTTGGTGGCGATATTGGCGTGGGTGAGCATCGCGCCTTTGGGCGTCCCCGTGGTGCCGCCGGTATATTGCAGCACGGCGACCGCATCGGGCGTGATGCGGGGCTTCTCGAAGCGGCCGTCATTGGCGAGCAGCTCACGCTCGGCGACGATCTTTTTCACGACGTTAGAAGCGCTTGTGTCGGCGAGCTTCGTGCGTTGCAGAAGCTTGAAGCCGACCGATTTCAGGGCGGGGAGCAGGGCGGGGAAGCTCGCGACCACGGCCTTGTCCAAGGCGCCCCGCCGCAGCATTGCCTCGACCTTCTCGAAGGTCATCGCCAGATCGAGCGTCACCATGATCTTGGTGCCGCTGTCGCGTATCTGTCCCTCGATCTCATCGAGACTATAGAGCGGGTTGAAATTGACGACGGTGCCACCGGCCTTCAGCACACCGTAATAGAAGATGACGAAGGTCGGGCTGTTGGGCAGCAGAAGGCCGACCTTGACCCCTTCGCCGACGCCGATCTCGCGCAGCCCCTTGGCCGCGCGGTCCGACAGCGCGCCGATCTCGGCGAAGCTCAACCGCTTTCCCATGAAATAGGTGCAAGACCGCGTGCCGTAGGCCTGAACTGCCTCGTCAAGCAGGCTGTTGACCAGCGCCGGCTTGAACCGCGTGTCCCAGTCCAGGCCCTCTGGGTAGGATCTGAGCCAGGGGTGCTCGGCCTCGGGCGCCGCGCAGGGCGTTACCCGCAAGGATGAAGAATGGGGCTTCCTCGCCATTGTGATGTTGCTTTTTCGTTTTGCTTATCGCCGCTTAGTAAGGGCTGCGATTCGCTCGTTTTGGAGGCGATTGGCCGCAGGCCTAGTCGAGCATTATATTATAGCACGGGACGTTAACCGAGCATTGGGCTCCTGCCTTTATGTTCGGCAGGGAGAATATGCTGAAACAGTGGCGCGGGCCGGCGCAAAAACGCCAATTTTCTTGGCGATGACACCGCCGAACTGAGCATGAAACGGGCAGGGCCGCGGGTAAACTCGACAGGTTTTTAAGTCTATTCCAATGCCCGGCTTGCCCTATGATTAGCTATGATTTAGCCAGGGACACTAGACACGGACCCCTCAACGGGGCAGGGAGAGCGATATGGACGAGGTGGCTACCAAGATCATCGAGATTTTGCGTAAGAATATGAAGGATCCATCGAAGCCCGTCGCGCTCGAAACGCCCCTCAGTGAACTTGAGATCGAGTCCCTCGACCTCGCGGTGATCGTGTTCGATATTGAGGATACCTTCGGTATCGAGATCCCGTATAATGCGAATGAAGAGGTTGAGGCGTTCGCGACGGTAGGGTCCGTCGTCGATCGCGTAAAAAACATCATCGCAGAGACGAAGGCCTCCGGCGCAGCTGCTTGAACCAGCCATTTCCGCTCGAGGGCCTTCCCGGGACGTCGACCAGGCTTGGAGTTACGGCTTAGCACTATATGACACACACTAATGGACGCAGGCGCGTCGTGGTCACCGGCCACGGCGTCGTTACTCCTTTGGGAACCGGTGTAGAGAAGTTCTGGGCTGCGCTCAAAAAGGGCGAGTGCGGCATCCGCCAGGTACAGAGCTTCTCCACCGAGGATCTCTACATCACCATCGCTGGCGAGGTGCCGGATTTCGATCCGAAGGAGCGGCTGCAAAGCAAGTCCCTCCTGCTCGCCGACAAATTCTCGCAATATGCGGGATGCGCGGCGCAGGAAGCCGTCGCCATGTCCAAGCTGGAAGTCCCGCTCAAGGACAACGCGGCCTATCGCGCGGCCTGCATCATCGGCTCCGGCGTTGGCGGCCTGACCACGCTCGAATTCTCCTACAAGATGCTGTTCAAGGAGAATAAGCGCGCGACCCATCCGCTGACCTTGCTCAAGGCCATCGGCAGTTCGGCCTCTGCCCATGTCAGCATCGAATATTCCATCAAGGGCCCGACCTTCGGCGTGGTGAGCGCCTGCTCGACGGCGACGCATGCCATCGGTCTGACCTATCGCATGATCCGCGAAGGGCTGGTCGATCTCGGCATCGCCGGCGCGGCCGAGGCCTCGCTCAATTGGGGCGCGACCCGCGCCTGGCAGGCGATGCGCGTGCTGAGCCCAGACGGGCTGTGGCCGTTCGCCAAGAAGCGCAACGGCACGGTTCTCGCCGAGGGCGCCGGCATCCTCCTGCTCGAGGAGTACGAGCACGCCAAGGCGCGCGGCGCGCCGATCTTTGCCGAGCTGTTGGGCTATGGCATGACGGCGGACGCCGCCGACATGGTGAACCCCTCGATCGACGGCGCCTCCACCGCCATGCAGATGGCGCTCGACGACGCGAGCCTCGGGGCTTCCGACATCGACTATGTGAATGCCCACGGCACCGCGACCGCCGTCAACGACATCAACGAGACCCGCGCCATCAAGCGCGTGTTCGGCACCGCGGCGAACAAGCTGTCGATTTCCTCGACCAAGTCGATGCACGGCCATTGCCTCGGCGCCGGCGGCGGCATCGAGGCGGTTGCGGCGATCAAGGCGCTGGGCGAGGGTTTCGTGCCGCCGACGGTCGGCCTCGACGAGCCCGATCCTGAGTGCGATCTCGACTACACGCCGAATGTCGGCAAGAACCGCGAGATCAACTACGCCATGTCGAACTCTTTCGCCTTCGGCGGCCTCAACGCGGTTCTCGTGTTCGGCCCGCCGCCGGCCTAAACCGCTCCGGCTGCTTCCCTTCGTGCGGTCAACCCGCCTGCTTCTGGTGCTCGGTCTTGCCGGGCTGTTGAGCGCCATCGCGGCCTATCTGGCCGTGAGCTATGTGCGCGGCCTCCGCCAGGAGAATGCCATCGCCGTGCATGCGGAGGAGATCTTCCGCTCGCCCACGAGCTTTGTTGCCGGCAATCCGGATGGCGATGTCAGCGTCGTCGTCTTCTTCGACTACAACTGCCCTTATTGCCGCGACGGTGCCCCCGAGCTCAAGAAGCTGGTGAGCGACGACGGCAAGGTGCGGCTCGTGCTGAAGGAGCTCCCCGTGCTCGGGCCGGATTCGGAAGACGTGGCGCGGATCGCGCAAGCCGCGATCGCCCAGGGCAAATATCTCGAGCTGCATGAGCGGCTGTTCGCCGAGCGTGGGCGTGCCACCAAGCAGAAGGCGCTCCGCATCGCCTCGGAGCTTGGCCTCGACCCGGCAAAACTCGAGGCGGATATGCGCAGCCCGAGCGTCGAAGACGCCATTGCCGCGAATAAGCAGCTCGCCGATCGTCTGGAGGTCGAGGGGGTGCCGTTCTATCTCGTCGGCGACCGGCCGCTGCCGGGTGCCGATCAGGACCTTTATGCGCAGCTTGCCGCCGGCCTGGCCGATGTCAGGCAGCATGGCTGCGTTGTCGGGTGCTGAGCCTTAGGGCTTAGTCGGACATCGCCACCGGGACGGCAACGCCGCCGGCAACCGCGCCGATGCCCGCCCCGATCGGGCCGCCCACCGCAAAGCCAGTGACCGCGCCCACGCCGGCGCCGCTCGCGACTTTCTGGGTCATGGTGCAGCCCATCGCGCCGGCTGCGATCGCGGCCACCGCCAAGTACGCAAATACATGCTTCACGGCAGACTCTTCCCCGAACCCGTTCTGCCCAGAATATCGCCGAAAATTGCTAACGCGGAGTAAGCGGCAGGCAGACGGGAAAGGGGGAGGAGCCTAGCAGTGCCGCATGGTCACGGATTGCGTCGATTTCATGCCGATCGCCCGCGCCGCGCCGTGCGCCAGATCGAGCGTCACCCCCTTGGTGAACGGCCCGCGGTCATTGACGGTCACCCGCACGGTCTTGCCGGTGCGTGGGTTGCCGACGACCAGGCAGGTGCCGAACGGCAGCGATTTGTGCGCGGCAGTAAGGCCGTTCGGATTGAAGGGGACGCCCGACGCGGTGCGATGCCCTCTAAGCTCGTTGCCGTACCATGTGGCTGTAACGCGCTGGTCGGCTTGCGCCGCCGTGGCAAACGCAAGCAACGACAAACAGGCCGTGAACAGACGGGTCATGCGAATTCCTCCATGAGCGAAATGTTGCTTCAGGAGAGACCGCATGAATTCGGCATTGGTTCGGCCTGGCCTTGGCCATACCGGGGCACGGCCGCCTTTATTGAGGCGCTAGATCAGGCCGAGGCCGCGGAAGCTGGCGTGGCCCTGCTTGCCGACGATGATGTGGTCGTGGACGAGAACGCCGAGCGGCTTGGCCGCCGCCACGATCTGCTTGGTCATCTCGATATCCGCGCGCGAAGGGGTAGGGTCCCCTGACGGGTGGTTGTGCACGAGCACGATGGCCGTCGCCGACAGCTCGAGCGCCCGCTTCACCACCTCGCGCACATAGACCGGGGTGTGGTCGACCGTGCCGGTCTGCTGCACCTCGTCGGCGATGATCTGGTTGCGCTTGTCGAGGAACAGGATGCGGAACTGCTCTTTGCTGGCGAATCCCATCGAGGCGCGGCAATAATCGAGCACCTGGGCCCAGGATGAGAGCACGGGCCGCTCCAGCACCTCGCCGCGCATCAGCCTGAGCGCCGCCGCCCGCACCAGCTTGAGCTCGGTGATGGCCGCCTCGCCGATGCCGGGAACCTCGCGCAGAAGCTCCTCGGGCGCGTTCAGCGTCTCGGCGAAGGTGCCGAAGCGGGCGATCAGCGCCTTGGCGAGCGGCTTGGTATCGCGCCTGGGCGCGGCGCGGAACAGGATCAGCTCGAGCAGCTCATAGTCGGGGAGGGAGTCTGGGCCCGCCTCGCGGAAGCGCCGTCTTAGCCTCTCGCGATGGCCGAGATAATGTGGCTTGCCCGCATCCTTGAAGGCCATTCAACCTTCGCTCGATTGACGCCCGTATGGCGGCCGGTCCAGCCCGCGCGGCGAGGCGGTGAACACTTGGCACCCCGTCTCGGTGACGCCGACCGTATGCTCGAACTGCGCCGACAGCGAGCGGTCGCGGGTGACCGCGGTCCAGCCGTCGGACAGGATCTTCACATGCGGCTTGCCGAGATTGATCATCGGCTCGATGGTGAACAACATGCCGGGCTTGAGCTGAAGCCCTTCGCCGGGCTCGCCATAGTGCAGGATGTTCGGCCGGTCGTGGAACACGCGGCCCAGGCCGTGACCGCAGAAATCGCGCACCACGCTGCAACGCTCGGCCTCCGCATAGGTCTGGATGGCGGCGCCGATATCGCCGGTGGTGGCGCCGGGCTTGACCACGGCCACGCCGCGCATCAGCGCGTTATAGGTCACCTCGAGCAGGCGCTCCGCCGCGCGCGGGATCTTGCCGACCGCATACATGCGGCTCGAATCGCCGTGCCAGCCGTCGACGATCAGCGTCACGTCGATGTTGAGGATATCGCCCTCTTTCAGCGCGCGCGGGCCCGGGATGCCGTGGCAGACCACATGGTTGAGCGAGGTGCAGATCGACTTGGGGAAGCCCCGGTAGTTCAGCGGGGCCGGGATGGCGCCATGCGCCATGGCGAAGGCGTGCACGAACTCGTCGAGCGCCTCGGTGGTGGCGCCGGGCCTTACTTCGTCGACCAGGAGGTCGAGGATTTCGGCCACGAGCCGACCCGCCTTCGCCATGCCGGCGAACGCGTCAGCCCCGTGGAGCTTGATCTTGGTGTCGCGCGCCTGGGCGCGGGCAAATTCGAGATTGGACATGGCAAGCGATTATAAGGAACTCGCGTTCACTTAGGTGGAAAACTCTCGATGTGCAACGGGGGCGCCCCGCCTTTCCGGCATCATGCCGAGAAGTGCGGCAACTCTAAGAAGGTGGCAGCCGGGCGGCAAGCCGCTAGACTTTGATCCTCTCTCACCTCGCTGTTAGGGCCATGGCAGACCAGGATCCGGCTCCACCCACTGTAACCGCCGCGCTGATCGTGATCGGCGAGGAGATCCTGTCGGGCCGCACCCGGGACGAGAACATTTCTTATATCGCGGCCTATCTCACCCGCATCGGCATCTTGCTGCGCGAGGTGCGGGTGGTTGCCGACATCCAGACCGAGATCGTGGCGGCCGTGAATGCGCTCCGCCCGCGCTTTACCTATGTCCTCACCACCGGCGGCATCGGCCCAACCCATGACGACGTGACCACCGACGCCATCGCCAAGGCGTTCGCGGTCGAGGTCGTGGTCGATCCGCAGGCCGTGGCGGCCATGCGCAAGCGCTTCAGCGACAAGGAGCTGACGCCCGCGCGGTTGCGCATGGCGCGCATCCCGAAAGGCGCGGCGCTGATCGACAACGCGCTCTCGCGCGCGCCCGGCTTCATGCTGGAGAACGTGATCGTCATGGCCGGGGTCCCGCGCATCATGCAGGTGATGCTCGATGCGGTGGCGCCGCGCCTCGCCAAAGGCCGGCCGATGCTGTCCCGCTCGGTGCGCATCGACGTGCCCGAGGGCGACGTTGCTGAAGGCCTCGCCGAACTGCAAGCGGCGCATCCCGACGTTCAGATCGGCAGCTATCCGTTCTTGGAGAACAAGCGGCTCGGCACCCATGTGGTGCTGCGCGGCGTCGACGCGGAGACGCTCGCCGCCGCTGAAAACGCGCTGTGGATATTTATCCGCAAGGAGGGCTTCGCGGCCGCTCCAGCCGCCGATGCGTGAACGATTTTAGCAAAAAGCGAATCAGTCGCGCTTTGCTGCGTTGCGAGACGAGCCGCACGCCGGCGCTCGCGCGGCGCCTCTCGCGCGTGTTCGCTAGCGGCGATCCGCGCAACGTCGCGACGGGGACGACGCCGGCAATCGCCCGCCGAGAGATCGTCTCCGCTGCGGTCGTCACGCGATATGCGAAGCCGCGCGTGAGAGGATCGAGCGATGTAAAGCTCATCGAAAGGACGAGAAGATCGCTGGCGCGCGATGCCCGCCGCGCCGCGCGCAAGCGTTTACAGCGGGCCCGATCGAGGTCCGCGTGCGCTGCTCTAACTGATTGTTTTGGAAGGGAAATAAAGAAGGCGCGGGGACTAAGCCCCGCGCCTCAGGAAAACTATTTCTTTTTGGTGACCTTGCGCGCGGTCTTGCGTGCCGTCTTCCGTGCGGTCTTGCGCACTGTCTTCCGCGCCGCTGCCGCTGTCTTCGATGGTTTCTTCTTCTTCGCTACTGCCATGATGCATCCCTCCTTCGGGCTGGCTGGCTGTTAATTCACTCTAGCTACATCCGCTCGTCGAACCGCACGTATCGCATTTGAGACACGTGCCGTTACGTACGAGGGTAAAGTTTCCGCATTCTCCACACGCTTCCCCTTCATAACCCTTAACGCGCGCTTCGGCCACAAGTTCTGATGCGCCTCGTTCAGCGAGCGCTTCGACGGCGCGGGCGACATGCTCGGCCGTCTCGGGTGAAGGGACTTGAGTGGACGCGGTGGCAAAGCTTGTGGTGCGCGGCTGCGCGTCGTCGCGGACGTCTGTCTGCAACGCACGCGCATGAGCACCAGTGCTCTGCGCTTTGCTCGACCCAACAAACTTTCGCTCGCCGAGACGACCACGTGTGAAGCCTGGCGAGACGAGAGCTTCGGTGGAACGCTTGCCTTCGCCCGCGTCACCAGAGCCGAGTGTAGTGCTGCCGATCTCACTTGGATCAACATGAGCAAGCTCGTAGCGCCCAAGATAAGAAACTGCAAGCTCCCTGAACAGATAGTCAAGGATCGAGGTGGCGTTCTTGATGGCTTCGTTCCCGCGCACCGGACCTGCGGGCTCGAAGCGCGTGAAGGTGAAGGCATCGACGAACTCTTCCAGTGGAACGCCATACTGCAAACCGACGGACACCGCGATCGCAAAGTTATTCATGAGCGAGCGGAAGGCGGCGCCTTCCTTGTGCATGTCGATAAAGATCTCGCCCAGAGTTCCGTCTGCATACTCGCCAGTCCTTAAATAGACCTTATGACCGCCGACGACAGCCTTCTGCGTATATCCCTTCCGCCGATCAGGCAAGCGCTGACGTTCGGCACGCGCGCGCACGCGCTCGATGATGCGCTCGATGACGCGCTCGGCGACGACCTGCGCGCGCTGCACTTGCGGCTGGTCCGAGGCGATCGCCGCGAGCACCTCGTCTTGCTCCTCTTCGTCGTCGGCGAGGAGCTGCGCGTTGAGCGGCTGCGACAGTTTCGAGCCGTCGCGGTAGAGCGCGTTGGCTTTCAGCGCGAGCCGCCAGGAGAGTTGATAGGCCTCCTTGCAGTCCTCGACGCTCGCGTCGTTCGGCATGTTGATGGTCTTGGAGATGGCGCCGGAGATGAACGGCTGCGCGGCCGCCATCATGCGGATATGGCTCTCGACCGACAGGAAGCGCTTGCCCTTGCGCCCGCAAGGGGACGCGCAGTCGAATACCGGCAGATGGTCGGGGTTGAGCCCCGGCGCGCCCTCCAGCGTCATTGCCCCGCAGGCGAACTCGTTGGCCGCCTCGATCTCACGCTTGCCGAAGCCGATCTCGGCCAAGAGGTCGAAATCGGGCTGGTCGATGCGCTCCGGCGACAGGCCGAGCGTGCCGGTGAGGAAGTCCTCGCCCAGCGTCCATTTATTGAACACGAATTTGATGTCGAAGGCCGAGGCTACGGCCTTCTCGACCGCGGCGATCTTCTCAGGGGTAAAGCCCTTGGCGGTCAGCGTCTCGTGATTGACGCCGGGCGCGGCGGCGAGCGTGCCGTGGCCCACCGCATATTCGATGATGCGCTTGATGGCCTCCTCAGGGTAGCCGAGCCCGCGCAGCGCCTCTGGCACCATGCGGTTGATGATCTTGAAATAGCCGCCGCCGGCCAGCTTCTTGAACTTGACCAAGGCGAAATCGGGCTCGATGCCGGTCGTATCGCAGTCCATCACCAGCCCGATCGTGCCGGTCGGCGCGATCACCGTCGCCTGCGCGTTGCGATAGCCATGCAGCTTGCCGAGCTCGAGCGCCCGCTCGAAGGCATGCACGGCATGCGCCAGCAGCCTCGGATCGGGGCAGGAGGCATGATCGAGCGGCACGGGCGGCGTGGCGAGACCCTCATAGCCGTCTTTCTCGCCACGCGCCGCGCGCGCGTGATTGCGCATGACCCTGAGCATGGCGTCGCGGTTCGCCGCGTAGCCGGGGAAGGGACGAAGCTCGCGCGCCATCTCGGCGCTGGTCGCATAGGAGACGCCGGTCATGATGGCGGTCAGCGCGCCGCACAGCGCGCGTCCGGCCGCCGAGTTGTAGGGAATGCCCGAGGCCATCAGCAAGCCGCCGATATTGGCATAGCCGAGCCCGAGCGTCCGGTACTCGTAAGAGAGCTGGGCGATTCTGTGCGAGGGGAACTGCGCCATGGTGACGGCGATCTCGAGCACGACGGTCCAGAGCCTGATCGCGTGCTCATAGGCCTCGATGTCGAAGCTGCCGTCAGCCTTGCGGAACGCCATCAGATTGACCGAGGCGAGATTGCAGGCGGTGTCGTCGAGGAACATGTACTCCGAGCAGGGGTTCGACGCCTTGATCTCGCCGGCTGCCGGGCAGGTGTGCCAGTCGTTGATGGTGGAGTGGTACTGGATGCCGGGATCGGCGCAGGCCCAGGCGGCATAGCCGATCTGCTCCCACAGCGAGCGCGCCTTCAGCGTCTTCGCCACCTTGCCGCTCTTGCGGTAGGTGAGGTTCCACTCGGCGTCGGTTTCGACCGCGCGGAGGAAATCGTCGGTGACGCGCACCGAATTATTCGAGTTCTGCCCCGATACGGTCCGGTAGGCCTCCGAATCCCAGTCCGTGTCGTAGATCGGGAACTGGATCGAGGTATAGCCCTGGCGGGCGAACTGGATGATCCGGCGCACCGCATTGTCTGGCACCTTGGCCTTGCGCGCGGCCTTGACCTCCCGCTTCAGCGCGGGGTTGCGCTTGGGATCGAAGCAGGCCTCGTCGTCGGCCTCGCAATTGATGCAGGCCTTGAGGATGGCGTTGAGCCGCTCGGCGAGGATCTTCGAGCCGGTGACGAGCGCCGCCACCTTCTGCTCCTCGTTCACCTTCCAATTGATGTAGTCCTCGATATCGGGGTGGTCGATATCCACCACCACCATCTTGGCGGCGCGGCGCGTGGTGCCGCCCGATTTGATGGCGCCGGCCGCCCGGTCGCCGATCTTGAGGAAGCTCATCAGGCCGGAGGATTTGCCGCCGCCCGACAGAGGCTCGTTCTCGCCCCTGAGCCTCGAGAAATTGGTGCCGGTGCCCGAGCCATACTTAAAGAGCCGCGCCTCGCGCACCCAAAGGTCCATGATCCCGCCCTCGTTGACGAGGTCGTCGTTGATCGACTGGATGAAGCAGGCATGCGGCTGGGGATGCTCATAGGCCGAGGTCGAGGCCTTCACCTCGCCGGTGGCGAAGTCGACATAATAATGACCCTGGCTCGGGCCATCGATGCCATAGGCCCAATGCAGGCCGGTATTGAACCATTGCGGGCTGTTCGGCGCGCCCATCTGCATGGCCAGCATGTAGCGGAGCTCGTCATAGAAGGCGCGCGCGTCCTCCTCGGACGAGAAATAGCCGCCCTTCCAGCCCCAATAGGTCCAGGTGCCGGCCAGCCGGTCGAACACCTGCCGGGCGTCGGTCTCGCTGCCGAACCGCTCATTTTCCGGGAGCGCGGCGAGCGCATCGGTATCGGGGACCGACCGCCACAGCCAGGAGGGGAGGGTGTTCTCCTCGACCCGCTTGGCCTTCAGCGGAACGCCCGCCTTGCGAAAATATTTCTGCGCGAGGATGTCGCCAGCGACGCCGCTCCAATGCTCCGGAACCTGGAATCGCTCGAGCGAAAATACCACCGAGCCGTCCGGGTTACGGATCTCGCTCGCGCTTTCCCGGAAGGGGATGGCGTCATAGGGCGACTTGCCCGCCTCGGTGAATTTCCGTTCAATCCGCATGTTGCTCCATTCCCCCTAGGAATTGTCCCCGCGCGCGTCCCTCACGCGCAACGGACGAAGCTGAGGCGATTCGTGCCAACCATCAACATCTATGCATCGAAACCCTAACTTACCACTAAACCCTGTGGGCGACCACGAGAAGTGGCGGTGGGGAACTCAGTGGATGATATGTGGAAAGACGGTGGAGAAAAGGCAAGGAAGGCCCTTTGGCGAGCCGCTTTCCAGGGGTTTTTGACGGTCTGTTTACGAGCCATTCACTACGCTCGGTCCGCTCGGGAAGTCGGCCGACGGGCGGCCAAGGGTACGCAAGTCCAATGCTCTACCATCGCGCTTACGGCCGTGACCTCGACACGCTTCTCGTCGCGGTCATCGACAATCGCCGGCCCATGCTGTCGCTGATGCGGGGCATGCTCGCCGCCATCGGCACTGGGCGCATCGACACCTATGAAAGCCCGACCGAAGCCCTCCAGGCGATGACCCAATCGGTGCCCGATCTCGTCATCGCCGCGTCCTCGATGCAGCCACTGAGCGGGCCGGCTTTGGTCAGGGAAATGCGGCACACGCTCGCCGGACCGCTCTCGCTCGTGCCCGCCATGATCATGAGCGCGAGCCCCAGACCGGCGCTGGTCGAAGAATCGCTCAGGGCAGGGGCGCATCAGGTGCTCGTGCTGCCGATCTCGGCGAGCACGCTCTATCGCCGGCTGGATTGGCTGATGAATGACGACCGGCCGTTCGAGCTCAAGGGCGAGCATTATGCCGTCGCCGGGCTCGAAGAGAGACTCTCGCTCAGCATTCAGCGCCCGGTCTACGTTCCCGGCGAACCGAGCCTTGCGCCGGCGCCGCTGATGACCGACGAGGAGCCCGCCCTGACGCTCGATATCACGAGGAAAGCGCGGGTCGCGCCGAACTAGGCGCCTGGCCTGGACAGGGGACAGCCTTCGGCCCATAGTCCGCCCGCAAAGCAACAAGCGCCGAACACGCGAACAATGGGCATTTTCACCGAGCTCTTTGCCTGGTGGACGGGCAATACCATCGGCACGCGCCTCTATACCTGGCGCAAGGGCGAGCGCGTGGGCGAGGACGGGCTCGGCAACGTCTATTATCAGGAGCGCAACGGCACGCGCCGCTGGGTCATCTACAAGACCCTCGCCGAGCCGTCGCAGGTTCCGCCCGCCTGGCATGGCTGGCTGCATCACACCGTCGATGTGCCGCCGACGCTCGAGGACTATCAGCCGCGCCCTTGGGAGAAGGCACATCGCCCCAATCTGACCGGCACTTATGAGGCTTATCGTCCGCCCGGCTCGACGCTGCGCCCTGGCGCCACCAAGCCGCCTCTGGACTACGAGCCGTGGCAGCCGAAATGACGCAGCCAAGTGTTGATGCCTCGCCGCCGAAGGCGGTCCAGCGCTGGTCGGCATCCGACTACGCCCGGAACGGCCGCTTCGTCCAGGAGCTGGCGGGCCCCATATTCGGCATGCTCGGCGCCAGGCCGGGCGAGCGCATTCTCGATCTCGGCTGCGGCGACGGCGCGCTGACCGCCGAGATCAAGGCCTTGGGCGCCGACGTGCTCGGCGTCGATCTCAGCGACGAATTGCTGGCGGTCGCCCGCATGAAGGGCCTCAACGTCCGCAAGGTCGACGGTCATGCGCTCGATTTCGTCTCTGAGTTCGACGCGGTGTTCTCCAACGCAGCGCTGCATTGGATGCGCAAGCCGCATTTGGTGATCGCCGGCGTGCACCGCGCGCTGCGGGCCCGCGGCCGCTTCGTCGGCGAGCTTGGCGGTCATGGCAATGTCGCGGCCATCGCCACGGCGATGCGCGCGGTCGGCGCGCTGCGGGGCGGCGACCCGGGGCTGGTGGCGCCCTGGTTCTTTCCCACGGTCGAGGAATATGGCCGGCTCCTCACCGAGGGCGGGTTCACGGTGCGCGAGATCGAGCTCGTGCCGCGTCCGACCCTGCTCAAGACCGGCATGGACGGCTGGCTCAGGACCTTCGGCAGGTCCTTCTTCGACCAGTTCCCGGAGCCCGAGCGGACGAACGTTGTGGCCGAGGTTGCCGAGCTGCTGCGGCCCTCCCTTTGCGACAGCAAAGGCACCTGGACCGCCGACCATATCAGGCTTCGTTTCTTCGCCGAACGCGGCGCTTGACGAGAGCCGCCACACCAATGCCCAATTCATGGACGAGGCGTTTGATGGTCAAGGAGCGCACCGGAGCGATAGTCGCGAGGCCCGTTCACAAGGTGTGCGGCATGATGGAACGAATGACGCTACGCGCGAGCCGCATGGCCGGCGCGATTTCCCTTTGCATCGCCGCCTTCGCGCTGGCTTCCGGGCTTGCGGTCGATCTCGCTCATGCGGAAGTGGTCAAGAACCCGATCGCGGTGTTCGCCGCGCTCGACAAGGTGACGGGCCGCATCTCCCATCTCGAGATTCCCATGAACAAGACGGTGGAGTTCGGCGCGCTCAAGGTGACGCCGCGGGTCTGCGACACGCGCCCCCCGACCGAGGCCCCGAACACCTCATCCTTCGTCGAGGTCGACGAGGTGAAGCTGACCGGCGAGGTGCAGCGGATCTTCACAGGCTGGATGTTCGCCGAGAGCCCCGGCCTTCACGCCGTCGAGCATCCGGTGTTCGACGTCTGGCTGACGAGCTGCAAGACCCCTGGCGGGGTGACGCCTTCGGGCAGCAATGCGAAAGCGCCGCCCGGAGCGCCGGCTCCGGCGCCGGCCGCGGCACCCGCACCGCCGCCTCCTCCGCCGGAAGAGGCCGCCGCGCCGCCTGAAGAGCCATTGCCGTGGGCCACGCCGCCGCCCAACGCCGCCTCGAGCAATCGCTGAAACTCTTCGCGGCTCACCTCGATCGCGCCGAACCGGGCGAGATGTCCGGTGACGAATTGCGTATCGAGCAGGGTGAAGCCCCCATATTTGAGCCGCGCGATCAAATAGACGAGGGCGATCTTGCTTGCGTCGCGCGCCCGCGAGAACATGCTCTCGCCGAAGAACGCGCGGCCGAGATGCACGCCGTAAAGTCCGCCGACCAGCGCGCCCTCCTGCCACACCTCGATCGTATGGCAATGGCCGAGCGCGAACAGCTCGCGATAGAGGCTCCGGATCCGACCGTTGATCCAGGTGCTGCGCCGGCCTGAACGGGGCGCGGCACAGCCTTCGATCACCGCCTCGAAATTCTTGTCGACCTTCACCTCGAAGCCGCCGCCTCTGATGGTGCGGGCCAGCCGCTTCGGCACATGCACGCGGTCGAGCGGCAGGATGCCGCGCCGTTCCGGCTCGATCCAATAAAGCGCGTTGTCCTCCGCGCTCTCGGCCATGGGGAAGATGCCGCACGCATAGGCCTTGAGCAGCACTTGCGGGGTGATCTCGATCATGACGTCGTCGATGGAGGTCATGCGACTACCCGCGGCTGTTGGCCTTGGCGAGATGGTTCTCGAGCCAATGGATATCGTAATTGCCGTCGACGATATCGGGCTCTGAGATCAGCGAGGTGAAGAGAGGAATGGTGGTCTCGATGCCGTCCACGACGAACTCTCCCAGCGCCCGCTTCAGCCGCATCAGACATTCGTTGCGGGTGCGGGCATGCACGATGAGCTTGCCGATCAGACTGTCATAATAGGGGGGAATGGTGTAGCCGGCATAAGCGCCGCTATCGACCCTGACGCCGAGCCCTCCGGGCGGGTGGAAATGGGTGATGGTCCCGGGCGAGGGGCGGAAGGTCTGCGGGTTCTCCGCGTTGATTCGGCATTCGATGGCGTGCCCGTTGAACCGGATCTCCTCCTGGCGCATCGTCAGCGGCGCGCCGGCGGCGATTCTGATCTGCTCGATGACGAGATCGAGCCCCGTGATCATCTCGGTGATGGTGTGCTCGACCTGGAGGCGAGTGTTCATCTCGATGAAATAGAACGCGCCGCCCTCGTATAGGAACTCGACCGTGCCCACGCCGCGATAGGAGAGCTTGCGCATGGCGGCGGCCACGGTCTCGCCGATGCGCACGCGCTCATTCTCGTTCAGCGCGGGCGACAGCGCCTCCTCCCAGAGCTTCTGGTGGCGGCGCTGCAGCGAGCAGTCGCGCTCGCCGAGATGAATGGCGTTGCCCTGGCCGTCAGCCAGCACCTGGATCTCGATATGGCGGGGATGGGCGAGATATTTCTCGAGATAGACGGTATCGTCGCCGAACGCGGCGCGCGCCTCGTTGCGCGCGGTGATAAGCGCGGGCTCAAGCTCGTTCTCGAACAGCGCCAGCTTCATGCCGCGTCCGCCGCCGCCGGCCGCCGCCTTGACCAGCACCGGGTAGCCGATGTCGCGGGCAATTGCCCTGGCCTCCTCGAAATCGGTGATCAGGCCTGAGCCCGGCACCACGGGGATGCCGAGCTCGATCGCGGCTTCCTTGGCCCTGATCTTGTCGCCCATCAGCCTGACATGCTCGGCGGTCGGGCCGATAAAGGTGATGTCGTGCTCTTCGAGGATTTCGGCGAAGCGGGCATTCTCGGCGAGGAAGCCGTAGCCCGGGTGCACCGCGTCGGCGCCGGTGATCTCGCACGCGGCCACGATGGCCGGGATGTTGAGATAGCTGTCCTTTGAGGGCGGGGCGCCGATGCACACGCTCTCGTCGGCGAGGCGGACATGCATGGCGTCGGCATCGGCGGTGGAGTGCACCGCCACGGTGGCGATGCCGAGCTCCTTGCAGGCACGTTCGACGCGAAGCGCGATCTCTCCCCGGTTGGCAATCAGGATCTTGTCGAACATCGCGCCCTGGCTAGCGTTGCTCGATCACCGCCAGCGGCTCGCCATATTCGACCGGCTGGCCATCCTCGATGAGAATGGCGATGACGGTGCCGGCGCGGGGGGAGGGGATCTGGTTCATGGTCTTCATGGCTTCGATAATGAGGAGCGTCTGCCCGGCGGTGACCTTGGTGCCGATCTCGACGAAAGGGGGCGAGCCGGGCTCGGGCGAGCGATAGGCGGTGCCGACCATCGGCGAGGTCACCGTGCCGGGATGGACGATGAACTCCTCGGCGCGCGCCGGGGCCCGCGAGCCCTCGCGCGGCGCGTGCTCGGGGATTTCGGCGGCGAACACAGCCTTGCCGCCGCCGCGCGCCACCCTGACGCGCCGCCCCTCATGCTCGATCTCGATCTCGGTCAGGCCGGTCTCGTCGAGGAGCGCCGCGAGCTCGCGGATCATGTCCTTGTCGAAACTGTCCCCTTGCTGCGTCATGAGCGGCGTCCTCTCCCTTCCGCCATCACTTGGATTTGCCGGCTGCGATGGACGCGGCGAGCGCCTCGATCGCGAGCTCATAGCCTATAGAACCGAAGCCGCAGATCACACCCTTCACGGCCTTGGAAATATACGAATGATGGCGGAACGGCTCGCGGGTGAAAATATTCGACAGATGCACCTCGACCGATGGCGTCGGGCAGGCCAGCAGCGCATCCAACAACGCGATCGAGGTATGGGTGAAAGCGCCGGCATTGATGATCAGCCCGGCCGCGTCGGTCCTCGCCTCCTGGATCCAAGCCACCAACTCACCCTCGTGGTTACTCTGGCGGAACTCTAGCGGAAATCCTAGCGCTGTAGCCTTCCGTTCGCATCTTGCGCGAATGTCTTCGAGCGTCTCCCGGCCGTAAACCTCCGGCTCACGGGACCCAAGCAGGTTGAGATTGGGGCCGTTCAGGACGTAGATCGGTTTGGCCATGGCGGATTGAGCAGCCTGATGCGCCGGGCGCGCGCGGCGAGCCCGCACGCTTGATCCGGCAGAGGAAACGGGCCCCTTTACCAGCTTTTCCGCCGTTCGGCAAAATCAGCTGGAGGGGCGAGGCGGCGGGTTTTGCGTGGCCGAAGCGCCCTTAGCAGGTGGCCTTGCAGCCCTTCTCGCGAATTTCCGCCACGTCCTTGACCAGCTGGTCGTAGAGGTCGTCGGGCGCGCCCGGGATCACCTGGTCACCGACCAGATAGAGCGGGGTGCCTTGCAGCCCGAGCTTCTGGGCGAGCTCCTTGGCCTCGTCGAGCGCCTGCTTGACGGAAGGGTCTTCCATGTCCTTTTCCAGCTGCGGGATGTCGAGGCCAAGCTCGGCCGCCACCTTGAGCACCTTGTCCTTGTCGGCCTTGCCGGGCTCGTTGAACAGCTTCTGGTGCATCTCGAAATACTTGCCCTGCTTGCCGGCGGCGAGCGCGCCCTTGGCGGCGGCTTCCGACTCCTCGCCGAAGATCGGCAGCTCCTTAAACACGACGCGCACCTTGCCGTCGTTATCGATGAGCTTGACGAGCTCAGGCAAAGCGCGTTTGCAGAACCCGCAATTGTAGTCGAAGAACTCGACCACGGTCACATCGCCATTCGGGTTGCCGGCGGCATAAGCGTGCGGTGAGCGGAACAGGGCGTCGGCATTCTCGCTGATGACCTTTTGCTGATGCGCCGTCTGCTCTTCGGCCTGCCGCTTGTCGAGCTCGGTCGTCATCTCGACCAGGATCTCGGGATTCTTGGTGAGATAAGCATGCACGATGTCGGTGATCTTCTTCTCGTCGAGCGCAGCCGAGGGAGCATCGACCACTCCGGGTGCCGCGCGCCAAATGACGAGGAGCGTCGCGGCGGTGACAAGCGCGGCAACGACGGCGGCCACGAGCGCGGTGGCAAGGCCAGTCTTGGGGGTCATACTGGGATCTCCGGGGGCTAAGCTCAGTTGGGTCGGGGGACTTCGAACGCCAGAATGTCGTCGGCCCTGATCCAGTTCGGGGTACCGTCGATCAACCCGGCTTTGGCGCGCTTGGCTTGCTGTTTGGCGAGCCGAAGCTGCCCTTCATAGAAATAGGCTTCGGCCGATGCAAGCTCGGCCTGAGCCAGGTATTGCTTCTTGGCGCCTGCCGCCTTCACCCCGTCGGCCTTGCGGGCATAGGCCGCGGCAAGCTGGCGGTAGCCCATGGCCGATGAATTCTCCCGCGCCAGCGCGGTACGCAGATTGGTGATCGCCTCGTCCACCAGCTTAGGATCGTTGGCGCCGAGCAGCGCCTGACCCAGCATGATGCGGATCAGCGGCTCGTTGGGGCTCATTTTCACCGCCTCGCGCAGCGGCGGAATCGCGGCGGCGGGCTTGCCGCTTTCGAACAGGAATTGGCCCTTGATCTCGTAGAAATAGGGCCAGTCGGGCTTGGCGGCGATCAGCGCGTCGACCTGGTCCTGCGCCACCTTCATGCCGGACTGGCGATAGGTCGCGATCGCCCTCGCATACATCGCCGGCAAGCTCTGATCGGTTTCCGGATAGCGGAAGAACACCGTCTTCGGCTCTTCGAGGAAGCCGTAGAGCTTGGCCTTCATCAGATCGTGCCGGAACTGCAGCTCTGGCGCGTCGACATTCTCGTAATAGGGGCTCGTGGTGACGAGCTCGCGCAGCTGCGCGATGCGCTGCTGCGGCAAAGGATGGCTTTGCAGATAGGGATTGATGCCCTGGACGCCGATGAGCTTGGCGCCAAGGATCTGGAAGCTCGCCAGCATGCCCTTGCCGGATTGCTTGGTGGCATTGAGGAAGGTAATGGCAGCCTGGTCGGCCGAGGACTCTTCGTCCTGCCGGTAAGCGAGCAGGCTGCGCATCGCGGCGTCCTGGCCGCCATATGCCACGCCCATGCCGGCTTGTCCGACCCCGGGCGCCCCTGCGAACGCGCCGCCCACCATGGCGGCAAGCCCAAGCAGTTGCAGCATCAGCGCGGCGGACTGTGCCCGCGAGACCTGCGTGCGCAGCCGCGCGAGATGGCCGCCCGTGATATGGCCGCTCTCATGCGCGATGACGCCAATCACCTCGTTCGGCGTCTTGGCCTGCATCAGCGTGCCGGCATGCATGAACATGTTATGGCCGTCGACGACGAAGGCGTTGAAGTTCTTGTCGTTGACGATATGGATGCGGATGCCCTGCGAGCCGAGCCCCGCCGCACTGAAGATCGGCTTGGCGTAAGTCCGGATCAGCGATTCGGTTTCGGCGTCGCGGATGATGCCGGCGGCGTCGGCCGAGGTCGAGGTGACCAGCGCGGCGGCGAGGACGCCGACGAGACCCGCCCGGAGCCGTGGCACGGAATTGATTCGAGGTTGAGCCAGACGAGGCATGGATCGGCTGATCGTATATCTTCGCGAAGGCCGGGCAAAGCTGCCGACGTCACGCTTGGGCGCACGGCAGGGCTGCCAACAGCCCGAAACGACGCTTTGCCAATGTCCGCCTGCTTGGCGTTGGAATACGGCGACAAATTGACACCGCACCCAGCCAAGGCATCACGAAGCCGCGAGGCACGCCTCGCGGTGACCGCAAGCGGCTCAAGCCAAGTCCTTGTCTAGCGCTGCCACCATCCTCTGCGGCGTGGCGCGTCAGGCTCGGCCGGACCTTCGATGCGAGGCTCGCTGCTCGCCGGCGGTTTCTCGCTGGCCACATTCGCGAACACGCGCTCAGCCTCGTGATGCGGTTGCTGCACCTCTCGTGGCCGAGCCTCCTCGTCGACGCGCTTCTGCCGGCCGGCGCCATTTTGCCGGCCTTCGCCGTCGCCGGAGGGCCTCGCGTCTTCCTGCGCCTGCGACTCGGCGCTGATCTCGCCCTCCTCGCCTGGGGCACGCTGCGGCCTTTGACCCGCGCGGCCACGCCGGCCACCGCGACGGCCTCTGCGGCGCGGACCTTTGCGGGCTTGCGCGCCGCTTTCGTCCCGCGCTTCGCCCTTGATATCCTCGTCGGCGCTGTCCGCAACGGCTTCGTCGCGTTCCTCGCGGTCCTCGCGCTCATCCTCGTCATCATGCTCGTGCGGTTCAGCCTGGGCACGAGTATGGACGTGAGCAGGTGGGCGTGAGGCGGTCGCTGTCCTTCGCCGCCCTCAGGACGCCGCCCTCTGCGCCGCCTGCGCCGAGAGCGCGGTCCTTTCTGTTCGCCGTCACTTTCGGCCGCCTGCGGGGCAGCAGCAGCCGTCTGCGCCGGCGCGGCAACTGGAGGAGCCTCGTGATGATGCGCCCAGTCCATATGCACGACCGTGCCGCCGCCATTGGCGATCTCGCCCTCGGCCGCGCGCTCGATCACGAACTGCGAGACATGCATGTTCTCGTCGGCGGTGACCGTGATCGGGATGCGGTAGCGCAGCTGAATGTCGTTCAGATGGGCGCGCTTCTGATTGAGGATATAGAGCGCGACGTCGACCGCCGTGGTGGCGACCAGCGGCACCACGCCGTCGGTGATCAGCCGGTCCTCGACGGAGCGGAGGATGTCGAGCGCGACGGACTCGACCGACCGCACCATGCCGGTGCCCTGACACACGGGGCAAGGCTTGGTCGAGCCTTCGAGCATGCCGGTCCTTAAGCGCTGGCGCGACATTTCCAGCAGGCCGAAATGGCTGATGCGCCCGACCTGGATGCGCGCACGATCGTTGCGCAACGCTTCCTTCAGGCGCCGCTCGACGAGCCGGTTGTTACGCCGCTCGTCCATGTCGATGAAGTCGATGACGATCAGCCCGGCGAGGTCGCGCAAACGCAGCTGCCGCGCAATCTCATCGGATGCCTCGAGATTGGTCTTGAGCGCGGTATCCTCGATATTGTGCTCGCGCGTCGCCTTGCCGGAATTGACGTCGATCGAGACCAGCGCCTCGGTCTGATTGATGACGATATAGCCGCCCGATCGCAGCACGACCTGCGGCGAGAACATCGCCGCGAGCTGACGCTCGACCTGAAAGCGGATGAAGACCGGCTCGGGCTCCTTGTAGGGCTTCACGTTCTTGGCATGGCTCGGCATGAGCATGCGCATGAAGTCCTTGGCCTCGCGATAGGCCTCGTCGCCGGCGACCAGGATTTCGTCGATGTCCTTGTTGTAGAGGTCGCGGATCGAGCGCTTGATCAGGCTTCCCTCTTCATAGACGAGGGCAGGGGCCGTCGATTTCAGCGTGAGATCGCGCACATTCTCCCACAGCCGCAACAGATAGTCGTAGTCGCGCTTGATCTCGGTCTTGGTGCGCTGGGCTCCCGCGGTGCGGATGATCAGCCCCATGCCCTCCGGCACTTCGAGCTCGCCCGCGATCTCGCGCAGGCGCTTGCGGTCGGTGGGCTGGGTGATCTTGCGCGAGATGCCGCCGCCGCGCGCGGTGTTCGGCATCAGCACGGTGTAGCGGCCGGCAAGCGAAAGATACGTGGTGAGCGCCGCGCCCTTATTGCCGCGCTCTTCCTTCACCACCTGCACCAGGATGATCTGGCGGCGCCGGATCACCTCCTGAATCTTGTAGGGACGCCCGCGGCGACGGCGGGTGCGTTCGGGCAGCTCTTCGAGGGCGTCTTCCGAGCCGACGGATTCGACGGTCTCGGCGACGACGTCGCCGTTTCCTTCTTTCATCGCCACCGGCTGGCCGACGGTCTCGCCCGCTTCGTCGGCGTCGTCATCGTCCTCATCGTCGTCAAGCTCGGGCACGTTGCGCACGATCGTCTCGGGCGCTTCGTCATCGGGATCTTCGGGCCGCTCGGCTGGCTCCGACACCTCATGCACGAGATCGTTCGCCTCCATGGCGACGCTCGCTGCCGGGTCCTGCGGCGTGGTGTCGATCTCGTCGTCGACGACTTCCAGCCGCGCGATCGAAACGGTTTCAGGCGCTGCGACGCTGCCGCGCTCGGCCTCTCTCGGACGTTGCCCTTGCCCTTCGTGGCGGCCGCGCCCGCGCCGTCCGCGCCGGCGGCGGCGTCCAGCCGCGGCATCGTCCTCGGCGGCCTCTGCCGCTGAGGCGCGACTCTCTTCCTCGGCCTCAGCCTCGAGCAGGGCCTGCCGGTCCGCGACCGGGATCTGATAATAGTCGGGATGTATTTCGGTAAAAGCTAAGAAGCCATGCCGGTTGCCACCGTAATCGACGAAGGCCGCCTGTAATGACGGCTCTACGCGGGTGACCTTAGCAAGATAGATATTGCCCCGAAGCTGTTTCTTATTCGCCGATTCGTAATCAAATTCCTCGACGCGATTACCCTTTACCGCGACGACCCGGGTTTCCTCCGGATGCGCCGCATCGATCAGCATTTTGCTTGCCATGTTGTGTTTTCTCCGCCGCGCAGATCTCGGAGGGCGGCAAGAAAATCCGCCAGTCCGGGTTCGCGTCCGAGCTCCGCGCGCGCCAATGACCAATAGACCATGATTCGCTGCGACGCCCCACGAGCGGCCTGAAATCAGGGCCCGGGAGCGCGGCCATAAATGGCCGGAAACCGATCAGACCGGTGCGCAAAGCCTCGTTTATTCCGAGGCTTAGCCAATTGCTCTGATCTTGCATCGCAGTCCTCACCGCCGCGTCTTTTGCCGCGGCCTGAGAATTTCCACCTGGCGGCCTTCCGGTTGGCCGCCGCTTCGTTTTGCGTTCCGGCCATTCGAATGAGGCCGAGCCCGCGAGAAACAATTCCGCCCGTATCGCCGTTAGGCGTCCAAGGCACTGGCTCTGAGACGAGCCTGATCCTTATTACGGGCTTGGTGGGAGATTTGGCAAGTGCCCCGGTGGCCTTGCCGGCAAAGGGTCACAACAGTCGCTTAACGAGTGCGTGGTTAAGATTTGGGGGAGATCGAGCCGATTTTGGCGCAGATCGCAAGGCCCATGCCCGCCGCCTGTCCGGCGCCGGCGGCGCCGAAAAACCGTTTGACATCAGTGCCGTGGGGAATGATGCGAGTTGAGCGTGTCTTGCCGGGGTCGGTACCCGCGTGGGCTGTCGCCTGTGCCGTGGTGCTCGCGTCGGTTATCCCCTGCGGCTTTTCGGCAAGCGCGGAGCCTAAAGTCGCGGTCGCCAAGGACGCGCGCGTCGCCGGCGACCGCGAACGCACCCGATTCATCGCCGATCTGTCGAAGAAGGTCGACGTGCACGTCTTCGCGCTCGGCAATCCTTACCGGGTCATCGTCGATGCGCCGGATGTAAGCTTCCAGATGCCGGACGGCATCGGCAAGGAGAAGAGGGGGCTCGTCACCGCCTATCGCTACGGACTGTTCGCGCCGGGCAAAGCGCGCATCGTCATCGATGTGAGCGGACCCTTCCTGATCGACAAGGCCTTCGTGCTCGAGCCGCGCGAAGACCAGCCGGCGCGGCTTGTGGTCGATCTCGTACCGACCGACGAGAAGACGTTCCTTGCCAAGCTGAAGGAGTCCAAGCCGCCGCAGACCGCGAGCGCGGTACCGTCGGCCCTGGCGCAACCGCCGTCACGCCCCGCCGACGCCAAGCCCGTGGTGGTGTTGGACCCAGGCCATGGCGGCGTCGATCCAGGCACCAGCAGCACGACCGGCATCACCGAGAAGGAAGTCGTGCTCACCTTCGCCCGCGCGCTCAAGACGAAGCTCGAAGCCACCGGGCGCTACGAAGTGTTTCTCACCCGCAACGACGATACCTTCCTGCCGCTTCGCTCGCGCGTCGAGTTCGCCCAGAAGAAAGGCGCCGGTCTCTTCCTCTCCATCCACGCCGACTACTTTCCCAAGCAGACCGAAAAGGCGACCGGGGCCACCGTCTATACCTTGTCGGAGGAAGCTTCCGACGAGGAGGCGAAGGCGCTCGCGACCAAGGAGAATTTCTCCGACGCGCTCGCCGGTATCGAGCTGCCGAGCGATTCGGACGAGGTGCTCGCCAATATCCTCATCGATCTCGCCCAGCGCGAGACGCAGAATCGTTCGGCGACCTTTGCCCGCTCTATCGTCGGCGAGCTCGCCAGCAAGGGATCGCTGCATACGCGGCGGATACGCTCGGCCGGGTTCCGGGTGTTGAAAGCCCCTGATATCCCCTCCGCCCTGCTCGAGCTCGGCTTCTTGAGCAACCCGGACGACGAGAAGCGGCTGACCTCAGACGCATGGCGCGACAAGACCGCCGTGGCGGTCGCCGAGTCGATCGACGTCTATTTCGCCAAGCGCATCGCCAAAAGCCCGTACTGACCCGTCACGAGCGCCGGTCGACCATTAAATTGCCGGTTTCGCCGGGCGATAGCTGTTTTGTTGCCATAATCTTCGCTAGGGTTGCTTGAAGTGCCCCGCGGGGATTAAAACCTGGGGCGGGACGGGTCCGAAAACATGGATATCACTGCAGTCAAGCCGCCTGAGCAAAGGCGGCGCCGCCGTCGCGGCGGGTTTTTCCTGCGCTTCCTCGGCTTCATGTTCGCCGCCGCGATGATCGTGTTCATCGCCGTCGCAGGCGCCGCGGCCTTCGTGCTGTGGAAAGTGTCGAGCGAACTGCCCGACTACGAGGTGCTCGCCAAATACGAGCCTCCGGTGATGACCCGCATCCACGCCAATGACGGCGCGCTGATCGCGGAATTCTCGCGCGAGCGGCGCATCTACGTGCCGATCACCGCGATCCCGGCCTGCATCATCGACGCTTTCATCTCGGCGGAAGACAAGAATTTCTATCAGCATGGCGGCCTCGACGTGCAGGGCATCATCCGCGCCGTCGTCACCAATATGAGCAATCTGCAGTCCGGCCGGCGCGCGGTCGGCGCCTCGACCATCACCCAGCAGGTGGCCAAGAATTTCCTGCTCACCAGCGACCAGACGGTCGAGCGCAAGCTGAAAGAGGCGATCCTCGCCATCCGCATCGAGCGCGCCTTCACCAAGGAGCAGATCCTCGAGCTCTATCTCAACGAGATCTATCTCGGCGTCGGCGCCTATGGCGTCGCGGCGGCCGCGCAGAGCTATTGGGACAAGGCGCTGAATGAGCTGACGCTGGCCGATTGCGCCTATCTCGCCACGCTTCCCAAGGCGCCGAGCAATTACGATCCGTTCAAGTTCCACGACCGGGCCGTCGCCCGCCGCAACTGGGTGATCGATCGCATCGTCGAGAACGGCCTTGCCACCAAGGACGAGGGCGAGGCGGCCAAGGCTCAGCCGCTCGGCGTGATCAAGCGGCAGATCGGACCCAAGATCTTCGCCTCGGAATATTTCGCCGAGGAAGTGCGCCGCGAGATTCTGGACCGCTTCGGCGAGGACAAGCTCTATGGCGGCGGCCTCTCGGTCCGCACCACGCTCGACCCGAGATTGCAGAAGCTCGCCCGCAAGGCGCTGATCGATGGCTTTGTCGGCTTCGACCGGCGACGCGGCGGATGGCGCGGGCCGATCAAGCAGATCGAGCTGAAGGGCGATTGGGGCACCACGCTCGCCGCCATGCCGGTGTGGAGCGACATCGCCCCGTGGCGCGTTGCCGTTGTGCTCGAAGCGACCAAGGATCAGGCGAAGATCGGGCTCCGGCCGGGTCGCACGCCGGGCGGCGTGCTGGTCAAGGAGCGTGAGGTCGGCATCATTCCCTTCGAGGAAGTGAAATGGGCGCGGCCAAAGCTCAAGCAAGGCGGTCTCGGCGGCGCGCCAGGATCGGTGACAGCCGTGCTCAAGCCCGGCGATGTCATCTACGTGGCGCCGCGCGAGCCCAAGATCGCCGAGGACGGCACGCCTTCGGCAACGGCCGAGGAGCTCAAGGGCCAATGGTCGCTGCAACAGGTGCCCGAGATCGGCGGGGCGCTGGTGGCCATGGATCCGCATACCGGCCGCGTGCTCGCCATCGTCGGCGGCTTCAGCTTCGCCGCGAGCCAGTTCGACCGCGCGACGCAGGCCCGCCGCCAGCCCGGCTCATCGTTCAAGCCGTTGATCTACACGACCGCGCTCGACAACGGCTACACGCCGTCGAGCATCATCGTCGACGGCCCGATTTGCCTCTCGCAAGGGGCGGGCATGCCGCAATGGTGCCCGAAAAACTACGATGCGGGTTCCGCCGCAGGTCCCTCGACCTTGCGCTTCGGCATCGAAAAGTCGCGCAACCTGATGACGGTGCGGCTCGCCAACGAGATGGGCATGCCGATCATCGCCGAATATGCCAACCGTTTCGGCGTCTACGACAATCTGATGCCGGCGCTGTCGATGGCGCTCGGCGCCGGCGAGACCACGCTGCTACGCATGGTCACCGGCTATTCCATGCTCTGCAACGGCGGCAAGCAGATCAAGGCCACCTTCGTCGACCGCATCCAGGATCGCTACGGCCGCACCGTGTGGCGCCACGATACGCGCGATTGCTCGAACTGCGCGGCGCGGGAATGGAGCAATCAGCAGGAGCCCGTGCTGGTCGATGACCGCAAGCAGATTCTCGATCCGATGTCGGCGTTCCAGATGACCTCGATCATGGAAGGCGTCGTGCAGACCGGCACCGCGCAGAGGCTCAAGGCGCTCGGGCGTCCGATCGCTGGCAAGACCGGCACCACCAACGATTACAAGGACGCCTGGTTCGTCGGCTATACGCCCGACCTCGCCGTCGGCGCCTATATCGGCTACGACCAGCCGGTCAGCATGGGCCATGGCGAGACCGGCGGCACGCTGGTCGCGCCGATCATCCGCGACTTCTTGAAGGAGGCGCTGAAGGACGTGCCTCCGGTGCCGTTCCGCGCGCCTCCCGGCATCAAGCTGGTGCGGGTCAATCACAAGTCGGGCCAGCCCGCGGGCCCGGGCGACAAGTCTGCCATCTTGGAGGCCTTCAAGCCGGGCCAGGAGCCCATGGGGTCCACCGTCGAGGAGCCCATCGAGGGCGGCGAAGGCGAGCCCGTCGCGCAGGACGATTTTGGCGGCGCGCCACCGCCGCCGATGGGCGGCGTGCCGCCTGGCCCACCGCCCGGCGATGACCGTGCTTTGACATCGGGTACCGGCGGCCTTTACTAGACCCTATATTCAGTCGCGCCTGGGCAGGCGGCGGCAACGCCGCTTGCCGGCCGTTCCATCCCTGCATCGTGCTTGAGGAAAAGATGCGCGCCGAAACCGAGTCGGTCGTCAACGATATTAGAGAATCCTTGTCCCTGCTCAGGAGGCATCTTTGACCCTGACCAGGCCAAGACAAGGCTAGCGACGCTCGACCGCGAGGCCGAGGCTCCGGGCTTCTGGAGCGATAGCCGCCGCGCCCAAGGCTTGATGCGCGAGCGCCAGCAGCTCGAAGCCTCGCTCACCGCCTTCGAGCGCATCACCCGCGAGCTCGACGACAATATCGAGCTGGTCGCGCTCGGCGAGGAGGAGGGCGACCAGAACGTCGTCGCCGAAGCCGAGAAGGCGCTGCTTCGCCTGAAGCAAGAGGCGCATACCCGCGAGGTCGAGGCGCTTCTCTCCGGCGAGGCCGACAGCAATGACGCCTATGTCGAGATCCATGCCGGCGCCGGCGGTACCGAAAGCCAGGATTGGGCGCTGATGCTTGAGCGCATGTATGTGCGCTGGGCGGAAGCGCGCGACTACAAGGTCGAGATCATCGGCGAGCATTACGGCGAGGAAGCGGGCATCAAGTCGGCGACCGTGCTGATCAAGGGCGCCAATGCCTATGGCTGGCTCAAGACCGAGTCCGGCGTGCACCGGCTGGTGCGCATCTCGCCCTTCGACTCGAACGCGCGGCGCCACACGAGCTTTGCCTCGGTCTCGGTCTATCCGGCCATCGACGACACGATCGAGATCGAGATCGACGAGAAGGACGTGCGGATCGACACCTATCGCTCATCCGGCGCCGGCGGCCAGCACGTCAATACCACCGACAGCGCGGTGCGGCTCACCCACGTGCCCACCGGCATCGTCGTCACCTGCCAGAACGAGCGGTCGCAGCACAAGAACCGGGCCACGGCCTGGGCCATGCTCCGGGCGCGCCTCTACGAGGCCGAATTGAAGCGCCGGGAAGAGGAGGCGCAAGCCGCGGCCGCCGCCAAATCCGATATCGGCTTCGGCCATCAGATCCGCTCTTACGTGCTGCAGCCCTATCAGCTGGTGAAGGACTTGCGGACCGGCGTCGAGAGCACCAATCCGTCGGCCGTGCTCGACGGCGACATCGACCGCTTCATCGAGGCGGCGCTGGCCGAGCGCATCCACGCCGATGCAAGGGCTTAAGCCGCCCTTGCCGTCCCGTCGGCGGATCGATCGAACGCCGTAGTCTCGTTCAGTCCGCTATTCAGCGGCGCGCGGCGCGCTCGCTTCCTCATGCGGCTTCGCATCGAAGCTCATCGGCTTGTCGGCCGGGCGAGAGGCCGCGACCGGCGCTGCCTTGATCTCCGCGAGAGGATCGTCCGAGCGGCGCGACTTTCCTTCGAAATAGGCGCCTTGCTCGATGGCGAGGCTCTGATGGAAAATATCGCCCTCGACATGCGACTGGGCCTGAAGCGTGACGCGCAAGCCCCTGATCGAGCCGACCACGCGGCCGCGCACGACGATGTCCTCGGCGATCACGCTGCCGATCACCTGCGACTTGTCGCCGAGCAGCAGCGAGCCGCAATGAATGTCGCCCTGGATCTCGCCGTCGACCTGGATCTCGCCTTTCGAGGTGACATTACCGGTGATGGTCAGGTCCTCGCCGATAATCGAGGGGACCATCTTGCTGGCGCTCGGGGTCGGGCTCTTGGCGGCGTAAGTCGCCGGCCGCTCGGTGAAGGGAGTCTTCAGATCGCTCCCCAACCGCTCCCCCATTTTCGTGACGCTGTCTCCCGCCTCCGGCTTCTTCGTGAACATGAATCTACCTCCCCATCCGCAACTGCTGACGCAGGCGCTAAAGACCGTCCCGACGCTAGACTTGCGGCTTACCTGGACGACACAAGCCGCATCAAGGGATTGTCGCGGAGTTTCCCGTCAAAGGGCCAGAACCCCGGCGCCTACTCCTGGCAAGACAATATCGCCTCGCTTTGGCGTTGTCATGCGGCTTCTCCCGCGATCGTCGAAAGGGCGCCGGGAGGGTGAAGGCCGCCCCCCAGCCCCTTGAACCGCCTTCCTTTGGCCGATTTTACCGCCTCTTATGCAATGGCCCTTATCCTTTGCGTCGGGCGCCGCGACAACGGAGCTTGGAAGGGTTCGGGGGGCTTGATTTTGGGGGATACCGACTAGGCCATGAGCGGTTCGGGGCGTCGCTTTCCATCCAAAGCGGTGCCGCCGTCGCGTTGCTTGCTTGCAACCTGCAAGGGAGCGGCAACGAGCGCGTCTGCGGCCTGGTCGTGTCGAGGCCATTGACAGCATGAACGAGCCGATCTCAGGAGCGCTCGACAGGCTGACCACCGAAGGTGGCAGAATGGTCGTTGTGCTTCGAGCGCAGGCCCAAGCCCTGATCGAAAGCGCATGGGCACGCGTCCGCCGATTGATGCGCGCAAGTCCTGATCCCGACCCCGTCATTGAGCGAAGGGACGAGCCGATTTCAGGCGCTCTCGTCAAGCTCACCAATGAAGGTCGCAGGGCGATTTTGGCGTTGCCGGCACAGGGTCGGGCGCTGGTGCAGCGGGTGCCTGAGCCGGTTCAGATCGAGCTCAGGAAACTATCCTCGCGCGGCGCCCATGTGTGCCGCGAAATTTTTGCCGGGGTTCTCGTCGTCGGCCTCGTCGCCATCGTGCTCGGCTATGGGCGGCTCGGCCGCGGCCCTCTCTCGCTGCACAGCCTCGTGCCCACCATCGAGGCGTCGATCAATGGCGAGCTTTCCGACGTGCGGGTGAAGATCGACGACGCGATCCTCCAGCGCGCGCCCGACGGTCCCGGCGTGCTGTTCCGCTTGCGGAATATCAGGCTGGTCGACAAGGACGGCGCGATCCTGGCGCAGGCGCCGTTCGCCGCCATCGGCATGAGCGGCAGCGCCCTGCTGTCGGGGCGCATCGCCCCTGGCAGCGTCGACTTCATCGGCCCGCGGCTCCTCCTGTTCTACGATGACGCCCAGGGCCTCTCGCTCAGCTTCTCGCGGCCCGCCGCGGCCGAGAGCGAGGCGCCCATCCGCGGCGCGCTGCCGGCGGAAGGAGCGACCGACGAGGCCGCCGCGCCGCCCGCGCCGGAAACGGCGATCGTCAAGCGCCGGATCGACGCCGCTCCGCGCGGCCAGGTGCTCGACGTGACACGGACCGTCTCGGAGGTGTTCGAGCGCGCTCGAAGCGGCAACTCGTCCTATCTCACGCGGTTCGGCGTCAAGGATGCGCTGGTCGTGCTCAATCAGAACGGCGCCGAGACCTCTTGGCAGGTGCCGGACTTCTCCATCGACCTCGAGCACAAGAACGGTCGCAGAAGCATCCTCGTCGGCCAGGCCAATTTCGCCTCGAGCAAGGGCGACTGGCAGCTCGACTTCCGCGCGGCGCAGCAGGTCCGCAAGGAAAGTCTCGGCGTCACCGCGCTGATCGAGAATCTGGTGCCGTCAGGGCTTGCCGGCAACTTCTCCTCGCTCGGCATCCTCAAGGCTCTCGACCTGGTGGTGAACGGCGAAACCAATGTCGAGCTCTCAAATTCAGGGGAGTTCCTGTCGGGCGAGGCCAAGCTCGACCTTGAATTCGGGGCAGATCACGCCGCCCTGGGACCCTGACAGCCCGCTGCGCATCGACCGGGGCAATGTCGATGTGCGCTATCTCAAGGAAAAGGACGTCGTCGAGATCGCTCCGTCCACGCTGATCTGGGGCGACAGCAAGGCGACCTTCAGCGGCGAGTTCCGTCCCGTGCGCCATCATGGCGTGGCGTCTGCATGGAACTTCACCCTCAAGGCCGACCCGGCGGTGCTCAGCATCGAGGAGTTCGGGCTGACCCCCATGAAGATCGACGAATGGCAGGTGGCCGGCAGCATCACGCCGCAAGACGGCCGCGTGACGATCTCGCGTTTTGTGATTCGCGCAGGAACCGCCTCGATCGAGCTTGCCGGCAGCGTGGTCGATACGCCGGGCGCGGAGGAAGTCCGCGTAGCCGGAGTGATCAGTCCGATGTCGGTCGATGTGCTGAAGCGCCTCTGGCCGAAATTCCTTGCCGGCAAGGCGCGCGCCTGGGTGCTCGAGCGGGTGGCTGGCGGCGAGGTAATGGGCGGCAAGTTCACCGTCAATCTCGGTCCGGCCGACATCGCCAAGCTGGGCGCAGGCGGGGAGCTTCCCGCAGAAACCGTCAATGTCGAGCTGAATCTCAGCGGCATGAGCATCGTCTACGTTTCCGGACTGCCGCCGGTGTTGACCAAAGAGGCCAAGCTGACGGTGAGCGGCATGACGTTCGCTGTCGATATTCCCGAGGGCAAGATCGTCGTCCCATCGGGGGGCGAAATCGCGCTCAGTGGAGGCCGCTTTTTCATTCCCGATCTCAGCCTGGACCCCCAACAAGGCGAGATCACATACACGGCGGCAGGCGCCACGCCGACAGTGCTTGAGCTGCTCGACCACGAGCCGCTCGGCTACCTGCGAACCGTCGGCATGAAGCCGGATTTCTTGGGCGGTACGGCGCAAGGGAGCTTCACGCTCAACCTGCCGCTCCTGTCCAATCTCGAATTCAATCAGATCAAGCTCAAGGGCGCGGCGCGGCTCAACGACGCCGTCGCCTCGAGCCTCGTCGGCAATGCCGACGTGTCAGGCGGCACGCTCGATGTGAACGTCACCGAGCAGGCCGTCGAAGCCAAAGGCGGGATCAACATCAAGGGCGTCCCGGCCGAGCTTTCCTGGCAGCGCATCTTCTACACCCCCGACGACCGCCAGCCACCGATCAAGGTGACGGCGCGCCTCGACGCCGAGATGCGCGAGAAGCTCGGCATCAAGGTCAACCATCTGCTGCACGGGCCGACGCCGATCACGGTGGAGATCGCCAAGCTCGGCGAGGGCGCACCGTCACCCATGCGCGTGCAGGCCGACCTCACCGATGCGCAGCTCCTGTTCAACGGCTTGGGCTGGACCAAGCCTGCCGGCCGCAGCCGCGACGCTCATGCTGGATGTCGTGCCCAAGCCGGACGGCGCGACCGACCTCGCCAATCTGAGAATCGTCGGCGACGACATCAATATTCAGGGCGGCGTGGCGCTCGACGCGTCGCAGCGCCTCAAGGAGTTCTATTTCTCCGATTTCTCGGTCAACCGGCTGACCCATGTCGAGATCACCGCCACGGTGCGCGACGATCAGGTGCTCGACATCAAAGCCGAAGGACCGAGCTTCGACGGCAAGCAGTTCTTCCAGTCGCTGTTCTCCGCCGGCCAGCTGGACAGCTCCGCCGAGCCGGCCGACCCGTTCGGCGTCGATCTCACCGCCGAGATCGGTACCGTCACCGGCTTCTACGACACCACCGTGAAGGATGTGACCGTGACGATGAAGAAGCGCAACGGCCGGCTCGTTGCGCTCGATGCGAAGGGCGAGCTGAACGGCAGGGCCCCGGTCGCGGTGCATCTCGCGCAGAGCGGGAACGCGCGCATCATCAACGCCGAGGCGCGCGATGCGGGCGATGCATTCCGCGTGATCGGCTTCTATCCGAGCGTCAAGGGCGGCGAAGCCTCGCTGGAGGTCAACCTCGATGCCGGCGGCGCCGACAACAAGAGCGGCACGCTCTGGGCGCGGCAATTCACCGTGCTCGGCGATTCGGTGGTCAACGACGTGCTCACCGATCCGGACTCTGCCGCCGTGCTGGGCGCGCGCAAGCAGCAGACAACGCGCCAACAGATCGTCTTCAATCAATTGCGCGCGCCGTTCACGGTCGGCGCCGGCAAGTTCCGGCTCAAGGACGCCTATATGAACGGGCCCATGCTAGGCGCCACCATGCGCGGCATGGTCGACTTCAAGGCGCAGACGGTCGATCTCGGCGGCACCTATGTCCCGCTCTATGGCTTGAACTCGGCGCTCGGCTCGATCCCGATTCTCGGCAAGGTTCTGGTCGGCCGGCAAGGCGAGGGCGTGGTCGGCATCACCTTCGCCATCAAAGGCAAGCTCGATGAGCCCACCGTGCTGGTCAATCCGATGTCGGTGATGACGCCGGGCATCTTCAGGCAGATTTTCGAGTTCACCGGCTCGGTGCCGGATCAGGCCGTCCCGCCGCCGGCATCGCCGTCCTCGTTCATGGAGCCCGGCGCGCATTACGGGGCCGCCCAGCAATAGCGCCCTGCCTAGACCGGACGGATCAGAGCGTGCCGTTTCTTGCCGAGCGACAGCTTGATCACGCCGTCTTGGGTGAGGTCTGACGCGCTCAGCACGCGCCGCTCGTCTGATACCGTCTCGTCGTTCACCTTCAACCCGCCGCCCTTGATCTGGCGCCTCGCCTCGCCGGTCGACTGCACGAAGCCTACGAGCAGGCTCGCATTCAGCACGCCGAGCCCTCTCTCCAGATCGGCGCGCGGCACCTCGATGGTTGGCAGGCTGGTTGCGGTCAAGCCTTCCTCGAAGGTCGCGCGTGCCGTCTCGGCGGCGCGGTCGGCGGCGTCGCGCCCATGCACCAGAGCCGTGGCCTCGGTGGCGAGGATCTTCTTGGCCTCGTTCAGCTCGACGCCTTCAAGCTTGGCGAGCGTGGCGATCTCTTTCAGCGGCAGCTCGGTGAACAGCTTGAGGAAGCGCGAGACATCGGCGTCCTCGCTGTTCCGCCAATATTGCCAATAGTCGTAGGGCGAGCACATGTCGGGATTGAGCCACACCGCGCCGGCCGCGGTCTTTCCCATCTTGGCGCCCGACGAGGTGGTGAGGAGCGGGGAGGTGACGCCGAACAGCTCGATGCCGTCGGTGCGGCGCCCGAGCTCGATGCCGCTCACGATATTGCCCCACTGGTCCGATCCGCCCATTTGCAAGCGGCAGCCATAGCGACGGTAGAGCTCGACGAAGTCGTAAGCCTGCAACACCATGTAGTTGAACTCGATGAAGCTTAGCGGCTGCTCGCGCTCGAGCCTGAGCTTGACCGAGTCGTAGGTCAGCATGCGGTTGACGCTGAAATGCCGGCCGTAGTCCCGCAGGAAGTCGATGTAGTTCAGCGTATCGAGCCAATCGGCGTTGTTGACCATCACCGCGCCGCTCGCGCCGTCGCCGAAACTCAGGAACTTGGTGAAGACGCGCTCGATGCCGGCGATGTTCGAGCCGATCTCCGCGTCGCTCAAGAGCTTGCGCGCCTCGTCCTTGCCGGAGGGGTCGCCGACCTTGGTGGTGCCGCCGCCGATCAAGACGATCGGGCGGTGGCCGGCCTGCTGCAGCTTGCGCAGCATCATGATGCTGACGAGATTGCCGACATGCAGCGAGGGCGCCGTGCAGTCGAAGCCGATATAGCCGGTCAGCGTCTCGCTCCGCGCGAGCCTGTTCAGTCCCGCCTCGTCCGTCGTCTGGTGGATATAGCCGCGAGCCTCAAGCTCGTGCAGGAAGTCCGATTTGGCGGTGCTCATAGGCTTAGGCCGTGGTCGCCTTCCCTAAGCAGCGGACTCTTTGCGCTTCTTGCCCTTGCCGAGGCGCTTGTCGAGATAGGCATCGACCACCTCCATGAGCCCGTCCATGCGGCCCTCGAAGAAGTGGTTGGCGTCGGGCACGGTCGAATGATCGATGACGATGCCCTTCTGCGTCTTGAGACGGTCGACGAGCCCGCGCACCGATTCCGTTGGCACGACTCGGTCTTTCGCGCCGTTGACCATCAGCCCGGAGGACGGGCAGGGGGCGAGGAAGGTGAAGTCGTAGAGATTGGCCGGAGGCGCCACCGAGATGAAGCCTTCGATCTCGGGACGCCGCATCAGGAGCTGCATGGCGATCCAGGCGCCGAACGAGACGCCGGCGATCCAACAGGTCTGGGCATCGGCATTATAGGCCTGCAGCCAGTCGAGCGCCGTGGCGGCATCGGCAAGCTCGCCGGGGCCGTTGTCGAACAGGCCCTCGCTCCGTCCCACGCCGCGGAAGTTGAAGCGCAGCACGGAGAAGCCCCGCTTCTGGAACGCGTAATACAGGTGATACACCACCTGGTTGTTCATCGTTCCGCCGAATTGCGGGTGAGGGTGGAGGATGAGCGCCACCGGCGCATTCGGCCCGCGCTCATGATGGTAGCGGGCCTCGATCCTTCCGGCGGGACCGCTGATATTCACTTCAGGCATGTATGACTGGCCTCGACACGTTTACGTCACGGGATCCGAGCGCTTGAGGGGCGTCGCGCGCGGTAACGGGGAAACGCGGAACCGCCGCCGCAAAACTTGACTCTGCCGCTCCGGAATTCTACAAGTTAAGATTAGAATTGTTCCAAACAAGGCCGCTCCGGAACAGCTGGGCATATGGGGCGGCTCGGGCCGCGCTTCATAGCACGCGCGACGGGGGCTCGTGCAAGCGTTAACGGCGGGAATTGGCCCCGCGAGTTCGGCAGAGCATGAACCAGCGTTCCTATCTCGACTATAATGCTACCGCACCGCTGCGCGAGGAGGTCCGCGAGGCCGTTGTTGCGGCGCTATGCCTCTACGGCAACCCGTCTTCCGTCCATGCGGAGGGCCGGGCGTCGCGGGCGGCAATCGAGGCGGCGCGGGCGAAGGTGGCGGCGCTGGTCGGCGCGCGGCCCGAGGACGTGATCTTCACCAGCGGCGGCACCGAGGCCAACGCGATGGCGCTTGCCGCGCAAGCCGGCGAGGCGTGGCAGTGCTACCTGTCGGCGATAGAGCATCCTTCGGTGCTCTCCGGCGGTCGCTTCTACCGGGAAACCACGACCACGCTTCCGGTCACCCGCGACGGCGTCATCGACTTGGAAATCCTTGCGAAAGAGCTTGCGAAACACCATTTAGGAGGTTGGCGGCCGTTCGTTTCCTTGATGGTAGCCAACAATGAAACCGGCGCGATTCAGCCGGTGGCGGAAACTTCAAAGATCGTTCACGAGGCCGGCGGGCTGTTCCATACCGACGCCGTTCAGGCGGCGGGGCGGATCGAGCTCGATATCGCCGCGCTTGGCGCCGACATGCTGAGCCTGTCGGCGCACAAGATCGGCGGCCCGAAAGGCGTCGGCGCTCTCGTGCTCGGCAACGGCGGCACGGTCGAGCCTCTGATCAAGGGCGGCGGCCAGGAGCGTCGTCGCCGCGCAGGCACCGAAAACGTCGCCGGTATTGTCGGCTTTGGCGTCGCGGCCGAGCTTGCCGCCGCCGACCTCGGCAATGCCGCAGTGTTGGCGAGGTTGCGAGACGAGCTGGAGCAGCGAGCATTGGCGATCGCGCCTGATGCCGTCGTGCTGTCCGCGGGAGTCGAGCGGCTGCCCAATACGAGTTGCATCGCCGTGCCGGGCGCCAAGGCCGAGACTTTGGTGATCGGGTTGGACCTCGCCGGCGTCGCGGTCAGTTCGGGCGCGGCCTGCTCCTCCGGCAAGGTGGAGCCCTCGCATGTATTGCGTGCCATGGGCGTGCCAGAGGAGCTCGCCCAAGGCGCGATCCGCGTCAGCCTTGGTTTTGCGACCAAGCGTGACGATATCGAGACTTTCCTGAAGGCCTTTGCCGAGTTGATTAACCGGCTGAGGCCCAGGGTGGCGGCGTAGAGCCGCCGGAAAGGATTTGGAGTAGAGCCATGCCTGCTGTGCAAGAGACCGTCGCTCGCGTCAAAGAGATCGACGTCGACAAGTACAAATACGGCTTCACCACCGATATCGAGTCGGTGCGGGCTCCCAAGGGCCTGAACGAGGAGACCGTCCGCTTCATCTCGGCCAAGAAGGGCGAGCCCGACTGGCTGCTCGAGTGGCGGCTGGAGGCCTATCGCCGCTGGCTGACCATGCAGGAGCCGACTTGGGCGAACGTGGTCCACCCCAAGATCGATTTCCAGGATCTCTATTACTACTCGGCGCCGAAGAGCACCGAGGGGCCCAAGAGCCTCGCCGAGGTCGATCCCGAGCTGCTGCGCACCTATGAGCGCCTCGGCATCCCGCTCTCCGAGCAGAAGGTGCTGGCCGGCGTCGAGGGCGCGCGCGTCGAAGGCCCGCGCGTCGCGGTCGATGCCGTGTTCGATAGCGTCTCGGTGGTCACCACCTTCAAGGAGGAGCTGGCCAAGGCCGGCGTGATCTTCTGCTCGGTCTCGGAAGCCGTGCGGAGCCATCCCGAGCTGGTGAAGAAATATCTCGGCTCGGTGGTGCCGGTCACCGACAATTTCTATGCCACGCTCAATTCGGCGGTGTTCTCCGACGGCTCGTTCGTCTATGTGCCGCCGGGCGTGCGCTGCCCGATGGAGCTTTCCACCTATTTCCGCATCAACGCGGAGAGCACCGGCCAGTTCGAGCGCACGCTGATCATCGCCGACAAGGGCGCCTATGTGAGCTATCTCGAAGGCTGCACCGCGCCGATGCGCGACAAGAACCAGCTGCATGCCGCGGTGGTCGAGCTGGTGGCGCTCGACGATGCCGAGATCAAATATTCCACGGTGCAGAACTGGTATCCCGGCGACAAGCACGGCAAGGGCGGCATCTATAATTTCGTCACCAAGCGTGGCGATTGCCGGGGTGATCGCTCCAAGATCTCCTGGACGCAGGTCGAGACCGGCTCGGCCATCACCTGGAAATATCCGAGCTGCATCCTGCGCGGCGACGGCTCACGCGGCGAGTTCTACTCGATCGCCATCTCCAACGGCTATCAGCAGGTCGATTCCGGCACCAAGATGATCCATCTCGGCAAGGACACGTCGAGCCGCATCATCTCCAAGGGAATCGCCGCGGGTCATTCCAACAACACCTATCGCGGGCTGGTCTCGGCGCATCGCCGCGCGACCAATGCGCGGAACTTCACCAATTGCGACTCGCTGCTGATCGGCGACAAATGCGGCGCGCATACCGTGCCCTATATCGAGGCGAAGAACGCGTCCGCGACGTTCGAGCACGAGGCGACCACCTCGAAGATCTCCGACGACCAGCTGTTCTATTGCCTCTCCCGCGGGCTTTCGTCCGAGGAGGCCGTGGCGCTGATCGTCAACGGCTTCGTGCGCGACGTGCTCCAGCATCTGCCGATGGAGTTCATGGCCGAGACGCAGAAGCTGATCGGCATCTCGCTGGAAGGCAGCGTCGGCTAGCGCAGAGTCAAAACAAGAGTCAGTGCCAAAGGATTAGAAAGAAGTCGTAATGCTTGAGATCAAGAACCTTCACGTCAATGTCGATGGCCGCGAGATCCTCAAAGGTCTCGACCTGACGCTGCCCGCGGGCGAGGTGCATGCCATCATGGGGCCGAACGGCTCCGGCAAGTCGACGCTGGCTTATGTGCTGGCCGGCAAGGACGACTACGAGGTCACCGCCGGCTCCGTGACCTGGAAGGGTCAGGATCTGCTCGCCATGAGCCCCTCCGAGCGCGCCGCCGCCGGCGTGTTCCTGGCGTTCCAATATCCGATGGAGATTCCCGGCGTCGCCACCATGACCTTCCTGCGCACGGCGGTGAACGCGGTGCGCAAGGCGCGCGGGCAGGCGGAGCTTTCCACGCCGGACTTCCTGCGGCTGGTGCGCGAGAAGGCGAAGCTGCTCAAGATCGATCCCGAGATGCTGAAGCGGCCGTTGAATGTCGGCTTCTCCGGCGGCGAGAAGAAGCGGAACGAGATCCTGCAAATGACGCTGCTCGATCCGTCGCTCTGCGTGCTCGACGAGACCGACTCCGGTCTCGACATCGACGCGATCCGCATCGTCGCCGACGGCGTCAATGCTCTGCGGAGTCCCGAGCGGGCGTCGCTGGTCATCACCCATTATCAGCGGCTGCTCGACTACATCGTGCCTGACCGGGTGCATGTGCTCTCCGACGGGCGCGTGGCGCGCTCCGGCGGCCCCGAGCTTGCGCTCGAGCTCGAGCAGTCGGGCTACGCCGAATTCGGCGGCAAGGCCGCGTAGCGCCGAGCCGCTCAGGAGCCGTGATGGAGCTTCCAGTCCAACAATTCAGAACCAAGGCCGAGCAGGCCTATCTCGACATGTTCGAGGAGGCGTCTAACGCGCTTCCCGGCGCGCGCGATCCCTTCGTGTCGGGCTTGCGGGGCAAGGCCATCGCCGCCTATGGCCGGCTTGGCCTGCCGCATCGCCGCATCGAGGCCTGGAAATATACCGACCTTCGCGCGCGGTTGACCGACGTCAATCCGCTGCTGAAGGCCGAAGGCATCGCCGTGAGCGACGCCGATCTCGCCCGCGCGCTCGGCAGCGAGATCGCGGCGCTGCCGGCCTATCGGCTCGTTGTGGTCGAGGGCGATCTTAGGGCAGACCTTTCGGATATCGCGGCGCTGAAGGCCGCCGGCGTCGAGGTCGTGTCGCTCGGCCAGGCGCTCGAGAAGCTTCCGCGATGGCTCAAGACTAGTCTCGGCCAGGTCAACCCGCGGGCTGACGACCCGGTCGTCGCGCTCAACGCCGCGCTGATGACCGGCGGCGCCGCTTTGCGCATCGGCGAGGGCGTGACCCTCGACAAGCCGATCCATCTCATAGAGCTCGACGGCAAGGGCGAGCCGGCCTCGACATTGACGCGAAATGTCGTGATCGCCGAGCCTGGCAGCTCCGCCACGCTCATCGAAAGCTTCGCCGGCCTCGGTATTCGCGGCCTGCAGCGCAACGCCGTGACCGAGGTGAGGGTCGCCGAGAAGGCGGCGCTCCGCCATGTGAAGCTCGAGCGCGACGGCGAGGATGCGCTGCATCTTGTCGACCGCGCTGGTCGAGCTTGCCGGCGACGCGCGCTACGACGCCTTCCAGTTCTCGACCGGCGCCTCGTTCGTCCGCAGCCAGGTCTATCTGGCCTTCATGGGCGAGCATTCCGCCGCCGATATCTCCGGCGCCTTCCTGATGCGCGGCCAGCAGCATTGCGACACGACGCTGCTGGTCGAGCACCGCGTGCCGCATTGCACGAGCCGCGAGCTGTTCAAGGGCGTGCTCGACAACGAGGCGCGCGGCGTGTTCCAGGGCAAGATCATCGTCTCGCCCGGCGCGCAGAAGACCGACGGCAAGCAGATGGCGGGCGCGCTGCTCCTGTCGGAATCGGCCGAGTTCGATTCCAAGCCCGAGCTTGAGATCTTCGCCGACGACGTGGTCTGCGGCCACGGCTCGACCTCGGGCCAGATCGACGAGGACCTTCTGTTCTATCTCGAGGCGCGTGGCATCCCCGATGCGCAAGCCCGGGCGTTGCTGATCCAGGCCTTCGTCGGCGAGGCGCTCGAGCGCGTCGATGACGAGGCGCTGCGCGATGCGCTGGCCCACGCCTCCGCCGCCTGGCTCGGCGTCAAGGTCGAGTGAGGACGCGGCCGATGACCGTGCTCACACCGTCGGCCAGGGACATCAAAGCGGTTGGAGCGCCTTACGACATCAAGGCGATCCGCGCCGACTTTCCCATCCTCTCGCGCAAAATCAACGGCAAGGACCTCGTCTATCTCGACAATGGCGCCTCGGCGCAGAAGCCGAAGCTGGTGCTGGACACCATCCAGCGCGCCTATGGCGAGGACTACGCCAATGTGCATCGCGGGCTGCATTATCTGAGCAACCTCTCGACCGCCAATTTCGAGAAGGCGCGCGAGAGCGTGCGCCGTTTCCTCAACGCGCGGTCGGATGCCGAGATCATCTTCACCCGCAACGCCACCGAGGCGATCAATCTGGTCGCCTCGTCCTATGGCGCACCCCATATCGGGGAGGGGGACGAGATCCTGCTCACCATCATGGAGCACCATTCCAACATCGTGCCCTGGCATTTCCTGCGCGAGCGGCAGGGCGCGGTGCTGAAATGGGCGCCGGTGTCGGACAGCGGCGAATTCCTGCTCGATGCATTCGTCAAGCTGATCACCCCGCGCACCAAAATGATCGCCATCACGCATATGTCGAATGTGCTCGGCACCGTCGTGCCGCTGAAAGAGGTGGTGCGCATCGCGCATGAGCGCGGCATCCCCGTGCTGGCCGACGGCGCGCAGGCGGCGGTGCATCTCCCCGTGGACGTGCAGGATCTCGACGTCGATTTCTACGCCTTCACCGGCCACAAGCTCTACGGGCCGACCGGCATCGGCGTGCTCTACGGCAAGAAGGAGCATCTCGAGCGCATGCGGCCCTATCAGGGTGGCGGCGAGATGATCGGCTACGTCACCACCGACACCGTCACCTATGCCACGCCGCCGCATCGCTTCGAGGCCGGCACCCCGGCAATCGTCCAGGCCATCGGCCTTGGCGCGGCGATCGACTATGTCGAGAGCGTCGGCCGCGAGGCCATCAAGGCGCATGAGGACGTGCTGCTCGACTACGCCATGCAGCGTCTGGGGGAGTTGAATTGGCTGCGCATTTTCGGCCGCGCCAAGGACAAAGGGAGTATCGTCGCCTTCAATATGGAGGGCACCCACCCGCATGACGTGAGCACTATCCTCGACCGTTATGGGGTGGCGGTCAGGGCCGGCACCCATTGCGCCGAGCCGCTGCTGGCCCGCTACGGTGTCACCTCGACATGCCGGGCGTCATTCGCCATGTATAATACGGTCGAAGAGGTCGATATCCTGGTCGAGGCGCTGCACAAAGCGCGTGCGATGTTCGCTTAAGGTCGTGGGCGAGATGATCGAGAAGACTCAAAAAGAGGGACGCGAGGCCGAGCCCGAGGCTCCGGCCGCTGAGGAGCCGTCCGAGATCAAGGCCTGCGTCGGCGCCACCGGCGGCGGGGAGGGCGCTCCCTCCGCGATCCCTGCGGCAGAGCTCGAGCGGCTGAAGGACGATTTGATCGCCGCGCTGAAGACCGTCTACGACCCCGAGATCCCCGTCGATATCTATGAGCTCGGCCTGATCTATCGGCTCGATGTCGACGACGACCGCAATATCGAGGTGGACATGACGCTGACCGCGCCGGGCTGCCCGGTGGCCGGCGACATGCCGGGCTGGGTCGAGAATGCCGTCGCCTCGGTCCCCGGCGTCGGCCAGGTGAAGGTGAAGCTGGTGTTCGATCCGCCCTGGGACATGAGCCGCATGTCCGATGAGGCGCGGCTCGCCCTCAACATGTTCTGAAAGCAAGCCTTGAACGCAGCCCCGAACTATCCCAACTTGAAGCCATGACCAGACCCCGCCCGCAAGTGATGAGCCTGACCGAAGCCGCCGCCGAGCGCCTGCGTGCGCTTGCCGCGAACTCGGGCAAAGAGGTCGAGGGCGTGCGCATCGGCGTGAAGAACGGCGGTTGCGCCGGCATGGAATACACCATGACCTATGCCGAAGCGCGCGGCCCGCACGACGAGGTGATCGAGGACAAGGGCGTCAAGCTGCTGATCGACCCGACCGCGGTGATGTTCCTGCTCGGCACCGAGATGGATTACCGCGCCGACCGCATGCGGTCTGGCTTCGTGTTCAACAACCCGAACCAGACATCGGCCTGCGGCTGTGGCGAGTCCGTCTCGCTTACGCCCCCGCCGAAGCCCCCGAGAAGGCCTCTTAGCCGCTCCTCCTTCGTCTCCCCACTCCGTCATGCCCGGCCTTGTGCCGGGCATCCACGTTTAGCGGCGCCAAAACGTGGATGGCCGGGACAAGCCCGGCCATGACAATACACATATGTGAGGACAGCGGCTTAAGGCACCCGCACCGGGCGCATCATGAAGGCCGGGACGTGATCGCCCATGCCTTGCTGCTTGCCGCGCTGCGCCTGGGGGGCATTGCCTTGCGGCCGCTCCGCCGGCGCGCCATGCACGACATGGCCGCCTTTGCGTTCGCCCTGATGCTGATGATGGGGTTTGTGCGGCTCGTGCCGCGCGTCCTTGCGATGCTCGTCCCGCCTCTTCTCGCCATTGCCGTTCTGAGGCGGCGGCGCTGGGCGCTGGGCGCTGGGCGCTGGCTGTCTTTGCGGCTGGCTTTGGACTTGGGGCTGGTGAGGGGAGCGGTCTGCTTGCGCGCCGGGGCCTGAGGTACCCTTGCCGCGTCTTGAACGGCTGCCGCGCCGATGCTTGCCGTTGCCGTTGCCGTTCCCATTCCCGTTCGGGCGGTGCTCCGCGGCTTCTCGCGGCGCCGGCTCACTGGCCGCGCCGTCGATCCAGGGGATCTCTTGGCGGAGCATCTTTTCGATCGCCTTGAGCGCCTTGTGATCTTTCGGCGTCACCAGCATGGCGGCAAAGCCTTCGCGTCCCGCGCGGCCGGTGCGCCCGATCCGATGGATGTAATCCTCCGGATGGATCGGCACGTCGTAGTTGAAGATATGGCTCACGTCGGGGATATCCAGCCCGCGCGCCGCGACGTCGCTCGCCGCGAGAAAGGCGATCGTCCCGTTGCGGAAGGCTTCGAGCGTCGCCGTGCGCTGATGCTGGTCGAGGTCGCCGTGCAAAGCGCCGACACTGAAGCCATGGCGCTGCAGCGACCGAAAGACGATGCCGACATCCTTCTTGCGATTGCAGAAGATGATGGCGTTCTTGACGTCGATCTCCCGCATCAAGGCGCGAAGCGCCTCGCGCTTTCCCGCCGGATCGTCCGGCGCCTTCTTCAGGCGCTGCACGATGGTCGCCGCGGCAGTCGCTTGCGGCGCGGCTTCGATCCGTTCGGGGCTATGCAGGAATTTGTCGGCGAGGCGTTGGATTTCCGGCGGCATGGTCGCGGAGAAGAACAGCGTCTGCCGGGTAAAGGGGAGGAGCTTGCAGATGCGCTCGATGTCGGGGATGAAGCCCATGTCGAGCATGCGATCGGCCTCGTCGACCACCAGGATCTCGATGCCGTTCAGCAAGCAGCTTGCCGCGCTCGAAATGGTCGAGCAGGCGGCCCGGCGTCGCGATCACCACATCCGCGCCGCGATCGAGCTTGCGATCCTGGTCGTCATAGGACACGCCGCCGATCAGAAGCGCCACGGTCAGCCTGTGGTTCTTGCCGAGGGTCTCGAAATGCTCGGCGACTTGCGCCGCCAATTCGCGGGTGGGCTCAAGGATCAGCGAGCGCGGCATGCGCGCTCGCGCGCGGCCTCGCTCGAGCCGGGTCAGCATCGGCAGCACGAAGGACGCGGTCTTGCCGGTTCCGGTCTGCGCGATGCCGAGCACGTCGCGGCCGGTGACGGCCACGGGAACGGCTTTCTCTTGAATGGGAGTCGGTTTCTCGAAGCCCGCCGCTGCAACGGCGGATAAAACTTTGGGGCTTAGGCCAAGATTTGAAAAGCTCATGCGTTAAATAAAATTCCGCGTGGCCCGAAGCGCCGCGCGTATCTTCTTTCTTTTAGGCGCAATAACTTGCTGCAACAATTCGCAAGCATGCGCAAGACTGACTGGAGCGATGCGGCATGTTCCCCTGCATCCCTCCACAATCAAATAAGGCGCGGGGCCAATCGGCGCAAGGGGCAAAAGCACGCAAGAGCCGCGCGTGACGCTCCTGTGACGGGGTTAATCCTCGATACCGGGCGCTTCGTCCTTGCCGGCGCCGTCCTCTTCCGGGCCAGTTTCGCCTTCCTGCGCGCCCTCCGGCGGCGCTTTCTCGATGCTGTAGCTGCCAGGTTTGGTGGCCTTGACGAACAGGGCGATGTCCTCGTCCTCGTCGATGTCATAGGAGCTGATGAAGATGGTGGTCTCGTTCTCCTTGTCGTCCTCGCCGCCGATCGTGATCGAAGCGTTGCCGAGCTTCTTCTCGTTGATCTCCTTCAGCGGCAGGCTGTTGACCACGACGGGCTTGCCGTCGCCAAATGAGACCCATTGCAGATAGATCTCGGCGATGCCGCCCTTTTCGCCGCCCATGATCACGAAGGTCCGATAGAAGCCGCCTTTGCCGTCGGCTGACCAGTGGCCACCGCTGGCGACCTCCGAGATCTCCGGCGCGACCTGATCGACCAGCGCGGCGGACTCCGCGGCGAGCGCGAAGGAAAGCGGGAAGGTGAGAAAGGCAAGCGTAGCGGCGGCGCGGAAGCCAGTCACGACCATGGTACACTCCCTCGATTTCGCGCTGGAAAATCGCGCGCTTGCGAACCCGGATTGATATAGCGATTTATAGGGTATCGCGACGCTTCGCGACAGAGGGGGAGCCAGCCCTGGCCATGCAATCCACCGATCATGCCGCCGATGTGGTGATCAAGCCGCCGCTGCTGTTTCTCGGCGCGCTTGGGCTCGGCTGTTTGCTGAGCGTCGTGCTGCCGATCGGGGCGCCGCTTGCATCCCCGAACGGGCTCGCGCTTGGCGTCGGCATCACCTTCGTGGCGATTGGCTTGGCGCTCGCCATTCTCGCGATCCGCAGATTCCGCTTGGCGGGCACCAGCGTCGTTCCCGGGGAACCCTCGACCGTGCTCGTGGTCAAGGGGCCGTATCAGTTCACGCGCAATCCGATCTATATCGGCTTCGTGCTGCTCTATTTCGGGCTCGCCATCATCCTGACCAGCCTCTGGGTGCTCGTGCTGCTGATCCCGGTGCTGATCGTCTTGCAGCGCGGCGTGGTCGAGCGCGAGGAGATTTACCTCGAGCGGCAATTCGGCGAGGCCTATCGCAAATACCAGGCCCGCGTGCCGCGCTGGCTCTAGCTCAAATATCCAGATCGTCGGGTTTGGCGAATTCGGCGCGCTCCTGGATGAAGCGAAAGCGCGCTTCGGGCTTGTTGCCCATCAGCTGATCGACCAGCTTGCCGGTGCTCTTGTCGTCCTCGGCGAGCGCGACCCGGAGGAGGGTGCGCACCCTTGGGTCCATGGTGGTGTCCTTTAGCTGCTTGGGCATCATCTCTCCCAAGCCCTTGAAGCGCGACACGTCGACCTTGCCCTTGCCGTTGAAGTCCAATTCCATCAGCTTCGCCTTGTGCGCGTCGTCCCGCGCGTAGGCGGTCTTCGCGCCCTGGCTCAAGCGATAGAGCGGCGGCACGGCGAGATAGAGATGCCCGCCTTCGATCAGCCCGCGCATCTCCTGATAGAAGAAGGTGATGAGCAGGGAGGCGATATGCGCCCCGTCGACATCGGCATCGGTCATCACCACGACCTTCTCGTAGCGCAGATCCTCCTCGCGGTAGCGAGTCCCCGTGCCGCAGCCGAGCGCCTGGATCAGATCGCTCAAGAGCTGGTTGTCGGCGAGCTTGGTCGAGCTCGCGCTGGCGACGTTGAGGATCTTGCCGCGTAGCGGCAGCACGGCCTGGGTCGCCCGGTCACGCGCCTGCTTGGCCGAGCCGCCGGCCGAGTCGCCCTCGACGATGAAGATCTCCGTGCCCAGCGCGCCGCTCACCGCGCAATCGGCGAGCTTGCCGGGAAGGCGCAGGCGCCGTGTCGCCGTTTGCCGGCCGATCTCCTTCTCTTTCCTGCGGCGTAGCCGCTCTTCGGAGCGGTCGACCACCCAGTCGAGCAGCCGGTTGGCCTGCGACGGGTTGCCGGTCAGCCAATGGTCGAAAGCGTCCTTGACCGCGTTCTCGACGATCCGCGCGGCCTCGGGGCTGGACAGCCGGTCCTTGGTCTGGCCTTGGAACTCGGGCTCGCGGATGAACACCGACAGCATGGCGGCCGCGGTGCCGAGCACGTCGTCGGCCGTCAGTTGCGCGACCCGCTTATTGCCGGTGAGCTCGCCATAGGCGCGCAAGCTCTTGGTCAGCGCCGCGCGCAAACCCGCCTCATGCGTACCGCCGTCCGGCGTCGGCACGGTATTGCAATAGGAGCTCAGGAACCCGTCGTCGCTGGCGATCCAGGCGATTGCCCATTCGACCGAGCCGGCGCCTTCGATCTTCTCGATGCGGCCGGCGAACAGATCCTTGGTGACGGCCTCCTGGCCTTCGATGCGATCGGTGAGAAAGTCCTTCAGTCCGCCCGGGAAGTGGAAGACGGCGGCCTCAGGCGTGTCGGCGTCGCCGGCGAGCAGCGCCTTGGCGCATGACCATCTGATCTCAACGCCGCGGAAGAGATAGGCCTTCGAGCGCGCCATGCGGAACAGCCGCGCCGGCTTGAAGGCGCACCCTTTACCGAAGATCTTGGGGTCGGGCCGGAACCGGACGCGCGTGCCGCGGCGGTTCTTCACCGGGCCAAGGCTTTTCAGCGGGCCGTCTGGCTCTCCGCGCGTATAAGTCTGGCGATAGAGCTTCTGCCCGCGCGCCACCTCGACCTCCATGGTCTCGGACAACGCGTTGGCCACCGAGACGCCGACGCCGTGCAGGCCGCCGCTCGTCTCATAGACCTTGGAGTTGAATTTTCCGCCCGCGTGCAGCGTGGTCATGATGACCTCGAGCGCGGACCTCTTCTTGAATTTGGGATGCGGATCGACCGGGATGCCGCGGCCGTTGTCGGTCACGGTGATGAAGCCGTCTTCCTCGAGCGCGACGCCGATATGATCGGCATGGCCGGCCACCGCCTCGTCCATGGCGTTGTCGAGCACCTCGGCGAAGAGGTGGTGCATCGCCTTCTCGTCGGTGCCGCCGATATACATGCCCGGGCGCCGGCGTACGGGCTCGAGCCCCTCCAGCACCTCGATATCGGCGGCGGTGTAAGCCTCCTCCGAGCGGGAAGGGGATTTGCCGCTCGCGGCCTGCTTGGCGGCCTTGATCGGCTTCCGCTTCAGCTCGTCCTCGAGCTTGGCAAACAGGTCGCGGGATGATGCGGCGGCTTTGCGCATGGGTCTTTTCGACACCAACGGCTCCACGAATCTCAACGCACAGGGAATGACGTTAGCTCGCACGCATGTGCGGCTTTTTCAAGCGTCGTGGCGAGCAAGCGCCGGCGGGGTCAGGCGATCTTGCCGCCGCCGTCCTTGGTAATGGCCAGCACCGATGGCCTGGGCGGCATCTTCGAATCAGGATCGGGGTCTGGCCAGTGCGTCACCGGGTCCTTGAAGGTCGAGGGACGTCCGAAGCCGATCAAGGCTTCCGCACCGTCAGCGCCGGGGTGTTGCACGGCCACGAACAGGGTCCCACCGTCCGGCGTGAAACAGGGGCCGCAAAGCTCGGCGCCGATCGGAACGCGGAAGAACAGCTTCGGCGTTCCCTTAAATTCGCCTTCCGTCTCCAAGGCGTAAAGCCCGTCGGCGCGGCCGGTGCGCGGCCAGCTCTCGCCCTGATCGGTGGCGATCCACAGCCGCCCGTCAGCGTCGACACAGGCATTGTCGGGAGAAGCGAACCAGCCATTCTTGGAGGTGGCGGGGTTCCAGCGCGCGCCCACCTCGGCGATGGCAGGGTCGCCGCACTGAACGAGGATATCCCAGGCGAAGCTGTCTGCCGCGTGGTCTCCCTCTGGCGGCGTCATCTCGATGATATGCCCGAAGGCGTTGTCAGGCCGCGGGTTCGCCGTGTCGACCTGGTCGGACTTGCGCCTGACATTGTTGGTGAGCAGGACATAGACGCGGCCATTGACGGTATTGGGCTGCACGTCCTCCGGACGGTCCATGCGCGTCGCGCCGAGCTTGTCGGCGGCAAGACGCGCATCGATGACGACATCGGCCTGAGAGTAAAAACCGAAATAGGGAATGAGCCATTGCTCGTCGAAAACGAGCGGCAGCCAGTGCACCTTGCCGTCGGCATCGAACCGCGCAACCGACAAGGTGCCTTCCGACAGCAGCTTCATGTTGGCGGCGCGGTTGTCTGGGTCGTAGCGGCCATTGGAGACGAAGCGGTACACATATTCGCCGCGCCCGTCGTCGCCGCAATAGACGACGACGCGGCCGTCCTTGTTGACGAGCGTCTCCGCGCCCTCGTGGCAGAACCGCCCGAGCGCGGTGTGCTTCACCGGAACGGAATTGGGGTCGAACGGATCGATCTCCACGATCCAGCCGAAGCGGTTCGGCTCGTTCGGCACCTTGTCGACATTGAAGCGGTCGATGAACTTGCCCCAGGCCTGCCATAGCCCCGGGATGCCGTAACGCTTGTAGCTCTCGGCCTGATTGCCGCCGAGGCCCTTGGGCCGCGCGCCCCCAGGCACGCACTCATTGGTCCAGAAATAGCCGTGGAAGTTCTCCTCAGCGGTGAGATAGGTGTTCCACGGCGTCCTGCCGCCGGCGCAATTGTTGAGCGTGCCGATCATGCTCATGGCCGAGGGATCGGCATCGGTCTGCAAGCGCCGATCGCCGGCCGCCGGACCGTCGGCGGTCATCGGCGTGGCCGGGCTGATGCGCCGGTTATACTTGCTGTCGAGCACGACGCGCCAATCCTCACCCTCGCGTCTGATCTCGACGATGCTCACCCCATGCGCCGCCATCTCGATATCGACGAGCTCGGCCGTCATCTTCTCGAAGCCTGACGTATCCTGACGCTCCTCGATCGCCGGGAACATCAGTTCCTCGTTGGTATATTCGTGATTGATGCACAGCAGTCCGTGCGTGTCGCTGCCGTCGATCGGGAAGAAGGCGATATAGTCGTTGTTGTAGCCGAACTGCTTCAACTGAGCGGCCGCGCTTTGGCCCGAGGGATTGAAGCCGGGGGCATCGGGAAATAGCGGGTCCCCCCATCGCAACAGAACCTGGGCGCGATAGCCGGGTGCAAGGTGGTGGTCCGTGTCGATACCGGCCTCGAGTTCGGTGAAGTCGAAGCGGTCGGGCGCGGCTTCGCCATTGGCGTTGCCGGCGGCGAATGCGGCGGGCCCGAACAACGCCGCGGCGGCGGTGACGCCGAGCGTGCCGCGCATCATTTCGCGGCGGCTATAGCGGCGCGCGATGACATCGCCGATCGTCTCGGCGTCGCCGGGGCTGCGGGGGATGTCGTCATGCGCCTCGCATGCCGCGGCCCGGTTGCGGAAATTGTCGGAATTCGCCATATGCCCAGCTGAAAGTTTACGTCGCGGTCAGCCTAGAGGCGGCCGATGACAGATTCACGAAAGCAGAAATCTGATGGCGGAAGAAACTCCCATTTGCGATTTTGGCTGGAAGGCGCCGTCCTTCACGCTTCCGGCCACCGACGGCAAGACCTACAGCCTCGAAAGGTTGCGCGGGCCGAACGGCACGCTGGTGATGTTCATCTGCAACCACTGTCCCTACGTCAAGGCGGTGATCGACCGCATCGTGCGCGATGTGGACGAACTTAGGACGCTCGGCATCAACGCGGTTGCCATCTCCTCCAATGACGTGACCCATTATCCGGACGACTCCTTCGACAATATGCGCCGTTTCGCGCAAGCGCACCGTTTCAGCTTTCCCTATCTCTACGACGAGAGCCAGGCTGTCGCGCGCGCCTATGACGCGGTCTGCACGCCCGACTTCTTCGGCTTCAATGCCGATCTCGAGCTGCAATATCGTGGGCGCCTCGATGCAAGCCGGAAAGAGGCTGCGCCTGACAACGTTCGCCGCGATCTGTTCGAGGCGATGAAAGAGATCGCCGCCACCGGCCAAGGCCCGCGCGAGCAGACGCCATCAATCGGCTGCTCCATCAAGTGGAAAGCCGCCTAAAAAGACGCGGCCGTTAACCCCCGCTTAAGCCTGCCGCTTTCCCCTTTCTTTACGCGCCGCCGCTAAGATTTATCTCAAAAGCGGCGGGGTTTAAGCGTCATGGTGATGCGTTACGCCATGTTGGTGGCGCTGGCAGCGGCCTCGATCTGGGCGCTGTTCGACGTGAGCGCCACGCAGGCGCCGATATTGCTGGTGGATGCGGGCCATACGGGCGCGGCCTCGGCCGAAGCCTCGGGCAATGTCGCCTTCTGGCTGTTGGCCTCCATCGCCATCCTCATCACGCTGTCTCTCGGCCGCTTCGTGTTCTTCGGCCTGCCGTCGATGGTCGGCGGCTGGTACCAGGAGCACAAGAATTGGATCTACACGCTGGTCGGCGGAGGGCTGCTCTACGCGGTGTTCTATTTGATGTAGGCGCCCCGATACGAAATCCTTTTTGGGGGAGCCTGGCGGGAACCTTGCTGCCGCGACGACGGGGGACGCGGAGAAGGTTCGGCAGGCCGGGCCAAAGTGGGGCGGTCGCGACGAAAAGCGCGGCCGCCCCATCTTTTTCGGCGGCGTCGTTAGACGCTGTAATACATGTCGAACTCGATCGGGTGGGGCATCATCTCGAAGCGCTCCACCTCTTCCATCCTGAGCTCGAGATAGGAATCGATCGCGTCGTCGGTGAAGACGTTGCCCTTCTTCAGGAAGGCGCGGTCCTTGTCGAGTTCCTCGCAGGCCTGGCGCAGCGAACCGCACACGGTCGGCACCTTCTCCAGCTCCTCGGGCGGCAGGTCGTACAGGTTCTTGTCGATCGGATCGCCGGGGTTGATCTTGTTCTCGATGCCGTCGAGTCCGGCCATCAGCATGGCGGCGAAGGCGAGATAGGGATTGGCGCCCGGATCGGGGAAACGGACCTCGACGCGCTTGGCCTTCGGCCCCGAGCCGAGCGGGATGCGGCACGACGCCGAGCGGTTGCGCGAGGAATAGGCCAGCAGCACCGGCGCCTCGTAGCCCGGCACCAGCCGCTTGTAGGAGTTGGTGAGCGGGTTGGTGTAGGCGTTGAGCGCCTTGGCGTGCTTCAGGATGCCGCCGATATAATACAGCGCCATGTCCGACAGGTCGGCATATTTGTCGCCGGCGAACATCGGCTTGCCGTCCTTCCAGATCGACTGATGCGTGTGCATGCCCGAGCCGTTATCGCCGAAGATCGGCTTCGGCATGAAGGTCGCGGTCTTGCCGTAGGCCTGCGCCACCTGGTGGATCACGTATTTGTAGATCTGCATCGAGTCCGCCATCTTGACCAGCGGACCGAACTTGATGCCGAGCTCGTGCTGCGCGGCGCCGACCTCATGGTGATGCTTCTCGGTGACGACGCCCATATCGGCCATCACCGCCAGCATCTCCGAGCGGAGGTCTTGCGCTGAGTCGATCGGCGGCACCGGGAAATAGCCGCCCTTGGTGCGCGGCCGGTGACCGAGATTGCCCATCTCATATTCGGTGTCCATGTTCGAGGGCAGCTCGATCGAGTCGATTCTGTAGCCGCAATTGAACGGCTCGGCCTTGAAGCGGACATCGTCGAACACGAAGAACTCGGCCTCGGGCCCGAACACCGCCGTGTCGCCGGCGCCCGTCTGCTTCAGATAGGCCATCGCCTTGCCGGCGATGCCGCGCGGATCGCGCTCATAGGGTTCGTTGGTCAAGGGCTCGAGCACGTCGCAGAACACGGCGAGGGTGCTTTGCGCGAAGAAAGGATCGATCACCGCAGAATCCGGATCGGGCATCAGCTTCATGTCCAACTCGTTGATCGCCTTCCAGCCGGCGATCGATGAGCCGTCGAACATGATGCCTTCGGAGAAGGCGTCCTCGTCCATCTCTCTCACGTCCATGGTCACGTGCTGCATCTTCCCCCGCGGATCGGTGAAGCGCAGGTCCACGAACTTGACATCGTCGTCCTTGATCTTCTTCGTCACACTCTTAGCGTCTGCCATCGTACTCCCCTGTCATGTTGACGCCGCCCTTCTAGCATGGCGGCTGAAAAATCGCTCCTTGCCAGCGCCCGCCGGCCCTCGGCGTGCCATGCCTTATCAAATGGCGTCGTTGCCCGTCTCGCCTGTACGGATGCGCACGGCTTCCTCCACATTCGAGACGAAGATTTTTCCGTCGCCGATGCGGCCCGTCTTGGCTGAGGCGATGATGGCGTCGATTGCCTTCTCCACCATGGCGTCGCCGAGCACGAGCTCGAGCTTTACCTTGGGCAGGAAGTCGACGACATATTCGGCGCCGCGATAGAGCTCCGTGTGGCCCTTCTGGCGCCCGAAGCCTTTGGCCTCGGTCACCGTGATGCCCTGGAGGCCAATCTCCTGAAGCGCCTCCTTCACCTCATCGAGCTTGAATGGCTTGATGATCGCTTCGATCTTTTTCATTGTTTCGCTACACCTCCCAAGGACGCAAAGAAGCGCTTAGCCGCGCGCTTCCGTCCGTTATCCTGAATGACTGTGGCCCAGCCAAAGCACGCCCTATGCCAATCTTTCATACGCAAGTTTTTGCCTGCAATTCAGACAGTTACGGGGTCACTGCAAAAGCTTGCGGCGTTCGCCTTGGCATCGCTGCGCAACTTACAGGCATGTTGCATAAGAATTAAGCAGATTCGTCAGGCGTCGGTTTGTTTGCTCTACCAGGATGCATTTATGCGATGGACGGAGAATCGATGATCGAGCTTCTGACCGCCGACGAGATGGGCCGGGCCGACCGGCTGGCCATGGAGAGTGGCGTTCAAGGCGCAACGCTCATGGAGAATGCCGGCCGCGCGGTCGCCGACGAGGTGGCGAGGCGCTTCCCCGACAAGGAAACCGTCGCCGTGCTTTGCGGGCCCGGCAACAATGGCGGCGATGGCTTCGTCGCCGCGCGTTATCTCCTCGACAGGGGCTACAAAGTCAAACTCGGCTTCGACGGCGATGCGGCGCGACTGCCAAAAGACGCGGCCGCCATGGCCAGGCGCTTTGTTGGGCCGCACGAGCCTCTCTCGCCTGACATTCTTATCGGCGCTGACGTGGTGGTCGATGCGCTGTTCGGCGCAGGTCTCGCCCGTCCCATCGAAGGCAAACTGGCGGCGCTGATCGGCAGCGTCAACGCCTCGGGTGTTCCTGTCGTCGCGGTCGATGTGCCGAGCGGGATCGACGGGACGACGGGAGAGGTGAGGGGCGTGGCCATCAAGGCCGCCGCCACCGTGACCTTCTTCCGCCTCAAGCCCGGCCATCTCCTCCTGCCCGGGCGTAGCCACTGCGGCGAGGTGAAGCTCGCCGATATCGGCATCCCGGCGAGCGTGCTCGCAACCATCGCTCCCAAGACCTTCGCCAACGAGCCAGCGCTCTGGCTCGCGCAATTTCCCTGGCCCAAGGACGAGGGCCACAAATATGCGCGTGGCCACGCGGTCGTGGTGTCGGGTCCCCTCTACAGCACCGGCGCCGCGCGGCTCGCCGCGCGTGGCGCGCTCAGGGCCGGCGCCGGGCTGGTGACCGTCGCCTCGCCACGCGATGCGCTGCAAGTCAATGCGGCGCAGCTCACCGCCATCATGGTGCGCGAGGCCGACGATGCGCGCGGACTGAAGGCCCTATTGGCCGACAAGCGCAAGAATGCCGTGCTGATCGGGCCAGGCGTCGGGGTGGGCGAACGCACCAAGGAGATGGTCTTGGCGGCGCTTGGCTCGGACGCGGCCATCGTGCTCGATGCCGACGCAATCACCTCGTTCGGCGACGATCCGGCGTCGCTGTTCGCCAAGATCGCCTCGCGCGCCGCCCCGGTCGTGCTCACGCCGCATGACGGGGAGTTCGCGCGGCTGTTCGGCGATCTGATCGGATTGCCGAAGCTCGAGCGCGCGCGCAAGGCCTCAGCTCGGTCCGGCGCGATCGTCGCGCTGAAAGGCGCCGACACTGTCGTGGCAGCGCCCAACGGAATAGCGTCGATCAACGCCACGACGAGTCCCTGGCTCGCCACCGCCGGTACCGGCGACGTGCTTGGCGGCATGGTGCTCGGACTGCTCGCGCAAGCCATGCCGGGCTTCCTGGCGGCGAGCGCCGCCGTTTGGCTGCATGGCGCCTCGGCCAAAACCTTCGGGCCGGGACTGATCGCCGAGGATCTGCCGGAGACGTTGCCCCTGGTGCTGCGGGCGCTGGCGAACTCGCAGTCGGGAAGAAACCGGCCGACGTCAGGGTCTTGAAGGGCTTGGCGTCGGGCGCAAAATGGGCGAAATAGGCTGACAACCGAGCCGCCCCGCGACCCTTTGTTGACACACTCCGGCCTTATGGGAGACATGGGAAAAGGGGCTTTGAGGGAAGGCCTGCCTGAACGAGGCCATGCACGCTTCACGACATGACATTGGCTGGTTGCTAGCGGCCCTGCTCGTCGCGGGGACTGCCGCCACGGCTTCGGCCGAGGACACGACGCTGATACGCGCGCGCGAGGGCGCCGCGGCGCTGATGCGCGGCCAATATGACAAGGCGGTCGCGGCCTACGACGAGGCGCTGACCGCGCCCGAGATCGCCGACTTCATCGAGGCGAGCATCTATAGCGATCGCGGCGTCGCCAAATGGCGGATGAATCAGACCAAGGAGGCGATCGAGGACTTCAACAAATCGATCCAGCTCGCGCCCGAAAACGCTACTGTCTATAACAATCGCGGCAACGCGCTGATGGATCTCGGCCACCCCGACGAGGCGATCAAGGATTTCGATCGCGCGATCGCGCTGTCCGGCACTTACGGCGCCGCTTACAACAACCGCGGCAATGCGCGGGTGACGCTCGGCCAATACGATGCGGCCTTCCACGATTTCCGCAAGGCGGTCGAGCTGATGCCGCAAAGCGCCGTGCCGTTCAACGGGCGCGGCATGGCGCATGAGCAGCTCAAGCGCCATCACGCCGCGATCCGCGATCTGAGCCGTGCCGTCAGCCTCAATCCGAAATATGTCGCAGCCTATCACCACCGCGCCGACGCTTATCTCGCGCTCGGCATGTATCGGGAGGCTGCCGCCGATGCGACCCAGGTGCTGACCCTGAAGCCGGACGTGCCGCTTCCCGATATCCTGCTGCTGCGCGCCCGCGCCAATGCCGGCGACAAGAAGTTCAATGCGGCTCTCGACGATCTCAACAAGGCGATCGAGGCCAAGCCCGATCTGGTCGATGCCTATATCGAGCGCGGCATCGTCTTCACCCAGGCGCGCCGCTTCGACGATGCGCTCGGCGATCTGACCCGCGCCATCGAGCTCGCCCCGCAAAATGCCAAGGCCTACGCCATGCGCGCCTCGGTGAAACTCCAGGCCGCCCCCAGCGCGACAGCCAATGCCGAAGCCAGCACCCAGGCCAATGACGACGCGCTGAACGATGTCAACCAGGCACTTCAGATCGCCGCCAACGATGCTGTCGCCTTGCGCATCAGGGGCAACATCTACGAGGCGTTGAACCGCACCGACGAGGGCATCGCCGACTACAAGAACGCGCTGGCCCAGGACCCGTTTCAGGCGGAGAGCCGCGAGGCGCTTGTGCGCCTCGGCCAAGAGGTGCCGCCTGAGCAGGGTGGACCGTTGGGCGAGGAAGTCGCGGGCTGGGTGATCAACGAGCCGCAGCCCGGCCGCTACGTCGCCAGCAACGCCAAATATCCGGCCCTCAGGCCCGAGCTTGAGATGTTCGGCGCGGGCAAGCCGAAGATCCTCGAATGGAAGCTGTTGAAGGACGCGCTCTCCGGCATCGGGCTTCTGAAATATTACGCCGGCGATTTCGGCGACGGGCAGGACTCGAGCCTCGAATATGTCGCCATCGTCGATACGCGCGCGAACAAAGTCGTCTCCGTCGAGCCGCATGCCTGGGGCACCTCGCCGGCGCAGTGGAACTGGCAGGCCGTCTCGGTCGTCGTCACCGATCCTGACGGCAACAAGAACGAGGTTCAGCTCCGCAAGGTGCGGCAGCGAGCGCCTGCCGCCCGCGACGATTTCTGGGGCTTCGAGCGCGCAGAGACGCCGCCCGAGGGGCGCCGCGCCGCGCGCCGTGGTGGCGGGGGTGGCGGCGGCGGCGGAGGTGGCGGCGGCGGCATGTTCAACTGGTTGTTCCGGTGACGCTGTTTCTCGCCAGCGTGCGCGACGCCGAGGAAGCCGAATTGGCGCTTCGCGCCGGCGCCGACATCGTCGATCTGAAGGATCCCGGCCAAGGCGCGCTGGGCGCGCTTGCCCCCGACACCATCGCCGCCTGCGTCAAGCATGTGGCGGGGCGCGCGCCGATCAGCGCGACCATCGGCGATCTTCCCCTGGAAGGTGACAAGGTTCGAGCCGCCGTGCTGCCACCGCCGCGCTCGGCGTCGATTACGTCAAGCTCGGTATCTTCCCGGGCGGTGATGCCGAGCGGTGCCTGAAGCGGCTCGCCGGCGACACGGCGGAGCTCCGCCTGATCCTCGTGCTGTTCGCCGATGCGTTTCCCGCATTCGACGCGATCGAGCTCGCCGCCAGGATCGGCGCGCATGGCGTGATGTTCGACACGCTGGGCAAAGGCGCCGGCGCCTTGCCCGAGCATATGTCCTTCATGGGCCTTGCCGATTGCATCGCCGCGGCCAAGGCGGAAGGGCTGATCGTCGGCCTCGCCGGCTCGCTGCAAGCGCGCCACGTGCCGAGCCTGGTTGCGTTACAGCCCGATCTGCTCGGCTTTCGCGGCGCGCTCTGCGAGCACGGGCGACCGCACGCTGCCGCTCGATCCGCAGCGGCTCGCGGGCGATCAGGGCGCTGATCCCCGAACGGCCGCGCGTTTTCCATGAGCCCAACGTGGCCGACCGCATCCCCCAGGCGTTATGCTAGAGGGATGGCGGCGAACAGCCGTCGCCTAACGGAGCCTTGGGCCATGGAAGAGCGATTGCGGCGGACCGCGGCGAAGCCCGCCCGCAGCGAGGCCAAGACGCTGGACCGCGTCTTCATGCACGACCTCGTGCTCGACGTCGAGATCGGCGTCTACACCAACGAGAAGGGCGTCACCCAGCGCGTGCGCTTCTCCGTCGATGTCGACGTGCTTCCGGCGAGCGTCGCGCTCGATGACGATATCGGCCGCGCCTTCGACTACGACACCATCATCAAAGGCATCAAGGCGATCATCGCCCGCGGCCACATCAATCTGGTCGAGACCCTGGCCGAGGAGGTGGCGCGCCATTGCCTGGCGCATCCGCGCGCGTCCTCCGTCAAGGTCATGATCGAGAAGCTCGACAAGGAGCCGGGCGCGGTCGGCGTCGAGATCGTGCGCGCCAAGGGGAGCGCCTGAGATGCCGGGCCGAAGCCTGCGTGCCGAGACCGGCCTTGCGCGCGCCGCCGATCTGGCGCGGCCCATCGTCGTCAAGCTCGGCGGCAGCGTCGTCCGCTCGGGCGAGCTCCCCGCCTGGCTCGACGCGATCGCCGGCGCGCAAGTCCCGATCGTCGTCGTGCCGGGAGGAGGCGCCTTGGCCGACGAGGTGCGCGCCTGCCAGTCCCAGCTCGGCTTCGGCGATCAGGCGGCGCACCGCATGGCCCTGCTCGCCATGGATCAGCTCGCCTGGGCGGTCGCCGGTTTGCGCCAGGGCTTCGCGTAGGCGCCACCGAAGCCGAGCTGCGTGACGCGCTCGCGCGCGGCAGCGTGGCGGTGTGGGCGCCTTATGCCTTGATCGCCGGGCGCGCCGGCATCGAGGAATCCTGGCGGCTCACCTCCGACAGTCTCGCGCTGTGGCTCGCCGCGCGGATCGGCGCCACGCGCTGTTATCTGATCAAGTCGATCGCGCGGCCCAAGACGACGCGGCTCAGCGCCGGCCAGCTCGCGCGCGAGGGCATCGTCGACGACGCCTTTCCCGAGCTGCTGAAGCAGACCGGCACGCCCACAATTCTGCTCGGCCGCGGCGATCAAAAGGCCTTCGCCGCATCCGCCGCGGAGGGCCAAGCCTGCGGCGCCGAGATCATTTAAGCCAACTTCTGCTTGTCATTGCCCGGCTTGACCGGGCAATCCAGTAACCCCTGAGCTCTAATAATCACGGCCGGCGTTTACTGGATTCCCGCTTTCGCGGGAATGACACGCAAGCGAGCGTGGATGGCCGGGACAAGCCCGGCCATGACACGTTAGAAGGGCGGCGGACCATGAGACGCGCGAGCCCGCATCATGCCTGAAAGCATCCTGTTCCTGACCGGACATCTCGCGCGGACGCGGCTCGAAGCCGTGCTCAAAGCCATGACTCCCGAATTCGACTGGACGGTGCTGGATATCGGCGTCAAGGTCGCGGCGCTGATGACCGAGGACATCATCCTGCGGCGCCTGCCGAAGCCGGTCGAGGCCGACAAGATCATGCTGCCGGGCCGCTGCCGCGCCGATCTCGAGCGCCTGAGCCAGCATTACGGCGTGCCGGTGGTGCGCGGTCCCGACGAGGTGAAGGACATTCCCGTGTTTTTCGGCCGCGCCCGCAAGGCCTCCGACATGACCAAATACGACATCCAGATCTTCGCCGAGATCATCGACGCCACGACGCTGTCGATCGAGGCGATCCTGGAGCGCGCCGAGGACTTCTCCCACAAAGGCGCCAACGTCATCGATCTCGGCTGCCTGCCCGACACGCCCTTTCCGCATCTGGAGGAGGCGGTGCGCGCGTTGAAAGAGCACGGCTACAAATCGAGCGTCGATTCCGCCGATGCCGATGAGCTGCTGCGCGGCGGCAAGGCCGGCGCCGATTTCCTGCTCAGCCTGAACGAGTCGACGCTCGATATCGCCGACCAGGTCGCCTCGACCCCGGTGCTCATCCCCAAGGACCACGGCGACATGGACTCGCTCTATCGCGCCATGGACACGCTCGACGCCAAGGGGCGTGCCTATCTCGTCGACCCCGTGCTCGATCCGATCAATTTCGGCTTCATGGAGTCGCTCGAGCGCTATGCGCAGATTGCGGCGCGAACGGCCCGAGGCGGAGATGCTGATGGGCACCGGCAATCTCACCGAGCTGACCGACGCCGATACCACCGGCATCACCGCCATCCTGCTCGGCATCGCCTCGGAGCTGCACATCAGGAACGTGCTGGTCGTGCAGGTCAGCCCGCATACGCGCCGCACCTATGAGGAACATGACATGGCGCGGCGCATGATGTTTGCCTCGCGCGCCGACAACGAGTTGCCGAAGGGTTATTCCGACGGCCTGCTGTGTCTCCACGCCAAGCGGCCGTTCCCGCAAACGCCGGCGGAGATCGAGCAAGCCGCGCGCGAGGTGCGCGACAAGAATTTCCGCATCGAGATCGCCGAGGACGGCATCCATGTCTATAACCGCGACGGCCATCATGTGGCGCAGGACGCCTTCGCGCTCTACGACAAGCTCGGCGTGGACAGTGACGGCCCGCATGCGTTCTATCTCGGGGCGGAGCTGGCGCGGGCCGAGATCGCCTGGCGGCTGGCCAAGCGCTACGCGCAGGACGAGCCGCTCGATTGGGGCGTCGCCGCCGACGCGCCGGTGGACGACCGGACGCGGCTGAAAGAGGCCGGCCATACGTTGATCGCCAAGAAGAAACGCGAAGCCTCCTAACCAGCGTCGAGAGCCACGTCGCCATGCCCATGATCCGCGAATGCATCGTCACCACCCTCAGCGATGCGGGGAGCGTGCATATCGCCCCGCTCGGGCTGATCGTCGAGGAAGGCGGCTTCGTCATCGCGCCGTTCCGGCCCTCGACCACGCTCGACAATCTCCGCGCCACGCCTTACGCGGTCGCCAATTTCACCGACGACGTGCTCGTCTTCGCCGGCTGCCTGACGGGGCGGAAGGATTGGCCGACCCGCGCCTCGACGCATGTGCCGGGCGCCGTGCTCGAAGGCGCGCTCAGCCATGCCGAGCTCGCCGTCGATACGATCGAGGAGGACGAGCAGCGGCCGCGCTTCCACTGCCGCGTGGTGCACGAGGCGAGCCACGCCCCGTTCAAGGGCTTCAACCGCGCGCAAGCCGCGGTGATCGAGGCGGCGATCCTCGCCAGCCGCCTGCATATGCTGCCGCGCGAGAAGATCGAGCGCGAGCTCGGCTATTTGCAGATCGCCGTGGAGAAGACCGCGGGGCCCCGCGAGCACGAAGCCTGGCGGCTTCTGGTCGAGAAGATCGAGGATCATTACAAGCACGCCCCGCCGCCCTCCGGCTAAACGCCGCACAAGCCGACACCCAGCCGACCGAACAGCTCGAGGAGCAGGGCCATGAGCCCCATCAAGGACGTTACCGGTACAGCCTTCATCGTGGCCGAGTTCCGCGCGCGCGAGAACCAGGAGCCGCATCCGCTCTATGTCGATCGGATCGTTCCCATCTTTCTCGACGAGCGGACCAGAGCCGCGGCCGACAGGATTTCGGCCGGCTTCCCCGCGGCGGAGATGAATGTCAGGCTCAGGACCCGCTACCTCGACGACAGGCTCGATGAGCGGCTCGCCGATGGCTGCCGTCAGGTGGTCATCCTCGGCGCGGGCCTGGACACGCGGGCCGCGCGCAAACCATCGCCCGGCGTCGCCTATTTCGAGATCGACGATCCGAGCACGGTGGCGTTCAAGCGCAATCGGCTCGCCGAACGTGGCATCGAGGCGCCGACGACTTTCATCGCCGGCAACTATGTCACGTCGGGCGTGCTGCCGCTGCTCGAGGCGAACGGCTTCGACCGCGACCTCCCGTCATTTTTCATCTGGGAGGGCAACACGATGTATCTGACCGAGGCCGATGCGCTGAAGGTGTTGCGCGACCTCAAGGCGGGCGTGCGGCGCTTCGCCATCTCCTTCGACTACATGGACAAGGCGGTGGTGGCGAAGACGACCGGCGAGGCCGGAACCACGACCTTCGTGGAGCGCTTCGCCGATATGGGCGCGCCCTGGCATTACGGCATCGACGATCTCGCCGGTGTCGCCGCCGAGACTGGGCTGACCGTCAGCCGACGCCGTCACCGTCGGCGACCTGCATCGGAAATTCTGGCCCGGACGCCCGCTCCAATCGATCGTCTACGAGCATTACAGCCTCTGCACGCTGAAGCCGTGACGCCCCGGAAAGGGATTTGCCGTCAGGGCCCGCGACCGATTACCCTGAGCCTTGGGTGTTGCCACCCCGCGCCGCCTTGTTGGAGGAGGCTGGGACGATGACGAAACTTCCCCGCCTTTTCGGCTGGCTTGCGCTATTGACGCTTTGCGTCGCAGACGCGCGCGCCGCCGGTACCGACGCGAGCGATGGCAAGGCGCTGCTCGAGAAGAATTGCGGCCGCTGTCATTCGCTCGAAGCGACCGGCAGCGAGCCCGCTGCCGCAAGCGCCGCCGTTGCGCGAGGTCTATCTCAAATATCCGATAGACCAGCTGGAGGAGGGGTTCGCCGAGGGCATGGGCTCACGCCACCGCGACATGCCGCAGATCCAATTCTCCGACGATCAGGTCGCCGCCATCCTCAACTATCTTGGCGGCATCACGGGTGTGGACCCCGGGAAGCGGGCACCCGCCACGATCCCCGGCGAGACGCCACCTTAAGGCATGGCGGCTCGGCTTAATTCACCCTGAGACGCGTGCCATGCAGCTGCAATCGATCGATTGGGTTATCGTGGCGGTCTACGGCGTTGCCTCCCTGATCATCGGTCTTTTGTTCACCAAGCGTGCCGGCCGCAGTCTCGAGCAATATTTTCTGTCGGGCCGCAAATTGCCGTGGTGGCTGCTCGGCACCTCGATGGTGGCGACGACCTTTTCGACCGACACGCCGAATCTCGTCACCGACCTGGTGCGCACCGGCGGCGTCAGCATGAATTGGCTGTGGTGGGCCTTCCTCATCACAGGGATGCTGACGGTTTTCTTCTACGCCAAGCTCTGGCGCCGGTCAGGCGCACTCACCGACATCAATTTCTACGAGTTGCGCTATTCGGGTGCGCCGGCCGCCTTCCTGCGCGGCTTCCGCGCCATCTATCTCGGCGTGTTCTTCAACGTCATGATCATGGCGACCGTCACGCTCGCCGCCATCAAGATCGCGGGCGTTTTGTTTGGTCTCGATGCGCACGTGACCGTCGTGCTGGCGGCACTGATAACGATGGTCTACGCGAGCACGGCCGGCCTATGGGGCGTGGTCGTCACCGATTTCTTTCAATTCGCGCTGGCGATGATTGGTTCGATCGCAGCCGCCTACTACGCGGTTACGCATCCGAGCGTGGGCGGACTGGACGGGCTGTTTGCCAATCCTCTCGTCAGGGACAAGCTCTCGCTGCTTCCTGATTTCTCCGATCGAGCCGCCGTGATCGCGGTGCTGATCGTGCCGCTCGCCGTGCAGTGGTGGAGCACGTGGTATCCGGGCTCCGAGCCCGGAGGCGGGGGCTACATGGCGCAGCGCATGCTGGCCGCGCGCAACGAGAAGCAGGCCATGGCCGCGACGCTATGGTTCAACATTGCCCATTACGCGGTGCGGCCTTGGCCGTGGATCCTCGTCGCGCTCGCCTCGTTGATCGTCTATCCGGAGCTCGCCGACATCCGGGCACGCCTTCCCTATGTGGATCCCTCGATCATCGGCCACGATCTGGCTTATCCGGCCATGCTCGTGTTCGTGCCGCATGGGCTGCTCGGGCTGGTCGTGGCATCGCTTGCGGCGGCCTATATGTCGACGATCAGCACCCATCTCAACTGGGGGGCCTCCTACATCGTTGACGACGTCTATCGCCGCTTCGTGCAGCCCGAGGCCTCGCAGTCGCATTACGTGAACGTTGGCAGGGCCGTGACCTTCGCGCTGATGATCCTCGCCGCGCTTGTCGCGCTCTGGCTGGACCACGCCATGCAGGCGTTTCAGATCCTGCTGCAAATTGGCGCCGGCACGGGTCTCATTTTTCTGTTGCGATGGTACTGGTGGCGCATCAATGCGTGGAGCGAGATCGCGGCGATGGTGATCTCATTCCTGCTCGCAGTGTACTTGCATTTCGGCCATGCGCGGCTCGGCTTTGCGCCGCTCGAGCCGACCGCCGCGCTTGTGGTCGGCGTCATCATTACGACCATCGGCTGGTTGGCCGTGACCCTGCTTACGCCGCCGACCGATCGCGCCGTGCTGCAGTCCTTTTATGACCGGATCCGTCCTTATCCCGCAGGATGGCGTCGCGCCGTCGATACCAACGGAAGGACAGAGACGGGCGAGGATCTCGCGGCGGGGTTTCTCGCATGGTTCCTGGGCTGCGTCGCCGTCTATGCGGCCCTGTTCGCCACGGGATATTTGCTCTACGGCCGCCTGGAGATCGGCCTGCTATGTGCGGCCATCGCCGTCATATCCGCTTATTGGCTGAGCCGCGTCATTCCCAAAGTGGGCTTCTTGACCGGCTGAGCTTTCAGCGAGCCGCATGCCCGGCCTGACGGCTTGGCTGACGGCTAGCGCGGTCCGATATAGGGATTGTGGTAACGCGCATCGACGCAACGCTCGCCATCCCAGTAGCGATACTGGCCGCAGCTCGCGGGACGAACGGGCACGATGGCGATCAAGGGAGGCGTCTCGCCGGGTACGATGACGTCCACGTCAACATCGACATCCGCATCGGGAACGACGACATCGGGGCCGTAACGCCGCCAGTTGCGCCGCCAACCGGCTTCAATGACCGAAGCGGGCACGACCACTGCGGAGGCGACGTCCGGCAAAGGTCCGGCGTCAGCATGATGGGATGAGACGCCCAATCCCGAGACCGGCACCGATGAGAACTGCCAAGACGGTGAGCAAGCGACGCATGCAACTCTCCTTATGTCCTTCGCTTCGCGTTGAAGCGTGAATAGTGACCGAACCAAGGCTCAGCCAGAGCAAAGCTCGTTGGTCGCGCCATGTCCTAAGTGTTACACTTCTGCCGCTGCGGCAATGCTGAACGATCCTGGGGGGTTGAGACGTTCTCGTTTCTTACTAAACAGGAGGTCAAAATGTCCAACATCTTCGGCTCAAACTCAAATCAAGCAGTCCCCGGCGGTAGCCTCACCAAACCTCTCGTCATCGCGCTCCTGGCGCTTCTCGCCTCACGCTACATGACCGGCGGCGGCCAGAAGGATGCGCCCGCGGCCGACGCACCGAGAATACCGGACATGCCCAAGGCCGGTTCGGCGCAAGAGGCGTCCCCCGGCAGCGTGCTCGATGGCCTTGGCGGCCTGATCGAGCAGTTCCAGAAGAAGGGCCTCGGCGACGTGGTCAATTCCTGGGTCAATCGCGGCACCAACAAGAGCGTCGCTCCCGACCAGGTGTCCGGCGCGCTCGGCCGTGATGTCGTCGATCAGCTTTCGTTGCGCACCGGCCTGTCGCGCGACGAGGTGGTGACGGAATTAGCCCGTATGCTGCCGAATGTGGTGGATAAGCTGACCCCCGACGGCAGACTGCCGACCCAGCAGGAGATAATGCGGCTAATGTCCTGAACGCGTTAGCCAGTTATCCCGAGTCCAGCCAAAAGGGGGTCCTCATGTCGATCCTAGCCTGGATTGTGTTGGGTCTCATCGCCGGCTTTATCGCCAGCAAGATCTTCGTCGGCTCCGGCCAAGGCGTGTTGCTCGACATCGTGCTCGGCATCGTCGGCGCGGTGGTCGGCGGCTATCTCTTCACCGCGCTCGGCGCCACCGGCATCACCGGCTTCAATATCTACAGCATGATCGTCGCCATCATCGGCGCCATTGTCGTGCTGTGGCTCTATCATTTGATTGCCGGACGCGGCTGATCCGAATGAAGAGGTGAGCGTGAAAGCGCTCACCTCTCTTTTCTTCAAACCGAGGCGACCAACTCGCGTTCGGCGAGCAGCCCGACGGCGACCGCTGGCGCGCATCTCGCCGCCATGTCGCGCGCATCGGCCTCGCAGTCGATCAGCTCGGCGAAATCGTAATAAGGGCGCTCCAGGCGAGCGGCGAGTTCCTTGGCAATGAAACGCCCGCAGCCGGCGCCGACCAGCGGCGCCTCGGGCGCGATCGCTTCACGGGCGAGAACCGTGCGCGCAGCCTCCTCGATCTCCGCGACCTGGCAGTCGGCGAAATGCCGGGCGAGATCGCCGAAGGCGAGCAGGCTGGCCTCGTTCGCATCGCGGCCGAGCATGCGCGCCAGCCGCGCGGCGCTCGCCTCGATGCTCTTCCCGGCAAGATCGGGGGTCGGGTAGGGGTCGGCATCCCCGGGCAGCTTGCCCACGAGGCGCCAGACATCGGCCATGGTGGCGAAGCGCTCGGCGGCGATGCGTTGCATGCGACCGTTGAACGGCGCGGTCCGCGCCACCGCCATCACCGGCGTGCGCACGACCCCGGTATAGACAAGCTCGCTCTCGGCCAGCCGATCGCCGTCGCAATAGCCGCGCACCGCCACGGCTCCGGCCTTGAGCGGAACCAGGTCGGTCGTCGTCGTGCCGGCATCGATCAACAATGCGTCGGGGAGCAGCTGAGCGATCAGCTGAGCGCTCGCATGCCAATTGGCCGATGCCACGTCGAACGAGCCTTCGACCGCGCGGATGCAATCGAGAAAGCCCGACCTGGCGCCGTAGAACAGCGCCTCACCGTCGGTCGCGTTCCGCATCATGTCGACCAGATAGGCGACGCCCTCGGCCCGGTCGGCAAACACGTCGGACAGCTCGCCCGTCATGGTAACCGCATGCACGGAATGCGGCGGGCACATGGGAAGCGCCTCCTCGAGCGCCGCGTCGAACTTGCTCACGTCCTGGCGGAGCGGGCAGGGGATTTGCACGACATGCTCGGCGCGGCCTCCCTCGATCCGGGCAAGCTTCAGATTGGCGCCCCCCAGATCCCAGCCCATCACTGCACTCATAAGCCCTCGCTTTGTTCCTCCGGCTCACCATTGCACGTCATGGCCGGGCTTGTCCCGGCCATCTCCGCCGGCGCATCGAAAGGGACGGGAAGCGCGGCATGAAAACCCGGGCAAGAGGCTGAGAAGAAGGAAGAGGACCCATGGGCGATATTGCCGTTATCCCGGCGCTCGATCTCAAGGGCGACGCCGTCGTCCATGCCAAAGCCGGCAACCGCGCCGACTATCGTCCGATCGAGAGCCCGTTCGGCGCGGCCAGCGATCCCTTTGCCATCGCCCGCGGCCTGTTGGGCCTTACCGCCTCGCCGTCGCTTTATATCGCCGATCTCGACGCCATCGCCGGCGTCGGCAATCATTTCGAGCTGGTCCGCGGACTGAGCTACGCGCTTCCCGACACCTCGCTCTGGATCGACGCCGGTTTCTCCGATGTCGCCGATTGCGCCTTCTGGCTGCCGCTTGGCGCCACGCTGGTGATCGGCAGCGAGTCCCTCGCCGGCGTCGACGATTGGCGCGAGATCCATGCGGCCTTCGGCGAGGGCGTCGTCCTCTCGCTCGATTTCGATGCCGGCGGCCGGAAGGGCCCCGACGCGCTGTTCGAGGATCCCACGCTTTGGCCGCGCCGCGTCATCGTCATGAATCTTGGCCGGGTCGGCACCGATCAAGGCCCCGACATCGATGGGCTGAAGTCGCTGGTCGGCAGGGCGGGGGGGCGCGCCGTCTTCGCCGCCGGCGGCATCAGGGACGCGGGCGATCTTTCGGCGGTCGCGGATTTGCCGGCGCAAGGCGCGCTGCTCGCCACCGCGCTGCATCGCAACGCCGTCACGCAAAAAGAGATCGCCGCCCTCTTGCGAGAGCGGCGATCTTAGCTGAGAGCGCTCACGCGCCCATTCGTCAGAAACCCAGTTTTTGGAGCCACCGCCGAATCGGGCCCGGACCACCTGATTTACCGGGTTGCCCCCGACCTGGGGGTTCTCCCTTTCAACCAGCCGCGAACGGGTGGTGAGCGGAATCCTTCTTCGCGGTGACTTCGGAGGCCTTCGGCTCGCCTTTGACGGCGCGGGCGATGGCTTCCTTGGTGGCGCGATAGTTGAAGTCCTGGATCTTCTTGTCGTCCTTGGCTTCCCAATGGATGAACACGCCGACGCAGACATACAGATCGTCGGCCTCGTTGGCGGGGATCACGCCTTCGGCGACGGAATCGGCCACGGCCTTAGCCACGGCATATTGCGCCGGTCCGAACATCTGCACGGCCTGGCGTGCGTCCTTGATGGTGACCTTGTTGTAGAGGATCGTTGGGGGCTTACAGAGCAGGTTCGGCGCGATCACCGCGAGCAGGGTGGTGAAGCCGTCCTTGTTGTTGGTGAGTGCATTGCAGAACGCCTGTTCGACGGCGCTGCCACGCGGACCGATAAGCAAATCGATATGAGCAACTTCGTTACCGTCGCCGACGAGCGATTCGCCGACACCGACTCCACTGATCTTGGGCATGAAACCCCCTCCCTAATGGGCTGATACTACGTATTGGCTAGCGGGCGCTGGCGGCGACGCCACCGAACGCACACCGACGAGAGGTGCTTTGGCTAAAGCGTCTCCGTCCGCAACTCCTGGTTAGAGCTCCGCGGGGAGAACATAAGCCGGGGGCTGAGAGATCGGCAAGTCGATTATTGGCCGCAAGGGGCAGCATTTTTTGGCCCTATTCCGCCCTGTCCAGCGCGATCAGCGTGGCCGCGAACAGCGTCGCCACGGTGAGATCGGCGGAGGTGCCGGGGTTCAGCCCGCGCTCCTTCAAGGCACGGTCGAAAGCGGCGAGCGGCGCCGTCATCGCCTCCGGCGACTGGCACTCGGTCAAGCCTGCCTCGATCGGGCCAGCCTCGTCGCGCACCTCGCGTCGCCATGCGGGTGCCGAATTTCCGCTCGATCAGCGTGTCGGGGAGATGCGCGAGGAAGCCGAGATAGACCCGCGTCACCGCCCAGGACGGGCTGGCCAAACACGGCTCGGCCCAGCGCTCGCGCGCCTGTGCCAGCCATCTCAGCCCGAGCGTGAAGATATCGGCGTAGTCATGCGTGTAGTTCCAGGCGATGCGGTCGCGTGCCTCGGCCGCGCGCATCGCCTCGAGCAAGCTCACGTTGGGTTCCGCGGCGACGTCGTGCGCCGGCGCGTCGCCAAGCCCGCCTGGCTTGGTCTCGCGGATCGCCCGATAAGCCTCCCGCGCATCGTCCACGTCGAGCCCGTTGAGGACGCGGTGCAGCCGGCTTTGCAGATCGCCCGCGTCCCTTGAGAACGCCGCGTTGGCGAGCGGTGCCGCCAGCAGCACGATGCCGAGATTGGTGTTCTGCCCGACCGCCGTCCGCGTCGCCTCGACCGCGCGCCGGATGCGCTGGCCGACCGCAAGCTTCTTCTCCCCCATGCAGGGCGCGGCGGCCTCGGCGCTCGCCACGAAATCCTCGACCGTCATGTTGTGGCCCGCGGCGAGCCGATGCACATTGCCGGGCTTCAGCGCGTCGAGCTCGGCCAGGCAGGCGTCAAGGAAGCCCCGGGAGACCGTTTCGGGCTTGGGCGGCCGTCTCAAGTGCCCTCTTGGCCTTCGCGGCGCGCCGCCGGCAGCGCCGCGTCGAGAAACGCATCGACCAGATGGTCGGAGATGCGGATATGGCTCACGGCTTGCAGCCCGTTCCAGGCCGGCATCGAATTGACCTCCAGCACGAAGAAGCTGCCGTCGCGCGCCTGGATGATGTCGACCCCGGCATAATCGGCGCCGACGCAGGAAGCGGCGCGCTGCGCGAGATTGACCAGCTCTTGGCTGGCGATCGCCGCCTTGGCGCGGGCGCCTTGCTTGATATTGGTGATCCAGCTCGATCCGTGTCTGATCATGGAGGCGATGACGCGGCCCTGGCAGACGAAGAGCCGCCAATCCTGATGATGCGCTTGCGCCGGCTCGATGAACTCCTGGAGATAATAGACCCCGTTGACCTCCTCGGGCGAGGAGAGATCGGCGGGCGAGGCGATCAGGCGCAATCCCTTGCCTTGCGCGCCGAATAGCGGCTTCTGCACGAGCTTCTTGCCCTCGGCGAGGACGGAGGAGGCGATTTGCTCGGCCTCGGCGCGATTGACGCGGGCGAAGGTGCGCGGCGTCGGGATCCCTGCGCGCTGCAAGAAGAAAGTGGTGGTCGATTTATCGACGCAGCGCTCGATGGCGCGGGCGTCGTTCCACACCGTGACGCCGAGCTCGCGCAAGCCATGCAGCACGCCGAGATAGAGCGTGACCTGCTCGAAGCGTGCCGCCCGGGACGAAGCGGACGAATGCGCCTTCGGGCAGCCGGTCGCCAAGCCCGGGAATGGACAGGCCCGTCGCCGTCTCGGTCGAGAAGCCGCAGGCGTTGAGCGGGACGATCAGGGGTGTGATGCCGCGCCGCTTGAAGGCGCGGCCGAGGCTCTTGCCGTGCCAGTCCCGCCCATCGCCAAACATGACGATGGCGGGATCGTTGGCTCGCTCCGCGCGCATGGACCTTTAGGCGAAGGAACGCGACAGCACGGCGTCGTCGATACGTCCGCCCTCGAAGCTCTCGCCGGTCTTGAGCGAGGTCACCGTCACCATCGCCGGGCTGAACAACATGCGGTCGATCGCATAGAAATCGCCTTTCACCGCGGCGAAGATGTCGGCGAAGGGCTTGCCGTAGTCCTTGGATTTCAGGCTCGGCAAATTCTCCGCGAGCGCCTTCGATTCCTTCGCGCCGCTCGACACGTAGAGCTGGGCGCGGCCGCCATAGATGATGGCGTCGTTGGTGCGCCCCATGGCGGCGATGAAGTCCGGCGCCGGCGGCGGCAAGGGCGCCGTGGCGATGCCGTCGACGATATGGTCGAGCGGGAAATGCAGCTCATGCGCCTTGTGCAGCGCGACCTCGAGGCAGCGCGCGGCGATCTGCACCGTGCCGGCGAGGCTTGAGGTCGGCGCATAGATGAAGGTGAGGTGGTCGGGCTTCAGCTTGCAGGCCTTGGCCACCTGCTCGACCAGAGCGGGCGGCGGCGGACGGTCGGCTTCCAGCACCAGCACCGCGCTCTCGGCGGTATCGCGGTAGCCGAGCTCGTCGAACAGTTTCTCCGAGGAGCCGATGGCGCGCCCCGGCCCTGAGCCGAGCACGCTGTATTTCTTGCCGTTGTCCTCGCCGGAAAGGCTCCAGCCGGCATATTGCGAGCCGAGGCAGGCGAGCACCGGCTGGTCCGTGTGCACCGTCACCATGAACGGCCATGAGCTGTCGGTGTTGGTCGTCTCCAGCGCGACTTTGCCGAGCCCCCCAAGGCAGATCTCGGCGAGACGGCGCCCAGCCTCCAGTCCACCGAGCGCGCGCACGCCGCAATCGATGCGGCATTCGCCGAGCGAGCCGCGCGTTACGTCGACGCGCAGCGCATCGGCGTCAGCGATCAGGGCTTTGACGAGCGGCGCCGCCTTGGCGTTGACGCTCGGCCACGCCTTTGCGCGCGCCGCGGCGATTTCTTCTCTTTTGTTCACCTTCGTCCCCCCTGCTAGTTTTTTGAAATCCAGACAAGATTTGGCAAATTCGCTCCTCAACCAGGCGCTTCGCCTGTGCTCGTGTGCTACCGCGGGCCCACACAGTGCATATCGGACGGTTTTTGTCGATCCGTTCCGCTGACTTAGGTCGGTCGGCGGACCAGTCGGGCCAGGCCGTGCCGGGCGGCACGGAGAGTCGCCAAGGGGCATAGACGATTGCCGAGGCCATGGCATCATCGAATTTCGCCGCCGTCCGCGGCAGCCCCCCGTCGCGAATCGCTCGCAGATGCAGCCGCAACAGCGGCTTGGTGGCGCGGTCGAAGATGTCGAGCGTGGCGCCGGGGCGGGGGTTGATCTCGAGCAGCAGCGCTTCCTTGCCATCCACCAAGAAGTCGGCCGAGGCGAGCCCCACGATCTTGAAGCATCGAGCGACGGCCATGACGGCTGAGGTCATTCGCCGCGCCGCCTCTTGAGGTAGCGAGGCGGGGCGTACCGCGCCGCCATAGCGGAACGGGCTTCGCGGCGTCGGCGCCGTCCATTGTTCGCTGAAGCCAAGCACGCGCGCCTCGCTGCCATTGGCGACGAACAGCGCCGAGACCGCGCGTCCGTCGATGCGCTCCTGGTAATAGACGTTTCCTGCGTCTCGCTTGAGCCGGCTCGGCACGACATGGCTGCCGCCGGCGCCGCCTTTGCGCTTGGCGAGCCAGCCCGCGCCTTTGCGAGGCCGTTCGCTCGACGTGGCGGGATGCGGAATGCCGAGCCGGTCGAGCGCGGCGAAGAAGCTCTCCGGCGCCTTGAGCCGCTTGACCGTCGCCGCGTCATTGCCGAGCAGCCGCCAGTGCTTGGCGATCAAGCGCAACAGCTCGGTCCGGTCCTCGAAGCCAGCGCCGTAGACGACACCGAGAATGGGCGAGGGGGCAAGCGCCGCCAGATCGCGCAGCGCGGGAAGAAGATTTTGCCGGCGCATGCCGCTTCGGATGTCGCCGTCAAGCTTCAGGCAGGCATGAGCCGCCGCTTGCGTATCGGTGTCGGCGAAGAAATCCGCGACCAGCGGCGTCAAGCCTGCGCGCCGCGCGGCCTGCGCGAGCTGCCGTCCCGAGACGGCGGCGATCAGCAGCGAGCCGGCGTCAGCCTGCGAGCTTTTGGGCAAGGGCGTAAGCTTCGCGGAAATCGAGATAGATCGGCTTCTCCGATTCGATCATCTGCTCGAACAATCCGGCCTCGGTTCGATATTTGATGTTGCCGACGGCAAGCGCGCCAATGCCGACCGCGTCGGTTCCCGGGATCGGCTTGCCGTCGTCGTTGACGCCGACGCCCTCGACGCCCGAAGGCGGCACCGCGTTCACGTCGGCGGCGACGCGCAAGCGTTTGGCTTGCTTCAGCTGGTCGAGCGTGAGCAGCCGTTTGCCGGCGGGACCGGCGGCGAAGATGATGTCGGCATCGCGCGCGACCTCGGTCTTCTGCTGCTCGGTCGAGCCGTCGGCATAGCTGATATCGACGCCGAACCGCGCTCTTGCCTCGTCGGCGAGCTTGCGCACCCGCTCCGGGCCGTCATAGCCGACCAGCACCGAGGATGCGCCGTCGACCGCCGCGATCACCGCGGAAGCAAAGGCGACCACGCCGGTGCCGCCGAACACGGCGATGCGCTTGCCCTTGAGCGTGGTGTTGAACTTGTCCCTAAGCGCCTTCTTGGCCAGCGCGACCATGGCCGCGGCGGTGGTGAAGGAGCCGGCGGGATCGGCGAACACGGAGATCTCGAAGGGCGGCACCATGGCCTTCTTGGCGCGGTCCATCATGTCGAGCGCCTCGATGGCGCGTTTTCCCCCGATGAACACGCCGGTGCGCTTCACCCCTTCGGGTCCGCGCGAGAAGATTGCGTCCTGCACGAGGCCGGTCACGTCCTCGGTGGTGACGTTGGTATAGGGAATGGCCGCGTCGAAGCCGGCGTCGAGCGCCATGTTCACGTCGAACGGGCTCATATGCTTGAGCGGCGTGATCATGTGCAGAATGCGGGGGTTCCCCATGCGTAGCGTCTCCCTGCCAAAGCGTGGGCCGCTTCTTACTGGATTTAGCCGGCGGTTGTCTCGATTTTCGCGCCTTCGTTGCGGCCGCGTGCCAGCTCGAAGCCGAGGCCCTGATGCCTGACCTCTGCGCGCAAGTCGCGGAGCAGAGCCTGGCCCTCAGCCTCCGAGGCCGCGAAGGCAAATCCGGTCGGTCCCCAGGAGCTCTGGCCGAGGCCGGAGATGCCTTGGCCGCGCAGCCAGTTGAGGACCTCGCTCACCTTGGCGCTCGCGTAAGGGCCGCCTTGCAACGGCGCGAAATAGGCGCCCATCGCCGCCTGCAAATGCCCGACCTCGTCGCAGAACGTGGCGAAGTCTTGTGCCGCGAGCGCCGGCATCGCGCTCTCGGCGATGCGCCGATGCAGCGCTTCGGCCTCGGCTTCCGGAAAATCGGGAAGCTGCTCGAAGGCGTCGGTCTCGCTCGCCCCGGCAAGCCCGCTCGCGTTCGCATCGAAGATCAACAGCACGCGCCAATCGGCGGGGAAGGGAAGGCGGTTGACGAGTTGCGGCAGCCTGCCCTGGCGTGGGCCGCTGTCGAGCACGACGCCGCCTTGCGCGAAGGTGGCGATGCCGATGCCGGAACGGCCGCCGCGCCCGAGCCGCGCGGCGATCTCCTGCGCATCGAGACGCATCCCTTCGAGCGCGGCGAATGCCGAGCCCACCGCGAGCGCAAGCTGCGTGCCCGAGCCGAGCCCCGCATGCGGCGGGATCGCCTCGTCGATGTTGAGCCGGTAGCCGCCGGCGCGCCCGGAGTTCGCCGCGATGGCGCGGAGATAGCGCAAGCCGCGCTCGCCCTCGGGGCCGGACGCCTCGAAGCTCTCGGCGCGCTCGAGGGTAAGGCGCGTCACCGGCCGGTCGAGCGAGAGCCCGAACGAGCCGAACGGGCGCTTGCCGCGTCCGCTTGGGTCGAGAAAGCCGAAATGCAGCCGCGCGGTCGTGGTGACCGCCGCCTGGCGTGCCGGACGGCGAGCCTTGCCTGTACTGCGCGATTGTGCGGAAACGGCCGCCATTGATCGGGTCGATGCCTCTGCTATGCTCGTGTCTAGCGGGGAAACGCCACTTTTTCAGAGGACGGCGATAATGGCAACGTCCGAGCGTGTGTATAGCGACGCCGAGGTCGAGCAACGGCTCAAGCAGGAGCTCCCGCATTGGTATCTCGAGGACGGCTGGATCAGGCGGAAATACAAGACCAATAGCTGGAAGGGCACGCTGATGGTGATCAACACCGTCGGCCATCTGTCGGAGGCCGCCTGGCACCATCCCGACATCACCGCGTCCTATGCCTGGGTCGAGATACGGCTCAAGAACCACGCCGCCAAGGGCATCACCGACAAGGATTTCGCGCTCGCCAAGAAGATCGAGGACGTGGTGCATTGGCAGCCGGGCAAGGAAGAGAGCGCTCTCGAAGGCACGCCCGCCGACGACATGCGCTTCGCCTATATCAAATACGATAAGCCGAAGACCTGAGTCCTTCCACGTGCCCATGACCTCCGTCATGGCCGGGCTTGTCCCGGCCATCCACGTTTTCGGTGGGTAGAAAGACGTGGATGCCCGGCACGAGGCCGGGCATGACGGGAACTGGGGTTTAGGCTGGTGAACGTGGCTTGCGCCGCTTGAGCCACCTGTTTAATGGTGCGCGGCTATGGCGCCGGTCCTTGCCGGTCCGGCGTCCCCGCCGCATGCCTTCCAGCAGACGATTACAGCCTGGCCATGTCCGAACTGAAGATCAAAGGCGTCACCATCGTCGAGACCTTCGCCGAGGCCTTTCCCATGGTCGGCACGCGGATCATCATCACCGCGCCGTCGCTCGAATGGGCGCTGATCGCCGCCCGCACCATGACCGGTTTTGCCACTTCGGTGATCGCCTGCGGGGCGGAAGCCGGCATCGAGCGCACGCTGTCGCCCGACGAGACGCTCGACGGGCGCCCCGGCGTCGCCGTGCTGCTCTTCACCATGGACAGCGAGAAGCTGCAGCGGCAGCTGCGCAATCGCGTCGGCCAATGCGTGCTGACCAGCCCGGGCTCGGCCTGCTTCGCCGGGCTCGAAGGCGAGAAGAAGCTGAAGCTCGGCGCCTCGCTCAGATTTTTCGGCGACGGCTGGCAGATGTCGAAAATGGTGGCGGGGCGGAGATTCTGGCGCATCCCGGTGATGGACGGCGAGTTCCTCTGCGAGGCGACCACCGGCCTGACCAAGAAGGCGGTCGGCGGCGGCAATCTGCTCGTGCTCGGCAAGTCGCATGCCGCCGTGCTCGCCGCCTGCGAGCGCGCGGTCAGGGCGATCGACGAGGTCGAAGGCGTGATCACGCCATTCCCGGGCGGCATCGTCCGCTCCGGCTCCAAGGTCGGCTCGAAATATAAAGGGCAGATCGCCTCCACCAACGACGCCTATTGCCCGACGCTGAAAGCCGCGGTGAACACCGAGCTGCCGCTCGACGTCGAGGCGGTGATGGAGATCGTCATCGACGGGCTGACCAAGGAATCGATCGCCAAGGCGATGCGCTGCGGCATCCACGCCATCGCCGAAGGCGGCTCCGCGCAAGGCGTCACCCACATCACCGCCGGCAATTACGGCGGCAATCTCGGCCCGCATCATTTCCATCTCAAGGAGATCATCGCGTGAGCGCGCTCAGCTTCGAGCTCAAGGCCAAGCCCGATCAGCGGCTCGATCTTTCGCCGCTCGTGCCGTCGCGGCTGAAGGACTTGAAGCCGAAGGAGATCGAGGCGATTCCCATCGGCACGACGCGCGAGAAACTCGCCGTCGGCGATGCCTTCAAGGTGAAAGGCAAGGACGCGAGCATGCTCCAGTTTGTCGGCACCGACGCTCGCTGCGACAAGATCGGCGCCGAGCTTAAGGATGGCGAGATCGTCGTCGACGGCGATGCCGGCGCCTATCTCGGCGCCGGCATGAAGGGCGGCAGCATCGAGGTCAAAGGCAGTGCCGGCGTGCTTGCGGGTGCCAGCATGGTGCGCGGGCGCATTACCATCGCCGGCGATGCCGGCGAGCGCGCCGGCGGCATCCTCGTCGGCGAGACGCTCGGCATGCGCGGCGGGGTCATTGCCATCGGCGGCAATGCCGGACCCATGGTCGGCGAGCGCATGCGGCGCGGGCTGGTGGTGGTCAACGGCGATGCCGGCGACTATGCGGGCGGACGCATGGTGGCTGGCACCATTCTGTTCAAGCGCGGCGTCGGCCGCTGCGCGGGCTTTGGGCTTCGCCGCGGCAGCCTGATCTTTCTCGAGCAGCCGAAAGAAATCCTGCCGACCTTCGGCGATTGCGGCGTGCTCGAATTCGACTATCTGCGGTTGCTGGAGCGGTCGTTTCGCGACGCCGGCAGCGCCGTCAGGCTCGGCGACCGTGCAAGGCGGCTGATGGGCGACATGTCGGTGCTCGGCAAAGGCGAGATGCTGATCCTCGCATAGCTTCGAACCTCTCGATGTTGACGCCTGGAGCGCCCATATGGGCTATGCTGGCAGCGCCGAGCGGAAAGCGTGCGACTGGGCTGAAAACATGACCGCTTCCCCTTACGTCCTTCTCGACGACAGTCTGACCCCAGGCGGCAGAAGCCTGCTCTATACCGAGCCGGAACGGATCGTCGTCGCTTACACGCCGGAAGAGGTCGAGGCGAAGCTCGATGAGGTCTCCGCCGGGCTCGCAAGCGGGCAGCATGCCGCGGGCTTCTTCGCCTACGAGCTCGGCTATTGCCTCGAGCCCAAGCTCCGATCGCTCCTGCCTGCGAAGCGTAACGTGCCGCTGTTCTGGATCGGGCTGTTCCAGAAGCCGCGTCCGCTCGACGACCAGGGCACGCGCGCTTGGCTCGAGGCGCATGGCGCCTCAGGCCGCGCCAAGATCGCCGACCTCAAGCTCTCCTGGACGCGCCAGCAATATGGAAGCGCCTTCGACAAGGTCGAGGACTACATCGCCGCCGGCGACGTCTATCAGATCAACCTCACGCTGAAATATCACTTCGCCTTCGAGGGCGATCCCGTCGCGCTCTATGCGGCGCTCAGGCGCAAGCAGCGCGTGGCCTATGGCGCGCTGCTCCACACGCGCGAGCACGACGTGCTGTCGCTCTCGCCCGAGCTGTTCTTCCGCCGCGAGGGCAAGCACATGTCGACGCGGCCGATGAAGGGCACGGCGCCGCGCGGCCGCACGCCGCGCGAGGACGCGCGCTTGCGCACCTGGCTCGCCATGGACGAGAAGCAGCGCGCCGAAAATCTGATGATCGTCGATCTCCTGCGCAACGATCTCGGCCGCGTGGCGAAGATCGGCTCGGTCGAGGTGACGGACCTGTTCACCGTCGAGACCTACCGCTCGGTGCATCAAATGACCTCCGGGATCCAGGCCGAGCTCAGATCCGACATGGGGCTGAAGGACATGCTGCGCGCGCTGTTCCCGTGCGGCTCGGTCACCGGCGCGCCCAAGGTTCGCGCCATGGAGATCATCAGCGAGCTCGAGGCGGGCCCACGCGGCATTTATACCGGCGCCATCGGCCATATCGCGCCGACGGGCGACGCCCAGTTCAACGTGGCGATCCGCACCGTCGTGCTCACCGGCAACGAGGGCGAGATGGGCATCGGCGGCGGCATCGTCGCCGACTCGAAAGAGGACTCCGAGTTCGAGGAATGCCTGCTCAAGGCGCATTTCCTCACCAAGGTCGATACCCCGTTCGAGCTGATCGAGACCTTACGCTTCGAGCAGGGCAAAGGCTTTCATCTGCTGGAGCGGCATCTCGCCCGGCTGCAATCCTCGGCCGCGCATTTCGGCTATCCCTTCTCCCGCGAGGCGGTGCTTGCCGCGCTCGAGGCGGAAGCCGCGCGCGTGGAGGCGCCGGTCGCGATGGTGCGGCTCCTGCTCGGCGAGGAGGGGACCATCACCGTCACCTCGACGCCGATCACGTTGCCCACCAGGGACACGGTGTGGCGCTTCGCCATCTCCGATCAGCGGCTCGATGAGAAGGATCCGTTCTTCTACCATAAGACCACGCGGCGGCAGTTCTACGACCGCGAGATGGAGCGGCAGAAGGCTCTCACCGGCTGCGACGAGGTGGTATTCCTCAACAAGAAGGGCGAGCTCACGGAAGGCACCCGCACCAATCTCTTCATCGAGATCGACGGGCGGCTGTTCACCCCCGCGCTGACCTGCGGGCTGCTGCCCGGCACGTTGCGCGAGGAGCTGCTCGATCTGCCACGCGCGTCAGCCAGCGAGGCGATCCTGACGCCGCAGGACCTGATCAGCGCCGACCGCGTCTATCTCGGCAATTCGGTGCGCGGCCTGATCCGCGCCGAGCTGATCGGGCAGGACAAAGAAACGGCGGCGCGTGAGCCTGCCCACGCCGCCGCCGGTTCCTAACAACGCGAAGCCGGTTGGCTCAAGTCCGCTCGTGGCGGTCCTCGCTGGTCGCGGGAACGGGCCCGTTCTGCGGCGAGCCGGTCGACTCGGTCTGTAGCCGCCCCGCCGCCTTGCCGAACGATGCGCGCAGTTCGGTCCAGGCCCGGGACAGCCCTTCGCCGACATCCTTGGCGCCCTGGCGCAGCGGCTCGGACTTTTCCCACATTTGCCGCGCGGCCTCGGTGGAGCGGGCGCGGGCGTCGCTGAAGGTGCTTTCGGCCTGGTGTTGAGCGTTCAGGCGCACCTGCTCGAGCTCGGCCTCTCTCGCCTGCTTGAAGGAGAGCGCGCGGCTCTTCACCTCGTTGAAGCGCGCCTCGAGGCTCGACACGAGATGCGTGCCGAGCGAAGCGGTGTGAACTTGCAGGGCGGCAAGCTGACGGCCGAGCGTATCGAGATCGCGCTCGAACTCGGTCCATTCCTTGTCCGCCTGGGTTTCGTTCTTTGCCGACTGATTGCCGAATTGATCGTTGTGCATGTCTCGCCTCACTTGGGAACAGGGGGTCAAACAGGGATTTCGGGGCGCTGATCCGACAGCGACTGATTGCGCATCCACTTGGCGATCCAGTCAAGAGCCTCGTGAGCGTGCCGCTCCACGTCCGCCCATGACGAGACGGCCGTCTCGCTCAATTCCTCCCACATCGTCGATGCGTCCTTGCCGAGTGTCTTCAGCCTCTCTTTCTGGCCGCTTAACGCGGCGCTCCAACCGGCAATCTGGGAGTCCAAGCGCGACTTTGCCGCGTCGATGCTGTCCTTGTTCTCGCGGGCGAGCCGCGCGGCCGTGCGCGCGGCCTCGTTCGTCTCGGACTTTAGGAAGGAGACGAAATCGTCGATCGCCGCTTGGAAGGAATTCGCTTGTGGTTCAACAGGCTGGGCCGTAGCCAGCGCGCTGGCCGCAGATAGCGGCAGCAAGAGCAGCGCGGCAATCAGAGCCGAGCGCAACGATGACAGGCGGCGAAACGGCATCGAGCTCCCCGTCCTCAGACAGTGCCTTTAACCAATAGATTTGTTTTCGCCGCCTCGGGGTCAAGGGGTGGCACTCCAGGGGACCGAAATCCAGCCGAGCCCGAGCAGCAGCCCGGCGATCACGGCAAGCGCCAGCGAGACGATGAGCACCCAGAACATGGCCTTTGGACCAGTGCCCTGGCGTGCTTCAGTCGTGGTGACTTTGGGGGGCATGAGCGCCGTCCTTTCGCGAGAATTATGCTGAGGACTGACCAACGTTCGAACGCGGCCGCTGTTCCAGCCCCGTGCGGCAGCTCGTAAGAGGTAGGGGAGACCGGCGCTAGCCGCAGCAGCGATGCGCGCTCTTGGCGCTATCCTCGAGCGACTCGATCGCCTCATGCACCGCGCGAAGCAACTCGGCCGGGCTGCGGCGATTGTCCGAAGGCGGCATGCCTTCCTCGGTCGCCCTGAGCAGCGCTTCGACATCGGCCTCCCAGCGAACGAGGATGGCCTTCTTGTCCTCCGCCGAAAGGCCGGGTGCGCCGAGCACGTCCTTCGGTGTGTGGAAGACGGACTGAGGATCGAGCTTGGCCTGATCGAGGTCGATTGCGGCGTGGGTCATCGTGGCAGCTCCCTTTGCGAGGCGTAACGATGCGCGGGTCGGAGCGTTCCGTTGCAGGATAGCCTAGCCGTTGCAAACGATCGGTAAAGCGAAGCGCTCAGGCCGACTTGCTCAAGCTCTCCGCGGCGGTCGCGTCGTCAAGCGACTCAAGGCCGAGCATGGAGGCGAGGCGGTTCCGCGCGCGATTGACGCGGCTCTTGATCGTGCCGACGGCGCAGCCGCTGATCTCGGCCGCCTCCTCGTAGGAGAACCCGGCGGCGCCGACCAGCACCAGCGCCTCGCGCTGATCGTCGGGGAGCTTGGTGAGCGCGGCGCGGAAATCCTGCATGTCCATATAACCGTGCTGGGCCGGCTGAGTGGCGAGCCGCGCGGCATAGGTGCCGTCCGCATCCTCGACCTCGCGCCGCCGCTTGCGCCGCTCCGAGAAATAGGTGTTGCGCAGGATGGTGAACAGCCACGCCTTCAGGTTGGTGCCTTCCTTGAACGAGTCGAGGTGGTTCCAGGCCTTGAACAGCGTTTCCTGCACGAGATCGTCCGCGCGCTCCTTGTCGCCGCACAGCGACACGCCGAAAGCGCGCAGGCTACCCATTTCCGCGACGAGCGAATCTCGCAGGCTCGATGAGACTTTGCGGGCCAATTTATTTGTCTCCGCTTCGCTCAAGATCCTTCAACAGCCGCAAGAGGTGATCCGGTATCGGTTCCCTCGCGACTTCGTCGAAGACCGCACGCACATGGCGGCCAATGTGAGCTTGCAGGGCAGGGGTGAGACCGTTATCCAACTCGACCCCGGGGGCGTCGCCGGCCATGTCGGCGCCGCCGTTCTCGACTGCATGGTCCATTTTTTTGCTTACGCCTGGCATTTTGCGCCGGCGGTCCTTCTTGTTCGATTCGCGGTCCACGATCGGTCCCCTGTCGCCCTCAATCGGTGAATAAGAATAACCGGATTCGTCAGACCTTGGGGTTGCAAAAACGTCCGGACCTTCAAATGGTTCCACTATTTGGGAACCTAAATCGTTTTCATTGCGTTTAATCGCGCTGGTCTGTGTGTATTAAGTTGCCTCCCTCCGCCCGGTTTGTGCCAAAAGGGTTGTTCCCGGGCCCCATAAAAGAAAGCCATAATCGGATGCCGATGTCGAAAGCGATCGCGCCTCATCTGCCTTATCTCAGACGCTTCGCCCGGGCTCTCGCCGGAACTCAAGCCGCGGGCGATGCCTACGTGGCGGCAACCCTCGAAGTCCTGATTGAGGACCCTTCCGCGTTCGACGCTTCGCTCGATCCCCGCGTCGCGCTCTATCGCACTTTCGTCGGGCTGTGGAACTCCCTCGACATCAATCTCAAGCCCGAGGGGCCGGTCGGCACCACGACCGCGATCGACCGCAAGCTGGAGTCGATCACGCCGCTGCCCCGCCAGGCGTTCCTGCTCTGCGCGGTGGAGGGCTTCTCGCCGGCCGAAGCGGCGCAAGTGCTCGACGTCGACGTCGCCAAGGTCGACGAGTTGATCGACCTTGCCGGCCGCGAGATCGCGGCGCAGGTCGCCACCGACGTGCTCATCATCGAGGACGAGCCGATGATCGCCATGGACCTGGAAAGCATCGTCGAGGGTCTCGGTCACCGCGTCACCGGCGTCGCCCGCACGCATAGCGAGGCGGTGAGGGCGGTCGATCAGCAGAAGCCCGGCCTGGTGCTTGCCGATATCCAGCTTGCCGACGGCAGCTCAGGTCTCGACGCGGTCAACGAGATGCTCGCCTCCTTCGCGGTGCCGGTGATCTTCATCACCGCCTATCCGGACCGCCTGTTGACCGGCGAGCGGCCTGAGCCCGCCTTCCTCATCACCAAGCCGTATCAGCCCGATACGGTGAAGGCGATCGTCTCGCAGGCGCTGTTCTTCGAGCGCCGCGCCCATCTGCGCGATCGCCCGCAAATGCGCGCTTAGCCTCACCGCCATTGTCATTGCCCGGCTTGACCGGGCAATCCAGTAACGCCGGTGCTCATCGACTGAGGATCGGGGGTTACTGAACTCCCGCTTTCGCGGGAATGACAGGAGCGTGGGACGTGCTCGGCGCGCTAAATCTTGCCGAGCAAGAGCAGAATGAGAAGGATCACCAGGATCAGCCCGACCACGCCGGACGGCCCGTAGCCCCAGCCGCGGCTGTGCGGCCAGGCCGGGAAAGCGCCAAGCAAGATCAAGATCAGGATCACGATAAGAATTGTCGTCAGCATTTTAGCCCCCTTCTAGAGAAAACTCGGTGCCCGCGAAGAAGCGCCGTCGGATGAGCTTGGGCGCGTCTCGCGAGTCGCGGCAAGCTAGATTTTTCCAAGCAAGAGCAGAATGAGAAGGATCACGAGGATCAACCCGACCACGCCGGACGGTCCGTAGCCCCAGCCTCGGCTGTAAGGCCAGGACGGAAACGCGCCGAGCAAGATCAGGATCAGGACGATGATAAGGACTGTCGTCAGCATGTTGCCTCTCTTGGCTTCGTAGCGAGAAGCAAACGGCCTCAGCTGCTACGTGCCGGATGGTGGCAGGGCGACGCGGACACCGAGCCTCTGCCTTTTGGAATTTTACGCTGATCACGCGGAACGCCAGGCTGCCCGCGAGGAACTTGAGGATCGATACAAGTGCCGCGGGACTGAAAGCCCCGCGGCGAAACTCGTGCCTTACATGTTGCGGATCCAGCTATCGACCTGGCGCTCCGCCTCGTCCTTGGCGATGCCGTATCGCTCTTGAATCTTGCCGACCAGTTCGACGCGGCGGCCCTCGACGACCGTGAGATCGTCGTCGGTGAGCTTGCCCCATTGCTGCTTGGCTTTGCCGGTGAACTGCTTCCAGTTGCCTTCGATTCGATCCCAATTCATGGAAGATTACTCCTTTCGTTGGCCGCCCACTAGTCGGGCGGCGGCCTCGTCAAAAGGACAGACGCGCATGTTCGCAGCACCTCTGCTCCACAGGTGGGAAAAGAACGCGCGCGCCTAGGCGAGGTTCCGCCCGCGACATGGCCTGCGTCGAGGGGCTTGATCGAACGAGGTAAATCAAATGAACTTGCGCCCGGCGCCCTGACGCGGAACCATGCGGGGAGGCAGGACAGGAATGGCAGCGACACGGATTCTCGTCGTCGAGGACGAATTCCTCATCGCCCTCGATATCGCGGGCGTGCTCGAACAGGCCGGGCTCGCGGTGATCGGCCCGGCCGGCACGGTGGGCGATGCGCTTCAGGCGATCGAGCAGGAAGACGTGCACGGCGCGTTGCTCGATGCCCATCTTGCCGGCGAGCCGGTCGGGCGTATCGCCGACGCGCTCACCGCGCGGGGCATTCCCTTCGCGTTCGTCAGCGGCTATGGGCGCGAGCAGCTGCCGCAGGCCTATCGGGGAGCGCCGCTCGTGAGGAAACCCTTTACCGGCAGGGATTTGCTCGCCGCCATAGCCCATTTTTAGCATGCAGCGCGCCGCCCGTTGCGGCATTGCAACAATAACGCCAGATGAGCGTTTGGAGGCCCAGGAGGGGCGGCGAACCGCCCGGATCATTCCAAGCTTAAGGAGTTGACAGATGCTTTTGACCTGGGCGCTAATCTTTGCAGTGGTCGCGTTGATCGCGGGCGTGTTTGGGTTTGGCGGGGTGGCTTCCGCCGCTGCCGGCGTCGCGCGCATTCTGTTCTTCATTTTTCTGGTGGTGTTTCTCGTCACCCTCATCGCGGCCATTCTTTAGAGAGCGTGGCCATGCATGGCGCCATAACGGGTGCGCGAACCGCTTTGCCCGAATCCGCTTGCGCAAAAGAAACGCCCGCAACCGGGGGAGGACGGTTACGGGCGTCTGGTTCGAGTGCAGCTGGGGAGGGGCGGGGATGATAATTCGCGTGCCCTCGAACCGCTGCATAACTCTGAGATTGCGGAAGGGTTCCACCCCCGATCGTCGCGCCGCCGGCAAGCAGCGCTGAGCTTGTGCAAGTCGACTGCGCAACCCAAATTGTGCATACGGGGACGCCTTCCGTGAGAACCATAAGCCTTCACTGTGGTTAGGAAAGAGAGTCGGGCGGCCAACCGGTTGCCTGTCACCCTGGTTACCGCCGCTTACCGGCTGATTGATTGACGCTATGGCATCCTGGCTATCATTCGGCGCCGACGGAGCTTCATCCCAATCCGAAATGATGTCGTCCGGGCTTGTCTGGTTGCATGCCGTGTCCGACGGCGTTATCGCGGCTTCCTTTCTGATCATTCCCGCCGCCCTGCTGTACATCCATCGGAAGCGCGGCGAGAGCAGTCCGGGCGAAACCGCCCTGGTCACTCTGTTCGCGCTTTTCATCTTCGCGGTCGGCCTCGCCCATCTCGCCTCTCTGCTCACGCTCTTTGTGCCCGGCATGCCGGGCAAGGGATTTGAAGGCTTGGCTGAAGGCCGCCGCGGCGCTGCTCGCGCTCACGACGGCCATCGTGATTTGGAAGCTCGCGCCGCAACTGTTGCGGCTTCCCTCGCGCGACCGGCTCCAGGCCGAGGTCGCCGCGCATCTGCGCACCTTCGAGGAGCTGAAAGGCGCCCGCAATCAGCTCGAGGAGCGCGTCGAGGCGCGCACCAAGGAATTGGCGCTCGCCAAGCAACGCTTCGAGATCGCGCTGCGCGGCTCGCCCATCTCGGTGTTCAGCCAGGACAAGGACATGCGCTTCACCTGGGTGCACAACCCGCCGAGCGGCCTGGCCCCCGAGATGCTGCTGGGCAAGACCGACGCCGAGGTGCTGCCGGGCGAAGCCGCCGAGAAGATCATGGCGGCGAAACGCAAGGCGATGGAGACGGGAGAAGCGCAGGAGCTCGAGATCGAATTTCGAATTGTTCGGGCGCAAGCGCTCCTTCTATCTGTTGATCGAGACGCTGACCGACGAGCAAGGCGAGGTGCTCGGCACCACCTCGGTCGCCGTCGATATCAGCGAGCGCAAGAGCAACGAGGACCAGCTTCGCCTGTTGCTGCGCGAGCTGACGCATCGCTCGAAAAATCTGCTCGCCGTGATCCACGCCATCGCCCGGCAGACCGCCTCGCGCACGCGCTCGGTCGAGGATTTCCTGGATCGCTTCAGCGCGCGCCTCGTCGCCATCGGCTGCTCCCACGACCTGCTGATCGCCGACAATTGGCATGGCGCGTCCTTGCGCATGCTGGTCGAGCAGCAATTGGGCGAGCATGCCGATCGCTTCGGCGAGCAGATCGCCATCGAAGGCGAGGACGTGATGCTGAAGCCGGAGGCCGTGCAGAATCTCGGCCTCGCGCTGCATGAGCTGGCCACCAACGCGACGAAATACGGCTCGCTGTCGGAGCCGCGCGGCCAGGTCAGCATCAAATGGCAGTTCTGCGAGGAGGCCTCCAAGCTGAAGCTGATCTGGCAGGAGCGGGGAGGGCCCGAAGTGAGCCCGCCGCAGCGCTCGGGCTTCGGCCGGGCGATGATCGAGAACGTCGTCGGCCAGGCGCTCGAGGGCGATGTCAATCTGTCCTTCCCGCCGAAAGGCGTGCGCTGCGAGATCGTCATCCCCTCGGCGCAAGTGACCTCGCGCGGCTAGCCGTCGCTCTTCTGCGCCAGACCGCGATGGTCCTTCGGCCGCTTGCGTGGCACCACCACCTTGAGCGCCTTATGCTTCAACGTGAACTCGGCCGGCGTCTCGGTGGTGAACCTGCCGTCGGCGTCGACCTCGCGCGGCCTCGCCGTGGTGAGCTTCACGCGGGTCGCCGCATGGCGGCCGAGCACCGACGGCTTCTTCATCAGGCCGAAGCGGAGATGGGTCAGGCACGCGAACAGCTGCCAGAACGTGCCGGGATAGACCACGTAGAGATCGAGCTTGCCGTCATCGATTGCCGCGTCCTCGGCGACGGTCAGCCCGCCTCCGTGATGACGCCCATTGCCGATGCTGACCTGATAGACGGCGGCCGACCAACGTGGACTGTCGTCGATTTCCAGCTCGACGAAGAAGGGCTGTAGGCGCCGCGTCGCCTGCACGAGGCTGATGGCGTAAGCCAGCACCTTCCAGGTCTGCTTGAGCGCCTTCGACTGGCCCTTGATCACCTCGGAGGCGACGCCGACACTTGCCACGTTGAGATAGGGCTTGCCGTTGGCCAGCCCGATATCGATCGCATGCTCGCGTCCGCTGAGCGCGATCTTGGCGGCTTCCAGCGGGTCGGCGGGCAGCGCGATGGTCCGCGCGAAGTCGTTGGCGGTGCCAAGCGGCAGCACGGCGAGCGGCTTGTTCAGCTTGAGCAGCACGGGCAGCGCCTTGGACAGCGTCCCGTCGCCGCCGCCGATCACGATCCGGTCGGCGTCGGCACCGTGCGCCTTCAGCAGCTGCTTCAGGTCCTTCTTCTTGTGGGCGATCATCACCACCGCGTTGTTCTCGGCGAACCATTCGGTGAGCTTCGGCAGCGCCTCCTCGGCGCGCGAGGCGTTAGGGTTGATGATCACGAGCAGGCTGAGCTTCTTGGCGTTCATGGGGAGCCAACGTCGGGGAGGCCAAACCGTTCGTCAACGGCCTCGTGATCGTCCGTGCGCGCAAGTTGAATTGCGGCGGGGCAAACAGCGCTTACATTCCAGGTCAAGATCGGAAGGAGAGACCGATGATCACCCGCCGTGCGCTTGCCTTGGGATCGGTGGCCATCGCCGCCCTCGCGGCGACCGGCGCGCTTGCGCTCCGCTCACGCGGCGGCGCCGCCAACGCCGCCACCGATGGCCATTTCGAAATCGTCCGCACGCCCGAGGAATGGCAGAAGCTGCTCACGCCCGAGCAATACGCGGTGCTGCGCGAGGAGGACACCGAGCGTCCCTTCACCAGCCCGCTCAATCACGAGAAGCGGAACGGCACCTTCACCTGCGCCGGCTGCGACCTGCCGCTGTTCGCCTCCGAAGACCAAGTTCGATTCCGGCACCGGCTGGCCGAGCTTCTATGCGCCGATCGAGGGCGCGGTCGAGTCCGGCAAGGACTGGTCGTTCGGCCTGCTCAGGGAAGAGGTGCATTGCCGCCGCTGCGGCGGCCATCTCGGCCATGTGTTCAACGACGGCCCAAAGCCCACCGGACTGCGCTATTGCATCAACGGCGTCTCGCTGAAATTCGTCCCCGCCTAGGCCGCGCCGCATTAGGCCGCCTACGGATTTCGAGCCCAATCCGGTCTCGCCGACTCTTTCTTGACAGAGCCGTGGAACCTTCTTCCGGCAGCCGTGTTTCAGTGATTCGGTGGGGTCAGTGCTGCGTTCCCGCCAGCCGTGCTACGGGGGTGAAGGGGTCGGGTCCGACCCTTTCACTCAACTTCACTCTCCCACATCTCAGTTGTTGTTCGGCCGCACGCGCGGGCGCACGTGCTTGGCCCTTCGGACTTGGCCCCCAGCGTCAAACCAGCCGATTTTATCGTCATCCCGCAGCCAAACTTGGCAGGCAGTCTCCGGCAGACCTGCAACCAGGAGAGCCTTGGATGACCGATCAAGCGCCGCAAAGCCCACCGCCGCCGCTGGTGATGATGCAGCTGCTGTTCGGCAAGCAGCTCACCTATTCGCTGTCGGGCGTGGCGCGGCTCGGCATCGCCGACCACATGGACGGCAAGCCGCAGCCGGTTGAGGAGATCGCCGCCAAGGCCGGCGCGCATGCGCCTTCGCTCTATCGCGTGATGCGCATGCTCGCGAGCTTCGGCGTGTTCAAGGAAGGGCCGCCGCGCCACTTTGCGCTGACGCCGGTCGGCGCGCTGCTCAAGACCGGCGCGCCGGGCTCGCTCAGATACATGGCGATGATGTTCGGCGAGGAATTCTCGACCCGCGCCTACGAGCATATCGGCGAGTGTCTGCGCACCGGCGGCGACGGCGTGACCGAGGCCTATGGCAAGCAGATCTGGGACGTGCTGGCCGAGCGCCCGGAGCAATGCGAGACGTTTCAGCGGGCGATGACCAATTCGACCTCCGTCGCCGCGGACGCGATCGTCGAGGCCTACGATTTCTCCGGCATCCAGCGCCTGGCCGATGTCGGCGGCGGTCATGGCCTCTTGCTCGCGGCGATCCTGCGCGCCAACCCGAAGCTGCAAGGCGTGCTGTTCGATCGCCCGGAGGTGATCGCGCATGTGCCGAAGGCGCAGTTCGCCGGCTGCGAAGGACGCATCGCGACCGAGCCGGGAAGCTTCTTCGAGCGCGTGCCGGATGGCTGCGACGCCTACATCCTCAAGCACATCATCCACGATTGGAGCGACGAGCATTGCCGCACCATTCTCGGCCTCATGCGCGACAAGCTGCCGAAGCACGGCCGCGTGCTGGTCTGCGAGATGGTGGTGTCCGACGAGCCGGGTCCGACGCCCGCCAAGCTGCTCGATATCGAGATGCTGGTGATGACGGTCGGCGGCAAGGAGCGCACGCCGGAGGAATTCGCCGAGCTGTTCGCTTCATCCGGCTTGCGGCTCAACCGCATCGTTCCGACTGGGCGCCCGATCGCCGTGATCGAGGCCGTGCCGGCTTGAGCGCTTAGTGCGCCGGCGCGATCTCTTTCCACAGCTCAACGGGGAAGCCCCGCGCATCGACCGTGAAGATCTGCTTGGTGATGGTCGGCAGTTTGCCCTTGCAGGTCCAGTCGTAGATCATGGGGTTCTCATGCCCGATCACCGAGAGCGGGATGATTTCCGCGTTCGGTTGGCCGGCGCAGAACTCGCGCATCGCCTTGGTCGGCGTCTTGTCCTGGTTCGCCTTGCCGCAGATCGGCGCGTTGCCTTGCACGCAAGCCCAGATCTTGCCGCCCATGCAGCGCCAGACGATGGCCCGCGCCGGGTCGATCCCCGCTTGCGTCTGCGCCTTGATCTCGTCCGGCGTGTAGAGCGCGGCAACCATCCAATCCGGAACGGCCGGCCCGCTATATTTCGCATCGGGGGCGTCGATATTTCCCACCGCCTTGCAATAGGCTGGCGCCTCCGCGTCCGCCGCCTGCACGGCAGGAGCGGACCAACCTAGCGCCAATCCGGTCAGCAGGCTGCCCGCCAAGATCAGCATCCGCATCGACTTGTCCTCGCCCGTTAGGGTCTCAAATCGCTTGCCCTGCCGAACAGGGCGGCGACAGCAGACCAGCTTTCCCGGGGAAAGAAAAGCAGCGTGGCGCAGGCCGCGAGCGGCGCCGCGATCAGCGAGTCCTCGAATCTTTCCCAGAGCAGCAACGGCTCCAAGCTCGGATCGCCGCTCGCCAAGTTCCAGGCGATGAGGACGACCGCGGCGATCAGGGCGCTGAACAGCCAGAAGCGCGGCAGCTGCGAAGGCAGCACGAAGGCGAACACGAGGATGGCCGCCACCTGCACGGCTTGCGACGACGTCAGCGATGTCAGCGCCCATACCGTGAGCACGGCGAGCGCCGTGCCGATCACCCCCTCGACGATGCGCCGATAGGTGAGGCGCACATTCGGCAGCATGAACACCAGCACGATCGCCGCGATCCAGACCGCGCGCACGCTGCCCGACTGCACGCCGATCCAAAGTCCAAGCGTTGCCGCGAGCGCGTAAGCGAGCGCGAAGCGGAGCCAATGCGACACGGGGGCCGTAATCGATCCGGGCCAGGGCGGACCGTCGGGCAGCGTCCCGTTGACGAGCTGATCGATCAGCTTGGTGGTCAGGCACAAGGCGACGGTGCCGGCGAAATACCACAGCATCTCCGGCGGCAATTCCGGCAGGCCGGCGATCACGGCGAAGGCGATGGCGCCGAAGCGCACGGCGAAATGCGGGCCCTTGCCGAGCTGGTTGAGCAGGCCGGCGGCGAACACCCCGGCGAAGAACGCGACCCAGAAGATCGGATGCTCGGCGGCGAGCCACGCTCCGAGCGCGCCGCCGATGGCGATGCCAAGCGCGACGCCCGCCGTCGTGCCGAGTCTGCGAGACGAGCGATCCTTCCGTGTCCGACAGAGCGAGCAACAGGCCGGTGATGCCGCCGACCAGGCCGGCCCCGGCTTGACCGCTCAGCACGCCGATGACGATGGGCGCGCCGATGCTGATGAGGGAGAGGGTGCCGCGGCGCAGATCGAGGGGCATACGGCGGCGTCGATGCGTTGGATCGTGGCCAGCGAAAAAATTGGCTCCCCGGGCCGGACTCGAACCAGCGACCCAGCGGTTAACAGCCGCTTGCTCTACCAACTGAGCTACCGGGGAGCAGAGCGCGCTCGTTTCAAGCGGCGCTACACAAGCGTAGATAGCAAAAGGGAAGGGGCCTTTCCAGAGCTTTGCGCCGGGATCGTGCGCTTTGCTTCAGGGGGCTGGCGGCATGCGCGGCAACGGGGCGGGTTGCGGCGCTCCCGCATAGTCCTTATGTCCGGCATCGACCCGACACCAAGCCAAGGACCCGATGGCTCACAAAGTCCGCCTGTTCAACAGTCACTGGCACCTGCCGCAGTCGAAACCCATCCGCATCGGCTTGGGGATTCTGCTCGTGGCCGGGGGGCTGGTCGGCTTCCTGCCCGTGCTCGGCTTCTGGATGATCCCGCTCGGCCTTCTCGTGCTGTCGGTCGATCTTCCCATCGTGCGCCGCTGGCGCCGTCAGCTCACCGTCTGGTGGCATCGCCGCAAGGGCGAGAACGGCGAGACGCAACGCAGCCAAGAACGCGTCGGACGAGAAGATCGGCTGAGAGCGGATCGCCTCGCGGCGCCGCGCGGCTGGCTTAAACCGACCGGCGGCGAATCAAATGAAGATTTTTGGATATTGGAGGCCACGCCCGGAATCGAACCGGGGTGCGCGGATTTGCAGTCCATGCGGCAACGCCACCTCATCAATGGGTTAGCTGCAAACCGAGGCGCTTAGGGGACTCAAAGCATCAATGGGTTAGGTGTGATTTGCAAACCAGCCGCCGCCGTCTCTCTTTACACGGTGGCGCGTGATGGATGCTTTCGTAAAGCGTTGCGAGCACTGTAAGGAGCCGGTGCCGGAAACGAAGCGCGGACGCCCGCAAAGATTCTGTTCGGACAGATGCCGACAAGCGCACCGGAAAATCAATGCCACTGCCGAAGGTGGCCTCAGATACCGGACAGGGCGACTGAAGCCAAAAGTGGCTTCGCAAGATTCTGAAGTATCGCGGGAATTTGAACCGGAAAATCTATCTCAAAAAACCAACCTCCGCTTTGAGCGGGTGAACGAGGTCACCTTCAAGCTGACGGATGGCGAAAGCACCAACGTATCCGCCTCGCATGGTCAGTGGGGCGGCTACCGCACCACGAAGGCAGTTGCTTGGGTCATCAAGATCGCGCCTGGCCAGTGGTTAGCGCGATGTCGCGACGAGAGCTTCCGGGCCCTCATCCTTCAACGAGGCAAGGGCGAATGCTTTCGCAATGGCGAGGGGCGCTTGTGGCGATTACTTCATCGAGAATCCAATCGACCATCTCAACGGACTGCAAGCTCGCCTGCTCGACCGCGACGGGGAGGTGGAGTGATGGCCCATCGCAATCTACTTGCATCCAAAAACTTGGACGTTCCCGAGACGTCTCATGACCCAGATACCCAAGCCGCCAAAGGATCGGCGGGTGATTTGACGCTTGAGCCGCTCTTATCTGTTGTGTGCCCTTTCCCGGCACAGCCGAATAGGCAACGAGAGCATCGTGGTTGTTACCGTCCTCTTGGCAGCAAATACATTTCGGTCCCTCAAGCGACCAACCACGTCGAGGCGGTCAAATTTGCAAAATCAATCGGCGTCCCCTTGGTTGCCCATCTCACCATTCACTGGTCAGGCACCGACGCCTGGGATGATCCCGATGGCACGCGCTTCGCGAAAGTTCGGGAGGGTCTAGCGAAGGTTTTGAATCGCCGCAGCATCCCCGTTGCCTGGGTCTGGTGCCGCGAGTGCAAAAAACACACCGACATCGTGCATAGCCATTTGCTCTTTCACTTGCCTGCCGAGTATCGCTTTGGTCGGAAGCTAGACGAGCTGACGGTCGCCCTAGAGCGCCTGGTGGCTCGCCACGGTGGCGGCATCTGGAGCGAGTATGCGGTGAAGCTGAAAGTCTGGCGCGATCCCGACGGCCTCTATCTGCTCAAAGGCGGTGGTCCCGAAGTATGGAGACTATTTCGCATCAAGAAGAAATGGCGCGAGGCGCAAGGCGTCATTCACGGCAAGCGGTGCGGCGTCAGCCAGAACCTCGGCCCCGCGGCTCGTTCGCGGCCTGATAATACAGGCCAAGAACAGCGCGTAGCCCAGGGCTACCCTAAAAACACCCTCACGCTAAAAACGCACTAGGCGAGAGACCCCCCTTAGCTTTGCCGTGGAGCGTTATTCGCTCCCTTTGTTTGCCAGCAAATCAACGAAACAAGTCAGCTACATAAGCCCTTGAAATATCAATGACTTAAGACCGATTTTTCGGGAGGGTTAAGTAGCTAAACCTTTGATTTCACGGTGAAAACAGGGTATTAAATTCATTATCTCGTTAGTTTTCAATGACTTACTATTGCTATCAATGGCCCCCTAGGCCCCCCGGGGGGTAGCAGGAAAGGACGTTGACGCACCGCTTCCTCGGAATGACGCATTTGATGCTTACATTGCTAAGCACATTTAGAGAACGCTAAGCGAAATTAGAATGGGCCTTGACGGCCTCCCTCCACTGGACAACGCTACGTGACGTCAGGATGGCAACGTCGGGGGGCGTATCTCCATGACCAAATCCATGTTGTTGTTGATTGGGCTCTTTTTCGCTGTTCCGCTTGGAGTTGCCGGGGCCCAAAACCTCACCCAACCAGGGCTGGGCAATCAGCCTGTGCCGGGCAACCAGGGCCTAATCGGAACACCTCCCCTTCAATCGCTCACCGGAGCGAGGTCGCCTTGTAGTAACCAGGGCGTACGGGTCTGCAATAGCGATTTCCAGTCTTGCAACTCAGCGTGCTTCTCGATTGCCTTATCTGCTGCTGCCAGTGGCGAAGGATGCTCGCAAAGATGCTGTATCAACCTTAAAGCTTGTCTCAGCATCAGAAGGTGCGTCGCCAACCTCGCTCAAACTAATTGCGATAGCCCTCTCAGCCCTGACGTTCGATCCCTAAGAGGGGCTGAATGATCAACTCCACCTCGCTCAAGGCCGTCTGCCTCGATGCCTTTGACAATTACATCGCCAAGAATACTTAGTGCACGCTAAGTCCACTAAGCGCGCGGGAGTGAGCCTCATGGGGTCGGAGTGAGGCCCGGACGAGTTTCATCGCAATCGGCAGGCTTCTTTTGAAATCCTGTCAGTCGAAAGCCTAACAGCCCTTCGGTGGGGGGATGCTCAAACCCCACGCTGAAGCCGTTGGAATTCTGCGGCCACGAGAAGTCTGGTCAACTTCTTGCTCCTTCGCTCCCCTGTGGGCGAGCGCACGATCTCCACGTTGTCCACAGACCCCATGGCTAGCCCCGAGTCTGGTTTGGAGTAGTGTAAGCGAATGAGCAACGTTCTGATTCGCCCGCTCGCGCTCGGCCCCCGCTGTAAATCATCAACAAGCTTCCTTGGATTTTTGCACAGCGACCGATGACGAGATCGGCGGGAAACAAATCGCGTGAGCGACAAACTTCACCGGAAGGATGAGGGCGGAGCAACCGTCTCGCTTTCTAAGCAGCAACGGATGGGGAGGAAATAGAGAGGCTGACCGAGTTAATGGCAAGTTCAGGGCGAATGCGTAAGCGCCGACCGACACCGGAGCAACTCACCAAGACACTCAAGGCCGCTATTGATGCTGGCTGCACCCCGTCTGGTGCGGAGATCGCGGCGGATGGCTCCATCAAGCTCACCTTTGGGGATTCGGAGTCCAATGTTACTCCGCTAGAGGAGTGGCGGCGAAATCGCAATGCGGGTTAACCTCAAAGGCGTCGCAAGCGCAACCAAGGTGCTCGCTACCGGCGAGAAGGTCACCTATTACTACGCTTGGCGTGGCGGCCCACAGCTTCGCGGATTCCCAGGATCACCTGAGTTCGTGCAGTCTTACGAGCAAGCTCACCGTGAGCGTCAGCGAGTTGATCCGCGCCTGTTCAAGGCAGTGATTGCTGGCTATCTCGCATCGCCAGAATTTGCCGTCGTGCGGGACCGCACTAAAGCGGACTATCTACGACAGCTTGCTAAGATCGAACGCGCCTTCGGCAACCTCCCTATTGCTGCGCTCGATGATCCCAAAGTCACCAAGGATTTTCTCGACTGGCGCGACGGCATGGCGTCGAGTGCGCGGCAAGCTGACTACGCTTGGACCGTTTTAATGCTTCTGCTGGCATGGGCGCGCAGTAGGGGCATCACGTCGTATCGTCCGCCAGGGCGCATCAAGCGTCTTTACCACGGCGACCGTTCAGACAAAATTTGGGAGAGCCACCACGTTGCAGCCTTTATGTCGGTCGCGCCAACATGCTTGCAATGGGCGCTAGTGCTGGCGGCGGAAACTGGACAGCGACAGGGCGACCTTTTGAAGCTCACTTGGTCAACGTTTGACGGGGAATGGATTAGCCTCACTCAATCGAAAAATGGACGCAAAGTGAGGGTGCCGGTTACCAAGCGACTGCATGCTGTGCTTGGTACGATAGTGCGCAAGTCGCCCACCATCCTGACAAACAGTCGCAATCATCCTTGGGCCCCCAATGCCTTCAGGAAGGCTTGGGCCGCAGCGGCGACAAAGGCTGGGATTGTGGGTCTGCACTTCCACGACCTTAGAGGAACTGCTGTTACGCGGTTATCGGAGGCAAGCTGCACGCCGCAGGAGATTGCGCGGTTCACCGGCCACAGTCTCAGAGACGTGGCAGCGATCCTCGATAAGTATCTCGCCCGCACTGACAAGCTGGCATCAATGGCACTCGCGAAACTGGAAAGGGCTAGAAAGTGAACAGGCTTTACAAACCGACTGCAAACCGCAGCCTTCGATTTCAGCTAAGTATTGGAGGCCACGCCCGGAATCGAACCGGGGTGCACGGATTTGCAGTCCGCTGCGTAACCACTCCGCCACGTGGCCATTTTGTGGAGAGAAGCGCCCTAACTAAGTGATTGTCCCCCTATTGTGTCAATACGCGATGAAGCGCCTTGGCGAGGGGCATGCTATCAGCTCTCTCGCGGCGGGTGATAAAGGACACACGGGCCTTAGTTAATGTGGAGCCCGTTTTGTCGGTTCCACAGGGGAGCGAGGATGACAAGCTTCGAAGCTCAGCGGCTCGCCATGGTGGAGTCGCAGCTCCGTCCCAACGAGGTCACCGAGCCCCGCCTGCTGGCGGCCATGCGCGCGCTGCCGCGTGAGCGCTTCGTGCCGCGCAAGCTGTCGGGGCTGGCCTATATGGATGAGACGATCGAGGTTTTCCCGGCAATCGATGGCGCGCCGGCGCGCTTCCTGCTGGCGCCGATGGTGCTGGCGCGGCTGGTTCAGCTTGCCGCCGTCCAGCCGGACGACAGCGTGCTGGATATCGGCTGCGCCACGGGCTATTCCACCGCGGTGCTGGCGAGCCTCGGCCGCGTCGTGACCGGGCTCGAGCCCGAGCCCGAGCTGGCCGAGGCGGCGCGCAACAATTTGCGCGAGCTCGGCATCGCCAATGCGGAGATCGTCGAAGGCCCGCTTCCGCAAGGCCATCGCCAAGGCGCCCCTTACGATGTCATTCTCTTGAACGGCAGCGTGCCCGACCTGCCGCGAGGGCTTCTCGACCAGTTGAAAGACGGCGGCAGGCTCGCCGTCGTTCTCGCGGCGAACGCGAATCAGGCAAGCCAAGGCAAGGCCTCTCTGTTCGTCAAAGTCGAGGGCGAGGCGAGCGGACTGCCGCATTTCGATGCCGGCGCCAGGCCGCTGCCGGGCTTTGACGCCCGAGCCCTGCTTTAGTTTCTAGGAATTCCGCCATCCGCGGCCTTTTGGCACTGTTGCCCTGATCCCACAGTGGCTTGGGCATTTTCCCCGATCCACCGCAAAGCACTATTCGTGGGTATCGCAGCCCGACTATGCTGCTCTAAGGTTTGACCGCAATGGGGGCCGGGGGGCTTCACCAACTGCGGAGAAGTCCAGTGCGAGGCGTCGTGAGCCGGCACGACCTTTGGTCGTGCGCAACATCATGGCGGCTGAGTGGCGGGGCTGTTTTGGTAATTGCGTTCCTCGTCGTCACAGTCTTTGGCCGTCCGGCTAGCGCCGAGACGATCGAACAAGCTTTGGCCGACGCCTATCTGATCAATCCCGTGCTGAATGCCGAGCGGGCAAGGCTGCGGGCGACCGACGAGCAGGTCGCGCTCGCGAAGTCGGGCTTACGCCCGTTCATCTCGGCGAGCGGCGACACGGCCTTCCAGCACACAGACAACGATTTCTCGGTCCCGAGAAGAGACAGTACCCGGTAGAACGTTAGACGGCCGACGAAGTGGCGGCCATCAGGGCCGGTGCATTCCCAGCGGGGACCAGCCACCCCCGCGGTTGGTCAGTGCAACTCACCCAGCCGCTATTCGAGGGCTTTCAGAACCTCAATGCTATCCGGCAGGCGAAGTCGCAGGTGCAGGCGGCGCGTGAGGCGCTTCGCACCGTCGAGCAGACGGTCCTGCTCGATGCGGCGACCGCTTACGTCAATGTTGTGCGCGACACGGCCGTCGTTCGCCTGCGCGAGAACGACGTCACCGTGCTGACCGAGCAACTCAAGGCGACCAAGGACCGCTTTGATGTCGGCGAGGTGACGCGTACCGACGTGGCGCAGGCCGAGGCGCGGCGCGCTGAGTCGCTGGCGACGCTCGCCGCGGCCCAAGCCAATCTCAAAACCAGCCGCGCGGCTTACGAGCAGATCATCGGCCATCCGCCCGGCAATCTCGTCACGCCCCCCTCGATCCGCCATCTGCTGCCGTCGGACATTAACGAAGCCATGACGCTCGGCGATGGCGAGAACCCGTTCGATCCTCGCCGCGGTCTATACCGAGGAGGCCTCGCTCTATGCCGTCCAGCAGATCATGGGCGAGCTGCTGCCCGTGGTCACGCTCGAAGCGCAATATCAGGAGCGGGGCGGCTTTCTGAATAGCCCCGACGTGGCCGGCGATCCGTCGCTTGAAAAGGAGGACACCACCACGGTTTTGGGGCGCCTGAACGTGCCGCTCTATCAGGGCGGCGGCGTCTCGGCCCGGGTGCGCCAAGCCAAGGAGACCAACAACCAACTCAAGAAAGAGGTCGAGGACGCGCGCCTCAGGGTCCATGCCGACGTGATCGCCAATTGGGGCATCCTGCAATCCTCGGGTCCCGCGATCACCTCCGCCCAGGCGGCCGTTTCCGCCAATAAGATCGCTTTGACCGGCACGCGCGAGGAGGAGAAAGTGGGCCAGCGCACCACGCTCGACGTACTCGATGCGCAGAGGGAACTGTTGAACTCGCAGATCGGCCTCGTGACCGCGCTGCGCGACCGTATTGTCGCCGAATATTCGCTCTACGCTGCGATCGGCCGGATGGACGCGCAAACGCTTGGTCTGCCAGTGCCTTACTACGATCCGATCGAGCACTATGACATCGTCAAGAACAAATGGATGGGCCTGCGTCCGCCGCCGCCGCCGGCGCCAGATGAATGAAACAAAACAGCGGCTTTGCGCGTTAACCAACGTTAAGGAACGTTAAGGTTGCGCCACCAAATCGAAGACTTGGTTGTTAACGGTGTGTTAAAGTTACGTACTCAAGAGCGACCCAGGTGTTTTGACCGCCGGTCGATGCGGGGGTTCATATGGCGGTAAGGGATCAAGTCATGACCAGCACGGAGCGAGCTCCGGAGCCGACGATGGAGGAGATTCTCGCGTCCATTCGTCGGATCATTTCTGACGACGAACAGAATCCAACTCGGAAGCCAGCCGCCGCTGCGGCGCCTCAGAGCCATCAGGACGAGGAAGGTCTTGAGGCCGTCGAAGGGGAGGCTGACGATCAGATCATCAACGACATCGCCCGCGTGCTGAGCGGCAGTTCCGCCAATGCGGGCGAACCGGAGCAGGCGCCGGTCGAGGCGATGATGGAGGAAGAGGAAGACATCCTCGATCTGACTGCCGAGCTTGGCGGGCTCGAGCCCGTCGAGGAGCCCATGGTGGCGGAAATCGTTGAGATGGTCGAGCTGGTCGCCGAGGAGCCAGCACCAGCCGAGGAGATCGCGGCCGAGGCGGTTCCGGTTGAGGCGCCTCCGGCGGAAGTCTTTCAACCGGCGCCGGCAACGCCGCAAGTGCAAGCCGCCGCCGCGCCAGAGCCAGTAGCGCCGGCCGCGCCGCCGCCGCCGATGTCGGCGAGCGATGAAGCGGCTTCCGCGCTCGAGCGGGCCATTGCCGCCTTGCGGGCGGGACAGCTTCCCACCTCATTCTCGGAATTCACCGCCACGCCGGCGTTCCAGCCCGAGCCCACGCCCGAGCCGGTAACCGCGCCTGAGCCTCCGGCGCTTGCCGCCGCTGAGCCTGAGCCGGAGCCGGAACTTGCGCCTGAGCCCGAGCTGACGCTCACCGATTTCGAGGCCGAAGTGATCGTCGACGAGATCGTGATCGTGGAAGCGGTCGAAAGCGAGCCGGACCTGGCTCCCGCTTGGGAGGCCGAGGCGCCGTCTTTCGCCGCGGCCGTCGAGCGCGACGCCGAGTTCGAGGCCCCGCGGACCAATGGGCATCACGACTATGCCGCTGCTTCAGGCTCGTCGCAGACCTTGGAGGACAGCGTCAAGGACATGCTGCGTCCGATGCTTCGCCAATGGCTCGACGAGAACATGGCCCGGGTGCTCACCTCGGCCCTCCAGGACGAGCTCAGGAGCAATCCCGCTCGTTTCCAGCGGGACTGAAGGCGCTCTCTAGGTTGACAGCCGAGAAGGCAACAGCGTAGGACGCGCGCGCGACCTTTTCGCGCCGCACCATCCCTCCGCGTCCATGCTCGACAAGACCTATCAGCCGCAAAAGATCGAAGACGCCGTCTATGGCGCCTGGGAGGAGGCGAACGCCTTCGCCGCCGGGGCGCCGGACCGCGCGCGCGCCAAGCCCTTCGCCATCGTCATCCCGCCGCCGAACGTGACGGGCTCGCTGCATATGGGGCATGCGCTCAACAACACGCTCCAGGACGTGCTGGTGCGCTTCGAGCGCATGCGCGGGCGCGACGTGCTGTGGCAGCCCGGCACCGATCACGCCGGCATCGCCACCCAGATGGTGGTCGAGCGCCAATTGATGGAGCGGCAGGAGCCGAACCGCCGTGCCATGGGCCGCGAGGCTTTCATCAAGCGCGTCTGGCAGTGGAAGGAGGAGTCGGGCAACACCATCGTCGGCCAGCTCAAGCGGCTCGGCTGCTCCTGCGATTGGTCGCGGCTCAGATTCACCATGGACGAGGGCCTGTCGCGCGCGGTGCGCAAGGTGTTCGTCGATCTCTATCGCGCCGGCCTCATCTACAAGGACAAGCGCCTGGTCAATTGGGACCCCGAGCTGCTGACCGCCATTTCCGACCTCGAGGTCGAGCAGATCGAGACCAAGGGTCATCTCTGGCATCTGCGCTATCCGATCGAGGGGAGGCCGGGCGAGTTCATCGTCGTCGCCACCACGCGGCCCGAGACCATGCTCGGCGACACGGCGGTCGCCGTGCATCCCGACGACGAGCGCTACAAGCATCTCGTCGGCAAGCACGTGATCCTGCCGCTGGTCGGCCGCCGCATCCCGATTATCGCCGACGAATATTCGGACCCCGAGAAAGGCTCCGGCGCGGTGAAGATCACCCCTGCGCACGACTTCAACGATTTCGAGGTGGGCAAGCGGCACGGCCTGCCGATGATCAATGTGCTGAGCCCGGAAGGGAAGCTGTTGCTCGATCCCAATCCGGACTTCACCCAAGGCATCGAGCCGAGCCCGGAGCTCCGGGCGATGATCCTCGAGTTCAACGGCGTGTTCCGCTTCGCCGCGCGCAAGATGATCGTGCATCAGCTCGAGGCGATGGGACTGATGGAGAAGATCGAGCAGCATCTCCATACCGTGCCGCATGGCGACCGCTCCAATGCCGTGATCGAGCCGCGCCTCACCGACCAGTGGTATGTCGACGCCGCGACCTTGGCCAAGCCGGCGATCGAGGCGGTCAAGCGCGGCCGCACCAATTTCGTGCCGAAGAACTGGGAGACCACCTACTTCCATTGGATGGAGAACATCCAGCCTTGGTGCATCTCGCGCCAGCTCTGGTGGGGCCATCAGATCCCCGCCTGGTACGGCCCTGACGGCACGATCTTCGTCGCCGAGGACGAGGCGGGCGCGAGCGTGCAAGCCAAGGAGCATTACGGCAAGCAGGTCTCGCTCGAGCGCGACGAGGACGTGCTCGACACCTGGTTCTCCTCCGCGCTCTGGCCGTTCTCGACGCTCGGCTGGCCCGACAAGACGCCGGAGCTCGCCCGCTATTACCCGACCGACGTTCTCGTCACCGGCTTCGACATCATCTTCTTCTGGATCGCACGGATGATGATGATGGGCCTGCACGTGATGGACGAGGTGCCGTTCCGCGACGTCTATATCCATGCGCTGGTCCGCGACGAGAAGGGCCAGAAAATGTCGAAGTCGAAGGGGAACGTGATCGATCCCCTCGACCTGATCGACAATTACGGCGCGGACGCGCTCCGCTTCACGCTGGCCGCCATGGCCGCGCAAGGACGCGACATCAAGCTCAGCTCCTCCCGCGTCGAGGGCTATCGCAATTTCGCGACCAAGCTGTGGAACGCCGCACGCTTCGCCGAGATCAACAATTGCGTGCCGCAGACCGACTTCGATCCGGCCGCCGCCAAGGTCACGCTCAATCGCTGGATCGCCGGCGAGAGCGAGCGCACGCTCGCGGCCGTCACCGGAGCGTTGCAGGGCTTCCGCTTCAACGAGGCCGCCGGCGCGATCTACCATTTCATCTGGCACATCTATTGCGATTGGTATCTCGAGCTGATCAAGCCGATCCTTGCCGGCGCCGACCAGGAGGCCGCGGCCGAGACCCGCGCCATGGCCGCTTACGTGCTCGATCAGGCGCTCAAGCTGCTGCATCCCTTCATGCCCTTCGTCACCGAGGAGCTGTGGGTCAAGCGCGCTCCCGATGCTGGCCGCGCGAGCCTGTTGATGCTCGCGCCCTGGCCGGAGCATCGCGGACTGGAGAATGCGCAAGCCGACGCCGAGATCGGCTGGCTGATCAAATTCATCTCGGAGGTGCGCTCGGTGCGTTCCGAGATGAACGTGCCGGCCGGCGCCAAGGTGCCGCTTGTCATCTCGGGCGCCTCCGACGACACGCGCGCCCGCGTCGCCCGCCACGAGGAGACGCTGCTGCGCCTCGCGCGGCTTGAGAAAATCGAGTTCGGCGCGTCCCCGCATGGCGCGGTGCAGATCGTGCTCGACGAGGCCGTGCTCGCGCTGCCGCTTGCCGGCATCATCGATATCGATGCCGAGCAGAAGCGGCTGAAGCGCGAGATCGACAAGGTCGGCTCCGAGATCAGGCAGATCGACGCCAAGCTCGGCAACGAGAAATTCGTCAGCCGCGCGCCGGAGCATGTGGTCGAGGAGCAGCGCGAGCGGAGGAGCGAGGCGGAAGCCGTCGCCGCCAAGCTCGAGCAGGCGCTGAAACGCCTCGAAGCCGCGCTCTAACCCGCTCTCGATCATGGCTGCAAGCAAGCGGCGCCGGTTGCGGGCCGCCGCGAAGCCGCGATTTGCGACATCCGCGCGCCCGCTTATGCTATGCAAATCCCTTCATCGGCAATCTTGAGAGGAGATCATGCCTACGGGCGATGGCAGTTGGGCGGACCTCGTCGGAGTTCTGCTCGTTCTGGTGCTGGTGGCCGCAAACGGTTTCTTTGTCGCCGCCGAATTTTCCTTGGTCGCGGTTCGCCGCAGCCGCGTGGCTCAGCTCGTCGCCGCCGGACGGCGCAACGCGCAAGCCCTTCAGCGGGCCGTCGACAATCTCGACGCCAATCTCGCCGCCACGCAACTTGGCATCACGATTTCGTCGTTGGCGCTAGGCTGGATCGGTGAGCCGGCGCTCGCGCATCTGATCGAGCCTTGGCTGTCGATGCTGCCGGGGTGGCTCGCCACCACCGGCTCGCATGCGATCGCCGTTGCGATCGCTTTCACCATCATCACCGCGCTGCACATCGTGCTTGGCGAGCTCGCACCGAAAAGCCTCGCTCTCCAGCGCAGCGAAGGCACGGCACTGCGGATCGTGCGTCCGCTCGGTCTGTTCCGCGTGCTGCTCTGGCCGGCGATCGTCGCGCTCAATGGCTTAGGCAATCTCCTGTTGCGGCTGTGCGGATTGCGTCCGGGAACGGGCGAGGAATCCTTGCACTCCCCGGAAGAGCTGAAGCTGCTGGTCTTGGCGAGTCAGGAAGGCGGCCTATTGCATGAGGCGCAGCAGGAATTGGTCGAGCGGGTTCTCAATATCGGTGACCGCCACATCAGCGACATCATGACTCCCCGCGTGGATGTCGACTGGATCGACATGGATGACGATCGCGCGGAGACAATTCGCCGGATTCGAGAATGCCCCCACGGGCAGCTCTTGGTGGGCAGGGGCAGCATCGATGAGCCTCTCGGCATGGTGCTGAAGAGGAACCTGCTCGATCAGGTCCTCGACGGGCAGCCTCTGGATCCGCTGGCGGTCATTCGCGAGCCGCTGGTGGTGCATGAGGCGATGACGATCTTCAAGGTTCTGGAGCAGTTCAAGAAGGCGCCGGTCCGTTTGGCGATGATCGTCGACGAATATGGAAGCCTGGAGGGTATCGTCACCCAGACCGACCTGCTCGAGGCGATTGCCGGCAATTTGCCGGATGTGGTGGGTGAAGCGGCTGAAGCGGTCGAACGGGAGGACGGTTCCTTCCTCGTCGATGGCATGATGTCGGCGCAGGATGCGTTCGATCGGCTGGGGATTCCACCGGCGGAGGGCGGTTTCCATACGATGGCCGGCTTCGTGCTTGCTTGCCTCGGTCATCTGCCCGTGGTCGGCGAGCATTTCGACTATGAAGGCTGGCGCTTCGAGGTCGTCGATTTGGACGGGCGGCGCATCGACAAGGTGTTGGCCGTGCCGCCAAGAGCGGAGTCCGTCAGCGCGAAATAAGCAGGCCGAGACGCTGGTCTCTCAAGCCGGGCGCCGTGCCGCCGCGCGGGCGTCGGCTTCGAGCTCCCTGATGCGCCGCGCGAAGACCCCGAGATAAGCGACGATGAAGACATAGAGATAGGTCTCGATCGTCTCGCTCGGCCGGTCGAGCAGCGTGGTGATGTGGTGGCCTTGCTGCAGCCTGTCGACCAGCTTGAAGGCCATCGCCCCGATCGCCAGCGGCACCAGCGCATTCGCCGGCAGGAACAGCGAGGCGCGGCAGGCCCGCAGCCACGGATAGAAGATGGCGGCAAGCGGCACGCCGAGCCCGCCGATAGCGATGCTGAGTTCGAGGATCGAGCGCGGCGTCTTCTCGAAGATGGCATAGGTGTTGTGCAGGTTGGTCTCCTCCTGCCGGTTCACCTCGGCCCAATATTCGGGCGTGTTCCAGTGGAAGAAATGCTGCCCCCAGCTCATCTCTTCGCCGGCGATATAGAGACAGCTCAACGCGCCAAGGATCGACACGGCGAACACGAAAGGCCGCGCCCTGACGAAGGGATCGAACAGCAGCCGCACGGTGATGAGCAGACCGATCAGCGGAATGATGAAGTGCGAGATCTCCAGAAGCCCGTAGCCCTCGGGAAGCACGACGCGGTCGTACCATTGGGGGTCGAGCCAGAAGCTGCCAACCGTGAAGACGGCCACGAATAGCGGGATGCCGAGCCACCACCACGCCTCGCTCCAACCGGGATCGCAGGCGAACGGACGGTACGGACCATGCGGTATTTTCGGATCGGGGAGGGGGAGCTGCGCGGTTGCCATGCGTGATCAATCTTTTCCGCTCGCGCCCCCCTGATCGGCCTTGAGCTCGCCGATGCGGCGGCTGAACACGATCAGAAAAGCGAGGATGAACAGGTAGAGGTAGAACTCGATGCCTTCGCTCGGCCGCTCGAACGCTTGGAACTTCTCCTTCGCGCGAATCTCGTCGAGCAGCTTGAAGCTTAGGGCGCAGAGCGCAATGGGAACCAGCGAGGCCGGCGGAAAGAACAGAGAGAAACGCATCGCGCGCAAATGCGGCTTGAACTTGGCCGCAAGCGGGATCAGCAACCCGCCGATCAACACGCCGAGCTCGAGCGTCACGCGCGGGATCTTGTCGAAGATGTCGTGGGTCTTATGCAGGTTGGTCTCGTCGTCCACATTGACGCCCACCCAATAGTCCGGCGTGTTCCAATGGAAGAAATGCTGGCCCCAGCTCATCTCCTCGCCGGCGACATAGAGGCTTGAGAGCGCGGCGAGGAACGTCACGGCGAAGACGAAGGGCCGCGCGCGCACGAACGGATCGAACAGCAGCCGCACGGCGATCACGAACGCGGCTATCATGATGATGAACTGGCCGAACTCTAGCACGCCATAGCCTTCCGGGATGATCCAATCGGCGTAGAGGCGTGGGGCGAGGAAGCCGGCGAGAACACGAGGCCTGCGCCAAGCACCGGCAGCCAGAGCCACCACCAGGCCTCGCTCCAGCCGGGATCGCTGGCGAAGGGCCGATAGGGCCCGCTGGTCGCGGGGTCAGGCAGATGCGGCCGGCCCGGGGCGCCCACCAGGGCTCCGCGCCCGGACGGCAGCCTGTTACTCATGCCCAAACTCCTGTGGAGGCGCGAGCAGCAATGGCGGTGGGTAGTCGTGCTCCGTGTCGGTCACATAGATCGCGTTCGCGGCCGCGGCTTCCGGCAAGCTTGCCGTGTTGCTGCTCAAGAGCTGGCCGTTGCGCGCATAAGCCTGCACGCGATAGCTCCCCGACTTCAGTTGGTCGACCTCCATGAAGCCGGCGAGACCGAACGGCATGGTGCCGCTGAGATAGAATCGATTGGGCGGGATGTCGGCCGTTTCCAGCCGCACGCCGAAGCCAAGCGCGACGGTCTGCGCCAGGCGGTAGCTCGTCGGCGGCGACAACGACTTGAACAGCGTCGCCACCTTCGACTGCGGCCGGTTGGTCAACAGCATCATCGGCACCATGGCGACGCGAAGATCGGTGAAGCCGTGCCCCCAGCGTCCGTCTTCGGCCATCAACTCGCTGTGGTCGGCGGTGATGAAGATATGCACGGCGCCGCTTCGCTTGAGGAACGGCTGCACCAGCGCGGTCACGTCGTAATCCCAGCAGCGCAGGCCGTTGTCGTAAGCGGCGCGCCGTCCGTCGTCGGTCGAGCCCGTTGTCGTGTCGAAGATGTGCACGCCGTCAGGGCCCGACGCGCAATTGTTCATATAGGGGGTGTGGTTCACCCGCTGATGCACGAAGATGAAGCTGTTGCCGGACGCGGCGGGAACCTCCTTCGCCAAGGTGACGAGATCGTCGTCATTGGCGACCGTCGCGACCCGCTCGGCGTGCGGCGCGCCGCCTGCGGCTTCGAGGAAGTTCAAAGTCTGCGCCGACAGATACCAGCTCTTGAAGCCCTGTTGATGCGCGAGCTCGAACAGATTGACCCCGAATTGCTGGGCCTGGATCGGCCAATAGGCGGCGCGCAGGAAGCCCGGCACGCTGGCATAGGTGTCGAGACCGCCGGAAAAGCCGATCTGCGGGATGAAGGTGAAGCCCTCGGGCGGTGCCGCGCGCCACTTGGCGATGCGAGGCGTGGTGTCGGCCTTGAAGCCGAACACGGACAATCGCGCGGCGTTGATGCTTTCGCCCATGACGACGACGACGGTCACCGGCTCGGCGTCAAGCGGCACCTGCTGTTGGGTTTGCCCGTGAATGTTCAAACTGTTCGCGGCCACTTGGGCGAGGCCCATGCGCCCGGCGCCGATCGTCGCCTGCAGCGGACCGTAGATCGAGGCGGTGTGCTTGCCGGGAAAGGCGGCATCGATTCGCGGGTGCGCTACCCACGACACCATCCCAGCAATGGCAAGCACCACGAAGGTCAAGCCCGAGATCCGCCATCGCCATCGGGCTAGTCCCCCCTCGGGCCATTGCAAGGCGAATAGCCCCGCCGCGCCGGCCAGCAGCGCGAGGCCCCATGGCAGCAAGGAGCGCCAGCCGTCGACCACACCCAGGAAGGTGTCGGCCACCTCGTATCGCACGAGCAGGAGATGCTCGGGGCTCAAGGGCTGCCCGAAATAGACGACGTAACCGGTCCAGATGAGTTGGTTGATCGCCAGGAAGGCGATTGCGCCGATGCGGAAGCGGCGCGATTTCGCCGTGCTGATGAGCAGGGCCACCACCGCGGTGAAGAGGATCGCCTTGAATCTGACCGCAGCCTGGACCGGATAGCCGCTCCAATAGAGCAGAAGGTCGGGCAGCAGCAGGAGCAGCCAGCTCGCCGCCCAAACCAGGCAAAGCGCTGCGATGCCACGCGCCCGGCCGGACATCTGCCAAAGGCGCGGTCCCGCGCGCGGAGCCCCAGCGTCGCGATCCGGCAAACCACCCTCCTGTTTCTAAGTCGCCAATGGTGGCGTGCCAGCGCGCGGCTTCGATGCCGCGACGGCGCTCCCCGCGTTGACGCTTTTATGACACAAGATCGGCGGCCTCGCTCCGGCGAATTTGCCGCGCCCAATCTCACGGGAAAGTGCCCCCGCTCCAGCTTTAACCAGAATCCCGGCAACTGTCGCTAATTTGCAACTATATGCGGCATTTGTGCCTCGTTTGCGCCATAAAACTTTGACACATCACGGTTTGTAAGAGGAGCGACGGCCCTAAGACTTTCCGAGGCTCACCATGGGGGACGAGCCGGGAGAAAGTTACGGCCGACCATTGGGGAGCGGTGGCAGAAGCCACATATATTCCCCTTCGCACCTCAGCCGGGCGTTAGCAGATGGACGCGAAGACGTTCGATAAATCACGCTTGCCGAGCCGGCATGTGACCGAGGGGCCCTCCCGCGCCCCGCATCGCTCCTATTATTACGCGATGGGTCTGTCGCGCGAGCAGATCCACCAGCCCTTTGTCGGCGTCGCCACCTGCTGGAACGAGGCCGCCCCCTGCAACATCTCGCTGATGCGCCAGGCGCAAGCGGCGAAGGAGGGGGTGATCGCCGCCAACGGCACGCCCCGCGAGTTCTGCACCATCACCGTCACTGACGGCATTGCCATGGGCCACGAGGGCATGAAGTCCTCGCTGCCCTCGCGCGAGGTCATCGCCGATTCCGTCGAGCTCACCATGCGCGGGCATTGCTATGACGCGCTGATCGGCATGGCCGGCTGCGACAAGTCGCTTCCGGGCATGATGATGGCGATGTGCCGCCTCAACGTGCCGTCGATCTTCATCTATGGCGGCTCGATCCTGCCCGGCTCGTTCAAGGGCCGTCCCGTCACCGTGCAGGACCTGTTCGAGGCCGTCGGACAATTCTCGGTCGGCAAGATGTCGAGCGAGGATCTCGAGGAGCTCGAGCAGGTGGCCTGTCCCTCGGCGGGAGCCTGCGGCGCGCAATTCACCGCCAACACGATGGCATGCGTGTCGGAGGCCATCGGCCTCGCTCTGCCGTATTCGGCCGGCGCGCCCGCGCCTTACGAGATCAGGGACCGTTTCTGCATGGCGGCCGGCGAGAAGGTCATGGACCTGCTCGCTCTGAACATTCGCCCGCGCGACATCGTCACCAGGAAGTCGCTGGAGAATGCGGCGGCAATCGTCGCCGCCACCGGCGGCTCGACCAATGCGGCGCTGCACCTGCCGGCCATCGCGCATGAATGCGGCATCGACTTCGACCTGTTCGCCGTCGCCGAAATCTTGAAACGGACACCTTATATCGCGGATTTGAAACCGTCTGGCCGCTATGTCGCCAAGGACTTGTTCGAGGTTGGCGGCGTGCCGCTCCTGCTCAAGACCCTCCTCGATCACGGCTATCTGCATGGCGAGTGCCTGACCGTCACCGGGCGGAGCATGAAGGACAATCTCGCCAAGGTGCAGTGGAACCCCGATCAAGACGTGGTGCGCCCGGCCGACAAGCCGCTGTCGCCGACCGGCGGCGTGGTGGGCTTGAGGGGCTCGCTCGCGCCTGACGGCGCCATCGTCAAGGTTGCCGGCATGGAGCGGCTGAAATTCCGCGGACCGGCTCGCTGCTTCGACTGCGAGGAAGACGCTTTCGCGGCCGTGAGCGCCAAGGACTACAAGGAAGGCGACGTGATCGTCATCCGCTACGAGGGTCCCAAAGGCGGTCCCGGCATGCGCGAGATGCTGTCGACCACCGCGGCGCTGTACGGCCAGGGCATGGGCAACAAGGTCGCGCTCATCACCGACGGGCGCTTCTCCGGTGCCACGCGCGGTTTCTGCGTCGGCCATGTCGGCCCTGAGGCCGCGCTCGGCGGACCGATCGGGCTGTTGCGCGATGGCGACATGATTGCGATCGACGCGGAGAAGGGCACGCTCGATGTCGAGCTCGACGCTGCCGAGCTCGCCAAGCGGGCCAAGACGTGGAAGGCGCGGCCCACCTCCTTCAAGAGTGGCTATCTGTGGAAATATGCAAACGAGGTGGGGCCGGCGCGGACCGGTGCCGTGACCCATCCCGGCGCTGGCGTGGAAGTGGCGTGCTATGCTGATGTGTAACAGGCTGGCGCTGGGAGCGCTGGGAGCTCTGATGGTGCTGGGGCTCGGCCCGGTCGAGGCCGGCGGTGACGATCCGCCGCCCTTTCCTTCGGCGACCGAAGCCTACCGGCAAGGAAACAGCTCGCTCAAATCGGGTGAGGCAGCGGCCTCGCTGCCGGCGCTCGAATATGCCGCCAAGCGCGGCGTGCTCGGCGCCCAGCTCAAGCTTGCGCGCATCTACGCCAGCGGGCGCGACGGCGTAGCCAAGGACGACGCCAAGGCCTTCGTCTATTTCCAGCAGATCGCCGACCAGCAGGCCGATATCAGCCCGTCGAGCCCGATCGCCAAATACGCGGCGGAGGCGTTCGTCGCGCTCGGCCAATATTACGTCGACGGCATTTCCGCCATGCCGCTGTCGCCGAATCCGGCTTACGCCGTCGACCTGTTCCGCCACGCCGCGAGCTATTTCGGCAACGCCGAGGCGCAATACCGGCTGGCGCGTCTCTACATGAACGGCGACGGCGTCGAGAAGAATGTCGGCCTCGCCGTCAACTGGCTCGCCACCGCCGCCAAGAAGCAGCACGCGGCCTCGCAAGCGACGCTCGGCGAGATCCTGTGGCGCGGGCAAGACGTCCGCCAGCGGCAGGCGAGGGGGCTGGCTTTGATCATCCTTGCGCATGAGAACGCGATCGCGAGCGGCAAGGAGCCGCAATGGATCGGCGATCTCTATCGCGAGGCGTTCGGCAAGTCCGACAACGTGACCCGCAAGGACGCCGAGGCCATGCTGCCCGAGTTGGGCGGCATGCAGGCGGCCTCCGTCACGCCTCCCGCCAAGGCGAAACCGGCGGAGGTGATGGTGGTGCCGGCTTCCGGCGAAGGGGCCAAGGCCGCCGCTCCAACGGCCTCGGCAGCGGCCGATACGGCACCCTTGAGCAAGCCAGGCGCGCCGCCGCCGGCCCCGATCGGCATGTCCGTCGGCTTCGGCGCGACCGGCGCCGAGCCGGGCGCGCTCAATCGCTAGACCGCCAGCTCGATAAAGATCGGCACGTGGTCCGAGGGCTTCTCCCAGCTCCTCGGGCTGGCATCGATCTCGCAACTCTGTAGCCGGTCGGCCGCTTGCGGCGACAGCAGCAGATGGTCGATGCGCAAGCCTTGGTTCTTCTGGAAGGCTCCCGCCTGATAGTCCCAGAACGTGTAGCGATGCGGCTCGTCGTGGCAGGCGCGGAACGCGTCCGTCAGCCCCAGATTGACGAGGCCCTGGAAATGCGCGCGCGTCTGTGGCGCGAACAGCGCGTCGTTCATCCAGGCGCTCGGATTGTAGACGTCCTCCGGCGCCGGGATGACGTTGAAGTCGCCGGCGATGACCAGCGTCTCCTCGTTCTTGAGCAGCGTCTTGATGCGCTCCTTCAGCCGCGTCATCCAGGCGAGCTTGTAGACATATTTCTCGGTGCCGAACGGATTGCCGTTCGGCAAATAGATGTTGATGAGGCGAAGCGCGCCTGACGGCACCGAGATCACCGCTTCGAGATAGCGCGCCTGCACGTCGTCTGGATCACCGGCGAGCCTGGGCGTGACCTCATCGAAGGGGAGCTTGGACAGCAGCGCCACGCCGTTGAAGCCCTTCTGCCCGTGCACCGCGACGTTATAGCCGATCGCCTCGAACTCGAAGCTGGGGAAGGCCTCGTCGACGCATTTGATCTCTTGCAGGCAGGCGATGTCGGGCGAGGCGGATTTGAGCCAGGTGGTGGCCGCCTCGATCCGCGCCTTGATGCCGTTGATGTTCCAGGTGGCGATCTTCATGGAGTTCGCAGCACTACCTCAACCCAAGGCTTCCGTCATGCCCGGCCTTGTGCCGGGCATCCACGAGTTTTTTCGACTGATGACGCTAAAGACGTGGATGGCCGGGACAAGCCCGGCCATGACAGAGTGAAACTCCGAGCAAGGAAACGACGGTCAGACCGAGAAGCTGGTGCCGCAGCCGCACGACGCGGTGACGTTGGGGTTGATGAGCTTGAACTGGGCGCCGATCAGATCGTCGACGAAATCGAGCTCGGAGCCGGCGACGAAGCCGAGCGACACGGGATCGACCACCACCCGGGCGCCGTCACGCTCGACCAGAACATCGTCGGGCGCCGTCTCCGTCACCAGGTCGAAGCGGTATTGGAAGCCCGAGCAGCCGCCGCCCTCGACGCTGACGCGGAACAGCGTCGGCGCGGCTTCGGCCTTGGCCAGCTCGTTGATGCGGCGCACGGCGCGCGGGCTGATGGTGATGGTGGACGCTTCGGTCATCTTGGGTGTAGCCAAATCCTGCCTGAAACATAGGATGGCTGAGCCGCTTGTCAATCGACCATGACCAGAAGGGCCGCGCCTTTGCGCCGTTTGCCGTCGAGCCGCTGACCAGCCGGGGGCGGCTGATCGAGGAGCCGCCCTCCGACACGCGCTCGCCCTATGCGCGCGATCGCGACCGCATCCTGCATGCCAGCGCCTTCCGGCGGCTGAACTACAAGACGCAGGTCTTTATCTATCACGAGGGCGATCATTACCGCTCGCGGCTGACGCATAGCCTCGAGGTCGCGCAGATCGCCCGCGCGCTCGCCCGCACCCTACGGGTCAACGAGGACCTCACCGAGGCGCTTGGCGCTCGCGCACGATCTCGGCCATCCGCCGTTCGGCCATGCCGGCGAGCGCGCGCTCGACGCCGCCATGGAGGGCGCCGGCGGCTTCGACCACAACGCGCAATCGCTGCGCGTGGTCACCGAGCTCGAAAAGAAATATGCGCGCTTCGACGGACTCAACCTCACCTGGGAGACGCTCGAAGGCCTGGTCAAGCATAACGGTCCGCTCACCGGGCCTCACGCGGCGCGTCACGGCGAGGCCGCGAAGCCCGTGCCGGACTCGATCCTGGCCTATTGCGCCAAGCAGGATCTCGAGCTTGCCAGCTTTGCCTCGGTCGAGGCGCAAGCCGCCGCGCTTGCCGACGACATCGCCTACAACAATCACGACATCGACGACGGCTTCCGCGCCGGGCAGTTCAGTTTCGCCGAGCTCGCCGAGGTGCCGATCGCCGCGCGCGCGCTCGGCGAGGTGCGCGCGGCCTATCCCGGCATCGACGGCACGCGGCTTCTCTACGAGTCCATCCGCCGCCTGATCACCGCCATGATCGAGGACGCCGTCGCCGAAAGCGAGCGGCGGCTCGCCACGCTCGCGCCGCGAAGCGCCAGCGACGTGCGTCACGCGCACGCCCCCATGGTTGCCTTCTCCGCGACCATGCAGGCTGACCTCGATCGGCTTCGCGGCTTTCTCGCCACCAAAGTCTACCGGCATCCCCGCATCGCCCGCATCATGGACGGCGCGGCAAGCGTCCTGCGCGATCTGTTCGGCCGCTACAGCGACGATCCCGAGGCGCTGCCGCCAGAGTGGCGCGGCGCGGCGCCGCCGCGCGGCACGCAAGCCTATGCCCGCTATATCTGCGACTTCATCGCCGGCATGACCGACCGCTATGCGCTCGCCGAGCATCGGCGCTTGTTTGACGCCACCCCCGATTTGCGTTAGTCGCGCCGAGCCTGATCCGAAAAGTGGGAACCGGTTTTCCGATAAGATCATGCGCTGAAAAGCGACTTCCTCGGAGTTTCGATGGACGTTTTTGCAGGGTTTCACGGCCGGGTGCTCGCCGCCGTCCAGCAGCTCAAGCATGACGGCGTGGTGCCGCACGCGGCGAGCATCGACGGCATCACGCTCGAGCCGCCGAAGGACTTTAGCCACGGCGACCTCGCCACCAACGCCGCCATGGTGCTCGCCAAGGCCGCCGGGAAGCCGCCCCGCGCGCTTGCCGAGCGCATCGTCCCGCTGCTCGCGTCCGACCCGCATATCGACAAAGTCGAGATCGCCGGGCCAGGCTTCATCAATCTGACATTGAGCTCTGCCTTCTGGCCGAGCGTGCTGCGCATGGTGCTGGAGCAGGGCGCCACGTATGGCAAGAGCGCCATCGGCAAGGGTGAGGCCGTGAACGTCGAATATGTCTCTGCCAATCCGACCGGGCCGATGCATGTCGGCCATTGCCGCGGCGCCGTGTTCGGCGACGCGCTCGCCAATCTGCTCGCTTTCGCCGGCTTCGCCGTCACGCGCGAATATTATGTCAACGACGCGGGCGCGCAGGTCGATGCGCTCGCCCGCTCGGCATATCTCCGCTACCGCGAAGCGCTCGGCGAGGAGATCGGCGCGATCCCCGAAGGACTCTATCCCGGCGACTATCTGAAGCCGGTCGGGCAGAAGCTTGCCGATCAGCACGGCAAGGAGCTTCTCGCCATGCCGGAAGAGCGATGGCTCCCGATCGTGCGGGCCACCGCGCTCGCTGCGATGCTGGTCATGATCCAGGACGATCTGGCTCAGCTCGGCATTCGCCACGACGTATTCTTCTCCGAGCGCTCGCTGAGCGAAGGCCCGCGCGACGAGGTCGCCGAGACCATCAACGACCTCAAGGCGAAGGGGCTGATCTATAAAGGCCGTCTGCCGCCGCCCAAGGGCAAGGTCGACGAGGATTGGGAAGACCGCGAGCAGCTCCTGTTCCGCTCCACCGAATTCGGCGACGACATCGACCGGCCGCTGGTCAAGTCCGACGGCTCTTACGCCTATTTCGCCGGCGACATCGCCTATCACCGCGACAAGTTCAGACGCGGCTTCAAGAGCATGATCGATGTGTTTGGCGCCGATCACAGCGGCCATGTCAGGCGCATGAAGGCGGCGGTCGCCGCGCTGACCGGCGGCGAGGCCACGCTGGACATCAAGATTTGTCAGCTTGTTCGCTTGTTTAGGGCTGGCGAGCCTGTCAAGATGTCCAAACGTGCCGGGACGTTCGTCACGCTCAGGGACGTCGTGGACGAGGTGGGCGCTGGCCCGGTTCGTTTCATGATGCTCTACCGGAAGAACGACGCGCCGCTCGATTTCGACTTCGCCAAGGTCACCGAGCAGACGCGGGACAACCCGGTCTTCTACGTTCAGTACGCCCATGCACGGGCCAGTTCCGTACTGCGTAACGTTCGGGAAACCTTCCCGGATCTCGATCTCGAGGAGGGGACTTTGGCCGTGAGCGATCTAGGTCGGTTGACCGACGAGGCGGAGATTAACCTCATCCGCCGCATCGCCCAGTTCCCGCGCCTGGTCGAAGCCGCCGCGATCGCCCATGAGCCGCATCGCATCGGCTTCTATCTTTATGATCTTGCTGGCGACTTTCACGGCCTCTGGAACCGAGGCAAAGACTTGCCACAATTACGATTTATTTACGAGAGTGACCGAGAGTTAACGCGTTCTCGTGTGGCGCTGGTGGCCGCGACGAAGCGCGTCCTGGCGTCGGGTTTGGGGATCCTCGGCGTTCACGCCATGCACGAGTTGCACTGAGCCAATCCGGGGCAGGGGGATGGTTCGAGGGAAATATCATGTCTGCAGCAGATGACGGGGAAGGGCCCGGCTCAGGCCGGACCGCACGGGGAAATGAGGTCTTTGGCCATCCGCTCGATGCCGCCCAGCACTTCTTCAGCCAGTCGGGCTCCAATCCTGAATCGCAATCCAGTTTCAACAGCGCGGGCAATGCTCCGAGCCTCCAGACTTGGGGCAACAACGCGCTCAATGCTCAAGCGAGCGAGGTAAGCTTAATGGCTCATGGAGCGGGAAGGCCGGGTCAACCGGCTGGCGGGCAGCGCCCGATTTTCGGAGGCGGCAGCCCAGTATTTGCACAGATGCCGACCTATACGCCGGTAACCCGCGGGCCGGAGCTCCGTCCCCAGCCTCCGCAGCCCCAGCCTGCTTACGCGCCCTACGCACCGCCACCCAGCCAGCCAAGCCAGCAAGCCGCCTCAGGCCTGAGCTATCCGAGCCCGCAAGCGCCATCGCCGCTCAGCTATCCGAGTTCCCAGCCGGCCGCCGCGCCGAGCTATCAGAGCCCGGCTCCAGGCGCCGCGCCGAGCTACCAGAACGCGCAAGCTCAACCGGCTCCGGCTTATCAGACGTACCAGCCGGCCGCGCCGAGCCAGCAAGCCGATTTCGCCACCCAAGCCTATCGCCCGGCCAATCAGCCGGTTCGCCCGCAGAACTTCCAGAGCCCCGAGCATCCGGGCGCGCAAGGCTATCCCGCGTCGAGCTATAACGGCGCGCAAGGCTTCCAGGGCCAGCCCTACGGCAATCAGAATTTCGCCGATGCCAGCTTCCCGGAGCCGGCGCCCGCGGCCGACGCCAGCTTCCCCGAGTTCGAGCTTCGATCAGAGCTTCGCCGATCAGAGCTTCGGCCAGAATTTCGCCAAGCCGAGTTTCGCCGATGCAAGCTTCCCCGAGCCTCAGGGCTTCGACGCGAGCTTCCCCGATTCGAGTTTCCAGGGCGGGCAGGGCTTCCATCAGGAGCAGATCGCTCCCGACAGCATGGGAGGCTACGGCCAGGACGCGCAGGCCGATCACGGTTTCGACTCCTTCCACCACGAGCCCGCTCAGGATTACGGCCAGGTGCCGCAAAGCGATCCGCGCCGGCAGCTGCAAGCGTTCGACGCGATCTACGATCAGCCGCCGCAAATTGCCCTCGGTGGGACCGAGCCCCGCCGGCCCGCGCAGGATTTCTACGAAGGCGAGCGGCTCGATGCCGATTTCCTCGATGAAGGTCAGGCGCTTCCGGCGCCCGGCGCCCGCGCCAAGTCCGGCATGACGTTCAAGGGCCGGAGCGCCTTCATGGTGGGCAGCGCGCTGCTTGGCGCCATCGCTCTCGGCGGGGCCTTGGCCTTCGCCTATAAGCAGAGCGGCGGCGGCCTCGGCAGCGAGACGCCGCCTCTGGTCACGGCCGACAGCCGGCCGGTGAAAGAGCTTCCCGATGAGCCCGGTGGCAAGGAATTTCCCCACAAAAACAAGCTGATCTACGATCGGCTCCAGAACGGCGACGAGCCCGAGTCCGAGCGCCTCGTGCCGCGGCAAGAGAATGTCGCGGTGCCCGCGCTGCCGCCTTCGGCCGAGACCCCCGGCATGCCGGCGCCGGTCGCCACCACCGATCTCGGCACGGCGACCACGCAAGCCGTCGGCGCCGAGCCGGTTGCCGTTGCCTCTGCCGACGATTCCATGCCTGACGGCGGCCCGCGCAAGGTGAAGACCATGGTCGTGCGTCCCGACGGCTCGATGGCCGAAGCTCCAGCCGAGGCCGCGGCCGCGCCCGCTCCAGAGGCTCCCGCCGCGGCGCCCGAAGCGCCGCAAATGGCCGCCGCGGCACCGCCGCCCGCGCCTGTCGCGGCCGAGCCGCAAGAGGTTGCCTCGTTGCAGGCTCCGCCGCCAGCGCCGGCCAGCGCCCAAGCCCGCTGCCAAACCCACGCAGACCGCTGCCGCGACCCCGGCAGCCGCCGCCGGCCCGACCAAATATGTGGTGCAGGTCGGCTCGAAGAAGAACCAGACCGACGCGCTGGCGAGCTTCGCCGATATGCAGCAGAAATACCCATCGCTGCTCGCCAATTATCGGCCGATGGTGCAGAAGGCCGATCTCGGCTCGAAGGGCACCTGGTACCGGCTTCGCATCGGCCCGATCGCCGACAAGACCTCCGCCACCAAGCTCTGCGGCCAGTTGAAGTCGCAAGGCCTGCCTGATTGCCTGGTGATGGCGCAATAAAGGGAACGCGCGCTTTCCGGCCTTGACCGTGAGCCGGGGCGCACGTTAACCCGCGTCGTGGATTTCAAAGCTTTCATCTCGGGATGTGCGGGCCTCTCGCTCAATGACGCGGAGCGGCGCTTCTTTGCCGAGACGCGTCCCTGCGGGCTCATCCTCTTTGCGCGCAATTGTCAGACGCCTGAGCAGATCAAGGCGCTGATCGCCTCCTTCAAGGACGCGGTCGAGAGCGACGAGGTGCTCGTGCTGATCGACCAGGAAGGCGGGCGCGTGCAGCGCTTGCGTCCGCCGCATTGGCGCGCGATGCCGCCCGCGCGCTGCTATGGACGGCTGTATGAGATCGATCCCGAGCTGGGAAAGCAGGCAGCGTTTGCCGGCGCGCGGCTGATCGCGCAGGAGCTTTACGCGCTCGACATCAATGTCGATTGCACGCCGGTGCTCGACGTGCCGGAGAAGGGCGCGCATGAGATCATCGGCGACCGCGCCTTCTCGACCGATCCCGGGGTGGTGATCGCGCTTGGCCGCGCGGTGATGGACGGCTGCCTTGCCGGCGGCGTGCTGCCGGTGATCAAGCATGTGCCCGGCCACGGCCGGGCCAAGGCCGACAGCCATCTGGCGCTGCCCCGCATCGATGTCGCCGAGGCCGATCTCGATGCCATCGATTTCCGCCCCTTCCGGGCGCTCCGCGATGCGCCGCTGGCCATGACCGCGCATGTGCTTCTGCCGATCTATGACGACCGGCGACCGGCAAGCATCTCCCCCGTTATAATGGGCGAAGTGATTCGAAATCGGCTCGGACTGACCGGCTTGGTGATGAGCGACGATCTTGGCATGAAGGCCCTTGGCGGCCCCTTTTCCGAACGCGCCCGCGGCGTGATCGAGGCGGGCTGCGACGTGGCGCTGCATTGCGGCGGCAACCTTGCCGAAATGGTCGAGGTCGCCGGCGCCGTGCCGCCGCTCGAAGGCGTTGCCGCCGAGCGCTTCGCCCATGCCCGTGGCTGTTTGCACGCGCCGCAAGCCTTTGATGTCGCTGAGGCAATGGCTCTTGTCACAGAGGCCGCAGGCACCCAGGTGGCTGCTCTCGGGGCCGATCCCACGGTGCAGGCATGACCGAGACCGAGACGCCGATCTCCGAAGACGAGCCGCAAGGGCAGGAAGAGCTCTCCGGTTGGGGCGAGGAGGAAACTCTGCTCGACGCCGATGCGGGCGACCAGCTCGTCGTCGATGTCGAGGGCTTCGAGGGTCCGCTCGACCTTTTGCTCGCGCTCGCCCGCACGCAGAAGGTCGATCTCGCCAAGATCTCGGTGTTGGCGCTTGCCCAGCAATATCTCGACTTCATCTCCGAGGCGCGGCGTCTCAGGCTCGAGATCGCCGCCGACTATCTCGTCATGGCGGCGTGGCTTGCCTTCCTCAAATCGAAGCTCCTGCTGCCGGCCGAGCCGTCTGAGGAGGGGGAGCCGTCCGGCGCCGAGCTTGCCGCGCTGCTCGCCTTCAGGCTGAAGCGTCTGCATGCGATGCGCGAGGTCTCGGCGCAGCTGATGACGCGGAAGCGCCTCGGCCGCGACGTGTTCGGCCGCGGCCTGCCCGAGCCGCTCCGCATCACGCGGCAGAGCGTTTACGACGCCAATGTCTACGACTTGCTCAAGGCCTATTCGCAGCAGCGCGCGCGCACGGCGGTGCGCAGCATGCAGCTCAAGCCGCGCAGCGTGTGGTCGCTGAAGGAGGCGCGCGACGAGCTCGAGCGGCTGCTCGGCATGAATATCGATTGGGCGCCGCTCGACGCGCTGATCGCCGAGTTCCTGGTCGAGCCGGAGATGCGCAAGACCGCGCTCGCCTCGAGCTTCACCGCGACCTTGGAGATGACGCGCGAGGGCGCGCTGGAGATCCGCCAGGCGAAGTCTTTCGCGCCGCTTTTTGTCCGCCGCCGCGAGCGCGCCGCATGAGCATGATCCACTAAAGCCAACAACAACGGGGCCAGGGATGACAGCGAAGCAATTGAGTAGGGTAGAGGCAATGCCGGAAGATATGCCGGAAGACGAGACGGAGCGCGAGAGATCGGTTGCGCGCCTGCCCTTGCCGCTCCCCTCCAATGTGATCGCGCTGCAATCGACCGACCGGCGCGAGAAATTGCGCATCGTCGAGGCGTTGCTGTTCGCCGCCGACGCGCCGCTCGACGAGGCGGCGCTGGCGCGGCATTTCGTCGAGGGCGAGGACATGCGCGCGCTGCTCGAGGAGCTGCAAAGCTCCTATGCCAGCCGCGGCGTCAATCTGGTGCGCGTCGCCGGCAAATGGGCGTTCCGCACCGCCGACGATCTGTCCTTCCTGCTGGAGAAGCATGCGGTCGAGCAGCGGCGGCTGTCGCGCGCGGCGCTGGAGACCCTCGCCATCATCGCCTATCACCAGCCGGTCACCCGCGCGGAGATCGAGGAGATCAGAGGCGTGAGCACGTCGAAAGGCACGATCGACGTGTTGCTGGAGACGGGCTGGATCAAATTGCGCGGACGCCGCCGCGCGCCCGGCCGCCCCGTCACCTACGGCACGACGGCGGAGTTCCTCACCCATTTCGGCTTCGACTCGATCCAGGATCTGCCCGGCTTGAACGAGCTGAAAGGCGCGGGCCTGCTCGATTCCAACCTGCCGCCCGGCTTCTCCATGCCCAATCCCGACGACGCGCCGGATCTGCGCGACGACGAGGACCCGCTCGAGGACGAGCCGCTCGGCGAGGGCGAGGACGAGGACGAGGGGCGGGACGAGCCCACCTGATCCTTTCTGGTGGTTGCGGTCCTCGCGCCGAGTGCTTAGACCTCTTGCGATGCTTGAGTTCCTCAAAGCGCGCGGGCCCGCCAACCGGCGCGGCAGTGGCGATCGCGGCATGGGCCGCGGCAAGGCCGCCGTCACCTTCGCCGCCAGCCTCAGCTTCCAGGAGGTGTCGCGGCGTTACGGCGACAACCTCGCGCTCGACCATGTCAGCCTCGACATCGCGCCGTCGGAGGTTCTCTGCCTGCTCGGGCCGTCTGGCTGCGGCAAGTCGACCCTGCTCAGGATCGCCGCCGGCGTCGAGCGCCCCTCATCGGGCCGCGTGCTGATCGACGGCCAAGAGGTTGCCGGCCCAGACCGCTTCGTGCCGCCGGAGCGGCGCGGGGTCGGGCTGATGTTCCAGGACTTCGCGCTGTTCCCGCATCTCACCATTCTCGACAATGTCGCTTTCGGCCTGAAGTCGCTGACGCGCAGCGAAGCCAAGGCCGAGGCCTTCGCCGCATTGGAGCGCGTGGGGCTTAGCCATTACGCAGGCGAATATCCGCATATCCTCTCGGGCGGCGAGCAGCAGCGCGTGGCGCTCGCCAGGGCCATCGCCCCGCGGCCGAGCGTGCTCCTGATGGACGAGCCGTTCTCCGGCCTCGACCCGCGCTTGCGCCAAAAGATGCGCGAGGAGACGCTTGCCATCCTGCACGAGACCCGCGCCACCTCGATCGTCGTCACCCACGACGCCGAGGAGGCGATGCGCATGGGCGACCGCGTGGCGCTGCTGCGCAAGGGCCGGGTGGTGCAGGCCGGCAAGGCGCTCGATCTCTATCGCGCGCCGAAGGACATCCTCGCGGCGCGCACCTTCTCGGATCTGAACGAGATCAAATCGCGCATCGAGAGCGGCAGCGCTTCGACGCCGATCGGCCGCTTTGCCGCCAACGGCCTCGCCGACGGCAGCGCGGCAATCGTCTGTGTGCGGCAAGGCGGCGTGCGGCTGCTGGCCGCCGGGCAGGGCACGCCGGCGCGCGTGCTCGATACCCGGTTCCTCGGCGACGTGGCCCTGGTCGAGCTCGCCGTGCAGGGGCTCGACGCGCCGATCCTCGCCCGCGTGCGCGAAAGCGACGTGCCGGTGCAAGGAACCGAGATCGGCGTCGGCATCGATACCGGCGCGGTGCTGATTTTCGAGGCTGATAACGGCGAGCGGCCGGCCGTCGCACACGCCTAAGGGCGGCTTGCGACCAGGAGCCCTTTGCTGCCATAGTGCGCGCCGGTAGGCTCGCTGGAGACACGGAGAGATTTCATGGGTTTAGGCAGCGGGTGGCACTGGCTTCTGGTCCTCCTGGTGTTCGTGCTCCTGTTCGGCGCGGGCAAGATCTCGGGGCTGATGGGCGATCTTGCCAAGGGCATCAAGAGCTTCAAGAAGGAAATGGCCGAAGGCGGCGAGGAACCCGAGGAGCCGGTCAAGCCGGAAGCCAAGGTGCTCGAGCACAAGGTCGAGAAGCCTGCCCGGACGACCACCAAGACCGCCTCGAAGGCCCCGCGCAGCCGGAAGTCGGGCTAGCAATAGCAGTAGCGGACGCTTCGCCGGTGGCATGAGGCCGCCGCGCGGATCCTCGCCCTGAAGCGGCAAATATGTTCGACATCGGTTGGTCGGAGCTTCTCGTCATTGTCGTGGTCGCGATCGTCGTGGTCGGGCCTAGGGAGCTGCCGAAGCTGATGGGCACGTTCGGCCATTACGCCGGCAAGCTCCGCCGCGCGGCTTCCGACTTTCAGCGCCAGTTCAACGAGGCGATGCGCGAGACCGAAATCGCCGAGGTGAAGCAGGCGATGGAGGCCGTGCGCGCCGAGACCGCTTCGCTCGACCGGCCGGTGATGCTGCCGAAGCTCGATACGCCGCCGGCAGACCCTGCGAACGCGCCGACGCAAGCCGCGCCGGCTGTGGCTGCGCCTGCGCCCGTGACACCGCCCGCTCCGGCCGCATTGACAGCGCCAGCCGTGACCGAGACAGGGACCAAGCCGAAGCCGGCGCGCAAGCGCGCGACCTCGACCAAGCCGAAGAGCGGAAGCGCCAAACGGGGCAAGACGCCAACGGAGCCGCCGCATGACGCATGACGACATCGAGGCGAGCAAGGCCCCGCTGATGGAGCATCTGCTCGAGCTCAGGCGCCGCCTGATGTGGTCGCTGCTCGCGGTGTTCCTCGCCTTTCTCGTCTGCTTCTGGTTCGCCAAGCCGATCTACAATCTCCTGCTCTGGCCCTACCGGCTCGCGGTCGGCTCCGACGCGCCGATCGACATGATCTACACCGCGCCGCAGGAATTCTTCTTCACGCAAGTCAAGCTCGCCATCTTCGGCGCCATCTTCATCGCCTTCCCGGTGATCGCCTCGCAGATCTACATGTTCGTCGCGCCGGGGCTCTATCGCAACGAGCGCCAGGCGTTTCTGCCATACCTCATCGCCACGCCGCTCCTGTTCCTGCTCGGCGCGGCGCTCGTCTATTTCGTGGCCATGCCGCTCGCCATGAAATTCTTTTTGTCCATGCAGCAGACCGGCGACGCGCAGGTGCAGATCCATCTGACCGCCAAGGTGAGCGAATATCTCTCGCTGATCATGGCGCTGATCCTCGGCTTCGGCATTTGCTTCCAGCTTCCCGTGCTGCTGACGCTGCTGGCGCGCGCGGGCTTCGTCACCTCGGAAGGGTTGCGGCGCTATCGCCGCCACGCCATTCTCGGCGTGTTCGTGGTGGCCGCGGTGCTCACCCCGCCCGATCCGATCAGCCAGATATCGCTCGCGATCCCGACCATCCTGCTTTACGAGCTGTCGATCTACGCGGTGAGATTCGCCGAGAAGAAGAAGCGCGCCGCGACGGCTGCCGCGCCCAAGCCCGCCGGCAAACCGGCATAAGGGCGACAATTGCCGGACCTGCTCGACACCAAAACACTGTTGCTGGTCGCACTGGCCTGGGCGGTGGCCGCTTATCTGATCGTGCCGACGCTATGGGTGCGCCACTACCGCCGTCATCCGTTCTTCGCGCAAACCGCGCGCCTCACCCAGACCGGGGACGGCCATCCGGGCGATCCGATCAATATCGCGCTGGTCGGCAGCGAGGAGGACGTGGTGCGCGCCATGACCGCCGCCGGCTGGTTTCCGGCCGATCCGATCACGCTTGCCAGCAGCGCGCGCATCGCCGCCGACACCGTGCTGCGCCGCCCGGACGACGATGCGCCCGTGAGCAACCTGTTCCTGTTCGGCCGCAAGCAGGATCTGGCCTTCGAGCAACCCATGCCGGGGGGACCGGGCAAGCGCCACCATGTCCGCTTCTGGCAATGGGACCAGCTCTATGAAGGGCGGCATGGCTGGTTCGGCGCCGCGACGTTCGACGCCAAGGTGGGCTTAAGCCACACCACGGGGCAGGTCACCCATCACATCGCGCCGGACGTCGATGCCGAGCGCGACCGCCTCGCGAGCGAGTTGCGGCAGGCGGGCATGACGCAGTCGGTCGAATGGAAGGACGGTTTCCACTCCCGCCTTACGGGGCGGAACGGCGGCGGCGATCCCTGGCGCACCGACGGCCGGCTGGCGATCGTGACTCTGCGCGAGTCCTGAGCCGGCTAGTTCTCCGGATCAAACCAAAATCCGTCATACCGGCGAAAGCCGGATCCAGAGCCTGTTGGCTGCTGAGCGGTGCAACGAGCTCCATCGCCTCACCGTGACGAGGACGGTGCGCGCGACTTCGCGCGCCGGGTGGGCGAGACACTTCTAAGCGCTACCGCTTCGCTACTTGAGCGCGAAAAGCCCCACCCCAGCGTCGCAAGAGCGACGCCGGACCTCCGCGAGCGGGAGGTATGAGCAGCGGCGACGCTATCCACCAACTAATCCCCGCCTCCCAAACCTCGCTTATCCTGCACCCACCTCGTCCTTCTAAGGGGCGCTCTCGCGAGGCGTTGCGATAAGCGGGACGAGGTGCGGCGCCTGCGGGCCTTGCGCAACAAGGCACTCGGGCGGCATCGGGGCTCCCCCCGGGACCACTAGGAGTCCCTGCCAGGAGCTGGCTGATGTATCGAGGCGGAAGTCGTTTCCGACCCTCGAGCGAAAGCGGGGCCCGATGCCGGAAACGTCCGCAAGATGCGCGTGCGCTTGCTGCGCTGCATGAGCGCATTGGCGCGCCGCGAGGCGCCGCGTGCCGCAAGGCACGAGCCATAAGGATTTTGCGCTTCTCGGCGCGCCATCCCCCCTCATACTCCGGACGCATGCTCGCGTCGCGGCAAGGAGAACGCATGTCTGGTTCGAGCGCCGCAACAAACTCCGTCATACCGGCGAAAGCCGGTATCCAGAGCCGCATGCTCCGATGCCGCGTTGCCCCTGGATCCCGGCTTTCGCCGGGATGACGAGATCGGAGCTCATTGCGTCTCGGCGGCACAATCCGCAGCGAGCGCGGCCATGACAAGGATGCGGACAGCGCCGTATACGAAGCCTTCGAGTCGCCTAAGGACCAAGCCAGTGCTCGACATCAAATGGATCCGCGACAATCCGGACGCCTTTCTCAAGGGGCTGACCGATCGCGGCTTCGACGATCCCCACCGCGACCTTGAATCGAATTCTGAGCCTGGACGAGGAACGCCGCGCGACGATTCAGAAATTGCAGGAGGCGCAGGCGCGCCGCAACGCCACCTCGAAGGAGATCGGCCAGGCCAAGGCCGCCAAGGATGCGGCCCGCGCCGAAGCGCCTGAAGGAGGAAGTCGCAGCGCCTCAAGACCGCGATCCAGGAGGGCGAGGCCAACGAGCGCGAGATCGAGAAGACCTACCAAGACCTGCTCGCCACCATTCCCAACAATCCCGCCGCCGATGTGCCGGTCGGGCACCGACGCCGACGCCAATGTCGAGCTGCGCAAAGTCGGCACGCCGAAGAAATTCGACTTCCAGCCGAAGCAGCATTTCGAGCTCGGCGAAGCGCTCGGGCTGATGGATTTCGAGACGGCGGCGAAGCTCTCCGGCGCCCGCTTCGTCGTGCTGAAAGGCGCGCTGGCGCGGCTCGAACGCGCGCTCGCCCAGTTCATGCTCGATCTGCACACGAGCGAGCACGGCTACACCGAGATCAACCCGCCGCTGCTCGTGCGCGACGACACCATGTTCGGCACCGCGCAACTGCCGAAGTTTGAGGACGATCAGTTTGTAGCGCTCTCACGCATCGAATCTGTGAGCAAGCGAGTCGAGCCGAATTTGCAAAGCTCGAGCGCACGCCAAGGGAACTATCAGATCGTACATCAGCAGTCGTGACGACGAGGACCGGCTCGCCAATTAAGGGAGTCGAGACGTCGCGACCGACTGGATCTCAATTGTCGAGCGTGCGCGCGGAGCTCGCTACAAAGCAGAGGCGTCTGGCTCATCCCGACCGCCGAAGTGCCGCTGACCAATCTCGTGCGCGAGGACATCATCGACGAGGCGAAGCTACCCGATGCGCGTAACCGCCTGGACGCCGTGCTTCCGCGCCGAGGCGGGCGCGGCCGGAAAGGACACGCGCGGCATGATCCGCCAGCATCAATTCTCCAAGGTCGAGCTGGTCTCCATCACCACGCCCGAGCAATCGGCCGAAGAGCATGAGCGCATGACAGAATGCGCCGAGACCGTGTTGAAACGACTCGATCTTCCCTTCCGCACCGTCGTGCTCTCGACCGGCGACATGGGCTTCGCCGCCAACAAGACCTACGACATCGAGGTGTGGCTGCCGGGGCAGGGCGCCTATCGCGAGATCAGCTCCTGCTCCAACACCGGCGACTTCCAGGCCCGCCGCATGAACGCGCGCTACAAGCCGAAAGGCGCCAAGGACACGCGCTTCGTGCATACGCTGAACGGCTCCGGCGTCGCCGTGGGCCGCGCGCTGATCGCCGTGCTGGAGAACTACCAGGAGGCTGACGGCACCATCCGCATTCCCGAGGCGCTGAAGCCCTATATGGGCGGCCTGACCAGGATCGCCCCGCCGCAGTAAACGCTGAACTTCACGACAGCGCGCCAGAATCGTCGGATACTCTGCAAAACCGCCTCGTCAGGAGGTGGAATTAGGCCATGGCATCCGCCCAAGACCAGATCGGGCTGATCATGCAGCTCAGGCGTCGCGGCATCCGCGACAACGCCGTGCTGCGGGCGATCGAGCGCGTGCCGCGCGAGCTGTTCGTCGACGAGGCGTTCGCCGACCACGCCTATCAGGACATCGCGCTGCCGATCGATTGCGGCCAGACCATCTCGCAGCCTTACGTGGTCGCCTTCATGACGGAGCGGCTCGAGCTCGACGAGCGGCACAAGGTGCTGGAGATCGGCACCGGCTCGGGCTATCAGGCGGCGGTGCTGTCCTATCTCTGCCGCCGCGTCTACACGGTCGAGCGCTGGCGCGAATTGCAGAAGGCGGCGGAGCGGCGCTTCGCCAAGCTCGGCATCACCAATGTCACCACCATCATCGGCGATGGCTGGCTCGGCTGGCCGCCGCAGGCGCCGTTCGACCGCATCATCGTCACCGCGGCGGCGACCGAGCCGCCGCAGGCGCTGATCGAGCAGCTGAAAGACGGCGGCCGCATGATCATTCCGCTCGGCGAGACGCGCGACACGCAGATGCTGGTCGCCATCGACAAGACGGAAGCCGGGCTGAGCCAGAGGGAGCTGCTGCCGGTGCGGTTCGTGCCGCTGGTGCATGGCCGCGCCGGGGTCGGCGCGCGGGTGCCGAAATCCGCGCGCGCCACCAAGCCATGACCCGCCTAAACCCAATGCGCGGCGAATCTTTTCGCGCGATCCCAACGGTTAACAGCCTTTTAACCGCATCCGCGCTTTACTCCTCGGGACAAGTAGCGAGGGGCGGAGAGAGGGATGCGGCAGGCTGCGTATCTGTCTGGCTATGGCCGCGGCGCGTTTGGGGCGGTCGCGGCTGCTTGCCTTGGCTTGGCGCTGGCGGGCTGCAGCTCCGGCGTCTCGCGCTTCGATTTTCCCTCCTTCAATCTCACCGGCAACGATACGGCCTCGAACGCCGGCAATGCCGATCTCGCCTCGACCGCGGCGCTGCCGCCGGTGCTTCCCGCAGAGTCGGTGTATAGCCAGGGCGAGGGCTCATCGCGGCTCACCCGCGCCAATCTGCCGCCGCCGGATTATTCGCCGCGTCCTGCCGCCTATAGCCCGGCGCCGAGCGGCCGCGTCGCCGCCGCTGAAGCCAATTATCCGGCGCAAGCCGCGCCGCGGCCCGAGCCGGCGGTGCTGCGCGCCAATGTTCCGGGCGCCCGCGTCAAGGTGGCGAAGGGCGACACGCTGTCCACGCTCTCGCGCCGTTACGGCGTCCCGGTCGAGCGGATCATGGCGGCGAACAATCTGCCTGACGGCCGCCTGTCGATCGGCCAACAGCTGATCATTCCGGGCGCCAAGCAGCCGAAGGCGCCCGAGCAACTCGCCGAGGCCGATCCGGCTCCGGCGTTGGGGCAATCGACCTACAAGGTGCAGAAGGGCGACACCCCGCACTCGATCGCCGACAAGCTCGGCGTCAGCGAGCAGGCGCTGATCCAGAGCAACAAGCTCAACCCGAATAATCTCCGCATCGGTCAGACCTTGGTGGTTCCGAGCAAGAGCGCCAAGCCCGCTGTCGCCAGCAACGACGACACTCCGCTCGCCGAGCCCGCCGTCGATACGGCACCGGAAGTGCGCAAGGTCAAGACCATGACCATCCCCGCGCCGGGCACCTCGCTCGCCGAGGAGGAAGACAACACCTATAGCGCCGACGCCAAGCCGGCCAAGTCCGCCGGCAAGACGCAAGACGGCGCGGCGAACGACATCGCCGCTTCGCCCGAGGTCACCGGCCCCGGAAGCCAGCGCGTGGCGAGCAGCAACGACCAGCTGCCGACGCCTGAGCCGATGTCCGGCAACAGCTTCCGCTGGCCGGTGAAGGGCCGCGTCATCGCCGAGTTCGGCGCGCGCCCCGACGGCGGCCACAATGACGGCGTCGACCTCGCCGTCCCGCAAGGCACCTCGGTCAAGGCGGCCGAGAACGGCGTGGTCGCCTATGCCGGCAACGAGCTGAAGGGCTACGGCAATCTGGTGCTGATCCGCCATGCCAATAATTGGGTGTCGGCCTACGCCAATAACGAGGAGATCCTGGTCAAGCGCGGCGACAAGGTCACGCGCGGCCAGACCATCGCCAAGGCGGGCGCCACCGGCTCTGTGAGCCAGCCGCAGGTGCATTTCGAGCTGCGCAAGGGCTCGCGTCCGGTCGATCCGACCAAATACATGAGCGACCAGGCGGCCAACGCCGACTAGCTAGAGCGGCTGGCCAAGCCTGCCGGCGAGGTCCTGGATATATTGCCAGGCGACGCGGCCTGAGCGGCTGCCGCGCGAGATGGCCCAGGCCAGCGCCTCTTGGCGCAAGCTGTCGTCCGCAATGCGCAAGCCGTAATGGGCGGCGTAGCCACGCACCATGTCGAGATAGTCGTCCTGGCTGCAATTGTGGAAGCCGATCCACAGCCCGAAACGATCTGACAGCGAGAGCTTCTCCTCGACGGCTTCACCCGGATTGATCGCGGTCGAGCGCTCGTTGTCGACCATGTCGCGCGGCATCAAATGCCTTCGGTTCGAGGTGGCGTAGAACAGCACATTGGCGGGCCTGCCCTCGATGCCGCCTTCGAGCACGGCCTTCAGTGATTTGTATGAAGTGTCGAGCGCCTCGAAGGAGAGGTCGTCGCAGAACAGGATGAAGCGCTTGTCGGGCGCCACGCGCAGATGCGCGAGCAGATGCGGCAACGACTGAATGTCCTCGCGATGGATCTCGACCAGCTTGAGGCCTCTGACCTCGCCATGCACGGCCTTGACCAGCGAGCTCTTGCCCATGCCGCGCGCGCCCCAAAGCAGCGCGTTGTTGGCGGGCAGCCCGCGCGCAAACCGCGTGGTGTTGGCGAGCAGCGTGTCGCGGGCGGCGTCGATGCCCTTCAGCAGGGCGAGCGGCACGCGGTTGACGGTTTTGACCGGCAGGAAGCCTTGCAGCTCGGCCTGCCAGACAAAGGCGTCGCCGGCCTCGAAATCGGGCCGGTCGGGCTCGCGCGGACCGAGCCGCTCGATGGCCCGGGCGATCCGCTCGAAAAGGCCGGAAAGGGGTTCCTGAAAGTTCATATCGGGCCGTTGCAAAGGCGCGCGCGGCAGCTATAGTCCCGCCACCTTCGAAGGGTTAAGTGCCCGTCGCGCGACGACAAAGGGACGTCACCCGGCGAGGGGCGGCCATCCTTAAGCCAAGCCAGAGTGAGGAGCAATGCCAGGTTCGATCTACGCTCAAGCCGCCCCGGGGCCCGGCGTCTTCGAGATGCTGAATAGCCTGATCGTCCCGACCATGCTAATCATCGGCATCATGTATTTCCTGATGATCCGGCCGCAGCAGAAGCGGCTGAAGGAGCATCGGGACATGGTCGCTTCCATTCGCCGCGGCGACACCGTGGTGACCTCCGGCGGCATCATCGGCAAGGTGGCCAAAGTCGACGAGAACGAGCTGCAGGTGGAGATCGCCGACGGCGTCAAGATCAAGGTGGTGCGTTCAACGGTTTCCGAGGTGCGCGGCAAGGGCGAGGCGACCCCGCCGGCAGCGAAGGCAAAGGCCGCCTCGTGATGGTTTCCGCATAGTCCAATCGCCCCAAGACTGATCTGACCCGGAGCTTCGAGAGCGGCAATGCTGCATTTTCAAAGATGGAAGGTGATCCTGATCCTCGGCATCGTCATCGCCGGGATCCTGTACGCGCTTCCCAATCTGTTCCCCGCCGCGACCATGGCGCGCATGCCAACCTGGCTGCCGCATAAGCAAGTCAATCTCGGCCTCGATCTGCAAGGCGGCGCCCATCTGCTCTATCAGCTCGACGAGAAGGAGATGGTCGAGGACTGGCTCAACAATATTCGCAGCGATGTACGTGAGACGTTGCGCAAGGACCGCATCGGCTATTCGGACCTCGCGCAGAACCTCGACCAGCGCTCCGTCTCGGTGACGATCCGCGAATCCGGCGACATGGACAAGGCCTTTACCGCGCTGAAGAAGCTTGCCGCCCCGGTCGGCGGCGACGTGTTCGGGGGCTTCTCCGGCAACGACCTCGATGTCACTAAGGCCGACGACAACCGAGTCACGCTCACGATCACCGATCCCGGCCTTGCGCACCGCATGACCTCGGCGATCCAGGCCTCGATCGAAACCATCAGGCGCCGCGTCGATGCCTTCGGCACCACCGAGCCCAGCATCCAGCGCGAGGGGCGCAACCGCGTTCTCGTCCAGGTTCCCGGCATCCAGGACGTGGAGCGCCTAAAAACCCTGATCGGCGAGACCGGCAAGCTCGAATTCAAGCTGGTCGATCCGGCGGTCGACGCCGCGCAAGCCGCCCTCACCAAGCAGGTGCCGGTCGGCGACGAGCTGGTTTACAGCACCGACTCGCCGCCCATTCCCTATGTGTTGAAAGAGCAAGTCCTGGTCAGCGGCCAGAATCTGGTCGATGCGCAGCCAGGCTTCGACAGCCGCACCGGCGAGCCCGTCGTCACCTTCCGCTTCGACGCCGCCGGCGCCAAGCGCTTCGGCAAGGTGACGCAGGAGAATGTGGGCCTGCCCTTTGCCATCGTCCTCGACAACAAGGTGATCTCGGCGCCGGTGATCCGCGAGCCGATCCTCGGCGGCACCGGTCAGATCAGCGGCAATTTCACCGTGCAGCGGGCCAACGATCTCGCCGTGCTGCTCCGCTCCGGCGCGTTGCCCGCCAAGCTCACCGTCATCGAGGAGCGGACAGTGGGCGCGAGTCTCGGCGCGGATTCGATCGAGTCCGGCAAGAAGGCCGCGATCGATGGGTCTGCTGCTCGTCATGCTCTTCATGGTCGCGGGCTACGGCCTGTTCGGCATGTTCGCCAATATCGCGCTGGTGGTGAACATCGCGCTGATCTTCGCCGTGCTGTCGCTGATCGGCGCCACCCTGACGCTGCCCGGCATCGCCGGTATCGTGCTCACCATCGGCATCGCGGTCGACGCCAACGTGCTCATCAACGAGCGCATCCGCGAGGAGATACGCGCCGGCAAGTCGCCTTATGCCGCGGTCGATGCGGGCTATTCGCGCGCGCTCATCACCATCATCGACTCCAACGTGACGACGCTGATCGCGGTCTTGGTGCTGTTCTGGCTGGGTTCCGGCCCGGTGCGCGGCTTCGCCGTGACGCTGACCATCGGCATCCTCGCCTCGATGTTCACGGCCGTGACCGTCACGCGGCTGATGGTGTCTTATTGGCTGCGCTGGGCGCGGCCGCAGCTCATACCGATTTAGGGAAACGCCACATGTTCCGCGGCATCCATTTCATTCCGCCTGACACCAACATCGATTTCGTCGGAATGCGGACGATCTCTTGGATCGTCTCCGCGTTCCTCACCATCGCCCCGCTCATCCTGGTCGCCACCGTCGGCCTCAACATGGGCATCGACTTCCAGGGCGGCACGCTGATCGAGGTGAAGACCAAGACCAGCCCCGCAGACCTCGCCGACATTCGCAGCAAGGTCAGCGGGCTCGGCCTCGGCGAGGTGCAGATCCAGGAATTCGGCGCGCCCGACGCCGTGCTTATTCGCATCGCCTCGCAGCCGACCGAGCAGGAGCAGCAGGCTTCGATCGCCAAGGTGAAGGCGGCGCTCGGCGACACCGTCGAATATCGACGCGTCGAGATCGTCGGACCGACCATCTCCGGCGAGTTGATCGCCAGCGGCACCATCGCCGTGGTCGTCGCCCTGATCGGCATTCTCATCTATGTCTGGTTCCGTTTCGAATGGCAGTTCGCCGTGGCGGCCATCGCTTCGCTGATCCACGACGTGACCGGTACGATCGGGCTCTATGCGTTGTTCCAGCTCGAGTTCAACGTCTCGAGCATCGCCGCGCTCCTCACCATCATCGGCTACTCGCTCAACGACAAGGTCGTGATCTTCGACCGGATCCGCGAAAACTTGCGCAAATTCAAGCGGATGCCGCTGGTGCAGCTGCTCGACGTGTCGATCAACGAGACCCTGGCGCGCGCCGTCCTGACCCATGTCACGACCTTCCTCGCCATGCTGCCGTTCCTGTTCTTCGGCGGCGAGACGATCTTCGGCTTCGCGCTGGCGATGTGCTGGGGCATCGTCATCGGCGCCTATTCGTCGATCTTCGTCGCGTCGCCGCTGCAATTGATCCTCGGCGTACGGCGCGAGGCGTGGAGCCCAGCGCCCGTGTCCGCCAAGGGGAGGGGACCGGCAGCGGCCCGCGCTTGATCCTAAAAGGTGAGGCGAGCCGACCTTGCATGAGGCCGAGCGGGGCGACACGGTAAGACGCATCGCGCGGGAAGGCGATCCCGACCGCGCACTCGCCGCTCTGTTCGCGCCGCGCGATACCCGAGCCGATCTCTTCGCGCTGATTGCCTTCAATGTCGAGCTCGCCCGCATCGCCGAGCAGGTGAGCGAGCCCGGGCTCGGCGCCATCCGCCTGCAATGGTGGCGCGAGGCGGTCGCGCGCGCGGCGAAGGGCGAGCCGACGGGTCATCCCGTCGCCGATGCGTTTGGCGCGACCATCAACGACCGTAAGCTATCGCCCGGCCGCATCGAGGCGCTGCTCGATGCCCGCAACTTCGATGTCGACACCAGGATCATGCCCGATTGGGATACGCTCGAAGCTTATCTTTCGGCCACGGCTGGCGGTTTGTTCGCTCTCGGTGCGGAGTGTTTCGGGTCGCGCGAGCCCTCGCTCGAGAGTGCGGCCGCTCAAGCGGGGCTTGCCTATGGCCTCACCGGGCTGATGCGGGCTCTGCCGGTGCATGCCGCGAGCGGCCGCGTCTATCTGCCGGCCGACGCGCTCATGCGTCATGGCAGTTCGCCGGAAGCCGTGCTCGCCGGCAAGACCAGCGATGGTCTGCATGCCGTCCTGGCCGAGCTGCGCGGCAAGGCGAGGCTGGCGCTCGCTGAAGCGCGCCGCCATCTCTCGCAACGCGACGCGGGTACGCGCGCCGCCTTCCGGCCGCTCTGCCTGGTTGACCCCTATCTCGCGGCGTTGGAGAAAGCGGGGCGCGATCCATTGCGCGACATCGCCGCGATCAATCCGCTTTACCGGTTTTGGCGCATGGCAAGCTGGCGCGGATAGGGACGAGAAAGGCCGACACATGGACGAGCGCTCGATCAAATCCTGGTGGCAGCGCCAGCTTCCCGATGTCAGCGCCGCGACCGCGCGCTTCCCGCTTGCCGTCGGGCTCGCCGCGCTGTTGACAGTCTACAAGCTCTATCACGGCGCCATGATCGGCGACGTCCAGTTCCGGATCATGGCCTGGCTCGCCGCGTCCTTCGTCTGGGCGGTCGCGGTCGTTTTTTACGCGGAGAGCCAACATCGCTCGTTTCAGGCGCGCACGCTGCTGTCGCTGCTCGGCATGGCGGTGCTCGGCCTCATGCTCTGGCTCGATACCGCCATCTGGCTGAGCGCCGCCTTGCTCTTGGCGAGCCTCACTCTGGGATTGACCTTGGCCGGCCATCTCGGCCGCCGCGAGACCAACGACAATTTCTGGCTGTTCAATCATCGCCTCTGGCTTGGCGCGCTGCTTGCCGGCGCCGGCGCCGGCCTGCTCGGCCTCGGCCTCTCGGCGATACACGAGACGCTGAAGCTGCTGTTCGGGCTGACCCTACCGCTCGCGCATGAATATATCTGGACGGTGAGCCTCGGTTTCGTCGCGCCGGTGAGCTTCCTCGCCTTCGCGCCGCGCAGCTTCATCGATCCGATCACGGAGCGCGAGCAACAGGACTTCACCATGCGCGCGGCGGCCGCTTTGGTGAAATTCGTGGCTGTCCCACTGCTCCTCGTCTACACCGCCATCCTCTACGCTTATGCCGCCAAGATCGCGCTCGCCTGGGAGCTGCCCAAGGGCACGCTCGGCGCCATGGTGGTCGGCTATCTGCTGGTGGGCGTCGCGACGCTGCTGCTCGGCTATCCAAGCCGCGAGACCGGCGGGCCGCTGGTTCGCCTGTTCTGGCGTTATTGGGTGTGGCTCGCCGCGCTCCCCGTGGCGCTGCTGTTCATCGCCGTGTGGCGGCGTATCGCCGATTACGGCCTCACCGAGCAGCGTTATCTGATGGTGCTGGTCGGCGTCTGGGCGCTGATCCTCGCCGCCTTCCGCCTGGCGCAAGGCGCCCGCTTCGATCTCCGGCTGGTGCCGGGCGTGTTCGCCTTGCTGCTGCTCGCGGCCGCGTTCGGTCCCGGCGGCGCCGTCGGTCTTTCAGTGCTGAGCCAGAAGGCCGAGCTCGCCTCGATCCTCTCGGCCAAGGGCCTGCTGGTCGACGGCAAGATCGTGCCGCGCGGGGAGGGCGCCGCGGAGAACCCACTCGGCGAGCAGGCGGCTCGCGCCCGCGCCATCGAATGGTATCTCAACACGCATCATTCGCTCGGCCTGCTCGCGCCGTGGTTCGAGGGCCATCCCAACGATCCCTTCGCACCGGGCAAGACGCCCGAAGAGACCGCGCGCGAACTGCTCATCGCGCTCGGGCTTCGTCCCGACCTCGGCAGTTCCTCAGGCGCGGTCCACTTCACCCATTACTCGGATGTGCCGGCCGTGCTTACTCCGGGGAAGGGCGCCTATGTTGTCGGCCCGATCGTATTTCAGGGCGCGCCGACGCCCGCGCCGATTGCACCCGAGAGCGTGGACATCGAGGGGCTCGGCACCGTCAAGCTCGAGCTGTCCGACACGCAACTCAGGGCGAGCCTCAACGATGGCACTGCCGTGACCTTCGACATGTCCGAAGCGGTGAAAGAGGTCTATCGCCGCGGCTGGCCGAAGGTGATGGATCACCGGCCGATCGAGCTGAAGGGTGCGAGCGGCGGTCTCGACGGCACCATGGTCATCGACAATCTCAACGGCACCTATAAGGAGCCCGATTTCGACATCTCGCTGTTGCGGTTCTGGCTGCTGATTGGTCGCGCCGGATAAAGCTCACTCGGCGGCGATTGGCTCTTTCCGCGCAAGCCAAACCTCGAGATCGGCGAGAGCGCGCGCGGCGAGAGCGCGCTTCCGCTCGAAGCCCTTGGAGCTGCGCGGACCCTTGCCGCGCGGCGTCGTCGGCGCGGCGATCTCGGGGAACAAGCCGAAATTGACGTTCATCGGCTGGAAGCTCCGCGCCGCCCCTTCGCCATCCGCGCTGAGATGCCCGCCGGTGATGTGGTTGAGCAGCGCGCCGAGCGCCGTGGTCGGCGGCGGCGGCGCAAGTTTCCGCCCGAGCCGCTCCGACGCGGCGAAGCGCCCGGCGATGAGTCCGATCGCCGCCGATTCCACATAGCCCTCGACGCCGGTGATCTGGCCGGCGAAGCGCAGCCGCGGATCGGCTTTCAGCCTGAGCGTCGCGTCGAGTAATTTCGGGCTGTTGAGAAAGGTGTTGCGATGCAGCCCGCCGAGCCGCGCGAACTCGGCGTGTTCGAGCCCCGGAATGGTGCGGAACACGCTGCACCTGCTCGCCGTGCTTCAGCTTGGTCTGGAAGCCGACCATGTTCCACAGCGTGCCGAGCGCGTTGTCCTGGCGGAGCTGCACCACGGCGTAGGGCTTCACACCGGGCTTATGCGGGTTCGAGAGGCCGACCGGCTTCATCGGCCCATAGCGCAAGCGTCTCCGGCCCTCGCTCGGCCATCACCTCGATCGGCAGGCAGCCCTCGAAATAGGGCGTGCCTTCGAACTCCTTGAACGCGGTCTTCTCGGCGGCGAGCAGCGCGGCGATGAAGCCGTCATATTGCTCCTTGTCGAGCGGGCAGTTGATATAGTCGGCGCCACTGCCGCCAGGGCCGGCCTTGTCGTAGCGCGACTGGCGCCAGCATACCGACATGTCGATCGTCTCGTGATGCACGATGGGCGCGATGGCGTCGAAGAAGGCGAGCTCGGCCTCTCCCGTCAGCGCCTGGAGCGCGCTGGCCAGCGCGGGCGAGGTGAGGGGACCGGTCGCCACGATCACGCTGTCCCACGCGGCCGGTGGCACGCTCTCGATCTCCTCTCGCGAGATCTCGATCAGCGGATGGTCCTCCAACGCGCTTGTGACCTGCGCGGCAAAGCCTTCGCGGTCGACCGCGAGCGCGCCGCCCGCCGGCAGCTTGTTCGCGTCCGCCGCCGCCATGATCAGAGAGCCGGCGCGGCGCATCTCCTCGTGCAGCAGGCCGACGGCATTGGTTTCCCATTCGTCCGAGCGGAAGGAGTTGGAGCAGACCAGCTCGGCCAACGCGCCTGTCTGATGCGCCTCGGTCCGGCGCGTCGGGCGCATTTCATGCAGCATGACCGGAACGTGGCCTTGCGCGATCTGCCAGGCCGCCTCGCTCCCGGCCAAGCCGCCGCCGATCACATGAACCTTGCCCGTCATGATCCTTAGCTATGCCCCTCTTGCCTCTGCCTCAAGTCGGCCAAAGTGGGCCTGGCCAACTCCTTGGAACTGACTACGAATTGGGCAAAACGATAAATCGATGTTCAAAATGGCACGGTTTTCCACTATGATTTACGCGGGAGCCGAATCGACCTGGCAAGAATACGCGCTTCCGATCATTGAGCCGGTGGACCGCCGGCTGTCCGGCGAATCCGCCCGCTCTTGCAACATAGGGGGGTGGAATGTCCTCGAATACAGCTTTAGCGATTAGCGTTGGCGTGCTTGGCGCGATTGCCACGTGGCTCTTCCTGGGGCCGCTCGGTGGCGCGCTTGCGATCTGGGCCGCGTTCATCGCCTGGGGCTGTTTCTTCCACTGCGGTGGCAAGGAGCAGGGCCTGCAATCGTCGATTCTCAACAACGCTGCCGGCGCCATCATCGCCGGCATCACGCTGATGGTCGCTACCAAGACGGGCATGGCCGATAAGCTCGGTCTGCCGGTTTGGGCCGCGATCTGCGTCGGCGTTGGCGTGGCGGCCATGGTGCTGCTCGCCAATATTCCGATGTTCGCCGTCGTTCCGGCGCAGGTTTACGGGTTTGCCTCGGTCGTCGCTTACACGCTGATGAAAGATGCAGCGGGAAGCTTGACCGCGGGCTCCCTGGAAAATCCGGTTGTCGTCGTCATTCTGTCGATGATCATCGGCGCGGTGTTCGGCTACGTGTCCGAGAAGCTCGCCGGCATGCTGGCGGGGATGGGGCACGGCGCACGCCACGCCAAGGCGTAAAGCCGCGGCGACAATTTCTGCAGGCCGCAGGACCGAACACGACCCTGCGGCCTATTAAGCTTTGAAGAGGCGTGGCGGCCTGATCGGGTTGCCGCGCCTCTTTTTTGACTTTCGTTAATCGCGGGTGGCGATGACAAGGGTCACGATCCAGCTCTTGCGCAGCGCCGTGACCAGCAGGATCACCACGCCGATGGCGTTGAAGCTGTTGGCAAACGGAACTTCAAGCGCCCAAGCAACCGCTGCGATGACGGTCAGCACGTAGGACGCAAGCGGCAGCAGCACATCCCAGACAAGCTCCTGCTCATCGGTTTTGGCTTCCGTGCGCGACAGGTGCGCGACATGCAGCACATAGGCAATGCCGGCGCAGCCGATCGCCCCGAGCGAGACGGCGCGCGCCAGGGCCGGCATCGGCGGCACCATCACCATCGAGATGACCAGCAGGCTGGCGAAATAGACGAGAATGGGCGTGACGAAGATGCGGATGCGCAGCGTATCGCCCTCTTGGGCGTGGTCCATGCCGAGCGTAATAACGACAAAAATGAGGCCGATCAGCGTGCCCCCGGTTCCGCCCGCAAGCATGTAGAAATTATCCCAGTCGTCCATTCCCCATCTCCAGCCATGGCGTGTCGCCGTTCACTATAGCGCGATGCGTGCAACGCGTGGACAGATCGCGCCGGAATCGCGCATGGGTGAATTTTGGAGCAACCCTTTTCTGGGACATGGCTTGCGCCCACCCGCAAGCGGGGGCAATGTCCACCGTCTTTCTGAGCTCAATCGCTTTGCCAAGCTTCATCTTTTCCGCGGGGAACTTAAACCCATGCCCTCTGTCGCCGTTGTCTGGAAAGGCAACTGCCGCGACCCGCGCATCCGGCACCGGCTGCTCGGCTATCTGCACCGCTTGGCGGCGCGGAGCGACGAATATTTGCAGCAGCGTCAGCCCGAGCGGCCGCGCATTCTCGAGATCATGAGCCAGCAGCGGAGTGGCGATCGCCGGCGGCCCAATATCGAGAGCATCGATCAGGACGTCGCGGGCAACATCCTCATCTCCAGCTTCATCAGTCCGCATCCTGAAGCGCTGGTCGCGACCGCGCGGGATGCCGGCGTTCGCCTGGTCGAAGAACGCGATGGCAAGTCGCCGCCGCTGCTCGCGATCGACAGCGCGCGGCTCCGCGGCCTCGACTTCAAGCTGTTCGATCCGCGCGGGCTCTATCCCGGCGCCGACCGCATGAGTTTCGTCTTCCTCGAATGTCCCGAGCATCCCTTCCTCGATGGAAGACTGGTCGAGGTCGCCTCCAAGGAGGATTGCCTGGCGAGCGGGTCCGAGACGCTGCGCGGCGCGGACCTCTATCTCTGCGGCCCGAGCGTCCATCTCCGCTATTACCTGGAGGACTGGACCGACTGTATCTTCTCCTGGATCAAGTTCTTCTTCATCGGCGATTTCTGGTGGCATCGCGGGGAGGAGATGGCGGGCTATGCCGACTACCGGCATGTCTTCGATGATTTGCAGGCCGACCGCGGCGGCGACGCTGCCGAGGAGGCGGCTTTCGACGCCGTGCTCGCGACATTTGTGCAGCACGCCGAGCATTGGATCGACGAGGTCGAAGGCTGGGCCAAGGCCGAGCAGGGCTAACTGGCTCTGACCTTCAAGCGCGCTTTGCCGAAGGCTTTGCGCAACTCGTCTTTGGCCCTTTCCAATCGCGCCCGATCGGCCTCACCGAGGCTCTTGCCGGCGCGGTTGATGTAGAACACGAGCATCGACATGGCCGAGCGATAGGGATCGGTCTTGCGGCGTCTGCTGGCTTCCGCCGAACGCTTGAGCGAGGCAGCGATCTGTTTCGGATCCTTCAGGCTGAACACGCCTTGTTCGAGGTCGAGCGCGTGGGAATGCTCGGTCACCTCTTGCGACCAGCGTTTCGACGAAGCCTTTGTCTTTGCGGAGCTTTTGTTTGCCATCGATGCGACCGGACAGGCGTAGCCCATCATCTTAACGCCACATCGGCCGTTTAGGTGCTTTGCGGCAGCGAAAAGGAGATCAAGATGGCGAAGCTTACGCTCTATCATGCCGCACCGTCGCGCTCCTCGATCGTCCGCTGGATGCTCGAGGAAATCGGCGAGCCTTACGACCTTCACGTCTTGAGCCTGATGAAGGGCGAGCAAGGCAAGCCCGACTATCTCGCCATCAATCCCATGGGCAAGGTACCGGCGCTCAAGCATGGCGATGCGATCGTCACCGAGGGCGCCGCCATCTGCACTTATCTCGCCGACGAGTTTCCGCACGCCAGGCTGAACGTGCCGGTCGGTGATCCGCGCCGCGGGCCCTATCTCAAATGGTTGTTCTTCTCGCCCAGCTGCATCGAGCCTGCCATCACCGACCGCGCCTTTCCGCGCCAAGAAGAGCCGCGCCGAAGCACGCTCGGCTATGGCGATTTCGATACGGTGATGAATGTCGTGGCGCAGGCGGTCGAGCCCGGACCGTATCTCATGGGCGAGCAGTTCACCGCCGCCGACGTGGTCGTCGGCTCCGCGCTCCGTTGGGGCATGATGTTCGGCCTCCTACCGACGCGGCCGGAATTCATCGCCTATGTCGGGCGGCTGGAGCAGCGGCCCGCTTTGCAACGGGCCACCGCTCTTGACCAGCAGCTTGCCGCGGCTTAGCGGCCGAAGGACTGGCGCAGCGCCATCTTGGCTTGATCGAGTTTGGCGCGCTGCTCGATGGAGAGCTTGTCGCCGGCGCGGTTGACATAGAAATCGAGCATCGACATCGCCGTGCGATAAGGATCGTCGCTGTGGCGCGCGGGATCCTGCGCCGATTTCTTCAGCGCGGCGGCGATCTGCTGCGCCGTGCCGTTGGCGAACAGGCCGGGATCGAGATCGAAGGGATGATCGTGGGCGGTGACCTCTGCGGACCATTTCTTGGCGGATTTGGCCATGGGGCATCTCCTCTGCTGCAAAAGCACGGCGACCCTCGCAACAGAAGGTGAGGATCGGGAGAACGCCGTGCTCGCAATTTGCGTACATTTAGGGGCATTGATGCGCGATGCTGAAGATCGTCTCCGGCGGCCAGACGGGCGTCGACCGCGCCGCTCTCGATGTCGCCATCGACAAGGGCGTCGCCTATGGCGGCTGGTGTCCGAAAGGCGGCTGGGCCGAGGATCTCCCCGACCCGCCAGGCCTTCTCGACAGATACGATCGCCTGCAGGAGACGCCGCTCGCCGATCCGGCGCAGCGCACCGAATGGAACGTACGCGACAGCGACAGGCTGATGCTGCTGCTCGACAGGCGCGGGCTCGCATCGACCGGCACCGAGCACGCCATTGCTTTGCGCGCATGAGTTCGGTAAGCCGATTCTTGTGATCGATCTCGACGCGGGCGGCGAGGTCGAGCGCGCGCTCGCATGGCTGCACCAAGGCGAGGAACTCGATCTTGTGCTCTGCATCGCCGGTCCGCGCGAAAGCGAGGCGCCGGGCATCTACGCCAAGGCGCGCGATTTTCTGCGCGCGGCGCTCGATCCCCGCTAGTGCGGCTATAGTGATGCGGGCCGCGCCGAGCAGCCGCAACAGCAGTGCGGTGCCGAAGCCCCACGCGCCGTTGACGAGGAGTGCGTAATAGAAGCGCGGCCAAAGCGCCGGGATCGGCTCGCCCTTGATCGGCGACACGACGTAGAACGAGACCAGCGGCAGCGCGACCGCGCCGATCACAATCCAAGCGATCCAATAGGACGCGCCGCTGGAGTGAGCCAAGAGCGGCGCAAGAGCCGCGCCCCAAAGACCGCCCCAGAACGCCTTCGAGATCACCGATGGCACGCCGAAAGGCGGGATCGGGTCGAGCGGCCAAGCCGGCCGATCCGGCGGGATGAAGCCCAACTGATAGAGGAGAAACCAAACGCCCTGATGGAAGATCAGGGTCGCGATGAACCCGGCAACGAAACCAAGGGCAAGCAGCTTCACGAGCGTCATCGGTTACCGTCCTTCCACGACAGAGGATCGTAGCAAAGGTCCATCGGAGAGGAAATCCGCGCAAGTTTGAATCGAATGCATGGCGTGCGGCGTCGTGGAGGATGCCTCGCATGCATGCGACCGCTATGCTGGCTGCCCCACCCCCAACGAGGAGAAGCGGCAATGACCTCAGCCCCTGCGAGCCAACCGAAGCAACCGACGGCGAAGTCCGCCAATGAGACGATTGTCGTCGCCTCCAACACGCTGCCGCGCACCAAGGTCTGGGGCGAGACCGATAAGGCGGTGAGCTGGCAGGGCGCCTTCGCCGTCTATGGCGGGCATGGTGCGACCGCGTCCTCGACCATCGTCTACGAGATCGAGCCCGGCAAGCGGCTCGGCTGGCACACCGACGCGACCGAGGAGACGCAATACATCATCTCAGGCCAGGGCAAGCTCTATCTGGAAGACGGCTCGATCCACCAGGTCGGCCCCGGCAGCGTGTTCGTGCTGCCGACGCCGATGCGCCACGACCTCGAGAACACCGGCAAGGAGACGCTGCGCGCGGTGGCCTTCTTCGCCGCGGCCATGTTCACCCAGGACTTCGACCAGGTGATGCTGCCGCCGAAGAGCCACATCCTCGGCACGCCGAACCGCGCGGGTTAGCCGACGCCCCGACAGGGATCGCACGACGAACGGCCTTGTCGGGAACGCCCTGTTGCTCCAGTCTATGGCGCCGCAGGGTCATTGCAGGGGTTGCCGATGTCGATTTGGGGAAAGCTTGCCGCCGCCGAGCTGTTGGTGGCGGGACCGATCGCAGTGTTGCTTGGCAACCGCGCCGCGCCCGGGGCTCCTCACAAGAAGCCGGATGAGCATGCGGAGAACGACGTCGCCTTCACCGTCGGCGTGATCGTGCTTGCCGCCAAGATGGCCAAGGCCGACGGTGTGGTCACCAAGGACGAAGTCAAGGCGTTCAAGTCCGCGTTCAAGGTCTCCGACGCGGAGATGAAGCAAGGCGCGCGCGTGTTCAATCTCGCCAAGCAGAACGTCGCCGGCTACGAGGATTGTGCCGAGCAGCTCGTCATCGTCTTCAAGGGCAATCGCAAGATGCTCGGGGATGTGCTCGACGGCCTGTTCCACATCGCCAAGGCCGACTCCGCGATACATCCAAGCGAGGAAGAGTTCCTCGGCCAGGTCGCCAAGCGTTTCGGCTTCTCCGATACCGAGTTCGGCCACGTCAAGGCCCGTCACGTCGTCGCGTCAAAGCGCGATCCCTACGTGGTGCTCGGCCTTGAGCCTTCGGTCAGCGATGAGCAGCTGAAGAACCATTACCGCGCGCTGCTCGCCGAGAATCGCCCCGACGCCCTGATCGCCCGCGGCGTGCCGGCAGAGTTCATCGCCATCGCCATCGAGAAGGTTGGCGCCTTCGACAAGGCCTACGCGGAAATCGCCAAGCAGCGCGGAATTTAGGTTGTGCTCGGCGCTCTATTGGACGCGGAGAAAAGGTCGCCATCCGGCGACAAATCGGCGCCATCTTTTTGCACGGCTTGATCTGCGATAAGAGCGGATGCGCGGGACGGCGAAAGCGAACGGCCTAACTCGGCGGCATGCCTTGGCAGGGCTTGCCGCCATCGGCGGCGGCGCGGTGGTTGCCCATAGCGCATTCAGCACTCCGGAACAGAGCGGGATGCTCCCGGGCAATGCCTGCGTGCTGACGCCAGAAGCGGTGGAGGGACCCTTTTACTTCGACCCGCGACTCGTTCGCGCCGACGTCACCGAAGACAGGCCCGGGGCACCGCTCAAACTCACCATTCAACTCGTCGAAGCCAAGGACTGCGCGAAGCTTGCCCGCGCCCGTGTCGATATCTGGCATGCCGACGGTCAGGGAGCCTATTCCGGCTATGATCGGCAAGAGACCGGATCGACCAAAGGTCAGACCTTCCTACGCGGGACGACGCGCGGTCTAGCGAGCCAATTTGCGCCGCGGGCGCGAGTGCCTTTTTGCAAGTCGGCTTTTGGCTGTTCGCTCTCACCGATATGGCCTCGCACAGTCGGGCAAGGACAACAGGCAACTCATGCTAATCTGCTCGACCGAAACGAAAATGCTCTGGGGGGAAACAATGCTGACAGCAATCATCATCGCCTGCGTCATCGGCGCCATCGCCGGCTGGCTCGCCGGCCTGCTCGTGCAAGGGACCGGCTTCGGTCTGGTCGGCGATATCGTCGTGGGCATTCTCGGCGCGCTGCTGGCGGGCTTCCTGTTCCCGGTGCTCGGCATCACGCTTACGCTTGGCGGAGGGGTGCTGGGGGCGATCATCCTCGCCTTCATCGGCGCGGTGATCCTGCTGGTGATCGTGCGGCTGTTCAAGCAGATCGCCGCCTAGCGGTGCCGCGCGCCATGACGCGGCGCCTCGCTCTCGCTGGCGTGACGGCACTCGCTCTGGCGGCTGCTCTCGGTTTGGCGCAGGCGCAATCGCCGAACGGCGTGAAGACGCTCGATCCTCCAGGCGCCATCAAGGCCGAGGGCACCTGGAGCCTGGGCGCGCGCGCCGGCGATTTCGTCTTCGTTGCCGGCATGCAGGGCATCGATCCCAAGACCAACACGCTGGTCGCGGACCCGCAGGCGCGCATCCGCCAGGCCTTCCTCAATATCAAGCTGATCGCTCAGTCCGAGGGTGCGAGCTTGCAGGACTGCGTGCGGCTCACCGTCTATCTGAGCGACCTGCCGCGCTTCGCGCCGATGGTGGAGACGGCGCAAGCCGAATTGTGGGGCGGGCCGCCTTATCCGCCGCGCACCATGATCGAGGTGAAGCGGCTGTTCGACGACGACATCGCCGAGATCGACAGCGTGTTCTATGCGCCGGTGAAGAAATGAGCCGGCGGGCACGCTAAAGGCCGAGTTCGCTCAAGCCCGGATAATCCTTCGGCCGGGGACCGCGCCGGTCCCAATTGAACAGCCGGTCGGCTTCGCGGATCGGCAAATCGTTGATCGAGGCGAAGCGGCGGCGCATCAGCCCGTGCGCATCGAATTCCCAATTCTCGTTGCCGTAAGCGCGGAACCAATTGCCGGAATCGTCGTGATGCTCGTAGGCAAAGCGCACGGCGATCCGATTGCCGGCGAAGGTCCAGAGCTCCTTGATCAGCCGGTAGTCGAGCTCGCGATGCCATTTCCGCGTCAGGAAGGCGACGATCGCCGCGCGGCCGTTGAAGAACTCGCTGCGATTTCGCCACGCGCTGTCCACGCTATAGGCCAGCGCCACTCGCTCGGGGTCGCAGCTGTTCCAGCCATCCTCGGCGGCGCGGACCTTCTGGACGGCGCTGTCTTGCGTGAAGGGCGGGAGCGGCAGGCGGTCTTCGCTCATGCTTGTCTCCAGTTTCGTCGTGTCATCATTGCGGTTGCCCAAGGCTTGCGCGAACTATCGCACCTGCCTTCAATTGTCCCTATATGCGGAGTAGGACCAACCAATGAGAGAAGGATGCTGATGCAAGAATGAACGAGACTGACACCGTCGACATCGACGAGACCAATACCACGAACCCATGGTTCCTGACCGAGGCCGCCGGCTTCATGGGCGCGCCGGCCACGCCGGACCGGCTGATCGGTCGGGTGGCGATGCGCATGCGCCGCAGGGCCCGGCCCGAGCACTTGATCTCCAACAGCATCTTCGGACTGTTCCGCCACGGCGCGACCGCCGCGGTCTATCTCGGCCTCGCCTACGCGGCCAAGCTGCTGTTCGGGATTTCCATCGCCTTCAACGCCATCAAGTGAGCGGCGAGGGGGGCTGCCCCCCTTGCAAAGGCGCTTGCCCGCCATCATCTCTTGGGTGTTCGTCAACCCGGACGATACGGGGTTTTCCATGCTGACGCGGCTCTCGGTCCTGATCCTGCTGTCTCTTGGCCTTGCCGGCTGCGCCGTGGGGCAGGTCAAGCTGCCGATGATGACGCTCGGCCCGAGCGATACTCCGAAGGCCTCCTGCCTGACCTATGACGACGCGCCCGCCTTCGGCGATTGCCAGGGCAAGGACGCGGTTTCCATCCCCCAAAACACGAACTAGATCCCGCCAGCCCCTTTGTCCGCCGGCACCCTCAGGTGCCGCGCCCCTCATCCCAAGATCAGACGGTCTGCAGCTCGCGTCTTCGGACGAGGGATGCTGCAGTTTACCGTGAGTTCGAAGCATGGGGATAAAGTGCACCGCTAACTCGTCATCCCGGCGCAAGCCGGGATCCAGCGGCAACCGGCACGGAGCGAGCAATTCTGGATACCGGCTTTCGCCGGTATGACGGAGTTTGTTGTCGGGACAAGCCTGGCCATGACGAGGGTGAGCGGAGTGCAATAGACTAGCGCAGCGGAACGCCAACCCGATCGATGGGGGTCTCCATGGATGATCTAGCGGCGATGTTCAGCCTCAACAATTGGCCGGGTCATCTCTCCTACCTGCTGATCGCGGTCTCCTACTGGCTGACCGACATGTTCTGGCTGCGGCTGGTGGCCATTGTCGGACTGACGCTCGAGATCATCTACTTCCTCTTCTCAGGCGGCGATCTGCGCACCGGCATCGGCTGGGACGTGGTCTTCATCGCCATCAACGCCTATCAGCTCTCTCGGCTGATGCAGGATCGGCTGTCGCTCCGCTTGCCGGCCGATGAACGCGCGCTGCTCCGCAATGTCCTAACCGGCCTCGACGATGCACAGATCGCGCGGCTGCTCGTCGCCGGGCGGTTCAGCGATATCGCCAAGGGCACCATGCTGGCCGAGGAAAACCAGCCGCTCGAAAGGCTGTTCTTCATTTGCGCGGGCCATGTGCGGGTCACGATCGGCGGCCGCGAGGTCGCGCATCTGGAGAAGGGCAACTTCGTCGGCGAAGTCGCTTTCCTCACCGAGAAGCCGGCGACGGCGACCGTGGTCGCCGAGGACAGCGTGCGCGCGCTGGTGTTCGAGCGTGCCGAACTCAGCCGCTTCTTCCGCAACGAGGCGGAAGTCGCAGGGCTGATCTATCAGCTCCTGGGCCGCGAACTCGCCAACAAGATCAAGGTCAGCAACACCCTGATCTCCGAGGCGGCGGTTTGACGCCGAGAGCCAAATGGCGAAGTTTGATCACTGCCGGCTCGGCTCGACCGTTACCCGCCCAGCAGCTCCTCGCGCTCCTTCAGCAGCGCGTCGAGCTTCGCCTGCTGATCGGCGATGCGGCTCGCGTTGCGCTCCTCGTCGGCGGCGCCGGAATAGGCGGCCGCCTGCTCGACCAGCTGGCGGAGATTGTCCTCGACCAATTGGATGCGTCTGTCGATCTCCGCCAGGGCTGTCGCGTCAACCATTAGGGCCGCCTCTTCCCGTCGCTTCGCGTCACACCGCGTCCTTGGCGGCCTTCACCGGGCGAACCTTGAGCGTCTTGCGCGCCGGCTTCGCCTTGAACACGGTCGGCTCCTTGGTGAAGGGGTTGATGCCCGTGCGCTCCTTGGTGGCCGGCTTCTTGACGACGATGAACTTGGCGAAGCCGGGCAGCATGAAGGTGCCGGTCTTCTTCAGCTCCTTATAGGCCACGGACGCCAGCCCCTCGACGACGGCCTTCACGTCTTTCTTGGCCAGCGAGAGGTCATCGGAGATTTTCTGGATCAGCTCGGATTTCGACATCATGTGTTTGTTCTCCCCACATTCTCGGCCCGCAACGGGCGTGCGAGTTTAAAGGCCTAACGCTCCGAGGAGGCTTACGCCACCCCCAGTCACTAAAACGCGTGGCCAATTCGGCCGAATTTGTCTGCAAAATAAGCCATTCGGCGACGTTTTGCTCGGAAAAGGTCGCTTCCCGCCTGGCTCGCGGCCGGGCGGTTGCCGCCGGCCTGTGCTCGATCGCCACACAATGTTGCCCTGGTCGAGCCGCTCGTGCAGCATGCTAGCGGTCTCGACGGGCCCCCGCCGCCAGGCCAGCCCGAAGCGACGAGCAGGACAACACACGCATGAGGACTTTCATGATTGGCAATCGTATGCGCGCCGTCGCTCTGTCGGCCGCTTTCACACTCCTCTCCTTCGCTGCGCCCGCAAACGCAGCCCCGTTCGACGGCAACTGGAACATGGTCCTGGTGACGACCAACGGCCATTGCGGAACGATCAAGATCGGCATGGCCGTCAACGGCGGCCACATTTCTGCGACCAGCGGCAAATTCGTGATGCACAGAATTGCCTTGGCCGGGCTCATTTCCGGCTCAGGCCAGACCAAGCTGAATGGCGTGGCCGGCCCGCGCCAAGCCAAGGGCACGGGGCGCTTCACGCGCTCCAAGGGCACCGGCAAGTGGAACGGCACCGGGCCTTCCGGCGTCTGCTCGGGCGTTTGGACCGCACTTCGCGCCTGAGGGCGGGGATAAGTTGCCTCTGCCTGCTTGTCCCCAGCAGGGGGCTTGGCGGCGGAAATATGTTGAGGCATGCTAGGCGATGCTCAGGCCGGAGGCTGAGTCCAGCCAGCCCGGCCCCGAGTTTTGCGAACACGATTCGCCGCAGGAGAACCAGAATGGGCAGCGTGAATCCTCCCAAGAACCGGGACTACAGCGACAAGACTCGCATCGACCTGAAGCAATCCTACCAGGTCGCTTACTGGAAAGAGCGGTTCGGGGTCTCGGAGCAGGAACTGAGCGAAGCGGTGCTGGCCGCGGGCGGCTTGGCCAGAAAAGTGGAAGAATATCTCAGGTCCAAGGACGCTCGGTAAGCCGCTACAGCGGACTGAACCCGCTACGCCGCGGCCTCGGCCGCGCGCCTCATGGCGCTCATTTCTCATCCCGCATCGTCTCGGCCAGGCGGCGGAGCCTCCGGCTCAATTCGGATCTCAGGCCCTCGACCGCGGGGTCGCGCGCATCGCGATCGCGCTGCCCGGCCGCCTTGACCGCCTCGGCCCAATCGGCGAAGCGCCGGCAACAGGACAGCGGATCGCCGCCGCAGGCACCCGCCCGCCGGCACGAAACGCGCTCGCACAGCCGCCAGAGCTGGAGCCGCTGCGCATAAAGGCGACAGCCGTCCTCCGGCGTCAGCGCCTGCAATTCCGTCTCGAGCTCGATCATCGCACGTCAGTCCTTTCCTTCTTCCGTCATGGCCGGGCTTGTCCCGGCCATCCACGTGCTGTCATGTCCCGCGAAAGCGGAAATCCAGTAGCCCCTGATTTCGTTGGCTTCGACTGCCGGGGTTACTGGATTGCCCGGTCAAGCCGGGCAATGACATGGAGTGCATGACGTCGGCTTCGACAAGACATGCGGCTCCGTTGCCGCGATGCGCGATGCATCCGGGCTATGCGGGAAGGGGGGCGGCGCGCCGAGAAAGCGCAAACCTATGGCGTCCGCGTTCCTTGTGGGGAGCGCGGCGGGCGCCTTCCGGCGCGCCAACACGCGCATCATGCATGCGCATCGCATGATCTATTGCGGACGTCTGATCGGCGCCAGGCCGCGCTTTCCGTTTGCCGCGCTAAGCAGGCCAGAGGCCGGTAGCGCCAACACGCTCAAGCAGGCCAGAGGCCGGTCGCGCAACATGCAAACGATCAGCTAGCTCCTAGCAGGGACTCCTAGTGGTCCCGGGCGGAGCCCTGGCGCCGCCCGAGTGCCCGGCTTGCGAGCCGGACCCGCGGGCGCCGCGCCTCGTCCCACGTCATGACGCCTCATGAGCGCGCCCCTTCAGTGGACGAGACGACACGGATTGATAAGCGAGCTTTGCAGAGGCGGGGATTGTTGACGGGATAACTCCACCCCCTCTCGTCATCCCGGCGGAACGCCGGGATCCAGGGGCAGCGCGGTCTCATAGCAGTCGCGCGAGGCCGTCGATCCGTGCATACCGGCGACATCAGCCGGTATCGCAGAGCGAAGTCTGGCTTGCCGTGCGGATGCTGAGATTCGACCTCCCTGTTCGACGCGCAAGATTGGCGTCGATGCAATCCGGCTTGCCACCTTGGCAAGCAAGCCACAAGCAGCGCTGCGATGCCTGTCTTGGCGTAGCGCGGCATCTTCTCACCATCCTGTGCGTTTCTGTCTTCGGGCCGCGTTAATGGGACGGCGAGCAACTCGGCCAATGGCCGAAGAAGTGCTCCAGGAAGTGCCGAGGCTGACCGACGAATGGCACAGCAACGGTCGCGCCCCAGCCCGCAGCGCAACCGAGTCGTCGTACGACACGACCTCGAAGATGCGGCGTGTTCATCCATGTAGATGCTGTTCTCGAGTTCTTGCAGCCGACTGGGATTTGCTCCGCAGCCGCGACCGGTGATAAACGGCGTTATCGCCTCGCTGTCAGGTAGGCGGAAGACGAAATTTCATGCATCCGGTGGTGCACGTTTCGCTCAAAGAACTCGAGAACACCGGATGTGCTGATCGGCTGCCAGGGGTGTGCCACACGTACTGCTGTGTAAGTGCGATCGCAGATAGATGGCAAATCAGCAGCTCGACTGCGAGTCGCACCATATGCAGCAAATCCGCTGTGCTGAACGTCTTCGTCGGCGATCGCAGACGTCAAGAATTCATCCAGGTCGTCAGAACTGCGCACGAACTCATCGCCTACGGTGAAGCTAAATAGATGGGTCCATGATGCGCTTGTATACCTGCTGGTCCACTGACTTAATCCAGGGCAGACTCGAAGAGTAGCGCGCACTGAAGCGCTGATCCCGAGGATAGAGCGGTCCTCTTAAACATGTGTCACTCCGCCGCTTGCGTCTCGGCCGGGCGCTTGCCGCCGGCCTTGCTGCTCGGCCGGCGCTTCAGCACCTGCTTGAGATAATGCCCGGTATAGCTCGCCGGATTGGCGGCGATCTCCTCCGGCGTGCCGATGGCGACCACCTCGCCGCCGGCGTCGCCGCCTTCGGGGCCGAGATCGACGATCCAGTCGGCGGTCTTGATCACCTCCAGATTGTGCTCGATCACCACCACGGTGTTGCCCTGGTCGACCAGCTCGTGCAGCACTTCGAGCAGCTTGGCGACATCGTGGAAGTGGAGCCCGGTCGTGGGCTCGTCGAGAATATACAGCGTGCGCCCGGTGGCGCGCTTCGACAGCTCCTTGGAGAGCTTGATGCGCTGCGCCTCGCCGCCCGACAGCGTGGTCGCCTGCTGGCCGACATGGATATAGCCGAGGCCGACGCGCGCCAGCGTCAGCAGCTTGTCGCGCACCGACGGCACCGCCTTGAACAATTCGGCGGCCTCCTCGACCGTCATGTCGAGCACGTCGGCGATCGACTTGCCCTTGAACTTGATCTCCAGCGTCTCGCGGTCGTAGCGCTTGCCCTTGCACACATCGCAGGTGACGTAGATGTCGGGCAGGAAATGCATCTCGATCTTGATGACGCCGTCGCCCTGGCAGGCCTCGCAGCGCCCGCCTTTGACGTTGAAGGAGAAGCGCCCGGGCTTGTAGCCGCGCGTCTTGGCCTCGGGCAGCTCGGCATACCATTCGCGGATCGGGGTGAAGGCGCCGGTATAGGTGGCGGGGTTGGAGCGCGGCGTGCGCCCGATCGGCGACTGGTCGATGTCGATCACCTTGTCGAGCAGCTCGAGCCCCTCGATCGTGTCGTGCTCGCCGGGGATCTCGCGCGCGCCGTTCAGCTTGCGGGCGACGGCGCGATACAGCGTCTCGATCAGAAAGGTGGACTTGCCGCCGCCCGAGACGCCGGTCACGGCGGTGAACAGGCCGAGCGGGATGTCGACGGTGATGTCCTTGAGATTGTTGGCGCGCGCGCCCTTGACGGTGAGGCGGCGGCCCTTGGTGGGCTTCCGCCGCTCCTTCGGCGAGGCGATCTGCTTGAAGCCGGTGAGATATTGCCCGGTCAGGCTCGCCGGGTTGGCCATCACCTGTTCGGGCGTGCCTTCGGCCACCACCTCGCCGCCATGCACGCCGGCGCCGGGGCCCATATCCACCACATGGTCGGCTTCGAGGATCGCCTCCTCGTCGTGTTCCACAACCAGAACGCTAGTTACCCATGTCGCGCAGTGACTTCAGCGTGTCGAGCAGCCGCGCATTGTCGCGCTGATGCAGGCCGATGGAAGGCTCGTCCAGCACATAGAGCACGCCGGTGAGGCCGGAGCCGATCTGCGAGGCAAGCCGGATGCGCTGGCTCTCGCCGCCCGACAGCGTGCCTGCGGCGCGGGCCAGCGTCAGATAATCGAGCCCGACATCGTTGAGGAAGGCGAGCCGCTCCCTGATCTCCTTGAGGATGCGGGCGGCGATCTCGTTCTGCTTCGGCGTGAGCCTGTCGGGCAGCGCCTCGAACCAGGCGGCGGCGTCGCGGATCGACATCTCCGTCACCTGGCCGATATGCAGGGCGGCGATCTTCACCGCCAGCGCCTGCGGCTTCAGGCGATAGCCTTTGCAGGCGTCGCAGAATTGCTCCGACTGATAGCGCGACAGCTCCTCGGTCACCCAGGCGGATTCGGTCTCGCGCCAGCGCCGCTCGATATTGTTGATCACGCCCTCGAACGGCTTGGTGGTCGAGTAATGCCGCACGCCGTCGTCATAGGTGAAAGTGATCTCGTCCTCGCCCGAGCCGTACAGGATCGCTTCGCGGAATTCTTTCTTCAGGTCCTTCCACGGCTTGGTCATCGGTTGGCGATAGGCGCGGGCGAGCGATTCCAGCGTCTGCTGATAATAAGGCGAGCTCGACGAGGTGCGCGCCCAGGGCGCGATGGCGCCGCGCGCCAGGCTCAAACTCTCGTCGGGCACGACGAGCTCGGGCTCGAAGAACAGCTCGGTGCCGAGCCCGTCGCATTCCGGGCAGGCGCCATAGGGGTTGTTGAAGGAGAACAGCCGCGGCTCGATCTCCTCGATGGTGAAGCCCGACTCGGGGCAGGCGAATTTCGCCGAGAAGACGATGCGCTTCGCCGTCTCGTCGGCGATCTCGGCGATGACGATGCCTTGCTCGCTCAAGCCGAGCGCCGTCTCGAATGAATCCGCGAGCCGCGCGGCGATGTCGGCGCGCACCACGACGCGGTCGACCACCACGTCGATATCGTGCTTGTATTTCTTGTCGAGGGTCGGCGCCTCGGCGATCTCGTAGAACTTGCCGTCGATCTTGAGCCGCTGGAAGCCCTTCTTCTGCAGCTCGGCGAATTCCTTTTTGTATTCGCCCTTCCGCCCGCGCGCGATCGGCGCCAAGCAGATAGAGCCGCGTGCCCTCGGGCAGCGCCAGCACGCGGTCGACCATCTGGCTCACGGTCTGGCTCTCGATGGGAAGCCCGGTCGTCGGCGAGTAGGGCACGCCGACCCGCGCCCAGAGCAGCCGCATATAGTCGTAGATCTCGGTGACGGTGCCGACCGTTGAGCGCGGGTTCTTCGAGGTGGTCTTCTGCTCGATGGAGATGGCCGGCGACAGGCCCTCGATATGATCCACGTCCGGCTTCTGCATCATGTCGAGGAACTGCCGCGCATAGGCCGACAGCGACTCGACATAGCGCCGCTGGCCCTCGGCATAGATCGTGTCGAAGGCGAGCGAGGACTTGCCGGAGCCCGAGAGCCCGGTGATGACGACGAGCTTCTCGCGCGGCAGATCGAGCGAGACGTTCTTGAGATTGTGCTCGCGCGCGCCGCGAATGGAGATGAATTTGGAGGTCATTCTTCGCTTATGTCGGCTTGGCCCAGCCCCTGTGCAAGGCTTAGTCCGCAATGGCTTAGGCGGCAAGGGGAGGGCCCCCTGGCGGGGGATAACTCGACTAGATCAGCGCGAGTTTCTTGAGGCGCGACCTTATGGCGCCGGGCTTCCGGCCGAGGCTTAAGGCGATCGCGTCGATCGCCTCGCCTTGGCTGTGGCGCAGTACCAGGTCGTTCTCCTCCGATGTGGTCCAGGGGGCATAGGCCTTGGCATGGCTCTCCCGCATCGCCGCCACCTCGTAGCTCTTGGGGTAGGTGGAGGATCTCGCCTCGCGCGGCTTGCGCGGGGCGCCTGAGGCCGGCCGCGCCTGGGAAGAGGCGAGGAAGGCCGCCTGCTCGCGGGCCAGCCCGCCGGCGTCGGCCGACAGCCCGGCTCGAGCCGCTTCGGAGGCGGCGCGGAACTCGGCGTCCTTCTCCACGGCCTTCGGGTGCACGCGCAAGGCGCGCTCGTTGAGGCCCAGGAGATGCAAGCCGGCGAGGCTGCGCAGCCGCGACAGCGCCACATAGCCCTGGCCATATTCGAAGGCGCGGGCGAGATCGATCACCGCCGCGTCGAGCGACATGCCCTGGCTCTTATGCACGGTCATCGCCCAGGCGAGTCTGAGCGGCACTTGCGTGATGCTGGCGCGCTCCTTGCCGGCCTCGTCGATCTTCCAGGTCGAAGGCTCGGCCACGATCCGCTTCCCGCTGCGCGTCACGACGACGGGATGGCCTTCCTCGGGATCGAAATCCTCGACCACGCCGAGCGTGCCGTTGACGTAGCGGCCGCCCTGATCGTTCTTGGTGAACATCACCGCCGCGCCCTTCTTCAGCTGGAGCCGCTCCGGCGAAAGACAGCCGCGCTTCAGCGCCTGCACGAAGGGCTCGGCGCCCTTGGCGGCCATGCTGAACACATGCGTCTCGCCGCCGAGCTTCGCCAAGCGCTGCTGATTGATGTCATCCACCGCCGCATTATGCGTGAACAGCCGCGTGCAGCCCTCGGGCAGCTTTTCGTTGCCGATCTGCCTTGCGGCAAGCCGCTCGCGGTGAATGCCGACGCATGCATTGGCGCGGATGGCGGCAAGCACGTCGAGAAACGGCTTGTCGCTTTGCCGGTGCTGCTCCGACAGATAACAGACCGTGGGCGCAAGGTCGCGCCAGGCCGAGGCGGCATGGGCGAACTCCGCGCCGAACGGATCGTCGCCGCCTGCAAGCGGCAGCATGGCGGCTTGCGCGTCGCGGCGCACCACCGGCGGCAGCTGGAAGAAATCGCCGACCAGCACGATCTGCATTCCGCCGAACGGCGAGGGGACGCCCCTGATGTGGCGGCAGACGGCATCGACCAGTCCGAGGCTCCGCGCCGGCAGCATGGAGATCTCGTCGATCACCAGCACGTGCGTTCGCTCGATGCGGGTGGCCAGCCTCCGATTGGCGGCGAGCATGTCGAGATCGCGGGCGTGCAGCGCGTCGCGCACGCCGATGCCGCTCCAGGCATGGATGGTCACGCCGTGCCCGTGCGTGGCGGCGATGCCGGTCGATGCGGTAAAGGCGAACTCGATCCCCTCACGCTTCAACCATTGCAGGTAGCGGTTGACGGTATGCGTCTTGCCGCTGCCGGGCTCGCCGGTGAGGAAGATCGACGCGCCGGTCTTGAGCAGCGCGAGCGCTTCGTCCTGTGTCATGCGTGCAATGCCCTCCGCGCCCCCGCGCCATAGCGCAAGCCTAGGCGACTGGCGCGCGCGACGCTACGCTTTGGTTGCCACCCAATCCTGTGTTAAATCTGAGCCATGACGAAACTCATGGAAAAGGCGCTCGAAGCCGTTCGCGATTGGCCCCAGGACCGCCAAGATGAAGCCGCGGCGCTCCTGCTGGCGCTCGACCGTCTTGGGTCGACTCCTTATCGCGCAACGCCGGATGAACTTGAAGCGATCGACGAGGCGCTGCAACAAGTGGCGCGGGGCGAGCGGGCCACGCAAGCCGAAGTGGAAGAAGCCTTCGCGCGTTTCCGCAAGTGAGAGTCGCTTATAGCCCGAGGGCCGTAACGGACCTCGCGCAAATCGGCGACTACCTCTCAGAGCGTAATCCTGTGGCAGCCGTATCGGTTGAGCGGAGAATTCGAACGATCGTCGAGCTGATTGCGCAATTCCCGGCGAGCGGCCGCATGCTTGAAGAACGGCCTGGCATCAGGGTCATTCCTCTCGGCAACTATCCCTACAAAATATTCTATGCCGTTGCCGGTGGCGAGCTGATCATTCTTCACGTCAGACACGGCGCCCGCGAATCGATCGAACCGGGTGAACTTTAGTGAGCCTCTCATTTGAGTTGCACGAGGGGTGACGGCAGAGCGCCGGTCGTGCATAGATGCGCCCCGCCATGCAGCTCTCCCGCACGCAGACCACGCTCCTCGTCGCCGGCATCGTCGCCGCCGCGGCCATCGCTCTTTACCTGATGGGCCATCCGCTCATCTGCAAATGCGGCTACGTCAAGCTCTGGCATTTCGACGTGCAGAGCGCGGAGAACTCCCAGCACCTGATCGACTGGTACACGCCCTCCCACATCATTCACGGCTTTCTCTTCTATTGGCTGCTCTGGCTGGTATCGCGCTGGATCCCGATATCTTTCGGCGCGCGTCTGGTAATTGCCGTGCTCATCGAAGCGTCGTGGGAGGTGGTCGAGAACACCGACTTCGTCATCAATCACTATCGCGAGATGACGATCTCGCTCGATTATTACGGCGACAGCGTCATCAACTCGGTGATGGACATTCTGTTCATGGTGCTCGGCTTCTTCATGGCCGCGTGGTTGCCGGTGTGGGCAACCGTGCTCATCGCCATCGCGCTCGAGGTCTTCGTCGGCGCGATGATCAGGGACAATCTGACGCTGAACGTCCTGATGTTCCTCTGGCCGCTCAACTCCGTGCTGCAGTGGCAGCAGGGCAGGTGACGGCTGACGCTGAGCGCGCGGGTTAGAGGATGCGGACGTCAAACACCATTTTGAAGAACAGCCAGACATAGACCATCACGGTCGGATAGAAGGTCAGGCCGAAACCGAAGGCGCGCACATACGGGTTGTAGTGGTAGCCGACCCAGAACAGCAGCCGGCCGGTCAGGAACAGCACGGCCAGGATGATGAGGGTGCGCGCTTCCTCGATCGGGCAATAGACCGCAAGCCCGGCAAGCCCGATCACGAACAGGATCGACTGCTCGACCGTGTTGAGGATGAAGCGCGTGTTGATATCGAGCGCCGAGTTCGTCTTCGGCGCGCGTCCGACCCACATATTCGGATTGAGGCGCTGCGCGGCGACGATGCAGATGGCAAGCAGCGCGGGCATGAGCGCGAAGACGGCGATTTTGATGACGAGTTCGAGGCGCTCGCCAACCGTCCAGCTTTCAGGCATCCATCGCCAATAGAGCTTGGCGAGGGTGTAGAAGATGGCGGCGAGCAGCCAGTTCCCGACCAGCACATAGATGAACGGCCATTGCCGCGGGGTGAAGCCGAGCACTGCCGCAGTGGGGTGGCGACGCGCCGCTGTGCGGCGCTTCGGCGCGTGTCGCTGCTCAATGGATCGCTGCATGTCTCCCCTCGTCTTGGGCCAAAAGGCGAGCAAGCTCTCAGCCTGACGCGCTAACACGAAATCCCCACCGGGTCGCCGGTTCCTAAGCCATAGGGCGCGGCTATGGAAATCTCAAGACGCGACGTTGCCCCTGGACGTTCCCCTGGACTGTGGAGAACAAAACGTGTACAAAGACCATCTGGCCCTTGGCCTGTGGACAGGATCTCTGCCGACTGGCAGGCGATGCCGCGCGGGCAGTAGACTGGGCCAGGCGCGAAGCCCCGCGCATTCCCCGAGAGGAGGTTTTGTCATATGGCCGGATCGGTCAACAAGGTCATTCTGGTCGGTAATCTCGGAGCCGACCCTGAAATTCGCCACACCCAAGACGGCCGCCCGATCGCCAATCTGCGCGTGGCGACGAGCGAGAACTGGCGCGACAAGGCGACCGGCGAGCGGCGCGAGAAGACCGAATGGCACCGCGTGGTCATCTTCAACGAGAATCTCGCGAAGATCGCCGAGCAATATTTGAAGAAGGGCTCCAAGGTCTATCTCGAGGGCTCGCTACAGACGCGCAAATGGGAGGACCAGCAGGGGCAGGAGCGCTACACCACCGAAGTGGTGCTGCAAGGCTTCAACGCCCAGCTCACCATGCTCGACGGGCGGCGCGACGGCACGGGCGAGGGCGAGGCGCGCAACGGCGGCGATTTCGGCCGGTCCGGACCGTTTGCCGGCAAGGGGGCCGGCGGCGGCGGGAAGGGCGCTTCCTTCGACAAGGAGCTCGACGACGAGATCCCGTTCTAGCGCGTCAACCCATTTTGCATCGCCACCCAGTTTTGCATCGCCATGCCCGGGTTTGAGCCGGGCATCCAGGGAACATGCTGAGCAGCGGCCTTGGATCGCCCGGTCAAGGCGATGACGTGGTTAAAAAAGTTGAGGACACCCGCCGCTCTCGTCACCCGATCTTTACCCTCGGTATGGTCTTTGCAATGACGACGGCGCAATCGCGCGCGTGCTGAGGCAGACCAGAACGAGACGGACGATGGCGAACACGATCGCCGCTCTGCTTCATGGCAGAGACAACAATTTTAACTTAATCCGGTTCATCGCCGCCTCCGCGGTGCTGCTCGACCACAGCTTCTACCTGGTGGCGCGCGACATCGCGGCTCGATCCAGCATCGACTTCGCCGAGCTCGAGATCGGCCGGCTCGGGGTCGACGTGTTCTTCATCGTCTCGGGTTTTCTCGTCACCCGCAGCGTGATGACGCAGCCGACTCTGGTCGACTACGCCGTGGCGCGCTTCCTGCGGCTGTTCCCGGCGCTGCTCGTCGCCACCATCTGCACCGCCTTCCTGCTCGGCCCGCTCGTCACCACAGTGTCGTGGCAGGACTATTTCAGCGATGTGCGGCCCTGGCTGTATGTGCCGATCACCTCTTCGTTGATCACGCATTCGCTGACTTTGCCGGGCGTGTTCGAGACGGTGCCCAAAGCCGGCGTGATCAATTCCCCGCTCTGGACGCTGCGCTACGAGGCGATGTGCTACGTGCTGCTCGCCATCTTCGCGCTGTTCGGCATGCTCGCCGGCAAGAGGCGCGCGGCGCTGACGCTCGCGCTGATCCTCGCCGGTTATCTCGTCATCACCTTTGCGACGCCGCTCCGGGAGATCGCGGCGATCGACAGCGCGACGCGCTTCACCTTCGGCTTCTTCGCCGGCGGCGCGCTCTATCTCTTCGCCGACAAGATCAGGCTGAGCCTGGTCGGCGTGTTCGTGCTCGGCGCCGCCGCCTTCGCCGCCTATGGCACGCCGGTCTACGAGATGGCGCTCAGAGTGGCGCTCGCCTATGGGCTGATCTGGTTTGCGCTGGTGCCCGGCGGAGCGATCAGGCGCTTCAATTCGATCGGCGACTATTCCTACGGGCTCTACATTCTCTGCTTCCCCATCCTGCAGACATTCGTGATGCTCGATCCGAGAATCGCGCCCTGGCCGCTGTTCTTTAGCAGCTTCCCGGTCGTGCTCGCTTTGGCGATGCTGTCCTGGCACTTCGTCGAGCATCCCGCGCTGCTGCGCAAAGCCTGGGCAGGGGATTGCGTCGGCAGCCTGCTCAACGGCGTGCGCGAGCGGCTCGCGGCTTCCCTCCGACTGTCGCCTAAGCCGCAAGGGTCTCCGGGCAGCCGCTAGGCCATCGCGCGACCCGGCCTTTTCTCTCGATGCTGCTGATCTTTTGCGATGCTGCAAGCCCGCCTGTCACCGGCGTCGACTCAGTCAGCCGGAGCCATCCGATCCGGCAGGCGGTGGCGTGGCGCTTTCCAGGCTTGAGCAAGGAACGCGGCTCTCGCAGTCGAGATTTCTCGCAGGCATCCGTTGCCACCAGCAGCGGAAAGACGGGGTCCTTGCTGTAGGTGACGTGCTGGCCGTATGCGGCTTCGTGATGGTGATGCTGTTTCAGTAATTTCGATGGCGAGGTTGTGATGCTCACGCTATGTTGCCATGTAAGCGCGCCTGCATAAGTGGCGGCCTTTGCGGATTATATCCTCTTTAGGTCGCTGCTTTGAGAGACGTTCGGACGTTTGGTAAGAAAAGATGGCGGTCACGATCGCTTGGCCGCCGTCATCATCAGGCGCCCTGAACTCGACGTAAGCGCGTTGTTTGCCTCCATCGTATTCCGCACGCTCAAGTTTGAAATCCATTTCACGGCCCCGCAACGAAACGCCCCCATCGGAAACAAGCGAAGGCCGGCCGGGGCGAGCACAACTTGATCAGAGACGGAGAAAAAGAACGACTTTCGTCTTCGACAGTTCACAAAGAAAAAGCCTCAGCGGGACAGCCGAGGCCGAGGTTAGGACTGACGCTAACGTGCTGGATTAGACAGCCAGCGCTGTCACAGCCTACGCGCGGCACGTGACACAAAGATGAAACGCCCGGCGGCGGAAGCGACGCCAAGCCAGCTTGATCACTCCCGAACAAGCGAGAGCCCGGCCTACCGTGACGGTGGGCCGGGCTCGATGCCCCTGACGCTAATCACTTACAGGGGGAGCAAGCTTAAAGAGCGAGGCTAGTTGGTCCGCTCCACAGGGACGTCCTCACGGTCGCCCTTGGTCGAGCCGACGGTGACCTTCTGCTCGTACAGCGTCTCATAGTCGGGCGCCGCGGCGAGCGTCTCCTTGTTCAGATCGGCGATGATCTTCACGTTATCGCTCTCGTCGCGCGCAAGCTTGAGGTCCTCGAAGCGCACGGCAACGTCCTTCTCGCCGAGGCCGAGGAAGCCGCCGCTGCCGATCAGCACGGCGACGATCTTGCCGCCCCGGTCGCTGACGAGATCGTTGATGTCGCCGATATTCTCGTCCTGGGCGTTGTAGACCGACTGGCCGATCAGATTGGTGGCCAACACGTCGTCACTCGCTTGCTTCGACAGGAACTGCCCGCTGCCCGATGCGTCGGCGGCCTTCGGCGCGGCCGGCTCGATCGAGAGCGGCGCCTCTGACGACTGAGCGGGTGGTGCCGCGCTGTCGCCCGGCTGCATCGGTGACGGCGTCACCTGCGAGGACTCGCCGGGGATCGGCGCTGCCGGATCGGAGGGCTGGGCGGAATCGGGCATCACCTCCGGAATTTGCGACGGCTGATTGACCGCAGGCGGAGTTTGCGCGTCATCGGCGGGAAGCTGAGGCTCGGCCAGAGCCGGCGCCAGGCCGAGGAACAGGCCCACGGCGGTGCATGTCAGAAATCGGTTCATGGTTTCGCTCCGTATCTTTTGGATCAGGGTTGGGGGATGATCGCGGTGCGATCGGGCCGAGACCTTCACGGCCTCTGACCAGCTGTAGAAACAACGTCTCGGCGAGTCAGATGTTCCCAGCTTTGGTCTTTTGACGAATCTCCGTAGGCTGAGGAATGCGACGCGGCGAAGGTGGCCAAGACGGTCCTTGCGGGGGCGCCTAACACACTGAAAAAGCGGATGAATCAATAAGCGCGCCAGAGCCTTTGCGCGGTTGCGAACCGGCCTGCAAATCAGCTATAGAGAAGCGTCTTACGGCCATCGTTTTCGGTCCCGCGCGAGAGGGCGTCATGCCATCCCGCTGCCGATAGCGTGGACTGTGCTCACATCTTTGGAACAGGCCTTCTCCGACCTTGGCTGACAACGACGAAACAAAGGTCGAGGGATCGCAGCCCTCCGACATCAGGCCCGTCTCGCTCATCGACGAGATGAAGCGGTCGTATCTCGACTACGCCATGAGCGTGATCGTGTCGCGCGCGTTGCCCGACGTGCGCGACGGGCTGAAGCCCGTGCATCGCCGCATCCTCTATTCGATGCACGAGAACAATTACACGCCGGAGCGCGCCTACAATAAATCGGCGCGCGTCACCGGCGACACCATGGGTAAGTATCACCCGCACGGCAATCAGGCGATCTACGACGCGCTGGTGCGCTTGGCGCAAGAATTCTCGATGCGCCTGCCGCTGATCGACGGCCAGGGGAATTTCGGTTCCGTCGACGGCGATCCGCCCGCGGCCGAACGCTATACCGAGGTCCGTCTGGCGCGTCCCGCCATGACGCTGCTCGACGACCTGGAGAACGACACGGTCGGTTTCCAGCCGAACTATGACGGCCGCGAGCGCGAGCCGGTCGTGCTGCCGGCGAAATTCCCCAACCTGCTCGTCAACGGCGCGGGCGGCATCGCCGTCGGCATGGCGACCAATATCCCGCCGCATAATCTGGGCGAGGTGGTCGACGCCTGTATCGCTTATTTCGACAATCCCGCCATCTCCATCGACGAACTGGTCGAGATCGTGCCAGGGCCGGACTTCCCGACCGCTGGGCTGATTCTCGGACGCACGGGAATCCGCTCGGCCTATCACAAGGGCCGCGGCTCGATCCTGATGCGCGGCCGCGTCACCACCGAGACCGTCCGCAAGGAGCGCGAGGCGCTCATCATCACCGAGATCCCGTATCAGGTGAACAAGGCGGCGATGGTCGAGAAGATCGCCGAGCTGGTGCGCGAGAAGAAGATCGAAGGCATCTCCGACATAAGGGACGAGTTGGACCGCCAGGGCATGCGCGTGGTGATCGAGCTGAAGCGCGACGCCATGGCCGACGTGGTGCTGAACCAGCTTTATCGCTTCTCGCCGCTGCAATCGACCTTCGGCTGCAACATGGTGGCGCTGATCGGCGGCAGGCCCGAGCAGCTCAACCTCAAGGATATGATCCGCGCCTTCACCGAGTTCCGCGAGGAGGTCGTCGGGCGGCGCATCAAGTTCCTGCTGCGCAAGGCGCGCGACCGCGCCCATGTCCTGGTTGGCCTTGGCATCGCCGTGGCCAATATCGATGAGGTCATCGCCGTGATCCGCAAGGCGCCCGATCCCGCCACGGCGCGCGAGCAGTTGATGGCCCGCGACTGGCCTGCCAAGGACGTGGTGGCCCTGGTCGAGCTGATTGCCGACCCGCGCCATAAAGTGTCCGACAAGGGGACCTATCGCCTCTCTGAGGAGCAGGCCCGCGCCATCCTCGATCTGCGCCTGCAACGGCTTACGGCACTCGGCCGCGACGAGATCGGCGACGAACTGACCAAGCTCGGCGGCGAGATTGCCGACTATCTCGACATCTTGCGCAGCCGCGCCCGCATCGTCGCCATCATCAAGGACGAGCTCAACGCCATCAAGGCCCAGTTCGGCACGCCGCGCCGCACCCAGATCCTCGAGATGGAAGGCGAGGTCGAGGACGAGGACCTGATCCAGCGCGAGGACATGGTCGTCACCGTCAGCCACAAGGGCTACATCAAGCGCGTGCCGCTCTCGGCCTATCGCGCGCAGCGACGCGGCGGCAAGGGCCGCGCCGGCATGGCGACGCGCGATGAGGATTTCGTCACCCGCATCTTCATCGCCAACACCCACACGCCGGTGCTGTTCTTCTCCACGCGCGGCATGGCCTACAAGATGACCGTGTGGCGGCTGCCGCTGGCGGCGCCGCAGGCGCGCGGCAAGGCGCTGGTCAATCTGCTCCCCCTCGACAAGGACGAGACCATCACCACCATCCTGCCGCTGCCCGAGGACGAGGCGTCCTGGGCGAAGCTCGACGTGATGTTCGCCACCAATTACGGCAGCGTCCGGCGCAACAAGCTCTCGGACTTCATCGAGGTCCGCCAGAATGGCAAGATCGCCATGAAGCTCGATGCCGGCGATCGCATCGTCGGCGTCGGCGTGTGCGGCGAGAACGACGACGTGCTGCTCACCTCGGCCGACGGTCAGGCGATCCGTTTCCCGGTCACCGATGTGCGCGTGTTCAAGGGCCGCGAGTTGGCCGGCGTGCGCGGCATCAAGCTCGAAAAAGCCGACCAGGTCATCTCCATGGCGATTCTGAGCCATATCGAGGCGGCTCCGGCGGAGCGTGCCGCCTATATCCGCCAGGCGAACATGATCCGCCGTGGCGGCGCCGACGTGCAGGAGCCCGAGATCGACGCAGAGACCAATGGCGAGGAGACGGTGGTGCTGACGCCTGAGCGCTACGCCGAGCTCAGCGCGCATGAGGAATTCGTGCTGACCGTGTCGGAGAACGGCTACGGCAAGCGCACCTCGGCCTATGAGTACCGGATCTCCGGCCGGGGCGGCAAAGGCATCATCGCCATGATCGTCAATCAGCGGAACGGCAAGCTGCTCGCCTCATTCCCCGTCGAGGAGACCGATCAGATCATGCTCGTCACCGACGGCGGCCAGCTGATCCGCGTGCCGGTCCAGGACATCAGCGTCATGGGCCGCTCGACGCAAGGGGTGATCGTGTTCTCGACCGCCGAGGGCGAGCGCGTGGTCTCGGTCGAGCATATTCCCGATGAGAATGGCGGCGAGGGCGAGGAAGAGGCCGCCGACGAGGCGAGCGAATAGCGCCGGTCAGATTGTCTGGGGCAGCGATGCTTCGCCGAGCCTTGTCCCGCTGATCTCGATCAAGGACCGCGCTGCCGGCGACCGCGCCGCAAGCGCGGAGAAGTCGCGCACTATCGCCCGGTTCCGATCGGAGTGGCCGATTAGCCCGGCCGCCCTCAATCGCGACATGATGCGCGACAGCGTATCGGGGTTCAGCCCGAGATAATCGGCGATGTCCTTGCGGTTGAACGGAAGCTCGAACGTCACGCCGCCGCTGGCCGAGCTCACGCCGGTGCGGAGCGCGAGCTCGACGAACAATGTCGCCACCCTCTGCTCGCAGTCGAACTGGCCGAGCGTCGCGGCATGGATGGCTTGCCGCGCCATCCGGCTCGCCACGGCCTGATCGAGATAATGCGTGATCGCGGGATCGGTTGCCGCGAGCTTGTCGAGCGCGGCAAGCCGCATGCGCCAGACCTCGCCCGCGCCCGCCGCGACCAGAGCCGCCTCGGCGGAAGGCGGCGCGAAGCTCGAGCGGAACACATCGCCGGGAAACAGCATGGCCACGATCTGGCGCGAGCTGTCGGGGAGGGTGATCTGGAGCGTCAGCAGGCCGGAGCGGACGATGAACGCCGTCTCGCCGCCGTCGAAGGCGAGCGGCAGCGTCTGCCCGCGGCGCGTGCGCAAAATGGTGGCTTGCGACCCGATCGCGGCGGGGACGGTGCCGAGTGCGGCTCCTTTTGCGGCGCTGCAGAGCGCGCTCGCGCCCGCCCGAACCTCGCTGCGTGTCTTCGTATTGGGTGCCATGACCAAGGTCTTTCCCTCCCTCGGCGGAGTGAACTCGCATAGTCGTCGGGCGCGGAACGAGTCGTCGCCTTGATCTCGATCAAGACAAAGCCGCCAGGCGGCATGCTCCCAAGGCAACGCCGCGGCGCAAAGTTTTGACCTGGATCAAGAAAATCTGTGTCCTTGCCGCAACAGCCACCAGGCGATGCGCGCGAACTCTGACCCCCGTCAGCAGGAGCGGCCGCACGGCGCTTTGAACGAGGGGCGCCCGGTCTCAAGAATGATCCTTGAGGATTTGCGAGCGCGGGACGCGCTTGCCCGATTAGGGGGATATCGAGATGAAAAGAACGGCACGCGGCGCCTTGGCCGCCCTAGGCTTGGGGCTTGGCCTGATCGGCTGGGCGCTTCCCGCCGCCGCCGGCAGCGACGACGGGAATTTCCAGGTGCGGGTGCTCGGCACCGTGGTCGATCCGGACACCGACGCGACGGTGAAAGCCGGCGGCCTGGTGATCCCCGGCGCCGACGCCGATGTCAGCACCGAGGTGATCCCGGCGCTGACGCTCAGCTATTTCCTGAGCCCGAACCTGGCGGTCGAGCTGTTCTGCTGCTTCGCCAAGCACGAGATCGACGGCAAGGGGACGATCGCCAATCTCGGCGAGATTGCCGATACCTGGATCTTCCCGCCGGCTCTGACCCTGCAATATCACTTCACCAGCCTTGGGCGGTTAGAGCCCTATGTCGGCGCCGGGGTGCAATACATCAATTTCTTCGATACCGGTAAGGGCGACAATCTGCTCGGCGCGACCAAGGTCGACATCGATCCGGCATGGGGGCTGACCCTGCAAGCGGGTGTCGACATCTCCATCGGCAATGGCTGGTCGCTCAACGCCGACGTCAAGAAGACCTTTCTCGACACCGAGATCTCGTGGAATGGGACCGGCGTCCGCGCCGATGCCGATCTCGATCCGTGGATCTTCTCGGCCGGCCTCGGCTACCGCTTCAATCTCGGCTCCATTTTCGGCCATAGCGCTGAAGCCGCCCCGATAAAGTAAACGACAAAATCCATTTGGGGGTGCGAAAGGGCCCGGCACTGCGCCGCCGGGCCCTTTTTGTTTCTAGGCGCTATGTCTCTAGCGCTTGCCGATGCATGACTTGCGCGGCTAGAAGGTGGGCACGCGCGACAGGGCATGAAGCCCTCGTGCCCGGAGTCCAGATAGTGCGCGTCGGCCTTTATCCCGGAAGCTTCGATCCCGTCACCTACGGCCATGTCGACATCGTGCGCCGGGCGGCCCATTTGGTCGACAAGCTGGTCATCGCCGTCGGCACCCATCACGACAAGCATCCTCTGTTCACCGCCGAGGAGCGGGTGAAGCTCAGCGAGGAAGTTCTGGCCCCGGTCGCCAAGGAGATCGGGCTCGAGCTCGTCGTGACCACTTACGACAATCTGACGGTCGACGCGGCGAAGGACGCCGGCGCCACGGTCGTCATCCGCGGCCTGCGCGACGCCGGCGATTTCGACTACGAGATGCAGATGGCCGGCATGAACCAGGCCCTTGCGCCGGAGATCGAGACGGTGTTTCTGGCCTCCTCGCCGAATTCCCGCCACATCGCGGCGAGCCTCGTCCGCCAGATTGCCGCAATGGGCGGCGACGTTTCGTCCTTCGTGCCGCAACGCGTCACCGCGGCGCTCAACAAGAAATTTGCCGGCTAGGCCCGGTCCCGCCACTGTTCCAAGGAGGAAATATGCGACTTCAGGCAAGCATCGTGTTCGCCGCCGCTCTCGGCCTCGGCCTTCTCGCCGCGCAAGGCGCCGCCCAGGCCGGCAATTTGTCAGACCCCGCCAGCCTGACCGAGCAGGCGCCCGCCGTCTACAAGGCCAAGTTCGATACCAGCAAGGGCAGCTTCGTGGTCGAGGTGCATCGCGACTGGGCGCCGAACGGCGCCGACCGCTTCTACAATCTCGTCAAGAACGGCTACTTCAACGATGCGCGCTTCTTCCGCGTGATCGAGGGCTTCATGGTGCAGTTCGGCATCAATGGCGATCCGAAAATCTCGGCCGTGTGGCGCGAGGCCAATATCAAGGACGATCCGGTCAAGCAGAGCAACGCACGCGGCATGATCACCTTCGCCACCGCCGGCCCCGATACGCGCACGACGCAGGTGTTCATCAATTTCGGCGACAATGCCGGGCTCGACGGCCAGGGCTTCGCGCCGTTCGGCAAGGTGATCTCGGGCATGGATGTGGTGGATTCCCTGTTTGCCGGCTACGGCGAGGGCGCGCCTTCCGGGCACGGCCCGAACCAAGGCATCGTGCAGAGCCTCGGCAACGCTTACCTCGAAAAGGCGTTTCCCAAGCTCGACTACATCAAGACCGCGACCATCGTGAAATAGCGCGCGCACGCAACAAGGATCGCTTCCATGGCAAAACCAGAAGACACGCTGATCATCGAGACCACCAAAGGCCGCGTCACCGTCGAGATGCGGCCAGACCTCGCGCCCGGGCATGTCGCGCGCATCAAGGAGCTCGCACGCAAGGGCTTCTATGACGGCGTCCCCTTCCACCGCGTCATCGAGGGTTTCATGGCGCAGACCGGCGACCCGACCGGCTCGGGCATGGGCGGCTCGGGCCAGAAGCTCAAGGCCGAGTTCAACAAGGAGCCGCATACGCGCGGCGCCGTGTCGATGGCCCGCGCGCAATCGCCCGACTCCGCCGACAGCCAGTTCTTCATCGTCTTCGACGACGCGAGCTTCCTCGACAACAAATATACGGTATGGGGCCGCGTGATCGACGGCATGGAGAATGTCGACAAGATCAATCGCGGCGAGCCGCCGGCAAGTCCCGACAAGATGGTCACGGTGCGGGTCGCCGCCGACGCCGCGTAAGCGCGCATCCCCGTGCGCGTCGATGCGTTCGACTATCATCTCCCGGATGAGTTGATCGCGCTCAGGCCGGCGAGGCCGCGCGACGCCGCGCGGCTGCTGGTGGTCGAGCCCGGCGCTTCGCCGGAATTCACCGACCGCGCCATGCTCGATCTTCCCGACTTGCTCAAGCCGGGCGACGCATTGGTGTTCAACGACACCAAGGTGATCCCGGCCGAGCTCAATGGTTCGCGCGAGCGGAACGGGGCCACGGCGCAGATCTCGGTGAATTTGATCGAGCGGCTCGGCGCTGAACGCTGGCTCGCTCTGGCGCGCCCCGCCAAGCGGCTGAAGCCAGGCGACCGCATCGTCTTCGGGGACCGAAGCAATGTCTGCCTGCTGGGCGGCCTTGCCGCGACGGTCGACGCCCGCGGCGAGGAGGGCGAGGTGACGCTGAGCTTCGATCTGAGCGGGCGCGGCGCTTGACGAGGCGATCGCCGCGCTTGGCGCCATGCCGCTGCCGCCTTACATCGCCTCGCGCCGCCCCGCCGACGCCCAGGACCGCAGCGACTATCAAACCCTGTTCGCGCGCGAGCAGGGTGCTGTCGCGGCGCCCACGGCCGGGCTGCATTTCACCGAGCGGCTGATGCAGGCGCTCGAAGCGCGCGGCGTCTCGCGGCACTTCGTGACGCTGCATGTCGGCGCCGGCACGTTTCTTCCTGTGAGGGCGGCAGACACCACCGATCATGTCATGCATGCGGAACGTGGCGCCGTCACCGCCGAGACGGCTAAGGCCTTGAATGAGGTCAAGGCGAGGGGAGGCAAGATCGTGGCGGTGGGCACCACCGCGCTGCGGCTGCTGGAAAGCGCGGTCGGCGCCGACGGCAAGCTGACGCCCTTCCAAGGCGAGACGCGCCTGTTCATCACTCCTGGCTATCGCTTCCGTTTCGTCGATCGCCTCTTGACCAACTTCCATTTGCCGCGCTCAACCCTGTTCATGCTGGTCTGCGCCTTCTCCGGCCTCGATCTCATGCGGCGCGTCTATGCGCACGCGGTCGCGGCGCGCTATCGCTTCTATTCCTATGGCGATGCCTGCCTGCTCAGCCCTGAGCGAAGGACAACATGACCGACCGCTTCTCATTCACCCTCAAAGCGCGCGACGGGAAGGCGCGGACCGGCGCTATCGCCACGCCGCGCGGCATCATCCGCACCCCCGCCTTCATGCCGGTCGGTACCGGCGCCACGGTGAAGGCGATGTTCCCCGAGGACGTCGCGGCCGACCGGTGCCGACATCATCCTCGCCAACACCTATCATCTGATGCTCAGGCCCGGCGCCGAGCGCGTCGCCAAGCTCGGCGGATTGCACAAATTCATGCATTGGGAGAAGCCGATCCTCACCGATTCCGGCGGCTATCAGGTGATGTCGCTGGCGAAGCTCAGGCGCATCGACGAGCAGCGGCGTGACCTTCCAGTCGCATATCGACGGCGCCACCGTCGAGCTGACGCCGGAGCGCGCCATCGAGGTGCAATGCCTGCTCGGATCGGACATCCAGATGGTGCTCGACGAATGCACGCCGTTTCCGGCCACGCGCGAGGAGGCGAAGACCTCACTCGATCTGTCGCTCCGCTGGGCCGAGCGCAGCAAGGCCGCGTTCGCCGCGCGCGCGGCGCCGGGCCAGGCGCTGTTCGGCATCGTGCAGGGCAGCGTCTATCCCGAACTGAGGGAGCTGAGCGCCCGCGCGCTGATCGAGATCGGCTTCGACGGCTATGCGGTCGGCGGGCTCGCGGTCGGCGAAGGGCAGGGCGCCATGCTGGACATGGTCGAGGTCGCCACCGCGCTGCTTCCCGAGGACCGACCGCGCTACCTGATGGGCGTCGGCACGCCGGAGGATCTGCTGCTCTCGATCGCCCGCGGCATCGACATGTTCGATTGCGTGATGCCGACCCGGTCAGGCCGGCACTGCCAGGCTTTCACCTGGGGTGGGCGGCTCAATCTGCGCAATGCCCGCTATGCCGAGGACGCGACACCGCTCGACCCCGAAAGCGCCTGTCCGGCCGCGCAATATGAGCGCGCTTATCTGCATCATCTGGTGCGCTCGGGGGAGACGCTCGGCGCCATGCTGCTGAGCTACGCCAATGTCCAGTTCTATCAGGAGCTGATGGCCCGCGCGCGCGAGGCTATCGCGGCGGGCAGCTTTGCAAGCCTTCGCCGAGGAGCTTCGCCGGCGCTACGCCAAGAGCTCCGACGAGCCCGACGAGGCTTAAGCCTGCTGTCCCGGCGTCGACTGTAGGATGCAGCCTTTGATGCGCCAGTCGCCGCTCGGCAACTGCTCGAGCTGAAATTCGGCGAGCCATTCATGCTCTGTGCTGTCGGTGATCAACACCTGTTGCACGATCCGCCTGCCGATCTGCTCCACGCCGAGAAAGGCAAAGCGCCGCGTGTCGAGCACGGTCGGAACCTCTTGCGCCAGCGAGCGCAGGAAACGGTCGGGTCCGCCGAAAAAGCGTTGCGTCGAGGGGGAGAGCTTGGCGAAGGCGCGTTCGGCATCGCGCGCGGCATAAGCGCGAATTTGCAAGCGCACGGCATTCTCGATGTTGCGCTTTTCCGCGGGGGAGAAGCCGCGCGGTGATTCGGCGCGTAATGCCACGGGCTGGAGCAGGGGTTTGGCGACGGCGGCAGAGGCGAACGCCTCGTGGCTTGCCATCAACGTCCCCGCAAGCGTCGCCATCTGCGTGGCGATGAGCGCGAGGCCGGCAAAGGCGAAGCCGGCAAAGCTCGCCCACATCGCTCCTTTGAGCTTGGCTTGCATGAAAGACGCCTCCCAGCGCGCAAGTCAGGCCAACAACACTTTGCCGGGCGGAAAGTTGCATGGGGGCGCAAGATTATTGCGAGGCGATGTCGGAGGCGGGACCGCTCTTGGCCGCGCCCACCGCTTTCCGCTCGCGGGCGAAGAGGTAAAGGCCAGACAAGATCACCACCGCGGCGCCCGACAGCGTCCACAGCGTCGGCACGTCGCCGAAGATGAGGTAGCCGGCGAACGACATCCAGATCAGGCCGAGATAGATGAAGGGCGCCAGCACCGGCGGCCGGCGCGCTGCGATGCGCCAGGATGAGCAGCCAATGGCCGAGCCCGCCCCAGAAGCCGAGCGAGGCGAGCAGCAGATATTGCTGGGTGCTCTCCGGCCAATGCCAGGCCGACAGCGCGAACGGCGCCAGGATCAGCACTCCGCCGAGCGGCGTGTAGGTCTGCGTCACCTCCGGAGGATCGAACCCGGCGAGATAGCGCGTGGCGAGGTTGTAGAGCGCGTAGCCGAAGGTGGCGACCAGCGCGAGCAGCATGGCCCAATGCACCGTGCCGATGCCCGGATGCATCACCAGCAGCACGCCGATGAAGCCGGCGGCGATGGCGAGCACGCGATGCCAACCGATCCATTCATTGAGCAGGGGCCCGGCCAGTGCCGCGACCAGCAGCGGCGTCAGGAAGAAGATGGTGACGGTCTGGTCGAGCTGGAGATAGCGCAACGCCAGGAAATTGAATCCCGTGGTCACCACCATCAGCACGGAGCGCAGGATCTGCAGCACGGGCCTCTTCGAGCGGAGCGACGGCTTGAAGGCGAACGGCCAGAGCGCGACCGCGCTGAACACCACATGGCCGACAAAGCGGAGCCACGTCACTTGGGCGACCGCGATGCCCTCCTTGACGATCAGATATTTGCCCGTCGAATCCAGCACGGCGAAGCAGAGCGTGGCGAGCGCCATCAGCCCGATCGCCTTCAGCCTGTGGTCGGCATCGCTATCGGCGGCGGGAATCGGGCGAGGCGTCATGGCGGCGTGTTTCTGCATCAATCCTTGCCAAAACACCATCGGCGGCTAAGGTCGCGGGCGGGTCGCGCGGAGCGGCACGCGTGAGGAGGAGAGCGTGGCTGACATTCGCGCGATCTGCGCCATAGGCCAGCGTGGGCAGCTTGGGCTGAATGGCCGGCTTCCCTGGGAGGGCAACAAGGGACGCGAATATGTTGCCGATGTGGCGCGCTTCTTCGAGGTCACCCGCGGCCATGTGATCATCGCCGGGCCGACCACCATCGCCTCGATCCCGGCCTTTGCCTATGAGGACCGGACCATCTGCGAGATCCGCTCGGCCAACCATCCCGAGGAGGTGTTGGCCTGGTTCCCCGACCGCGTGGTGTTTGTCGGCGGCGGGCCGCCGGTGTGGGAGACCTACGCGCCCTATATCCGCCATTGGGACATCAACCGGCTCCCCTATGACGGCGAGGCCGACCGCTGGTTCGATCCCGCCTGGCTCGTCGCCGCCGAGAAACCCGCCAATCCCTGAGCCGTTGGCGATTGCGAAAGCATCGCCTGAGGTTGCGCTAGGGGGAAGGCGGCGAAGCCGCTAGGGTCTGCCGCGTCGGGGGAACGCGGAGGACATCATGAGCTCTCGTTGCCTCTCTCTCCCATCGCTTGCCGCCGCCTCGCTCATCGCTCTGCTCGCCATGGGCGCCGCGACGCTTGCCGCAACTGGGGCCAGCAAAGACGACGCCGTGGCCATGGTGAAGCAGGCCGTGACGGCCATCAAGACCGAAGGCCCGGACAAAGCCTATCCCGAGATCAGCAATCCGACGGGCAAGTTCGTCGACCGCGATCTTTACATTGTCGTGTATGGCCTCGACGGCATGGTGCTTGCCCATGGCGCCGACGCCAAACGCATCGGCACCAATCAGCTCGCCGACAAGGACCCAGACGGCAAGGCATTCGTGAAGGAGCGCGTCGAGCTCGCCGCGACGCAGCCGAGCTTCTGGCAGACCTACAAATTCATGAACCCGGTGACGCACAAGGTCGAGCCCAAGGAGATGTATTGCGAGCGGCTCGAGCAGACCGTGGTGTGCGGCGGCGTCTATCAGCTCTGATTTCTGCAACCTCTCACTGAAGCACACCCCTTCATCATGGCCCCGCCTACGCGGGCCGGAGTTTTAGAGTGCGAGACCAATAGCCATTGCTTCGGCGGGCGAAGGCCCGGCCATCCGAGTTTTGCTTCCGAAGCGCGCTTGGTGAATGCCCGGCCTCGGCTAAAATCTTAAATTGTGCGGAGCAAATTCGCGGGAAAAGCACAGAAAACCGGCCGGCGCATGGCAGGCCGCAAGTTGTGAATTAGCTGTTCCGATTTGGATCAGCCGAGGCTACCATCTATGCGGGCATGATTGATTTGGGCCGGGCACGCCTTATCCATGCCGCGTGGAAACCCAATTCTCCGACTAGGTTCATGCACGTATCGCCCGCCGACGACCATGAGGAGGTCGCCATCGCCACCGCTAACGACCCTAACTTCACCGCCGAACAGATGGGCTGGCGCTTCGCCCTTGGTACGCTCGTGCTTATCGGGGCCTATGGCGCGTGGCTGCTCATTCCCGTGGTGATGATGACCGATCTCGATCCGGGCGCGAAAGCCGGGCTGTCGGGACTGTTGGGCGCAACGCCATTCATTTCGAAATTCGTCGCGCTGGCGATCATGGGCCGGCCTGCCTATTATTTCCTGAAGCGCAACCTGTTCAGTCGCATTCGCCGCCGCGCCGCGCACCCGGCCGAGTAATCTTCCCGATCAGAGGAAAATGAAAAAGGCGCCGGCCGAAGCCGACGCCCGTTGCTCAGCGGCGCAATTCGATGCGCGCTTAGTAGCAATAGTCCCAATAGCCGCGATACATATACGGGTCGGCCCAGTACCAGCAGAGATTGGGCTGCGGCGCATACGGCACGATGCCGGCGCCGGTCGCGGCCAGGATCGAGCCGAGCACGACACCGCCGACGAACTCGCCATAATAGGGGCGCCGATTCCAGTTGCGCACATAGGCCCGGTTGTCCCAGTTCCGGTTCCAATTATTGTTGTAATTGGACCAGTTCTTCGGCCAGTTCTTATTCCAATTCTTGTTGTTGTAGTTCTTGCTCCAATTTTTGTTTTTGTGTTTCCCGTTGTCGTACTTTCCCCAATCGTTGTCGTTTTTCCAGTGATCGTTCTTGCCCCAATCCTTGTTCCAGTTGTTCTTGCCCTTGTTCCAGTTTTTGTTTCCCTTGTAATTGTCGCCGACGACGATCTTTCCTTCACCAACAGCGATCACGTTCTGCGACGCGGCAGGCAGGCGCAAGCTGTCTCCCTGAATGGTCGCCTGCGCAGGCTCATTCGTGGTCGCAAGGCCGAGCCCCGCGGCAACGGCAAAGGCAACGAGGCCGTAGTGAAAACGAATCATAGGTGTTCCTCCGAATCCGAGATTTGTTTCAGCTACTGACAAGTCATGGTGGCGGATGTGAGACGCTGGAAATCAAACAGAGAAATGCCAGCCCAACACGCTGCCGAAAAACAAAAACCCCGGGGGGCCCGGGGTTTTTGCCAATGTCGGCGGGGGCCGGCCAGCCGGGAGGGGGTGAGGGAGCTTTGCAAGCCGGCCCAGTCTGGCGGCTAAAACTGTCGAAGTCCGGGAAAGGTTCCGGCGAGACAGTCCCTCGTATGGTGCCGAAGATTTGGCCTTGGCGTGCTGTGCTGAGACCGCCATGACCACCCTGACAGAAGTGCAAATAGCTCCCCATATCTCCCGCAGGAAGCCCGGCCCCACCCACCGGGTCTTCTTCGAAGTTTGGCGATGCCGGGAGGATTGATGATCAACCCTGCGACGATAGAGGAGACCTGACATGAAGAAGAACTTTGTGCTGATGGCCGTGGCCGGTCTGGCCTTGTTGAGCGCGACACCCGCATCGGCAGGCGCGATGTCACCGGCGCAGCTCGATTCGTATTGCTGGGCGCAGGCGGAACGCGTGAGGCCGATGCTCACCGCCGCCGAGAAGGAAGCCTATGTGGCCAACTGCAAGGCCAATGCATCGGCAGAGCGGAAATAATTGAGCGGCCGCGCGCCCGGGCTGCGGCGCGACGGAACCCTCACAGGACTGCGACGTTAGGAAGCACCGGCGAAAGCACGTCCCGCTCAAGTGGAGTCGTGCAAGCGACAGCCGCCGCTTTCAGTAACAGGGGGCGCCGATCCCCAGCACGGCGCCCCCTTTTGTCTGCTTGCCCGCTAGAGCCGCAAAAAGAAACCCCGGCAAGGTTCACACCCGCCGGGGTCAGAGAAGATAATTGCAGGGTAAGCTAGCGTATCTGCTCGCTATTTAACCGAGCTTCAAGGGCTCGCTGACGACGGCTTTCTCATGATGGCCGACGCAGCCGGTCAAGCCGACGAGCGATGAAACGATGATAGCGCAAGCAACGAAAATCCGCATGGTTGATCCCCCCGTGTTGAACCCCGAAGCACTATAGCCGATCTCGGGCGCAAGGGCTGTGACCGTTCTGACACGCTCAGGGAAAATCAATCGGCGGGCGCTCTCCAGTCTCGTGTCCGCCGCACCGGCGCCGCCCGCCAGAGCCTTTTCAACGTCGAGAACGGACGGCTCTTTATCTCTCTTCGAGATTGTGGCTCAGCGGCAACATCAAACAATAGAATCAGCCAGCGGCTGAACACCAGCGTATAGCCGCTGGTATGCTCACGGTCGCAGGGCGCCTCGCATGACTTTGCAATCCCTTAACTTGGGCCTTGCGTTTAACCCGGCCAAGTAAGCAATCGAAGCACCGACCGCTGTAAGTTTTGATGCTTTCTCCCAGACAATATTTGATCATCCTGATAGTGGCCGACGTTGTCATGATTGGCATTTTTATTGTTGTGGCGAATGTACATGTCCCGCTTCAGCCCAATCTGATCCGCCAGTTCAATCCCGATGCCGAGGGCAACCTTGCGAGCTGGTACGCCTCCTCCAAGCTGCTCACTGCCGCGCTGATGATCGGCGTCGTGGCGGCTGTGAATGAATACAAGAAACTCGCCCCCATCTTGCTCGCGCTTATACTTTTCTCCCTCTCGGCGGACGAGGCTGCGCAAATCCACGAGGAGCTGGGGTTGGCGATTTCGTTGGTCGTCACACCGAAAGGGATCGCAATTCCGGGAACACCGTCCGCGCACGATTGGCCCTATCTATTTGCGCCGCCAGCGTTGCTGTTGATTTCGGCTGTGATGTTTTGGATTAAGAGAAATGGGTTCTTTGAACGAAGAACCTGGGCACGCTTCGTCCTTGGGTTTGCCATATTGTTCGCTGGTGCTGTCGGCGCGGAAATTGTCGAGCAATATCTGAACTGGGAAATCTGGAAATATGCGTGGGTCGGGCCTGCGCCCACCGCCACGCTTTTGGAGGAGCTGGTTGAGAATTTCGGAAACTCGCTTCTGATCTGGGCTTCGGCTTATGCGATCATCGAGGCGCTTCCGGTTTACGCGGCGACTTCAAAACAGTCTGGGTCATCGGGTAAAGGCATCTGAGCCTTTGGCGCAACGGAGTTGAGTATGCCGAAATCCAAGAGCCGTCAGCCGAGGAACTCAGCGAGATCAAGCGCTTCATCGAAGAAGCGGAGGAAATCGATGTGGCCAGTGACGATATTCGCCAAATCGTTGAGAGACACTGGCCTTGGTTGTTGGAGAAGCTCCCGCCGCGGATGCTCACCTGCAGATCAGGTCGTCCCCGACCTTGACGCAGGTGTGATAGAGCTTTTCCCGCTTTTTGTTCCAGTCTGTGGAGCTGATCCGGGAGTGGGACGATCGAGCTTGAGGCAGGAGGTGTGTCCATGAACCTGCAGCCTGTGAAGATATTTGTCGCTGGTATTGTGTTCACCGCGACCCCAGCGTTCGCCGCCCCACAGTGGGTCGAGGATGCCTGTTGGTATCATGCCGTTCGCGTCCGTCCGGCGCTCGATGCCAGAGAAAGAGAAGCCTACGTAGCCAACTGCATAGCTGACTACACGGCTGGATCGCCGCCGCCGCCGCGCTCTTATAAGGGAACAGACCGCAACAGATATTGATTGGCTGATGCGGGTGCGTCTCGCCTCATGCATCGTCAGCACCTCGGCGGGGTCGGCGTGGGGTCTGTATCAGGTGTGGAAAAGTCTCTTACCGGTGGAACTGGGTCGCCGGGTGCACGTTGCTCGACCAGCCATCTCGACCTGTTTCACGACACTCCTTGAGATGGTTAGGCCCGGTGGTGTCTGCGCACACTCTCCGGGCAACACCGGGCCGCCAATTGGCTGCCTCCGCTAAGTGTTACGGCGTCGGGGGAACTTGGGGAAACATCATGGTCGTAGAGCGCGATGAGTTCTTCGCAGAACTTGACGGGCTCACCGAGAAGGAGATTGAGGCGCGGCTTGACCTATGGGATCGGGAACAGCTCGCACTGATTCAGGAGTACCTAGATCAGAGGGTGATGGGCAGGGCCAAAGCCGAGCCGGCGGGGCGGATAACGGCCGCACCAAACGCCCAAGATGATGCCGCAATGGCGTCTTTGATGGAGATTGCGAGCACCGCCAATACCAAAGCCACGGCCGCTCTTATCTTGTCGGCAGGTGCAATGCTGGCAGCGATCGCCTCCGCGCTCGTGGCCTTTCTAGCTCTGCGAGGTTGGACGATTTCTTGGTGACAGGCTTGGCCATTCCAGGTTCGCATCTCGTGCCTAGTAGATATACTGGCGACAGGGTGTGCGAATGTTCTGCTCAAAACATAAACAGAGCTAGACGATCCAACCCAACTCCCTCGCTTTGGCGACGGCAGCCTGAAAAGCTCTGGCACGAAAATCGACGACCGCTGGCGACGTCTCATGGACTGCGGTCCAACTTCGCGTGAGCACGAGATGCGGATTGGCCGAGTTCTTCTGATAGGTCACCGAGTAGCGGGTACCGGGCATCGTGACGGTGATTGTTGCACTGTGCACGTCAAGGCTGAGAGGATCGCCGATCATGGCACCTCCGAAAGCACAGCCAGCCAGAACTAAAGGGTGCCGGCTGAAGCCGCGGTCACTAGTCGTCCCTGTCGTCTGGTGTGTTCGGAAACATGTCCAGGAACAACCACACAAGGGCGTCCTGGGCTTCTGGGCCCCGAGCCTGGGCCATGAAGGCGTCGATTGAAAACTGCTTGTTGTCCGAAGCGCTCTCGACGAAAAGATGCCGGGCTTCGATATCGTAGACCAGCCTCCAGTGATCCTTCCCGAAGTCTGCTTTGCCCAATTTTCTTACGAGGTCGGACATGGCACGCCTGCCTTTCCGTAGGCACATTGTGCGCCTGGCAGGTCGAGACGGTGAGTCTTAATTCAGTGCGATTTCGCACCAAAGGTCAAAGGGGTGACAACAGGGGGCCGGGCGAAGCCGACGCCCGTGTGTGTCAGAGACTCAGCAAGTCTCCCGACCGATCGACCTGATGCTCTCGTGCTTGCCGCAGCGCCCGCGATAGCGCCAAATGAAAACTCGGCATGTCTAAGCTTTGCGCAACGCTCTCTCAACTGGGTCCGGGAACTGCCGAGCCATATCTTCAAGCCTCAACTCGCTCCAGCAGCCAATGCAGATAAACGTCACAGCGCCCCTGTGACCGGTGGACGACTGCACCTGAAACGTATTGTTTCCGCATTTCGGGCACTTGTGGTCGCCCATGGCGCCGTCCCCTCCGCCACTTCACCCAGCTCATAAAGAAACGGCCCCGCTCGCTCATGGGGCAAGGCCGCTCCGTTACGCAGCACCAATTCAAGTCCACCGCAGACGTGCGTCGCTTAGTCAGAGCTTGCACCTCGGAGGTTACAAAAAGCTGAAAAAGGCACCGACCGAAGCGAGCGCCCTACCGTGTGGCGCTCGTCCTGCAAACCAAGTCACGTTTGCTTGACCGCCCATTTTCGTCGGTTTTGCGCAGCGGGATGCCAATCACTTGATTTCAGCGTGATCGGGGAATGGGTGTTTGCTTTCGGCGGGAAGGGCAAGAGCCTCAACCCAAGGAGCAACCCCATGAAGAAATATCTTATCGCGGCCGCGCTGATTGTTGGCTTCGCAGCACCCGCCCTCGCGGAGGAATTTTACATTATGTACGACAAGACCGCCAAGAAATGCGTGACGATGAAGGCCAAGCCTGCGGACATGTCGAACTACGAGTTACTCGGCACGTATCCCACGCTGGGAGGAGCTAACACCGCCATGCCGACCATGACGCAGTGTAAGTAGCCGTCCATCTATCTAAGGGACACCGATTGAGCCCGGTCCTCATTGGCCCGGGCTTTTTTCTTTTATGGAAGCAAAGGGCGTCTGGCTGATCGGGGTGCTTCTCATAGCTCGCGGCGAAGTCGGAGCCGGGCATCGTCACGACAATGGTCTTGCCTTGGACATCTACGCACAGCGGTTCCCACATGCGCGTAGCAATCACCTGTTAGGTCGTCCATGCCGTTGTCATTGAGAGTTCGAAGCGGCCGGATTAACGTAAAATCAAAAAAAGGAACATGTCGCGGCTCCGTCGCCCCCTGTCTGCCTCTTTCGTGCGATCAGCTTTGCCGATGCACGACGTCGCCACTTTCCTCGTAATTGCAGTGCTGCTGGCTATCATCGGCCTCGCCATTTGGGTGCATATTCAGGGAGAATGAGTCCGGCGCTATAGCCCAGAGCCATGAAACGCGAGATCAGTATCCTTATTCTGGCCTTCGCGGTGACCGCATTGGCGATCAGGACGGTGGCTGCTGATCCCATTGCAGATGGCGCCGCTGCCAATAATCGCGGCGACTATGCGACGGCATGGAAGTTATGGCGACCCCTGGCGGAGCGGGGCAATGCCAGCGCTCAGGTCTTTCTCGGCGGGTTGTTCGAGAGTGGACATGGCGTGGAGATGAACCCTTCCGAGGCAGCGAGATGGTATGGCCTTGCTGCTTTGCAGGGCAATGCAAACGGTCAATTTTTTTTAGGCCGAATGTACGATGAGGGCAAAGGACTCCCGCAGGACTTCGTGCTGGCGTACAAATGGTTCGATCTCGCCTGCGCGCACTATTCCGTTGAACCTGAACCCACCATCGCGTGTAGCTATCGAGCACGACTCGCGTCCACGATGACACCAGAGCAGATAGCTGAGGGCCAGCAGTTAGCTCGGGAATGGAAGCCTAAATAGCTGCTCCACAAACCGCGTGCAGGGCGGTTCTTAACCGTGCTGGTGGAGCGCGCCCAGCGGTGAAGCGGCCTCTCTGACTTTAGAGCTGGGCGAGGCCGGCCCCCAGGTTCGCATCTCCGGGTCGCAAAGCTAAAGTCGCCGCAGTCTATCACCCTCAGCAGGGATCTTTGCCTACAGAACACCTTCAGCCGGATTGTGACCATGCTAGGTTCGCTGGCGGGAGCCGGCCGCTACGAGCCTTGTGTCAACTGGCGCTATGGGGATCACGACTGAGCTGTAGAGAGCCCCCCGCCGCTTGAGCTCTTTACGGATGGCGCTCTTGTCGATCTGTATCTGGGGGGGAACGCGCGAGGGGCAGGGCTTGGCAGCCCCGAAAGTGGTCACCGACGCTACCCAAACAGCTCACGGCCATGCGCGGCGGGCTAAGCCTGATCCAGGAGTTTCACGCGCCTCCTGGCGGCACACCACGGTAATTTCGCGTCGAGGCCCTTCCTACTGGCTAGCATCAACTTCGCTAGTATTAACCTCGCCAGTATCAACCTTGATCCGAGCCGGCCCCTCCGCGTGCAATTTGTCGCGTATGATGTGCGTCTCGCCATCGATGTTCGCGGCCGCCTGCTTGAGCTCGACAAGCTGCGCGTTTATTCCGATCAGACCTAAGGCTAAGACTGCAGTGAGAAGCCAGTATTGCCAGGTCTTCATTACATCCTCCCTTCCTTAAACCTCGATTTCGGCGAGTAGCCAGCTTCCGATCCCTTCGAGGGGGCTGGGGCGCGGGCTTCTCCGTTCTCCCTACAGGGAACCTACGGGGCAGGACGCACATACTTGCCCATCCAACTCATGCCCCGCGGGGCTATAACTGCGCGATGGCGCTAACGGGGTATTTTCAGGCGCAAAAGGACACCGACCGAGGCCGACGAGATCTGAACGAAGTCACCCTCTATGCCATCCGCGGCTTGCCTAGGACATCTTCCATTCGCCACGGCGGGCGCCGCACTCCGCGCAGCGCAGCCGCTCTGATAGTTGCGCGATTGTGAGCCCCATGGAGATGCGCGGGAGCCAACCCATCGGCCTCAACCTCGTCATGCGACATCGAGGGCAATGGCATTCGACGTGAGTGAAGCCCTCCGAAACAAACTCCTCGTTAGCGCGTCCATTGCTACGGGATACATTAAAAAGGGCGGCCGCCGAAGCGAACGCCCAATGTCCGTTAGACGCTTAGTGCGTCGGCGGCTCGATCAATCTGGCCTTGCTCGCGCGCTTGCCGAAGTGCTTGCGCTAGCGCCGAGTGGAAATTCGCAATGCTCATCACCTTGTGGTCGGGCCCGATGTAGCCCTGGATTAGCGCAGTTGCCGTCTTGGTAGCTTCCGCTTTAACGCGCTCCTGGAAAGCGACCTCAGCATGCACACGCCGCGCGACTTCTTCTGATGGCTCTCTCATTTTGGGAACTCCCTCTTAGAGTTCCCCCCGCAATCACATGTTTGCAAACCGTGACCCGGTAGCGCAAGGGCGCGCTTGCGACCAAGAAAGAAGCCCCACAACCAATCTTGGGGGGAGCAGGGCTTCTCCGGCTCCCGTTTGGGGAGGAGCCTATGGGCAGATGCGGTTTTGCCCACGCGCCAATAATACAAGATTGAGGCAAATAGAAAAGGGCGCCACCGAAGCGAGCGCCCCCAAGGAGATTATTCGGCCAGCGGTTTAGCTCCTAGCCCGTCGGGTGAGTTCACCAATGGCAAGAGGCCCGGCGTTAGGTTCCGAGGTTGATCTGCTACCTAAATTGCAACCTTTCATTTTGAACCTGCCGCATATGTTGGCCTAAACCATTGATTTAATTGGTGAGCCCGAAGGGATTCGAACCCTTGACCCCTTGATTAAAAGTCAAGTGCTCTACCGGCTGAGCTACGGGCTCCCAGGCGACATGTGGGCCGCCGCGAGGCCAAAGCAATATTCCGCGCCGCCTTGCTAAACAACCGAAAATGCGTCATCCCGCTCGCTTTGGCGAATTGGGCGGCTCTAACGCCTCCCGTGGGCTTCGCTTTCGGGGAGGGGAGCTCTGGCGATGGCAGGCGACAAGCAGAAGCGGAGCTGGCTGCGGCGCTATTGGCCGCGCCTCCTGTTCTTGATTCCCTTGTCCGCGATGCTTTGGGTGCCGTCCTATAACCGCCTCGAGCCCACGCTCGGCGGCGTACCCTTCTTCTATTGGTATCAGCTCGCCTGGATCCTGCTCGGCGCCGCCATCGTGCTCCTGGTGTTTGCCATCGACCGGAGGATCACGCATGCGCCGAAAAGCCCAATCGAAGATACGACCGGCGTTCCCGGAGACATCCTGTGACGCTCGATCTGACCGCGACGGTCATCTTCTGCATTCTGTTTCTGTTCGTCACTTGGCTCGGCTTCGTGGCGGCGCGCTGGCGCAAGGCCGATCTCAATCTCCTGCATGAATGGGGGCTGGGGGGGCGACGATTCGGCACCGTCGTCACCTGGTTCCTGCTCGGTGGCGACCTCTACACCGCCTATACCTTCATCGCCGTCCCGGCGCTCGTGTTCGGCAAGGGCGCCATGGGCTTCTTCGCCGTCCCCTATACGATCCTGATCTATCCCATCCTCTACATCATCTTCCCGCGGCTCTGGGCGATCGCGCATGAACGCGGTCATGTCACGGCGGCCGACTATGTGCGCGACCGTTTCGGCAGCCGCCTGCTCGCGCTCGCCTTCGCGCTGACCGGCATCGTCGCGACCATGCCGTACATCGCGCTCCAGCTCGTCGGCATGGAGGTGGTGATCGGCGCGCTCGGCTTCCCCGCCGGAGGCTTGGTCGGCCATCTGCCGCTGATCATCGCCTTCACCATCCTCGCCGCCTTCACCTATACGAGCGGCTTGCGGGCGCCGGCGTTGATCGCCGTCGTCAAGGACATGCTGATCTTCATCACGGTGTTCGCCGCCGTGGTGATCATTCCGGCCAAGCTCGGCGGCTACGGCGCGATCTTCGCCAGCGTGCCGCAGGAGAAGCTGCTGCTTGCCCCGCCTTCCGGCGATAGCCTCGGCGCCTACAGCGCTTACGCCACTCTGGCGCTCGGCTCGGCACTTGCGCTGTTCCTCTACCCGCATGCGATGACCGGGATCTTGAGCTCCTCCAGCGGCAATGTGATCCGGCGCAACGCGGCGCTGCTCGCGGCCTATTCCTTCATCCTCGGCCTGATCGCTCTGCTCGGCTACATGGCCATCGCCGCCGGCGTCGATAAGGACCCGGCCTATGCCGCTGGCTTCACTCAGTACGGCGCGAATTTCGCGGTGCCCGCGCTGTTCCTCGCCTCGTTTCCGTCCTGGTTCGTCGGCATCGCCTTTGCGGCGATCGCCATCGGCGCGCTGGTGCCGGCCGCGATCATGTCGATCGCCTGCGCCAATCTGTTCACCCGCAATCTGTATAAGGAGTTCTGGCGCCCCGATTGCAGCGATGCCGACGAGGCGCGCATGGCGAAGATCGTCTCGCTGGTGGTGAAGATCGGGGCGGTGGTGTTCATCCTCGCCATCCCGCAAGCCTATGCCATCCAGCTACAACTGCTCGGCGGCATCTGGATCATTCAGCTTCTGCCGCCGATCCTGCTCGGTCTCTATTCGCGCGGCTTCAATGCGTTGGCACTGCTGATCGGCTGGGCGGTGGGGACGGCCATCGGCACCTACATGGCCGCGACGCAAGGCTTCATCTCGTCGGTCTACCCGCTCGAGATGTTCGGCGTCACGCTTCCCGGCTATGCGGCGCTCTATTCGGTCGTGATCAATCTCCTGCTCGCCGTCGCGCTGTCGCCTCTGTGCGATCTCATGGCGCGGCGAACCGCCGCCCAATCCGCGCGTTAAAGCCTTCGGGGGCGCCCTAGCGACCCTCGACCAGGGCGGGATTCCTGATAGGTTCAGCCGTCGCGACTCGAAAAAGACCCTCGATGGGGAGGAGATTTGACACATGGCAAACGACAACCAGGGCAGCAGAGCGTTCCTTGCGATCGTACTGGGCGGCATCGTGCTCGCCCTCGTCATCGCTGCCTATTTCATGTACGGGCATAAAGGCGACACCAACGTAAAGGTTCAGCCGCCGGTATCCGAGCAGCCCGCCGAAACGCCTCCCGCGCCGGAAGCGACGCCCCCCGCCGTTGAGGCGCCGGCCGCGCCTCCTGCTGAGGCTCCCGCCATGGCGCCAGCCGCGCCTCCGGCCGAGCCGCCAGCCGCGGAAGCCCCCGCCGAGCCGCCAGCGGCCGAGGCGCCGGTTGAGGAAGCTCCAGCCGACGAAGCTCCCGCCGACGAGGCGCCCGCGGAAGAGGAGGCACCTGCGCCGCCGCAATAGAACCCTCTGCGACATTTTGGGGCGGTCCAGCAACGGGCCGCCCCTTTGCTTTCGCGCCTGGTCATTCCCGCTGCCGCCGCTCCGTTCATCCGGCGTTCAGACTGAACCCGGTCTCCTTGCCGCCGAATTTGATGTTAGATTGTCGGGGCGGAAGTCAGCGGAAATAGGCGGAAAATGGCGCTTGCCGACGGCATTGCTGCGCGTTTGTTGCTCTCGGCGGCCGTGGTCGTCTGCGCCGCCAGCCTCGTTCACGCCCAGGACGCGAAAAGCCCCGCCGTGCTGGTCGAGGCGGCGAAAGTGACCGCCGCACCCTTGAGCGAGCAGGTGACCGCCATCGGCACGCTGCTGTCCAACGAAGCCGTCACCGTCAGTTCCGAGATTCCCGGCCGCCTCAAGGAAATCCACTTCCAGGAGGGCCAGCCGGTCGAGCAGGGAGCGCCGCTGTTCACCCTCGACGATTCGGTCTATCGCGCCCAGCTCGACGACGCCGAGGCGAAGCTCAAGCTCGCCGAGCAGACCAACAAGCGCACCAGCACGCTGTTCACCAACAAATACGCAACGGCGCAGTCGGCCGACGAGGCTGCCTCCAATCTCGCCGTGAGCACGGCGGCGACCGAGCTCGCCCGCGTGCAGTTGGAGAAGACCCGCATCGTCGCACCGTTCTCCGGCATCGTCGGATTGCGCCATGTCAGCGTCGGCGAATACATCACCGCGGGTCAGGCGCTCGTCAATCTCGAGGCCATCGATCCGGTGAAGGCCGATTTCCGCGTGCCCGAGAAATTCCTTCCCGCCATCAGGGTCGGCCAGACCATCCGCATCAAGGTAGACGCCTTTCCCGACGCCACCTTCGAGGGCAAGGTCTACGCCATCGATCCCCGCCTCGACGTCGCCGGCCGCAGCCTGCTGGTCCGCGCCCTGGTTCCCAATCACGATCAGCGCCTGCGTCCCGGTCTGTTCGCGCGCGTGACCGTTCTCTTGCAGCTCAAGGAGGATGCCCTGAGCGTGCCGGAGGCGGCGATCGTCCCCCAAGGCGACAGCCAATATGTGTTCAAGATCGTCGACGGCAAGGCGAAGCTGACCAAGGTCATGACCGGCACGCGCCGCGAGGGACGCGTCGAGATCGTCGACGGACTCGCCGCGGGCGATCAGGTGGTGACCGCGGGTCAGCTCAAGATCCGCGACGGCGCGCCTGTATCCGTCGTCGGCGCTCCCGGAGCGTGAGCCCGTGACCCTTCCCGAACTTTCCATCAAGCGGCCGGTGTTCGCCACGGTGATGAGCCTCGTGCTCGTACTGGTCGGCCTCGTTTGCTATGACCGGCTTTCGGTGCGCGAATATCCGGCCATCGACCCGCCGGTGATCACCGTCGATACGACCTATCCCGGTGCGAGTGCGGCCATCGTCGAGACGCAAGTCACCAAGGTGCTCGAGGATACGCTCTCGGGCATCGAGGGCATCGACTTCATCACGTCGATCAGCCGGCAGGAATCCAGCCAGATCACCGTGCGCTTCCAGCTCAACCGGGATCCGGACTATGCCGCGGCTGACGTGCGCGACCGAGTGGGGCGCGTGCGCGGCCGGCTCCCAGACGAGATCGAGGAGCCGATCATCCAAAAGCGGGAGGCCGACGCCCAGCCGATCCTGCATCTCGCCTTCTTCAGCGATCGGCATTCGGCGCTCGAGATCACCGACTACGCTGACCGCTATGTGAAGGATCAGCTCCAGACCATTCCCGGCGTCGCTGAGGTGCGCCTGTTCGGCCAAAGAGAATATTCCATGCGCATCTGGCTCGATCCGGAGCGGCTCGCCGCCTACAACCTGGCGCCGCAGGACGTGGAAGCCGCGCTGCGGCGGCAGAATGTCGAGGTACCGTCCGGCCGCGTCGAGAGCCTGAGCCGCGAGTTCAC
>CAWFNK010000016.1:0-45619 GCA_963817175.1 uncultured Alphaproteobacteria bacterium
CCACTGCTCGCCATCGATGCGCTCCATGCCGGTTATGGCCGCATGGAAGTGCTGCGCGGCGTGTCGCTGCGGGTGGCGCGCGGCGGCTCGCTCTGCCTGGTCGGACCCAACGGCGCGGGCAAGTCGACCGTGCTCAACGCGATTTACGGGTTTGCCCGCATCTTCTCCGGCAGCGTCACCCTATCGGGCCGCGACATCGCCAAGCTGCCGCCAAACGAAAAGCTCAAAGCCACCCGGCTTGCTTATGTGTTGCAGCGGGATTTCGGTGTTCCCCGACATGACGGTCGAGGAGAATCTGCTGATGGGCGGCTATCTGCTTGAGCTGCCCTCAGAGGCGCGAGCCGTAGCCGAGGCTGTGCTCGACCGCTATCCGGCGCTGAAAGCGCGGCGAGGCGAGCGGGCCCGCGTACTGTCAGGCGGCGAGCGGCGGCTGCTTGAAATCTCCCGCGCGCTGATCATGGATCCGGAAGTCGTGCTGATCGACGAGCCGTCGATCGGGCTCGAGCCACGCGCCATCGACATGATCTTCGAGATGTTGCGCGCGCTGCGCGACGAGAGCGGCAAGACCCTCGTGCTTGTGGAGCAGAACGCCCGCAAAGGTCTCGAATTCGCCGATGCGGGCTACGTGTTGGTGGCGGGGCAGCTCGTCAAAGCAGGCCCCGGCAAGGAACTCCTCGCCGACCCCGAGATGGGCCGGCTATTCCTCGGAGGGTGATTACAGTCCGTCGCCCGCATAGACCGTGGCCTCACAGGGCCGCGACGCCTTCTTGAACAGAGCGCAAGCCTGCGACGCCTCCGCGGCGCTAGAGAACGGACCCGCGATCAGCCGCCACTTCTTGTCGGGCGCAAGCACGCGCCGCGGCTGGAGCCCCGCGACGAGGGCGGCATGATTGGTGAGGAACTCGCGCCACAACGGCCGTAAGCCGTCCTGCTTGGCCACGGTGCCGATCTCGATGCCGTAGCGCGTCGATCCGTCATTGGCGGCAGGCGGCAACGCGACCGGATCGAGCGCCGCGCTTTCGACCGGCGCCGGCGTTGACGGCGTGGGCGTTGACGGCGTGGGCGTTGATGGTGTGGGGGTTGGGCTCGCGGCGGGCGTTGGCGTTGGTGTCGGCGTTGGCGCGGGCTCCGCGGCTGGAGGCGCGGGAGAGGGTGCCGGCACATCGCTGCTCGTTTCGGTCCCTTCCTCGGGCGGAAGATCGTCGATCGGCGACACGGCGACGGCCGGCGGCTCGTAAGGCTTGGTTGCGGGGCTGACTTCGACCGGCGCTGGCGGCGTCGCCTGGGTCTCGACCGCGGCCTGCTCGATGGGCTTCGCCTCCGGTTCAGGCTTCGGCGCTTCGGCCGGTGTCGGCTCGGGCTTGGCTTCCTCGACAGGAGGAGCGGGAGGAGGCGACGGGGCCGGCGGTGCGACGGCGATTTCAGGCTTTTTCACCTCCGGTTCAGGAGGGCTCTCCGGCTCGGAGAGCAGAGTCCGCATCCGCGAAGTCGTCGGTCGAGGCCGACGCGCCCGGCTCGAGGTTAAGCTTCGTGCTGATCGCTGCCATTTGCCGGGTCAACTCGCGCAGGCTGGCCTTGATCTCGGCAAGCTCCCGGTCGCGCGAGCCTGAGCCATCGAAAGCTGAGGTGGTCTCGCCTGAACCGACCGGCAGCGGGTTGGCCGAATTGACCGCCAAGCGCGGCAGGATCGGCCAGCGCGCTGTAGAGATACACCCCGGAGACGCCGGCGAGCGCGATCCAAAAGAACGCGAGCACGCCCCGCAGCATGTTCCGTGAGCCTCCCCGGCGATGCTGAGCCATAGTCTTTCGAACCCTCCCGTTTCGAAAAAGTCAGGCGGAAAAGCGACGCCAATAAGGCTTGGCTCACGATCTGCGCCGCAGCAATGAGAAGATACTCGCTCTAGATGCCCGGTCAATTTCCGCGATGCTGACACGCCGGAGCGCGTTGTCTGGTGCAAGGGTTATGGCCCTGGCCCACGCTTTGGACTAGACAGATCGCCGTTCCAGGAGCTTGAAGTGCCGATTCGGCTCTTCCGTAGACACCAGGATGAAATCCCTGGAGAGTTACACCCTCTTTCCGCGTCGCTGGCCATGCTATTTGCTGACATCACCGACGCGATTGCGCAGCGATCAAGGCCGTATGACTGATACCCCCGCTCTCGCCATCATCCTCGCCGCGGGTAAAGGCACGCGGATGAGATCCGACCGGCCCAAGGTGTTGCATCGGCTCGCCGGCGCTTCATTGCTCGTCCATGTGCTCACCGCCGCCAGGGCGGCGGGGCTCTCCCGCGCCGCTGTCGTGGTCGGTCCGGGCATGGATGAGGTCACCGCGGCCGGAACCGCGCTCGATGCGAAACTCACCACCTTCGTCCAGGCCGAGCAGCTGGGCACGGCCGATGCCGTCAAGGCGGCGCGCGGCGCCGTCGAGGAGTTCGACGGTCATGTCCTCGTGCTTTACGGCGACACGCCTCTGCTCACGCCGGAGACGTTGCACAAGGTGCGTGCCGAGCTGGTATCCGGCGCCGACCTGGTGGTGATCGGCTTCGAGGCAGAGAACCCCACCGGCTATGGTCGACTCCTGCTCGACGACAGGGGAAACCTCGCCGCCATTCGCGAGGAGAAGGACGCAAGCCCCGAGGAGCGCGCGCTCACGCTGTGCAATTCCGGCATCATAGGCTTTCGTTCGGGCAAGACCTTGCTCGGATTGCTCGGGCGCATCGGCAATGAGAATGCCAAGAAGGAATTCTATCTGACCGACGCGGTCGCGCTCGCCCGCGGCGACCGGCTGGAGGCGCGCATGGTCAAGTCGAAGGCGGAAGAGGTGCTCGGCGTCAATTCCCGCGCGGAACTCGCGCAAGCCGAAGCCCTGATGCAGCAACGGCTGCGCGCCAAAGCCATGGCGGGCGGCGCGACGCTGATTGCACCCGATACGGTGTTTCTGAGCCACGACACGCAGATCGGCAAAGACGTGGTGATCGAGCCGCATGTGGTGATCGGCGAGCGCGTCGTCATCGAGGATGGCGCCACGATCAAAAGCTTCTGTTACATGGAGAAGTCGCGGATCGGCCCGGGCGCGACGGTCGGACCGTTCGCCCGGCTCAGGCCCGGCGCCTCCCTCGCCAAAGACGCGCATATCGGCAATTTCGTCGAGATCAAACAGTCCGAGATCGGCGAGGGCGCCAAGGTTAACCACCTCACTTATATCGGCGATACCAGCGTCGGTCCGCGCGCTAACATCGGCGCCGGCACCATCACCTGCAACTATGACGGCTTCGACAAGCATCGTACCGAGATCGGCGCCGGAGCCTTTATCGGCTCCAACTCCTCCCTTGTGGCGCCGGTCAAGATCGGCGAGGGCGCCTATATCGGATCGGGGAGCGTCATCTCCAAGGACGTCTCCCCCGATGCGCTGGCGCTGTCGCGAAGCCCGCAAGAGGAGCGGGAAGGATGGGCCGCAAAAGTGCGCGCGCAGCGCAAGAAGATACCGAAGCCAAGTGGAAACAAGAGGACATAGAGCGTGAGTTGCGACACGAAACGGCGCGAATTAGTGACTAGCAAGCGCACGAGGGAGTAGGGGCGATGTGCGGCATCGTTGGCATCCTCGGCAAAGGTCCAGTCGCCGAGCAGCTGGTCGACGCGCTGAAGCGCCTCGAATATCGCGGCTATGATTCGGCCGGCGTGGCCACCGTTGAGAATGGCCAGCTGGGACGGCGTCGCGCCGAGGGCAAGCTGCGCAATCTCGAGGAGCTGCTCCAGCGCTCGCCGATCCTCGGCTCGACCGGCATCGGCCACACCCGCTGGGCCACCCACGGCAAGCCGACCGAGACCAACGCCCATCCGCATGCGACCGACCTCGTCTCGGTCGTGCATAACGGCATCATCGAGAATTTCCGCGAGCTGAAGGAAGAGCTGATCGCGCAGGGCGCCGTGTTCACCAGCGACACCGACACCGAGGTGATCGCTCATCTCATCACCCGCGAGCTGAAGACCGGCAGCGATCCGGTGCGCGCCGTGTTCCACGCCTTGCGGCGGCTGAAGGGCGCGTTTGCGCTGGCCATGATTTTCGCCGGCTATAACGATCTCTTGATCGTCGCCCGCCAGGGCAGCCCGCTCGCCATCGGCTATGGCGACGGCGAGATGTTCGTCGGCTCCGATGCCATCGCGCTCGCACCCTTCACCGACTCGATCGCCTATCTCGAGGATGGCGACTGGGCGGTGATGACGCGGAAGGGCATCGCCATTCGCGACCGCGACGGCAAGGCGGTGGAGCGCGCCGTGACCCGCTCGCTCGCCACCGCGCTGCTCGTCGACAAAGGCAATCACCGCCATTTCATGGCCAAGGAAATTCACGAGCAGCCCGAAGTGATCGGCCATACGCTGGCCGGCTATGTCGATCTCGCCACCAACAGCGTCGACATTCCGCAATTGCCGTTCGACTTCGCCACTGTCACACGGCTCTCGCTCTCGGCCTGCGGTACCGCCTATTATGCCTGCCTCGTCGCCAAATATTGGTTCGAGCGCTGGGCGAAACTGCCCGTCGATGTCGATATCGCCTCCGAGTTCCGCTACCGCGAGAGCTCGCTCGATCCGGGCGGAGCCGCGCTGTTCGTCTCGCAGTCGGGCGAGACCGCCGATACGCTCGCCACGCTGCGCTATTGCCGCGCGCAAGGTCAGCACATTCTCTCCATCGTCAATGTTCGCAAATCCTCGATCGCCCGCGAATCCAACGCGATCCTGCCGACATTGGCCGGGCCGGAGATCGGCGTGGCCTCGACCAAGGCCTTCACCTGCCAGCTCACCGTTCTCGCCTGCCTCGCCATCGCCGCCGGCAAGGCGCGCGGCGCCATCGGCCCCGCGCTCGAAGCCGAGCTCGTCCAAGCGCTGGGCGAGGCCCCGCGCCTGATGGCGACGGTGCTGCGTGACGAGCGGCCCTACGAGGCGCTCGCCCAGTGGCTGTCCAAGGCGCGTGACGTGCTCTATCTCGGGCGCGGCTCGAGTTTCCCCATCGCAATGGAAGGCGCGCTCAAGCTGAAGGAGATTTCCTACATCCACGCCGAGGGCTATGCCGCAGGCGAGCTGAAGCATGGGCCGATCGCGCTGATCGACGAGAACATGCCGGTGATCGTCATCGCCCCGCGCGACGACCTCTACGACAAGACGGTCTCCAATATGCAGGAGGTGGCGGCGCGGGGCGGCAAGATCGTGCTGGTGAGCGACGCCGATCCCAGCAGCACCGGCTGCGCCATCGCCGCCCATCTCGCCGTGCCGCCGGTGCACCGCTTCGTGGCGCCTCTCGTCTATGCCGTGCCGGTGCAGCTGATCGCCTATTACACGGCCGTATTCATGGGAACGGACGTGGATCAGCCGCGAAACCTCGCAAAATCCGTGACCGTAGAATAGAATAAGCCTCGGATTTGCCCGATTTCTTTGTTTGAGCAATGACATGGCGGACAATCGGAAGGACTTCCGGCCGCGCCGTCTTGCTTTCGGCGGGCGCTTCTTCCCGCGCGCGTGCGGTCTTGCCGCGGCGCTCGCCATCGCTATGGCCTCGGCTGCCGTACAGGCCGAGGACGCCGGACTGAGGAACGGCGCGGCCTCGCTGGCGGCCGGGAAGTATGACGCCGCGGTGCGCCAGCTCTCCTCGACGATCAATTCCGACAGCGCGGCTCCGGCAGATGCCGCCATGGCGCTCTATCTGCGCGGCATCGCCTATCGCAAGATGGGGGAGTCGGCACGCGCCATCGCCGATCTCGGCGCCGCCATCTGGCTTGGTCTGCCCGCGCCCGACAAGATCAAGGCTCAGGTCAATCGCGGGCTTGCCTATAAATCCGCCGGCTTGAGCCGCGAGGGCGACGCCGAGCTCGCGGCGGCACGCAAGGCTGGAGGCAACGTCGAAGCGCTGATCGCCGAGGGCGGCGGACCGCCGACCCAATGCGGCTGCGATCGCCGCCTTCTCGACCGAGGTCCGCCCGGAGGGCCAGGCAGCGTCGGGCGCAAGCGCCGGCGAGGCGGTCGCCGTGCGCAACGAACCCGCCGCGCCGCCGACCCGGACCGCCAACGCGTCGCCAGGCGCATGGAGCACCTCCGTCTCCGACGGGCAGCAACCGGCTAAATCGAGCAGCGGCAATCGTCTCACCCGCTGGTTCGGCTCGGTGACCGGTTCCGATTCCTCGGCGCCGGCGCCGCCACCTGAACCCGCCCCGGCACCGCAAGCCGCAACCCCGCCGCCGCCACCGAAGCCGGCGCCGCGCCCCCGCCATCGGCGGCCACGGCAAGCTCGAGCTGGTCGACCACCACCGATGCGCAAGAGGCTCCCGCGAGCGGCGGCGAAAGCAAGAGCCGCTGGTCGCGCCTGTTCGACCGCAGCAGCGATGCCGCGCCTCAGGCGCAACCGGCCGCGGCCCCGTCAGCCTCTGGCGGCGGCTTCCAGCTGCAACTCGCCACCAGCCAGTCGGAAGCCGAGGCGAAGGCGCTATGGAAGAAGGTCTCGGCGAACGTCGCCGGCGCTCAGCCGCAGATCGAGAAAGTCGATATCGGCAATTTCGGCACCTTCTGGAGCTTGCGCATCGGACCCTTCCCGGACAAGGCGGAAGGCCTTAAAGTCTGCAATGCCTTGAAGCGAAGCGGGATCGATTGCTCTCCCGTGACGCCTTGAGCTTCATATCCCCGCATGACGCATCTGGTCCTTGCCGTCGTTCCCGCGTAGCAAGCATGTCTCACATCGTTTAATGAGGGTGTGCTAATGCGCAGCGCGGGCGAGAGCCTGCGCAAGCCGCCGTTCGTTACAGTCGTCGTTTGTGAAAGTGCCATGAAGAGCAAAGACAAGCCGGCGCCGGAGCAAGACAGCGCGGCGACCGAGCCGCGGCCCGACCAGCTCGTGCTGCTTGGACCCGAGGAGCCGCCGTCCTCGCATCTCGGTGCGCGGCTGCGCGGTTATTTCCTCACCGGCCTGATCGTCGTTGGCCCGGTCGCCATCACCATTTACGTCGTGTGGTGGTTCATCAACCTGGTCGATGCCTGGGTGAAGCCGCTCATCCCCACGGCCTACCTGCCCGAGACTTATCTTCCCATCAACGTGCCGGGCGTCGGGCTGATCGTCGGCATTTTCGGGCTGATGCTGGTCGGCGCGCTGACCGCCAATCTGTTCGGCCGTACCATTGTCAGCCATGGCGAGATGATGCTCGACCGCATGCCGGTGGTGCGCGGCGTCTACCGCCTGGTCAAGCAGATCTTCACCACGATCTTCTCCAAGAGCGGCACCTCGTTCAAGCGCGTGGGGCTGATCGAGTTTCCCCGGCGCGGGCTCTACTGCATCGTCTTCCTCGCCGGCGATCCGCCGGTGGAGATCGAGGAGAAGATCGGCGGCGGCAATCCGCTGATCACCGTGTTCATGCCGAACGGTCCGAACCCCACCACGGGCTTCATCGTCTTCATGCAGGCGAGCGAGGTGATCCCGATCGATCTCGCGGTGGAGGACGCGGCCAAGCTCATCGTCTCGGCCGGTCTGGTCGGGCCCGACCAGCAGCAGGAAGAATTGCGCAAGCTCGCCAGGCGGCCAGCGAAGCCCGTGCCAGAGGAAGAGCCGGTCGTCTAGACGCGCTGTCTGTTATTGTCTCGCTTTACCGCAGCCGCCGGCGAAAGTGTCCTGGTGGATCGAAGGGCCAGGGCATGTCATGATTGAGCTATGGACCTAGAAGCCGCGCGCAAATCCCTGTCGAAGCAGAACACGTTCTCTCCAAAAAAGATCGCGTTCGGTGTCGTCGTCTGCCTGGCGCTTGTCGCGGGCATTGCCTTGCGCGCGAGTCACTACTTTGGTGAAACGCCGGCGCAGAGCGAGCCAACTGCGGTTGAAGCGCCTGTAGCCGCACCTCTACCTGCGCCTGAGGCCGCGCCGCCGCCCGCAGAGACGACCGAGTCCGTTCCCAAGACGGCCGCCCGCCGCGCAGGAAGCCGCACCGGCACCGACTGAGCCGGCCGAACAGGCCGCCGATACGGCTGAGCAGAGCCAAGCCGGAAGGCGATGCGGTTGGGCAGACCGAGCAGGCGGATTTGCCGGGCGCCGGCATGATCCTCGTCTCGAGAAAGCCCGTCTCGGTGCTGGCAAGTCCGTCAGCCTCGGCCCCGGCCATGTACGGCTTTCCGGCCGGCCGGCCGTTCCGTGTCATCGGTCGTGAAGGAGGCTTTGTCCAGATCCAGGACTTGAAGAGCAGCGCGAGCGGCTGGATCGATGAGGCCGCCCTCGCGGCTCCGCCACCTGCACCGGCGGTCGCGGCGCCGTCGCAATCGAAGCCGGGCGCGGTCAGCCGGAAGCCTGCAACCGCGTCGGCCGACCCGAAACCGAAAGCGGTCAAGAAAGCCGCTCGGGTTAACGTTGAACCCGAACCAGCCGCCGAGCCTGATCCCGCCGAAGCGCCCAGGCGCCCCGGTCTATTCGGCCGAGGCGGACTCTTCGGGGGCATCTTGGGCAACGGCAACGCCAACTAGCGTCTGATCCAGACCTCAGCCCGCGCGCATCAGCTTGATCGCGTCGTCGCGCTCGAACAGATAGAGCAGCAGTTTAAGCGTCTCGGCATCTTGCCCCTTCAATTCGGGATCGCGCGCAAGCTTGAGCCGCGCCTCGTCGCGCGCTGCCTGGAGCAGCGCCTCGTGCTCCGGCAGGCTGGCGATGCGGAATAGAGGAACCCCGCTTTGCCGCGTGCCGAGGACTTCGCCGCCGCCTCTCAGCCGCAAATCCTCCTCGGCGATGACGAACCCATCCTCGGTGCTGCGCATCACATTCAGCCTTTCGCGCGCCGCCTCCGACAAAGGCTGGCGGTAGAGCAGGATGCACGACAACTCCTTGGCACCGCGGCCGACGCGGCCGCGCAGCTGGTGCAGCTGGGCGAGACCGAAGCGCTCGGCATGATCGATGATCATGATCGAGGCGTTCGGCACGTCGACCCCGACCTCGATGACCGTGGTCGACACCAGGATGGAGAGCGCGCCCGAGGCGAACGCGGCCATCATGCGGTCCTTGTCCTTGCCGGCGAGCTTGCCATGCACGAGGCCGACACGCTCGCCGAAGCGCGCGCGAAGCTCCGCATAGCGTTCCTCGGCAGCGGCGATGTCGAGCACCTCCGACTCGGCGACCAGTGGGCAGACCCAATAGATCTGCGCGCCCGCCGCCATCGCGCGCTCGATGCCTTCGATCACCTCGTCAAGTCGCTCGAGCGGCACGATACGGGTGGCGATCGGCTTCCGCCCCGGCGGCTTCTCGTCGAGCCGCGATACGTCCATGTCGCCATAGCTGGTGAGCAGAAGGGTGCGCGGGATCGGCGTCGCGGTCATCACCAGAAGCTCGGCGCCGCCGCCTTCGCCCTTGCCTTGCAGCGCCAGCCGCTGATGCACGCCGAATCTGTGCTGCTCGTCGATGACCACCAACCCAAGATCCTTGAAGAGGACGTGCTCCTGGAACAGCGCATGCGTGCCGATGAGGATATCGATGCGTCCGTCTTTCAGCGCCGCGACGGTCTCGGTGCGCTCGCGGCCGCGTTCGCGCCCGGTGAGCAGCGCGATGCGCAAGCCAGCAGCAGCGCCGAACCCGCTGATGGTTGAGAGATGCTGCCGCGCGAGCAGCTCGGTCGGCGCCATCAATGCGGCTTGCGCGCCGGCCTCCACCGCGGTCGCCATGGCGAGCAGCGCAACGACGGTCTTGCCGCTGCCGACATCGCCTTGGAGCAGACGCAGCATGCGGTGATGGCTCGCGAGATCGGCGTCGATCTCGCCGAGCGCGCGATTCTGCGCGCCGGTCAGCTTGAAGGGGAGGGCGGCGAGGATCGCCTTGCGCAGCTTGCCGGTTCCAGCGAGCTTTCGCCCGGCGCGCCGCTTGAGCCGCGCGCGGATCACCGCGAGCGCAAGCTGATTGGCGAGCAGCTCGTCATAAGCGAGCCGGGCGCGTGCCGGCGCCGAGGGCAGGAGATCGGCGTCGCTCTCAGGCGCATGCTGCCGGGCGAGCGCCTCGGCGAAAGTCGGCCAGGCATTCTTGCCGACGAATGCCGCATCGGCCCATTCCGGCAGGGCGGGCAGATGCGCCAGCGCTTCGGCGATCGCCTTGCGCAACGTCGTGTTGGTGAGGCCGGCGGTCAGCGGATAGACCGGCTCATGCAGGGGCAGGGCGCTCGTCCCGCTTTCGATGTTCGCCACATGGTCCGGGTGCGGCATTTGCAGCCAGCCATCATAGGACTTCGAGCTTGCCCGAGATCAGCCGCCGGCTTCCCTCCGGCAGCAGCCGCTTGAGGTAGGCCGGGTCGGCATTGAAATAGACCAGCTCGAGCGCCGCGCCGGCCTGGTCCTCGACCAGCACGCGATAGGGACCGAAGCGGCCTCCGCGCCGCCGCCCGCCGCCGCCCGGCCGATGCTCGGTCACGGTCACTTCGAGGGTGGCAAGTTCGCCGATTCGGGCATCGCTGATGCGGGGGCTGACGGGACGGTCGATCACCGAGACCGGCAAATGCCACAACAGATCGATCACCCGCGCATGCCCGCCCTCATGGCGCGGCGCGAGCAGCTTGTTCAACAGGCCCTCGACCTTGGGCCCCACGCCCTTCAAGCGAGCGCACGGTGGCGAACAGGGGTGCTAACCTAGCGGGGCGCATGGGCTTTTCCGCTGTGGCCGACATTGATCTGGACCCGGCCCATTCCCCACGTCCTTGACAGGCTTGGCGCGCTCGCTCTAACCCAACGCTTGCGGCACTGGAAAGCAGATTTAATGTCCAGCGATCTTGGCATGCGCCGCCGCCGGGCGCTGTGGCGGGCGACGCATCGCGGCTCTAAGGAGATGGACTTCCTGCTCGGCCGCTACGCCGAACACACCCTCGATGGAATGAACGCCGCCGAGATCGCCCTGTTCGAACGGCTGATCGAAGCGCCGGACCCGGCCATCGAGAGCTGCGTGCTGGAAGGCTATTCGCTCGGCGAAGCCGACCTCGACGAACTGATCGACCGCCTCAGGCGTTTCCACGGCCTCGCTCAGACCGACTGACCGACGACGACGTTTCAATCCATGTCATCCGCAAAGCTTCCATTGTTGCCTGTCGATCGCCTGCTCAAAACTGAGCGCGCCACTGCCGCAGGCGTGCCCGAAGGCCTCGACGCGCTGCTGCTTGGCGAGATCGCGCGGCTTGGAGGCGAGGGGGATCGTGCGCCGATCCTGCATGTCGCGCGCGACGCCAACCGGCTGGCAACGCTGGAAGAGGCGCTGCATTTCTTCGCGCCGGACGTCGAGCTCTTGGTATTCCCCGCCTGGGACGGCGTCCCCTACGACCGCGTGGCGCCCAACGGCGAGACCATCGCGCGGCGCATCGCCACGCTTGCTGCCCTCACAGGCCGCGCGCCGGACGACAACAAGCCTCTCATCGTGCTGACCACCGTCAATGCGCTGGTGCAGAAGGTGCCGCCGCGCGAGTTCATCGCCGCCACCAGCCTTACGCTCCAGCCCGGCAATGTCATGACCATGCAGGTGCTGATCGAGCGGCTGGAGATCTCGGGCTATGCGCGCGCCGGCACCGTCACCGATCCCGGGCAATATGCCGTGCGCGGCGGCATTCTCGATCTCTATCCGCCGGGCGGCGATCCGATCCGGCTCGACTTCTTCGGCGACACGCTGGAATCGATCAGAGCCTTCGACCCCGATACGCAGCGCACCGCGGCGCGCCGCGACGTCGTCCAGCTCCTGCCGATGAGCGAGATGACGCTGACGCCCGAGGTCATCAGCGCCTTCCGCCAGCGTTATGTCGCTCTGTTCGGCCCGGTCACGGGCGACGATCCGCTCTATGAGTCGATCTCGGCGGGGCGCCAGCATCAGGGCATGGAGCATTGGCTGCCGCTGTTCCACGCGTCGCTGGTGCCGCTATTCGATTATCTGCCGGGCGCCCGCGTGACGCTCGATCCACTGGTCGACGACGCGCGCGCGCGCCGGCTCGAGCAGATCGCCGACCATTACGATGCACGCGCCCAGGCGCTCGAGCGCAAGGCCTTCGGCGCGCCGCCTTATCACCCGGTGCCGCCCGAGAGCATGTTCCTGAGCGAGGCTGACTGGCAGGCGGCGCTTGCAAGCCGGCAAGTGGTTGCCTTCGATCCGTTCGAGCAGCCCGAGGCGCCTGGCGTCGTGTCGTTCGGCGGCAGGCAGGGCCGCACCTTCGCCGCCGAGCGGCAGACCGAAGGCGCCAATGTTTTCGACGCCGTGGTGGCTCATGCCAAGCGGCTGAGCGGCGAAGCCAAGCGCGTGATCGTCGCCTGCTGGAGCAACGGCTCGCGCGAGCGGCTGGCGACGCTTTTGTCTGAGCACGGCATCGGCGAGACGAAACGGGTTGAGCACTTCGCCGAGATCCTCGAGGAGCCGCGCGACGTAACCTTCATGGCCATCCTGCCGCTCGAGACCGGCTTCGAGGCGCCCGGGCTGGCGGTGATCGACGAGCAGGACATTCTCGGCGACCGGCTGGTGCGCAAGATCGCGCGGCAAGCGCGGCCACGACGTGCTGACCGAGGTGTCGAGCCTATCCGTCGGCGATCTGGTGGTGCATGCCGATCACGGCATCGGCCGCTTCGTCGGCCTCACCACCATCGAGGCGGCCGGCGAGCCGCATGACTGTCTCGAAGTGCATTATGCCGGCGGCGACAAGCTCTATCTCCCGGTCGAGAATATCGAGATGCTCACCCGCTACGGCTCCGACGAGTCCGGCGTGCAGCTCGACCGGCTGGGCGGCGTCGCCTGGCAGACGCGCAAAGCCCGGCTCAAGCAGCGCATCCGCGACATGGCCGAGAAGCTGATCAAGGTGGCGGCACTGCGCGAGCTGCGCCAAGCCCCCGTGCTCAACCCGCCCGACGGCGTCTATGACGAGTTCTCCGCCCGATTCCCCTACGAGGAGACCGAGGACCAGGAGGCGAGCATCGGCGCCGTGCTCGGCGATCTCGCCAGCGGCAGGCCGATGGACCGGCTGATCTGCGGCGATGTCGGCTTCGGCAAGACCGAGGTCGCGCTGCGCGCGAGCCTGATCGCGGTGCTCGCCGGCAAGCAGGTCGCCGTCGTGGTGCCGACCACGCTGCTCGCCCGCCAGCATTTCCACACCTTCACCGAGCGCTTCCGCGGCTTCCCGGTGAAAGTCGCGCAAGCCTCGCGCCTCATCACCCCCAAGGAGCGTGCCGAGGTGAAGGCGGGGATCAAGTCCGGCGATATCGACATCGTCATCGGCACCCATGCGCTGCTCGCCAAGGGCGTCGAGTTCGCCGATCTCGGCCTGCTGATCGTCGACGAGGAGCAGCATTTCGGCGTGCAGCACAAAGAGCGCCTGAAGCAGCTTCGCGAGGACGTGCACGTGCTGACGCTGACCGCGACGCCGATCCCGCGCACGCTGCAATTGGCGCTCTCCGGCGTGCGCGAAATGTCGCTGATCTCGACGCCGCCGGTCGACCGGCTCGCCGTGCGTACTTATGTGATGCCGTTCGATCCGGTGATCCTGCGCGAGGCGCTCTTGCGCGAGCGCTTCCGCGGCGGCCAGACCTTCTTCGTGGTGCCGCGCATCGCCGATCTCGACGACGCCGAAGCCTTCCTCAAGGAGCATGCGCCCGAGCTGAAAGTCGCGCGCGCCCACGGGCAGATGGGATCGCGCGAGCTCGACCAGGTGATGAACGCCTTCTACGACCGGCAATATGACGTGCTGCTCTCCACCTCGATCGTGGAATCGGGCCTCGACATCCCCTCGGCCAACACGCTGATCGTCTACCGCGCCGACATGTTCGGGCTCGCCCAGCTCTATCAGCTGAGGGGCCGCGTCGGCCGCTCCAAGATCAGGGCCTACGCCTATTTCAATATCCCGGCCGACGCGCGGCTCACGCCCACAGCCGAGAAGCGGCTGAAGGTATTGCAGTCGCTGGATACGCTCGGCGCCGGCTTCGTGCTGGCGAGCCACGATCTCGACATCAGGGGCGCCGGCAATCTCCTGGGCGAGGAGCAGTCCGGTCATATCAGGGAAGTCGGCTTCGAGCTCTACCAGTCGATGCTTGAAGAAGCGGTCGCCGCGCTAAGGGGCGGCGAGGGAGTGATCGAGGATCAATGGTCGCCGCGCATCAATCTCGGCACCTCGGTGCTCATTCCCGAGGAATATGTGCCCGACCTGCAAGTGCGGCTCACGCTCTATCGCCGGCTGTCGGGCGTCGAGAGCCATGAGGCCATCGAGTCCTTCGCCGCCGAGTTGATCGACCGCTTCGGCCCCTTGCCGCAAGAGGTGCGCCATCTGCTCGACATCGTCGAGATCAAGGGGCTGTGCCGCCAGGCCGGCATCGAGCAGATCGATGCCGGGCCGAAAGGCGCGGTCATCGCCTTCCGTAACAAGACCTTCGCCAACCCGGAAGGCTTGATCGACTTCATCCGCAAGGAGGGCAAGCAGGTGAAGCTTCAGCCCGACCATCGGCTGATCTATTACGCCAATTGGGAGACGCCGGAGGAGCGGCTGGCCGGCGCGCGCGATCTGTTGCAGCGCCTCGTCAAGATCGCGGCCGCGGTGAAGCGCGCGGCTTAGTCGAACTCACACCTGCTGCAAAATCTGCTCGCGCAGCACGCGGCCTTCGCCGTCGCGCGGGATTTGCTTCACCACCAGCAGCCGGTCTGGGAATTTGTAAGGCGCGACGCCGCTTCTCCGTGAGAAAGCGGTGCAGCGCCTCGAGCGAGATCGGCTCGCTCGGTTTCGGCACGATGGCCGCGAAGATGCGCTCGCCGATGACCGGATCGGACAGCGTGAAACAGGCGGCGTCGAAATAGCCGGGGAAGGCTCTTATAGAGCTGGTCGAGCTCGCTGGCGGCGATGGCGAAGCCGCCATGATGCAAGAGCTCGGGCTCGCGCTTGACCCTGAGCCGGCTGCCGTCGCCATTGTCCGTCTCAGCGCGGAGGCCTGTCGAGACGAAGCCATCCGCATCGCCGGAAAGCAGCCCCAAGGCGCGTGGCACCAGCGGTCCGCGCAGCAGGAGCTCATCGGCATCGCCGCCGGATCGCGTCTTGCCAAGCTTGGTCTCGACATAGACCGCGGTTTCGTCGTCCTCGAAATCGATGCGGCCGGCGGGCAGGGAGGTGAGCCCCGCGCGCGTGTCGCGGCGGAGCACGAGGCTCGCCAGATCGCCGAGCGGATAGACGTCGAACAGCAGCGGCGTCGCGCCATAGAAGGGCGGCGGCGCCGGCGCGGCAAGCTCCGGCATCGACCAAACCGCGCCGAGCCGCCGCAATCGGCAGGCAGGCTGGCGCAGCACGCCGTCCTTGACCAGCTCGGCGAGGATCGGCGGCGGCACCGCCGTCACCGTCGCGCCGCTTTCGAGCAATTGCTGGACGAAAGGCTGATAATCGAACGGCGTATGCTGGACGAGCGTGCCGCCGCCGACCAGCCACGCCATCAGCCCAAGCGACAACCCCACGGGGCCGGTCAGCGGATAGGGATTGAGGATCACGTCGCGGGAATCGAGCGAGAGCGACAGCACGGTCATCGCCCCTTGCGCCAGCAGCTCCTCCTCGCGGCGGGCGACCGGCACCAGCGGCGCGCCGGCGCGTGCGGTGAAAGTGATCATGGCCGGCGTGATCCGCGGCGGGGACTCCATGGGACGCTCGCGCCCGCTCTGTCCGCGGGAAAGCGCCTCATCGAGCGAGGCCACGCCGTCGGGCAGATCGCGGCCGAAGCCGAGCACGAAGCGCACCGACATTTGCGAGGCGGCAATCGCGCAGAGCGTCTCGGCGCGTTTCTCGCCGACAAAGGACGACACGCCGATCAGGGCCTTCGGCGCAACCACCTCGCAGACCTTGGTGATCTCCTCGGCGCGCCACAGCATCGGCACGGCGGCGACCGTGAGGCCCGCGCGCCAGGCGGCGAGCAGGGTCAGCGGCGAAACGGCAAGATTGGGCAGCTGCGCCGCGATCGTGTCGCCGGGCTCGAGGCCGAGCGCGATGAACAACGAGGCGAGCGCATCGACCGCCGCATCAGCCTCGCGGTAGGAGAGGGACTTCGGCACGCCGACGCCGAGCGCCTCGACATTCGGCGGATCGCACAGCGCCGGGACGGTAGGCCTCTGGCTCGCGCGGCGGCGCAGCAAGCCGTCTGCCGTAAGCGGCGCGCCAATGTCCTTGCTCGCGAACGTTTCGGCCTGGAGCGTCATGGTCGACCGGGCGCCTGTCCAGGATCGCCGCCTGCCGCCGCGGCGTCGGGCTCGAGCCACCAGGTTTCGATCTGATAGCCGTAAAGCGGCGTCTTCTCGGGCCGCTTCAGATCGCGCCAATGCGCGACCCACTGGCGGGGCAGATAGAACAGCGGAATGACATAGTCGCCCGACAGCAGCACCCGGTCGAGCGCGCGGGTCGCCGACACGAAGCTGTCGCGGTCGCGCGCTTTCAGCATCGCCTCGATCATGGCGTCGACCGCCGGGCTTTTGATGCCCGGATAGTTGAACGAGCCTTCGGTCACCGCAGCATCGCTCCCCCACCGAAACGATTGCTCATTCCCCGGCGACAACGACGCGGGCCAGTAATACTGGAGCATGTCGAAGTCGTAGGTCTGCTTGCGCCGCTGATATTGGGCCGAATCAACTTGGCGGATTTTGGCCTCGATGCCTACTTGTTTTAGCGCCCTGGCATAGGTGAGCAGCAGCCGCTCCTGGGCGCGTGTCGCGGCCAGGATCTCGATCACGACGGGCTCGCCGGTGGCGATGTTGACGAGCTGGCCGCCGTTCAGGCGGTAGCCCGCCGCTTCCAGCAGCTGGAGCGCGTCGCGCCGTCCTTCGCGGTTCTCGCCGGAACCGTCGCTCATCGGAAAGGCAAAGCTTCCATCCATGATCGGCGGCTTTACCGCGTCGGCGTAAGGCGCGAGCAGCGCGCGCTCGGCCGCATCGGCCGGCAGTCCGTGCGAGCTCAGCTCCGAGCGGGCGAAATAGCTTTCCGTGCGCGCATACTGACCGTGATAGAGCGTGCGATTCACCCATTCGAAGTCGAACAGCCTGATCAGCGCCTGGCGCACGCGCTGGTCGGCGAAGAATGGACGCCGCGTGTTGAACACGAGCGCCGACATGCCGGCCGGCGTTTCGACCGGCAGCTCCTCTTTCAGCACGCGTCCGTCTTTGGCCGCGGGGAACGCGTAGCCTTCCGTCCAGCGCGTCGGGTCGTCCTCGTTGCGCAAGCGCACGAGCCCCGATTTGAAACTTTCGAACAGCGAGCCGCCGTCGCGGTAATAGTCGAAGCGGATCTCGTCGAAATTGTTGAGCCCGCGATTGACGGCAAGCTCGCGGCCCCAATAATTCGGATCGCGCCGGTAGCTGATGCTCTTGCCGGGATCGACCTTGGCTACCGTGTAAGGGCCGCTCGCGACCGGCGGCCGAAGCGTCGTCTTTTCGAACTGCTCGGGGTCGATCAGATGCTTCGGCAGGATCGGCATCAGGCCGATGATCAGCGGCATCTCGCGGTCGCCGCTCGCATCGAAGGTGAATTTCACCTTGCGCTCGCCGGTCTGCTCGACCTTGGCGACCTTCTTGTAATAGGAGCGGTGATTGGGACGCCCGTGATCGCGCAGCAGCGCATGCGAGAAGATCACGTCGTCGACGGTGATCGGCTTGCCGTCGGAGAATTTCGCCTCCGGCCGCAGCGTGAACTCGACGAAGCTGCGATCGTCGGGGGTCTCGACGCTCTCGGCGATGAGCCCGTATAGGGTGAAGGGCTCGTCATAGGCCCGGGCCAGCAGGCTTTCATAGAGATAGTCGCGCAAGCCTTCGGCCGGGTTGCCCTTGACGATCAGCGGATTGAGGCTGTCGTAGGAGCCCTGCACGCCGAACACCACCCGACCCCCCTTGGGCGCGTCGGGATTGACGTAAGGAAAATGGCTGAAATCTCTTGGCTCTTCCGGCGCGCCATGCATGGCAAGCCCGGCTTGCGGCTCGGCTACGGCGCCGCCGGACAGCACCAAAGCGAGGCTCAAAACCAGTGATGAAATAGGGGCTTTCAACGGGGAGCGCGCGTGGCTATAGATGCTTTCCGCATTGCGGCATGGAGTTAAGGGTAACATCGCCTGGAACGCAATTGGCGCTATAATCGCGACAGGTGGTGAGAGGGGTTAGGGCCCGCGGGTCGAGACGAAGAAAGTCTTCCGCAGCAAGGCTCTCAGCCACGTCTACGCCTCATTTCGGGTATTGACCCTATCAGCACGGGACGCGGGGCATGAGGTCATGCAATAGACCTGAACCAGCCCGCGAAAAGAGGAAAGGTCGATTAATGATCTGGTCCAGGGATCGTTGGAACACGCTGAGCCGGGATGGGGCTCGTTTGATGCTTTGCGCCGGCGTTGCCGCGCTCGGCTTGGCGCTCGCGGCGTCGCAAGCCTATGCCCAGCAGGCGCCTGCTGGCCAAGTCCAGCCGAAGACCACGCCGGTTCCGAAAGCGCCGCCAGCCGCTGGCGCGCCGGTAGTCGCTCCGGGCGCCCCCATGGTCGGCACGGCTCCGGTCGGCGCGGCCGGCGCCGCGGCGGCAGAGGACGCTTGGGTCAAGCTCTGCATGAAGAGCGACCAGACCCAGAACAAGGAAATTTGCCTCGTCAATCACGAGGGCCTCGAGCCCAACACCGGCATGGTGCTGATCGCCGCCGCCGTGCGCAAGGTCGAGGGCGAGGAGAAGCAGCAGTTGCTGGTCAGGGTGCCGACCGCTTATGCGTTGGTGATGCCCGCCGGCGTGCAACTCAAGATCGATGAGCAGCAGCCGATCCAGCTGCAATACACGATCTGCTTCCCCACCAGCTGTCAGGTGCAGCTCGAGCTGACCAAGGAATTGTTCGATCAGATGCGCAAGGGCAAGCAGATGGTCGTGGCCGCCATGAACATCCAGCAAAAGACCATGGGCTTCCCGGTGCCGCTCACCGGCTTTGCCAAGGCCTATGACGGCGCGCCGGTCGACAGCGTCAAATACGAGGAGTCGCGCCGCCAGCTGATGGAGATGTTCCGCAAGCGTCAGGCCGATCTCGCCGCCAAGGCGGCGAAGGGCGGCGATGCGACCGGTACGGCCCCGCAAGCCGCCGGTCAGCCTCCGGCCGCGAACGCCACTACGGCGCAGCAGAAGAAGGCGCCGGCACCGGCCACGCCATAGCGCATCGTCGACGCTCACGCAGAATTAAAAAGGCCGCCTCGGTCACGCCGGGGCGGCCTTTCGCTTGCCGATCGGCGGAGCGCTTTAGTGCTCTTGCAGGAAGCGAAAGCGGAAGACGCCGTTCTTCAGATCCTCGAACAACTCTGCCACCTGCGGATGGCGCAGCGGCTCGTCGGAGGCGTCGGGCACAAGATTCTGCTCCGACACATAGGCGATGTATTCGGTGTCGGCATTCTCCGCGAGCAGATGATAGAACGGCTGATCCTTGTTGGGCCGAACCTCCTGCGGAATGGAGCGATACCATTCCTCGGTATTGGAGAAGGTCGGGTCGACGTCGAAGATCACGCCGCGAAATGGATAGACGCGGTGGCGAACGACCTGGCCGATTTGGAATTTGGCGCTGCGGCTGTCCATAAAAGGCACCGTGTTCCCTGAGTCTTTCTCAAGATAAGAGCGAAGCTAAAGGGAGCTGTCAACGGCAGTCCGGCCCGAGTTTTAAGACCAACGCCGGTTTGACCACATGAATTGTTCGGGTGTTTCCCGGATCCACGTCTCGAAATGCCGCTGGATCGCCGCGGTGATCGAGCGGATGTCCTCGGCCTGGTTGCTGGTGCGCGGAATTCTCAGCTCGTTGACATTGACGTCGAAACAGGCGCGGTTGCCGATGCGGATGCAGCGCCCGATCCAGATGCGGGCGCCGACGCGCCGCGCGATCATGGCGGCGATCGGCATGCTCTTGGCGGGATAGCCGAAGAACGGCACGGCGATGCCGTTGGCGTCATAGAGGTCGGAAATGAAGCCGAGCCGTCCGCCCTGGCGCACATAGTCCATGATCAGGCGCGCGGTCTTCTGCGTTTCGTCCTGGCCCGGAGCACGGCCGCGCCCGAACAGGCCGCCGGGATAGAGATCCTGGCGCTGGCCGCGCAGATAGCGGTCGACATACGGGTTCTTCACCTGGCGATAGACGCCCGCGGGCCGAACCCCGGCCAAGGTCACCGGCCACATGCCGAGCTCCCAATTGCCCATATGCATGGTGACGATCAGCACGGGACCCATCTTCTCCCGGTAGCGCGTGATCCAATGCCCGTTGGTGACGTGCAGCCGCCCGGGCTCCTTCAAGATGCGGTCGATGCTCATGGTCTCGACCATCACCCGGCCGAGATTCTCCCAGGCGGCGAGCGCGATGCGTTCGCGCTCCTCAGGCGTCTTGTCGGGAAAGGCGCGCTCGAGATTGGCCAGAGCGCGCTTGTGCCTGCGGTTGCGCTTGCCAAAGAAACGCCAGAACTTCGCCGAGATCGAGCCGCCGAGATCGACGGGGAACAGGCGCACGATGCCGATCAAGATGCGCAAGCCCAGATATTCGAGCCGGTAGCGCAGATCGAGCAGGAAGGAGATGTCGGCGCTTCTGGCCACGAGGGGCGCGCTCCGTGTTGTTGGCTCTAGAGGTCGATGAGCGAAAGACTAAACGAGGTGGTGGCAAATCGGGGGCAGGGACGTCAAGCTTAGGTTTAGCCGGCAGCGGGCCGCATCAGGCTGGGCAACTCGGTGGGCGGTGCAAGTCCGACGCGCATGACGGCGCGCCGCAGCGGCGGCAGCGCGTTGAGCCCATGCAGCACGAGCCCACGCGCCGCTTGCAGCGGCGGCAGCGAGGTCAGCAACGCCCGGCTCATGAGATCGACGCCGAGCGTGCGCGTCATGATGTCGAGCCGCCTGGCGCGCGTATAAGCCTGTAACACCTCATCGCCGCCGGGATCGCCATGCGCATGCAGCGCTTCGGCGACGCAATCGGCGAGAGCGGCGGCGTCGCGGAAGCCGAGATTGAGTCCCTGCGCGCCGATCGGCGGAAGGATATGCGCGGCTTCGCCGACCAGCACGGTGCGCTTGGCGGCGAGCCGATCGGCGCTGAGTCCCGCGACCGGGAACTCCGTCCGCGCGCTCACGCTTAAGATCGCGCCGAGCAGGCCGCCGAGCCGCTCGCTCAACGCATCGCCGAAGCGCTCCGGCATCGAGCTGCATCAGCCGCGCGATCTCCGCCGGCGGACCGACCCAGATCAAGCTCGAGCCTTTCGGATCTGGCAGCGGCACGGTGGTGACCGATCCTTCCTCTCTGTGCAGCTCGGTCGAGACGTCCGCATGGGGCAGCGAATGGATGAAGCTTGTGGCGATCGCGGCCTGATCGTAGCGCCGCTCGCTCACGCCGATGCCGGCGGATGTCCGGCAGATCGAGCGCCGTCCGTCAGCGCCGACCACGAGGCGCGCGGAGAGGGGGCCGCCCTCGCTCAAGGTCAACAGGACGCTGCTCGCCTCGAGCGCGATCTTGGTGACGCTCGCCGGGATCACCGCGAGCCCATTCTCTTGCGCACGGGCATAAAGCGCATCGGTGAGCGCGGTGTTGGCGATGTTGTAGCCGAAGGCGTCGAGCCCGAGCTCGCTCGCCCTGAACTCGATGTCGGGCGCGCGCAAAAGACTGCGCGACGCATCGATGATGCGAATGGCCTTCAGCGGCGCGGCGTCGCCGGAGAGCGTGTCCCAGACGCCGAGGGTCTTCAGCAGATCGACCGAGCTTGTCAGTAGCGCGGCGGTTCTCGTCTCGACCGCGCGCGCGCTCGGCGCAGGGGCAGGGCCGATCGCGGTGACGCCGGCGCCAACATGCGCCAGCGCCAGCGCCGCGACGAGGCCCGAGGGGCCCGTGCCGACCACCGCAATGTCGCGCTGGGACGAGCTGTCAGACAGATCGCTGTCGCTACTTCTGGCTCCTGAGAGACCGCTGAATGAGACCTTGGCTCGCAGATCGCCTAACGCAGTCCCGCGCTCGCATTGGCCTCGCACACGCTGCGCCCCTGTGGCAGGAAGGCCACAGAGCAAAGCCTTTCCAGCTTACCCACAAACAAAGAAATGCGGTCGCATTGCAAACTCGACCAGTCAGTAGAGTTTCAATCAGCGAAAAACGTCGCTCCATCCGGTGGTTGGAGCGCCACAAAACGTCAGTCGTTTAACAGAGGGGACTGGGACAATGATCGGGGGATTGAAGACAACCAGCCGCTATTTGCTCGCAGGCGCGAGCCTTATCGGCATTCTGGCTTTAGCGCTCCAGATGCAAGGCGCAAAATCTGCAAGAGATTCAAGCGCAGATCGACAGCATGCAGGCCACCATCAAGGCCCTGCAGAAGCAGGTGCAGGACGCCAAGGCGGAAGCTGCGGCAGCAACCACGCCGCCGCTGCACTCGACAGGCGCGTCGCGGCGAGAAACGGAACGATGGCGCCGGTGCTCGTTGCGTGACCGTGGCCCGATTGCAACAGTGCTTGCACCGAAAACTCATCTGTCGCCCGATTGTCACAAGCGCGTCATTGCCCCGGAAATAGAACGATAGCGTGCCCCAAAAGGGCGCTGGCGCAAAACCGCGTCCAAATGCGGGGGAACCGTAGAATTTCGTTATCGGGCAACGCCCTAAGCAAAACAGACGTCGTCAAACAGTGGAGAGGGGCATGAACGGGGGACTAGGAAAAATGAGCCGCTATTTGCTCGCCGGAGCGAGCGTTATCGGTCTTTTGGCCTTTGGCGCACCAGAAGCCAACGCGCAAAATCTCCAAGAGATTCAAGCGCAGATCAATGCGATGCAGGCCACGATCAAGGCCCTGCAGAAGCAGGTGCAGGACGCCAAGGCGGAAGCCGCGGCCGCAACCACCGCCGCCGCCAGTGCCGGCGGCAGCGATCTCGACCTCAAGGTCAAGTGGAAGGGCGCGCCGGAGTTGTCGAGCAGCGACGGCAAGTTCAAGTTCAAGGTCCGCGGCCGCCTCATGACCGACTACAACGGCATCGACCAGGACTAGCAAAGTCACCGGCAGAAGGCGACATCAGCGCCGTCGAGCTGCGCCGCGCACGTCTGGGCGTCGAAGGCGTCGTGTTCTACGACTGGAAGTATAAGTTCGAGGTCGATTTCGCCGCCAACGAGGTCGCGATCAAGGACGCCTACGTGGCCTATGCCAACTGGACTGTAAGCGCGAGAATTGGGAGATCGTCGAGATCAGGGTCGGCAACCAATACGTCTACAACTCACTCGAGCAGATCACGAGCTCGCGCTTCATCACCTTCATGGAGCGCGCCGCCTTCACCGAAGCCTTCTTCCTCGACCGCCAGATCGGCGCAGCCATATTGGCCGGCGGCGAGCATTGGTCGTTCCAGACCGGCTATCTATGGTGCGTCACCCGGCGAGGTGCAACGACATACCTGGGCAGGAAGAGTTCGACACGACAAACGGCCTATTCGGTTCGCGGCACGGTGGCGCCCATCAATCGCGAGGTCAACGGCGTCAATCAGGTCCTCCATTTCGGTGCCAGTTACCGTCATCGCGACGCAGGCGAACGACATGAGGTCGGGCTCGGCGATTGCACGTCGGTGACGACGATGATCAACGCGCTCTTCCGCTATCGTGCGCGGGGTGCGGATCTCCATCTCGCCGATCGTTTCGTCGATACGCCGTTCAATTTGGTGGCGAAGACGACATGTTCATCCTCGAGGCGGCATTTGTGTGGGGACCGTTCTCGATGCAGGGCGAATATGCGCAGCTCTGAGGCTCGACATCTCGGGCAACCCGCTGGCTACCGTTCACCACGGCCAATCCCGACGTACAAGGGTTGGTATGTCGACGCGAGCTTGTACCTCACCGGCGAGACGCGGAACTACGAGGCCGCCACGGGCGAGTTTCGGACGCCCCAAGGTCAAGAACCCGGTGTGTGGGGCAGCGGCGGCGTGGGGCGCCTGGCAGATCGCCGGTCGCTACGACGTGCTCGATCTCAGCGACAAGAACATGCCATCGTCGATTTCAATGGCACGACCGGCGGGTCGGCGCAGGCTTGCGCGCTCTGCGGCGACAGAACACTTGGCTGATCGGCGTGAACTGGTGGCTGACCGACTACACGGCGCTCAAGCTCAATGTGACGCAATCGCAAGATCGAGGGCGGCAATCGGCTTCAATGCCTTCGGCGTAGTCGGCGCCAACCAGAACGAGGGCGCCGATATCACCGGCGTAGGCGTGCGCGCCCAAGTCGACTGGTAAAACTGGAAAAGCGGAACTTCAGTCCCCTCCGCTCCCAGACCGCCGCCCCTAACGGGGCGGCGGTTTTTTTCTTGTGGATTGCGCTCAGTCGGTTGCGCGAAATTGAATTGCCTGTTGCCGCGCCGCCACAGCCTGCCGCGAGGGGCGGAAATTCCTTCGCCATAGCAATGCATTAACGCGTCTCTGCACAGGCTTGCATTGGATAAATTGCAAAGTCATCTTAGGAGCGGAGCTATTCCTATGCGCAGGCTCTTCGTCATTGTCGGCCTGATGGCTGCGCTGTCGTTTGGCAGCGGTCAGGCGCTTGCGTTTCAGGAGCAGCCCGCGCCGCCGCCTGCCGCCGACGTCCCGCAAGGCGAAGTCAATTCGCTGGCGCTTCAGCTCGGCAAGCCCAACGCCACGCCGGCCGCGCCGAAGACCGAGAGCGGGGGACTCAATCTGTTCGGCTACACGGTTCTCCCCAAGCTCAATTTCGGCCTCGATGTGCTGTACGGCCAAGACGCGCAGCAATTGCAGCTCGGCGACACTGACGATCTCGACACGCTCGAAGAGAATGGCGACGTCACCGTCCTCGGCAAGGTCAAGCGCCGCTTCTAGGTGCATGAACACGCATCTCCTGCACGCCATGCCCACATGATCGCAAGGCTCGGCGCCGCGTCGGTGCATCTTCTCACCGCAAGCGGCGCCGTGCTTGCGCTGCTCGCGCTGCGCGCCGTGCATGACGGCGATTGGCGGATGATGTTCGTCTGGCTCGGCGTAGCGCTGATCGTCGATGCGGCGGACGGTCCGCTCGCGCGCAAGCTCGAGGTCAAGACCGTCCTGCCGCGCTTCAGCGGCGAGCGCCTCGATCTGATCGTCGACTATCTGACCTATGTGGCCGTCCCGGCCTACGCGCTCACCGAGGCGCCGCTTCTCCCCGAGGCGGCGCGACTCCCGGCCGCGGCCGCCATCCTGTTGTCGAGCCTGTTCCATGTCGCCGATCTGCACAGCAAGACCGAGGAGGGATATTTCGTCGGCTTCCCCGCGATCTGGAACATCGTCCTGCTCTATCTCTTCGCGCTCGGCCTTCAGCCTTATGTCGCGCTCGCTCTCGTCGCGCTCTTCGTCGTCGCCACTTTCGTGCCCATCCTTGCGGTGCATCCCTTCCGCGTCGCCAATCTGCGGCCGCTCACCTGCCTCGTCACCCTGCTCTGGGCAGCGGCGGCCACGGCCGCGATCGCCAATGGCTTTCCGTCCCCGCTTTGGGTGCAGGCGCTGCTCGTTGCAACGGCGCTCTATCTTGCGGGCGTTGGCCTCTTCCGCTCGCTCGCCTGAAGCACCACATCCGCTCTTGACCACGGAACGCGATTGCCAAATAAACTGCGCCTTCACACCAGCACCCCACCCCTTGCACACCGCCTGAATCAACCGCCAACCGCATGCTCGACTTGCTGACCAACCCCGATATCTGGGCAAGCTTCATTGCCCTGAGCGCGATGGAGATCGTGCTCGGCATCGACAATGTCGTGTTCATCTCGCTGCTGGTATCGCGGCTGCCGGCGGAAAAGCGGCTGACGGCGCGGCGCATCGGGCTTTCGCTGGCGCTGATTTTCCGGGTGATCATGCTGGGCGGCATCGCCTGGATGATTCACCTCACGACACCGATCTTCAGCGTCGCCGGCTACGACTTTTCCTGGCGCGACCTCATCCTGATTGCCGGCGGCCTATTCCTCATCGTCAAGGCCACGCGGGAGATCCATCAGGACATCGAAGGCGAGGAAGAGGAGGGCGGCCCGACCCCGGTGGCCGACACCATGGCTTCCGCCATCATGCAGATCGCGGTCATCGACCTCGTGTTCTCCATCGATTCGATCATCACCGCCGTTGGCATGGCCGATCATGTGGAAGTGATGATCGCGGCGGTCGCCGTCGCCATCGCGGTGATGTATTTCGCCTCGGAGCCGGTCGCCCATTTCATCGAACGCCATCCCACCACCAAGATGCTCGCGCTGTCCTTCCTGCTGCTGATCGGGGCGGCGCTGGTTGCCGACGGCATGCATTTCCATATCCCCCGCCAGTATATCTACTTCGCCATGGCCTTTGCCGCGGCGGTCGAAGTGGTCAATGTGCTCGCCTCGCGCAAGCGCCGGCGGGCCAAAGAAGCAAGCGCGAAGCAGAAGCCGAAGCGCTGAAAACGCCCGGTTTTCCAAATCACCTTAACTTTGTCACGCAATTTGCTTGGCTTAGCCCAAGTTTGACCTAGTTTGGGTCAGCCTATCGCGCGATCTCATGTGTCAAATCCAAGACTAAGGGGAAGCGATGAAAATCGGAGCATGTGTTATCGCAGCTGGCGTTGCGCTCGGCGCAACCGCGGCTCTTGCCGAACCCACCACGCTCGCCGGCGATGAGCTGAAAAAGGCCATCAGCGGCAAGATCGTCTACCTCAACATTTCAGGCTTCGAGCTGCCCATCAGCTACGCCGCCAACGGTCGCATGTCGGGGAAGATGAGCACGATCGCGGCGAGCTTCTCGCGCGGGGACGGCACCCAGGATCGAGGCAAATGGTGGGTCGCGGGCGATCAGCTCTGCCAGCAATGGTCGAGCTGGATGGACGGCAAGTCCTATTGCTACAAGCTGACGCGCAACGGCGCGACGGTGCATTGGACGCGCAATGACGGCCGCTCCGGCACCGCGCGGATCGGCGGCTGAGTTCGGCTCCTCGCCACCAGCCTCTGCAAAATTTTGAAGTCGAGAGCCGCCCTTAGAGGCGGCTCTTCTGTTTCTTGTAGAGCGACGTTGCGCGAATGTCACAAAGGCTGAGCTTCACGCGCGGTGCAACGCGCGGTCGCTTGCCGCTCTCGCGCCCTTGTGCGTAGAGTGATCGCTTCGTTGTGTTTTCTCTTCGTTGCTGCGTACCCGTCTTTCAGTAGTGTTCGTGTGAGTTGCGTTCGTATTTCGTTGCGTGCGTAGCGTTGTCTTCAGATTCAAAACATGTCGAGACGTTGCGTCGCGGCCCGCGGTCGTGGAACCAATGGCGCGCGCAAAATCCGTCTCTCACTCCGAACCTCACCGGCATCGCCCTGAGCGTCGCTGAACGGCAGATGGGGCCGATCAGCGGTGGACCGATCAATTTCTCCTTCACCCGGTTGCGACACGCCTCGTTGCGCTTCGCCACGCTGACAGAAGCCAATCTCGAAATGGCCGACCTGTCGGAAGCGGATCTCAGCGATGCGCGGCTTGAAGGCGCGAATTTGAGCGGGGCGGACCTCAGTGCGGCGTTGCTCGAGCGTGCCAATTTCGCCGGCGCGAGACTCGGCGGCGCCAATCTCTCAGGCGCGAACCTGGCCGAGGCGCGGAATCTGACGCAAGCCCAGATCGACGAGGCGCTGGGCGATCCGCTGACCGTCCTGCCCGAGCATCTCTACCGGCCTGCTGGCTGGGGCGGGGCGGTCTCGCAGGTGGTCAGCGGGCCTCAGCCGAAAGAGGGCAGGCACACCGCTCCCGCTGCCGCGTATACGCCGCCGAGCCGGAGCGACAGCGTGACTTGGCTCGTCGGCGGACCGCGGCGTTCCGGGGCGCATGCAACCACCCGCATCGCCGCGCCGGAAAAGCGCTGAGCGCCAAGCCTACTGGAAATCGATGCGGATCGTGTAGGACACGAGACCGGAAGGCGGGGGCGGATAGGGAGCGGCGCTCCGCACCGTCTGCAGCGCCAGCTGATCGATCCGGGCATTGCCGCTCGATCGTCCGACCTTCACCCCGCGCAAGCCGCCATTCTCGCCGATGGAGAACACGACGGTGGCACTGCCGCGCACGCCTGCGCGTGGTTTATGCCGTGCGAGTGCGGCCCAAATCTTGCTCGCGTAAGCCGCGCCGCTCGGCCGGGCCGTCGGCACTTTCAGCACCGGCTTGTCGGCGGGGGCAAGTGCCATCGCCAGCCAAGGCCCTGAGCTGCGCGGTTGCGTGGTCTCTTGTGGCGCGACCGCTTGCTTTGCCGCGTCTGGCTTCGCCGCCTCCTGCTTCGCGACCGCGGGCTTAGCCGGCTCCGGCTTGGCGGTTGCCGCTGCTTGCGGCTCGCTGGGGCGCACCGTTGCGATCTGCACGGGCACATCAGGCTTGCGCTTGGGCAGCGGCGGAGGGGGCGTTACGGGCTTGGCCACCGCAACAGGCGCGGGCTTGGCGTCGGTGCTCTCGATCGGCCGAACCGGCGGTGCCGGGGGCGGCGCAGGCGTGGCGGCAAGCGCCTCTGCGACCTTGAGGGTGGCGGCCTCGGTGGCATCGCTCGTAGGCGGCGGAGGCGGTGCCGGCGGCTCGGCCACGAGCACGGTTGCGACTTCGTTGGTTGCGGCCTCGCTCTTGTCGCTGGTAATGGGCCTCGGCGGCAACGCCGTCAGCATCTCGGCGATCTGGTCGGTTGCCGTGCCGCGCCGGAGATCCGCGATCTCGGCAAGCGGCACCGACACGGCGACCGCTGGCGTGTCGCTCACCGCGCCGTCTGCCGAGGCGACGTGAGCTTGAACCGTGATCGGCGCGTCGGCGATGTTGCCGTCCAAGGCGGCATCGGCGCTCTCGGGGCTGAGTGGCGTGCCGAGCGCTGCGACCGCCTCAATTGCGGGGGAGCTCGCCTCCGGCAGGGAGGCCTCGCTGGGCGCTCCCATCTCAGCCTCAGCGTAAGTCTCGATCTCGGTGATTTCGCGCGCGTCGGCCTGGTCGGAGGCGGGCGCCGCCGCAGCAGGCGCTGCCTCGGCAGGCGCCGCCTCGGGGACTTCGATGTCGATCGATGCCGTGGCCTCAGGCGCGACGCGTGCGGCATCGGGGGTCGAGGGCTCGCTGTCGCTCAGCCGGGGAGGGTTCCAAGGAGCCGTCGAACTCAGGAGCAGAAGCGTTCCCGAGACCAAGACGGCGCTGGCGCTAACGGCAAAGAATGATTGGAGGAAACGATTTTCTGACACGAGAGTCGCGGGGCCCCCTTTGGTTCAACCCATTAGCACCGCGATATAGTTAACGAATGGTTCACGACGCTTGCCGCCCGCCTTCCCCCCGACGCCGCTTCGGGCCCAGACGCCGCCGAATTTCAACGGAATCTTCGCTGGCGGCTGTGGCAATTTCGTCACCAATTTCCCGCGTGGATGTGGTTCCAATAGAGGCTGTATCAGTCATGTAATGCGTACCGCGTTCTTAGGGGGCTAGTATGCGTATGCGTTTGATCGCCGTTCTGGCGGTTCTCGCGGCGTCGTTCGCGCTGGGGAGCTGCTTTCATCACCATCAAGCCGCCATTGTTGAGCCGCTTCCGCCCTTGAAATAGGGCGGGGCACGGCTTCGGTCGCCGTTTGGATTCCAGACGACACCGGCAAACGGGCTGGCGAGATCCAACGTCTTGTCCGCGAAGCGGGCGCCATGCGCCCCGCAAGCTCATGGCTTGTGCGGGGCTGACGGCGTTCGCCGACGGACAGACGGCGAGAGATGCAAGTCCCGCCGGCGATCTGGCTGTCAGAAGCGCAGCGAGCCGGACTTGACGCGGTCGAAATCGCTCTTGGCCATCATCTGGATCAGCTCTTCAAGGCTGGTCTCCGCCTCCCAGCCCAGCACGCGCTTGGCCTTGGTGGGATCGCCGATCAGCATATTGACCTCGGCGGGGCGATAAAATTCGGGAGAGACCGCGACCACCGTCTTGCCGCTGCGCCGATCGATGCCGCGCGTGGCCGCGCCATCTCCCTCCCATTCAAGATCGAAGCCGAGAGCCGCCGCGGCGCCGTCGACAAAGCTCTTCACCGTAACGGTGCGCCCGGTCGCCAAAACGAAATCGTCGGGCTTCTCCTGTTGCAGCATCATCCACATGCCTTCGACATAATCTCCGGCGAAGCCCCAATCGCGCTTCGCCTCGAGATTGCCGAGATAGACGGTCTCCTGCTTGCCCAGCGCCACGCGCGCCAGCCCGAGTGTCACCTTGCGCGTCACGAACTCCATGCCCCTGAGCGGCGATTCATGGTTGAACAGGATGCCTGAGCACGAGAACAGCCCGTAAGCCTCGCGATAGTTCACCGTGATCCAATGCGCGAAGACCTTGGCGATGCCATATGGGCTCCGCGGATAAAACGGCGTCGTCTCGCTCTGCGGGATCGCTTGGACTTTGCCGAACATCTCCGACGTCGACGCCTGGTAGAAGCGGGCGTCGGGGCAGCTCTCCTTCACTGCCTCAAGCAAGCGCAACACGCTGATCGCGTCGACCTCGCACGTATAGATCGGCTGTTCGAAGGATAGTGCGACGAAGCTTTGCGCGGCGAGATTGTAGATCTCGTCCGGCTTGAGCTTTCTCAGCACGCTGCGGATATTGCTGTCCTCGAGCATCTCGACGTCGACGAGCTCGATGTCGTCGAGGACGCCAAGCTCCTCGAGCCTGGCGGAGTTCATTCCGGCACTGCGACGCTGCGCACCGATCACGCGGTAGCCCCGCGCGAGAAGGCTCTTCGTCAGATAACCGCCGTCTTGGCCCGAGATGCCCGTGATAAGCGCCGTCTTTGCCATGTGCTACTCGGCGATACGCCGGCAGCACGTCGCGGCGCGACGTGGGATTCCTTCAGGGCCAATTCCGATAGCGCTAAACATTCCCCGCGCGCTCCGACCAAGATTGCATACCTTCCCTACCTCCAACCACCAGACGGTTCAATCAATTCGAACAACGCAGCAAATCTCGTGGCAAACACTGTCGGCCTGCCCGCTTTTTGCCATCAAGGCGCAACGAGGCGCAACGTCATTAAGAAATCGGGCGGCTGGCAGCGCCTCTTGCTGTCCGCGTTTCAGCCCCGAATCGGCGCTCCCGCTCGGCAGCGCTGCATTGGGCGGCGCCGCCGTTTCATGCTAAGTAGACTTGAGAGGGCAATTCAACCGCGAGTTTAGCGTCATGGCCCAAGTCCAACCCTTCATCCTCTGCGGAGGATCGGGCACGCGCCTTTGGCCGCTTTCGCGTGAGGCCTTTCCCAAGCAGTTCCACAAGATCGCCGGCGACGAGACGCTGTTTCAGCAGGCCTGCCGGCGCGTGACGCAAGGCCTGGCCGGCAAGCCGATCGTGTTGTCGGGGCATAAGCATCGCTTCCTGGCCGCCGAGCAGCTCGAGGAGATCGGCCTCGGCGGCGCCGGCATCGTGCTCGAGCCCGTCGCGCGCAGCACGGCTCCGGCCGCCTGCGTCGCCGCGCTGATCGCCTCCGAGCGCGATCCCGAGGCGATCGTGCTGCTGGCGCCGGCCGACCACATCTTTGCCGACGCGGACGCCTTCGCGGAAGCGATTGACACCGCCGTCGAGGCCGCCCAAGAGGGGATGCTGGTGGTGTTCGGCGTGAAGCCCGACTGTCCCCACACCGGCTACGGCTATATCGAGGTGGAGCGGAGCAATCTCGCCGCCTTGGGCGTACGCCGCTTCGTGGAGAAGCCGTCGCAGAAGGTGGCCGAGGCCTATTTCGACAGCGGCGACTTCTTCTGGAATGTCGGCATCTTTCTCTGCAAGGCCTCGACCCTCATCGAGCTGTTCGCGACCCATGCGCCGGAGGTGCTTTCCGCTTGCCGCGGCGCCCTTGCCGGCGCGACCGAGGACATGAACTTCAAGGTCCTGGGGGACGCCTACGCGCAAGCGCCTGCCATCTCGCTCGACTACGCCATCGCCGAGAAGGCCGCCAATTTGCGCTGCGTGCCGTTTGCCGGCGCCTGGAGCGATGTCGGCTCCTGGTCGGCGCTCTGGGCCTTCCTGGAGAAGAACCAGGACGGCAATGTGGTGCAAGGCCAGGGCGACATCATGCTGGAGAACGTCCGCAACAGTTACGTCTATGGCGATCACGGCTGCGTGGCGCTGGTCGGCGTGGAGAATCTGATCGTCGTGGCGATGGAGGACGCCATCCTCGTCGCCTCCAAGGAAGAAGCCGAGTCGATCCGCAAGGTTGTCGATCGCCTCAAGGGCAACGGTCACTACCAGGCGATGCAGCACGCCCGCGTCTATCGCCCGTGGGGCTGGTATCAGGGCCTCAACCAAGGCGACCGCTACCAGGTGAAATGCATCATGGTGAAGCCGCAGGCGAAGCTGTCGCTACAGAGCCATCACCACCGCTCCGAGCACTGGGTGGTCGTCACCGGAACGGTCGAGGTCACGCGCGGCGACCAGGTCGAGCTCTTGAGCGAGAACCAGTCCACCTACATTCCGATCGGCGAGAAGCATCGGCTCGCCAATCCCGGCAAGATTCCGGCGTTCCTCATCGAGGTTCAGTCAGGCCCCTATCTCGACGAGGACGACATTGTTCGCTACGACGACATCTACAATCGGAGCTCCAACGAATAGCGTGGCGGTCTCGGCCGTCCTGGTGAACTGCAACCGCGGGTCGGAATATGGCTGATAAGCAGCACGAAGGCGGAGTTTCCTACCAGAGCGCCGGCATAGACTATTTCGAGGACCGCGAGCTCAGGCGCCACGCGGGCGTGTTCTATTTGTGGGCGCTCGGTGTGGCGGCGGTCATCTCCGGGGATTTCTCAGGCTGGAACCTGGGGTTCGCCGTCGGCGGCTGGGGCGGCATGTTCCTCGGCACCATCGTCATCACCATCATGTATCTCGGCCTGACCTATTCCATCGCCGAGATGAGCCCCGCGCTGCCGCATACCGGCGGCGCCTATTCCTTCGCCCGAACCGCCTTTGGTCCCTGGGGCGGGTTCATCACCGGCGTCGCGGAGAATGTCGAATATGTGCTGACGCCCGCCGTGATCGTCTACTTCATCGGCGCCTATCTCACGGCGATTTTCGGCACGCCGGCCGCGTTGCAGCCGGCCTGGTGGATTCTCGGCTACATCGTCTTCGTCGCGCTCAACGCGCGCGGCGTGGAGCTGTCGTTCACCGTTACCTCCGTCGTGACGCTGCTCGCCATCGCCGTCCTCGTCATCTTTTTCGTCAGCGCCATTCCGTTCGTCGATTTCGGCAGATACGCCTTGAATATCGGCGCCGACCCAGCGACCGGCGCGGCGATCGAGCTGCCCGAAGGCAACGGTCCGTTCCTGCCGTTCGGCATTTACGGCGTGCTTGCCTCGATGCCGTTCGCGGTGTGGCTGTTCCTCGCCATCGAGCAGCTGCCATTGGCGGCGGAAGAGTCGGTCGATCCGCGACGCGACATGCCAAAGGGTATCATGCTCGGCATGTTCACGTTGATCGCCCTAGGGTTCCTCGTGCTCATCCTCAATCCGTCGATTCCGATCGAACGACAGATTACCGATGCTGCCGGAGTCACGACCACCGTTCACGGCGCCTTTGCGCTCGGCACGTCGGCTGAGCCGATCCTCGACGGCTTCCGCGCGATTTTCGCATCGAATGCAGCCGGCGCTTTAGCCATCGCCGCCGTCATCGGCTTGGTCGCGAGCTTTCACGCCATCATCTTCGCCTCGGGCCGGCAGATCTACTCGCTATCGCGCGCCGGCTACTTCCCGCATTTCCTTTCGGTCACCCACGGTGAACACAAGACGCCGAACATTGCCCTTTTGGCGGGTGCAGCGATCGGTCTCGCCGTGATGCTGGTCGTGTGGTTTGCCATGGGTGGGGAAAGGGCAGGGGCCTTCATCGGTGGCGTGCTGCTCAACATGGCCGTGTTCGGAGCGATGCTCTCTTATCTCCTGCAAGGCCTCACCTTCATCCAACTGCGCCGCCGCTTCCCCCATATCGAGCGTCCCTATCGCAGTCCGTTCGGCGTGGTCGGGGCGGCGCTGACGGTGATCATCGCGCTGGTGACCATCGGCTTCCAGCTTGCCGATCCGCTCTACCGCACCGGCGTCATCGGCGTGGTGATCTGGTATGCGATAGCGATCGCCTATTTCGCTGCGCATGGCCGCAAGCGGCTGGTGCTCTCGCCGGAGGAGGAGTTCGCGCTGCAGCACCGCAAAGATGCGGGCGCGGTCTAGATGGCGGATGGGGAGGGATGGCTTCCTCCAAATGATATCAAAGGCCTAGGCTGGCTAACCTCAAAACGACGTTGCACTGACTCTCATTGGCTTTCAGGCACGGTAGCTAACCGCCCGCCGCCGAGTTCGCGCTGACAATCTCGCGATCGTCGGCTGCGAGCTTCTGCCACTGCCAGGTCTGCTCGGAGGTAAAAGGCAGCGTAGTTATACCGGGAAGGAAGAAACACCCCGTCCGTGTTCTGGTAGCACCCGCTGTACCAGAGTCAGATCCTCGACAAGTTAAGCGAGGAGGAGGGCAGCGGAAAGCGGAACTATGCCTGCACGCAAGATTGCTACAAGGAAATGGCGTAATGCTGAAAACAAGGCTTCATGCATTTTGGGTTTCTGGATGGAAACGGACCTCGCTTCGTAAAATGCCGTCAGACCGTACTAGATCGACCAAGCGCCGCGGAAACAAAGATCGCCTGACGGGGAGAGGGAGGCACGGCAGTGGACACCGACCTGGAGGAATTGCCCACACTCACGTCCAAGCAGACCGCCTTCGTCAATGCTCTGCTAGAAGGCAAGACTGCCTCTGACGCTTATAGAGACGCTTACAACTGTGAACATGAGCCGCGGGGCTATATGGGTCGAGGCAAGCCGTCTTCGCCGTAATACTAAGGTCTCCCTATGGCTGCGCCATTTTCAACGGATGGGGATGGATGCTGCTCGGGTCACGATGGAGTCGCATCTCGCCGAGTTAGCGCGAGCACGCGAGTTTGCCATTGCCAATGGCCAGATTAGCGCTGGCGTGCAGGCAGAACATTATCGCGGTAAGGCTGCTGGCCTTTATGAGGAACGGCTACGACTCGCGAGCGGCCCGAGTGATGTCGAGCTAATCAAAGCCATCGGGGACACTTTGGGCAGAGAGTTGGCAGACGAGATTGCCACCGCTTTGGACGGAGCGAGCAAAGACGCCATCTGAAAGGGTCGCATGTAATTCACTGGGTGTCTGGATTACCACCATAAGCAGACATGGCTCGCCTCTGATGCGAGGTCCGTTAGTGACCCAAAGCCGACTTGTCGTGGAGGTCATCGCTGTCAGTCTAAAGGCACTAGCCTAGCGAGAAGCGCACCAAGCCCAACCCAAGATACATGAGCACGAAAACCGCAATCACCAACAAGACAAGCTGATGCAGCCTAGTTTGCGCCCGGTTGCAGATGCTTTCTGCAAACGGATTGGGGAGGTGCTTGAAGCGGTCAGAAGCGAAAGCGCCAGCAAGATCAGTATGCCGTCGTAGAGCGGACCAGCCTCACTGCGATCCCGACCCATGCGGCGCTAATGATGAGCCCGGCACTTAACATAGCAAGCGCGCCCCATTTGTTCTGCCAAAGCGCCGCTGGACTAATGGCGAGTGCGCCGATGATCAGTGAATTTGCCAACAGCAGGGCGTTGTGGCGCGCCCAAAGGGTTTCCCGCTCGGAATTTATCAGGCTGGCGTAGACCTGGAAGAGGGCGATCTCGTCGGATGAACTCGATGAGTCTTTCTCGTTCATGTGCACGGCCTCCGACTAGAGCATTCAAAATAATACCCCGTTATGATGGTCTGAACTGTAGCCGTTGCCGGTTCTATGGAGGAAGTCATGTCACGCAGTCTCGCATTCGTAGGTTATGCGGCGCTTCTAGTTTTTTTACCGTTGCCTCAGTCCAGGCAGCGCAATTCGGCACTGCAGAGGAAGCGAAGGCGATGCTCGAGAGAGCAATTGTCGCGGTGAAACAGGATAAGGCGAAAGCAATCGAAATGTTCAACAAAGGGGAGGGCGGCTTCAAGGACCGTGACCTTTACGTCTGGTGCGCCAACGCCTCGGACGGCATCCTGACGGCGCATCCTACCAATAAGGGCAAGGAGTTGAGGGACATTGAAGGCAAGCACGGCGCTCCGTTCGGCCAAGAGATCATGCAATCGGCCACCGAAGGAGCGATCAAAGAGGTTACTTATTGGTGGCCGCGCCCTGGCTCCGACAAGCCGCTGGAGAAAACGACCTTTTACACTAAGACTGGCGACCAGATTTGCGGTGTCGGATATTACAAGGAATGAACGCCGGTCTGTGAACACAGTACAACACAGCAGCCAGAGAAGGGGGCGCTCACGACTGGACCACAATTGTAGTCTATAATGTGTTGCACTCTAAAGTAGCCAAAGGGTCACGCAACGTTGGAGGCGGGCATGCGACGCGCAGGTAAGAAGTTCACGAGAAGCGCAACAACGTGGGTATTCATTCTTGCCATGGCGGCGATGGCAGGCACGGCGAGCATTTCGGCTGCTCGTGCCGATGAAGCGCAAGCCAAGACCTTGTTCAAGGCCATGTCAGATTACCTTGCCGCGCAGCAGGCAATATCGTTTGCATATGACTTGACTCTTGAGGTCGTCACCGACCAGGAGCAGAAGTTGGGGCTGGCAAGTTCTGGTACGTTGACACTCAATCGGCCTGACAAGCTTCATGCAACACGCACGGGCGGATTTGCGAATGTCGAAATGGTCTATGACGGGAAGACGTTGACGATGCTTGGCAAGAATGCCAACGCGTTCGCCAAAGCCGATGAGCCCGGCACCATCGATCAACTCGTCGACGTATTGCGGAAAAAGTACGACAGGCCTGTACCGGCCGCGGATTTGCTCATGTCGGATCCTTATAAGGAGCTAATGCCCTTAGTGGTGGATGCGAAGGACCTTGGAAGCGGCGTGATCCGCGGGGTCGAATGCGACCACCTTGCTTTCAGAACAGATGAAGTGGATTGGCAGATTTGGATCGCCCAGGGAGATCGCCCCTATCCCTGTCGATATGTCATCACCAGCCCCAAGGTTAAGGGGTCTCCGCAATACACCATCGACGTCCGGGACTGGAAAACAGGCGCCGAGGTCGCTTCTGATAGCTTCAGCTTGACGGTTCCACAGGGTGCAAAGGAACTCAAGCCAGGCGATGTTCCCGACTTTGATGAGTTACCCGCTTTGTTCGCGAAAAAAGGAGCACAATGACCATGTTGAAGCGCATAGGGGTTATCTTACTGGTCGCGATCGGTGGCGCGTCTTGCCTTGAGTTCGGCGAGCAACTGTCGATTCCAGGCGTTTATGGACTCGTCTCTAGTGCCGAGGCCACAGTTGGCCGCCCCCTGACGCCGGTTAGCGTCGCGGGTGTCGCGCGGAGGACAGCACGGCGCAACTAAGCGTCGAAGCCCGCCTAAGGCTTAGCTTTAATCGGAAGATTGTCTACGCTGGGATGGCGAACCCAACGATCAGGATGTGCGAGCCGGCACCTTTGTTGAAGACCGGACGTCGCGACTTCCATGTCCGTCGGAAAGCAGGGACATCAGAAGCATCTTATTTGATTTCGGGCTCGCCGGCGTCAACGGCTGTCTCGGGCGTCGAGTCCTGCGCCAGCCAGGCGAGAAAGAGCTTGTAGCCGAGGGCCAAGACGACAGCGCCTATAAAGAGGCCGATGATTCCTGCGCTGAGAAAGCCGCCGATGGCACCCACGAAGATGATCAGCATGGGCACATCGACGCCGCGACCCAATAGAATTGGCTTGAGGATATTGTCCACCGGCGCAACTAGGATGGCCCAGATTAGGAATCCCACCGCGGTGACCGTGTCCGCTGTTGAAAACAGGTAAATCACTACAGGGATCAATACGATCACCACACCCAGCTGGATCACACCAAAAACAAGGCAGATAAGGGTAAGCAGCCCCGCGGCCGGGACGCCGGCTACTAGAAAACCGAGCCCCGCAAGCAGCGCCTGGATCAAGGCGACGCCGAGAATTCCGCTAGCCACACTGCGCACGGTCTGCTCGGCAACGCTCGCGAACTCCAGGCCACGTTCTCCCGCGAGCCGTTTCGCAACCGCGCGCGTCGCCCGGCCCGCGGCCTCAGAATTGGCGAGTAAAGCTCCGGCGATGAGAATCGCCAGTACGAACTGCAAGAGCGCAAGTCCGGCTCCTCCAGCGGCGCCCAGGAGCCAGCTACCGAAGCCCTTCAGTAGGGGACTGGCCTGGCGCAGCGCAGCCTCTAGATCTTCGGATGCGAGGGTCCAGGCTTTGGCGATGGGCTCGCCAATCAGCGGCCAGTGAGCGACGCTATCCGGCGGTGGCGGAATGTGGAGTTCTCCACTCTGAAAAGAGTCCACGACGTAACGCGCGCCGCTCACAAGCGAATCGCCAAGGAGCACCGATGGCGCGACCAACAGAACCAGCATTAACAACGTGATCAGCACGGCCGCCGTGATGCGTCGGCCTCCGAGGGCAGCTCGTAATTTTTCGTAACCGTGAAAGATTGCGACCGCGATGATGGCGCCCCAGACGATGGGTATGAGGAACGGCCGCGCGATTATGAAGCACCAGACGATAAGACCGGCGATCGCACCTATCCGGATCGCCGCTTCCACAGCGCGCTTCATAAAGACGCGCTCGCTCGTTGAGGGTTCTGGGGACGTCATGAGGTGGCGTCAGTGCGTTGATAGCGGTGGGCAGGATCTGGCCGACCAGCAATCATCCGTCGGCGAACACATCCGTAAAGTGAAGTAGGGCTTCCGCTACGGTGCGGAAGGTTCTATGCGGTCGTTCTGGATGCTCCAGAACAGTAAATGGCGCATTCACTCATGACGCTCCTCTACGTCATGTTGAAGCTCGCCTATCACTTGAGCTATTGCCTTCTGCATTTGCATATTCATTTCGATAGCCACACTTAACGGCGCAGCCACGCGAGCTACTATTTTGCGCGAGTTGGTTGTCGGCCTGTCAACCCAAGCCACTATGCGAACGGTTTGTGTGTCGATCGCCTCGACATGGCCCCCGGTGATAAACACGGTCTCAAGGTTTTCTGGCTCGATGACAGTGATAGGGGGCTTTTCAGCTTGTCCCATCCTTCTCTCCCTCAAGAGCGCGGCGCGGCGACGATTCTGCCCCTAACGAGATTGGGGTTCCAGAGGCATTTTTGGTCGCCCCGTCGATCCCGATGAGCCGTTCAAAACGTCTTGTCAGCCATATTAAGCGTGAAGCTGGCGAAGACCGCTAGAGTTAGGCCAGTCTAGTTGCGGAAGTCCGCTGATGGCACAAAGCGGTCGTTCCAATCAGAGGGGTCGATGTCGGCTTTTGACCCAAAAGCCGAAATACTATCGGCGATCAATAGGAATAGGATAGGCTTTGATGCGAGCCAGTTTTGTTCGCCACGAAGGCCCGCAGCTTTGGTCGCGGGAAGATTGACCTGGGTCAGGTTCAAAACAAAATTTCACCAGGTCACAATTGCGCTGACGCACACGCCACGCAACGAACATCGATCGCAGGATTTTGAGGGGGGTTGGGATTTGGTGGGCGCTCCGCGCCGCCATGTTCTTTGTTCCAAGGAGTACCCGCCGATGACCACTCAGTTAGCCCGGGCCAAGCCGCAAGCAGCTGCACTTTCTTCTCTTTCCTGGACCAATCCCGCCTTGGATGCTTGGTCGTATTGGCTGGACGCTTGGCAGCGTGGGATTCTTTTCCTCGACGTCCTGCAGCAACGGAGCAAGCAATACGAGGAACAGGCCGCCAAGGCTACTCCGCACGTTCTCAAGTTTGGCGTCGAGCTCGTTATGGACGGGCGCAAGCTTCCGCGTCCCGTGAACTATGTCTTGGCCCGCGTCACGCCGCCTAAAGGCGTCGAGGTCAATGAGAAGAAGCGGCCGTTCGTCATCGTCGATCCGCGAGCTGGTCACGGGCCCGGCATCGGCGGGTTCAAGGCCCATAGCGAGATCGGCGTGGCGTTCCAGGCCGGTCACCCTTGCTATTTCGTCGGCTTTCTGCCGGAGCCCGTAGCAGGCCAGACAATTGAGGACATCAGCGTCGCTGAGGCTGCCTTTCTCGAGCGAGTGATCTCGCTCCACCCCGAAGCCGACGGCAAGCCCGCGGTCATCGGCAATTGCCAGGCAGGTTGGGCAGTGATGATGGTCGCTGCCAAGCGGCCCGAGCTTTTTGGTCCGATCATCGTTGCCGGCTCGCCGCTCTCCTATTGGGCCGGCGTGCGCGGCGAAAACCCCATGCGCTATACCGGCGGGCTGCTTGGCGGCACCTGGCTTACGGCCCTGATGGGCGATCTCGGCGCGGGCAAATTCGACGGGGCCTGGCTCGTCAGCAACTTCGAGAATCTCAACCCCGCCAACACCTATTGGACCAAGCAGTACAATCTCTATTCCAAGGTCGACACTGAAGCTCCCCGCTACCTTGAATTCGAGAAATGGTGGGGCGGGCATATCCTCCTCAACGCCGAGGAGATGCAGTTCATCGCCGACGAGCTGTTCATCGGCAACAAGCTCGCGACCGCCGGGATTGTGACGTCGGACGGCGAGAGCGTGGATCTGCGTAGCATCCGCTCACCGATCATCGTGTTCTGCTCCAAGGCCGACAACATTACGCCGCCTGCACAAGCGCTCGATTGGATTCTCGACCTGTACGGCAGCGTCGACGACATCCGCGCCCATGGGCAGACCATCATCTATGCCGTGCATGAGTTGATCGGACATCTCGGCATCTTTGTGTCCGGCTCGGTAGCTAAGAAAGAGCACGATGAGTTCGCCAGCAACATCGACCTCATCGACGTTCTGCCGCCGGGCCTTTACGAGGCAGTAATGACGCCGAAGGAGGCAGCCAGTCCAAGCGACGACGACTTGGTTGGCGGTAATTATCTCGTTCGCTTCGAGGCGAGAACCCTCGACGACATTCGCGCCCTTGGCGGCAACAGTCTTGATGACGAGCGCGAGTTCGCGGCGGTCGCGCGCCTCTCCGAGATCAATCTCGGTCTCTATCGCGCCTTCATGCAGCCATGGGTGAAGGCGTGGGCCAATGCAGGCTTCGCCGAATGGATGCGGAAGATGCACCCGCTGCGTCTCCCCTACGAGATGTTTACGCCCGCCAACCCCTTCCTCAAGTCCGTCTCCACAATGGCCGATAACGTGCGCGAAAATCGCCAGCCCGTTCCGCCGGACAACGCCCTGTGGCAGGCACAGGAGCGCATGGGAAAGGCAATCGAGTCCTCTTTGAAGACCTACGGCGACATGCGGGACCGCGCCTTGGAGACGATGTTCCATGCCGTTTACGGCTCGCCGCTGCTGCAAGCGCTCGTCGGGCTTAAGGCCTCCGAAGCCTCTCCACGTCACCGGCCTGGTGTCGACGCGGTCTACCGCGCCTTCGTTGCAGCAGCGGATCGATGAACTCACGCGAAACATAACGCGAGGCGGACCGCGCGAAGCGGCGATCCGCGCTCTCCTCTATATCCGCATGCCCGAGGGCGTCGCCGACGAACGCGGGTTCCGCCTTCTTGAGCATATGCGCGAACACGCCGGCAGCGGACTTTCGCTGGCGGACTTCAAGACCGTGGTGCGCGATCAGTTCTTCATGCTGTTACTCGACGAGCGGCGAGCTATCGAAGCCATGCCAGCCATGCTCGATGCCGATCTTGAGCTCGCCCAGCGCATGGCAACGACGCTCCGCAAGCTCGTCGATGTCCTTGGCGTCGAAAGCAAGCTCGGCAAGAGCCGTTTAGCCGAGATGACCGCGATGTTCGAGGCGAGGAAGGCCGCAAAAGCTCCCAAGAATGGTGCGCCCGAGGAGAGTCGCATCGAAGCCTCTCGCCCCACGCGGCCGCCGGCGGCGAAGCCGCATAGGCCCCATTCGCGCAATTTGAGCTGAGATCGGCGAGGCCAGACGCATCAACTCTCTCGGCCACTCGCCTCAAGGAGGACGGAGCCATGAACGAGAACGCAACAGCGTCAACATTGCGCCGACATGAGAAGTACGACCGCCTGATCGCCGCGGCGAAGGGGAAGCGAGCCGTTGCCACCGCCGTAGCGCATCCTTGCGACGAGACCTCGCTGAGAGGCGCGATCGAGGCGGGAGAGGCCGGATTGATCAAGCCCATTCTTGTCGGTCCCAAGAGCAAGATCGCCGCGGTCGCCAGGAGTTCTCGCTCGATCTCGGCAACATTGAGATCGTCGACGTGCCGCACAGCCAGGCCGCCGCCGAGAAGGCCGTCGAACTCGTTCGTACCGGCAAGGCGGATCTCCTCATGAAAGGCAGCCTCCATACCGACGAGCTGCTTTCGGAGGTCATGAAACGGGAGACCGGACTGCGTACAGGACGGCGCGTCAGCCACGTCTTCGTCATGGATGTGCCTGGTCATGCGCAGACTTTGTTCATCACCGATGCGGCGGTGAACATCGCACCAGACCTCGTGTCGAAGCGCGACATCATCCAGAACGCTATCGATCTTTATGCTGGGCTCGGGCTTGGCACGCCGAAGGTCGCCATCCTCTCGGCTGTCGAGACGGTGACGCCGACCATTCCCTCCACCATCGAGGCGGCGGCGCTCTGCAAGATGGCGGATCGCGGCCAGATCACCGGCGGCGAGATCGACGGTCCTCTTGCTTTCGACAACGCAATCAGCCCGGAGGCGGCGCGCATCAAGGGCATCAAGTCGCCGGTTGCAGGCCAGGCGCAGATCCTTGTGGTGCCTGACCTCGAAGCCGGCAACATGCTGGCCAAGAACCTGACCTTCCTGTCCCATGCCGACGCGGCGGGCATCGTGCTCGGCGCACGGGTGCCGATCATCCTCACCTCGCGCGCGGATCATGTCAGGACGCGCCTGGCCTCCTGTGCGGTGGCGGCGTTGTACCGCCACAGCCAGATGGCCAAGCAGCCGATCCGGGCGTGACGATCGTGTCCGCGACCATTCTCGTCGTCAATGCGGGCAGCTCGAGCATCAAGTTTCAACTGTTCTCCGTCGGCACGAGCGATCGGCTACTGCAGCGCCGCCTGAAAGGCCAGATCGAGGGGATTGGCGTCCATCCGCGTCTGGTCGCCAAAGACGCGAAGGGTGAAGTCGTTATCGACAAGACATGGCCCGGCGGGGAGGTGGGCGACGTACCCGCGGCCTTGGGCAAGGTGGTAGAGTTCCTGCGCGCAGAGATTGGAGGCCTTCCTATCGCGGTCGGTCATCGTGTGGTGCATGGCGGCCCTGACTTCAGCGAGCCGATTCTCATCGACGATGTCGTGCTCGAGCGGCTTCAAGCCTTCGCGCCACTCGCGCCTCTGCATCAGCCGAACAATCTCGGCCCCATCCGCACGCTGCTGCAAAGACAGCCGCAGCTTCCGCAAATCGCCTGCTTCGATACGGCGTTTCATCGCGGCCATCCCGAAATCGCCGACCGCTACGCGCTGCCAGAGCGCTTCTACCAGGAAGGCGTTCGCCGCTACGGATTTCACGGGTTGTCTTATGAGTACATCGCGAGCCGGTTGCCGGAGCTGGCACAGGACATCGCAAAGGCCGACGTGTAGTCGTCGCGCATCTCGGCAGCGGCGCGTCCATGTGCGCGATCCACGCCGGCAAGAGCGTGGAAAGCACCATGGGCTTCACGGCGCTTGACGGTCTGCCTATGGGAACGCGCCCGGGCCAGCTCGACGCCGGCATCGTGCTCTATCTCTTGACCGAGAAAGGCATGAGCGCGGGCGAGATCGAACATTTGTTCTACTACGACTGCGGGCTCAAGGGGCTGTCCGGCATCAGCAACGACGTGCGAGACCTGCTCACGAGTTCCGATCCGCGCGCCAAGCTCGCGCTCGACTATTTCGTCTACCGCATTGCCCTGTTCACCGGGATGCTTGCGGCAGCAATGAGCGGTATCGACGGCTTCGTGTTCACCGCCGGCGTCGGCGAGAACGCGCCGGCCATTCGCGAAGCCGTAGCGAAGCGGCTTTCTTGGCTCGGGCTTGAGCTTGACCCCGAGGCGAACGCCAAGGGCGAGGGGCGCATCTCGGCTCCGGGCGCGCACGTCTCCTGCTACGTCATTCCCACGGACGAAGAGCTCATGATCGCCCGCCACACGCTGAGTGTCTTGCGCACGCAACCGGCATTCCAGCTCAAGGAGAAGAGCGCATGATCGATATCTCCACCTTGCCATTGCTCAAGGGCAAGAAGGCGCTGGTCACCGGCATCGCCAACGACCAATCGATTGCTTACGGCTGCGCTAAGGCTTTTCGCGCTTTCGGCGCTGACCTTGCCATGACCTATCGCAACGAGAAGGCGAAGAAATTCGTCGAGCCGCTTGCCAAGGAACTTGAAGCATCGATTTTTATGCCGCTGGATCTGCAGACCGAAGGCTCTCTGGAGGCCATCTTCGAGCAGATCGAAAAACAATGGGGCATACTTGATATCTGCCTACATTCCATCGCCTTCGCCCCGAAGGCCGATCTGCAAGGCCGCGTGACGGACTGCTCCAAGGAAGGCTTTCTGCTCGCCATGGACGTGTCCTGCTGGTCGTTCATCCGCATGGCGAAGCTGGCCGAGCCGCTAATGAAGGACGGCGGCACGCTTTCCACCATGACCTATTACGGGTCGCAGATGGTGGTGGAGAACTACAACATGATGGGACCGGTGAAGGCAGCGCTGGAAGCCGTCACGCGCTATCTCGCAGCGGAGCTTGGGCCGAAGGGCATCAGGGTTCATGCGATCTCCCCCGGCCCTCTGAAGACCCGGGCTGCCTCCGGCATCACCGATTTCGACAAATTGATCGCCAAGGCCCAGGCAAAGGCCCCAGCCCGCAGCCTCGTGTCCATCGAGGATGTTGGCGTCGCGGTAGCCTTCCTTTCCATGAACGGGGCGAAGCTGATCACGGGCGAGACGTTGTATATCGACGGCGGCTATCACATCATCGACTGAGTTCGGGACGATGGATCCGCGACATTACGTGGCCAGCGAGACATTGAAGGACGGCACCTTGGTCACCATCCGAGCCATACGTCTCGACGACGCCGATGCTCTCCTTAAGGCCTTCAACAACCTTGACCGGGAATCGGTGTACCGGCGTTTCTTCAGTCCCAAAAAGGAGTTGACGGATGACGAGCTCGCGCAACTCACCGATGTGGATTTCAGCCGGGTGGTAGCGTTGCTGGTGACGAAGCAGACTGGCGAGGGCGAAGTTTTGATGGGCGGCGGCCGCTACGCAGCAGACAATCGCGGTTCAGGGCAAGCAGAGATCGCGTTCGTCACTGACGGCAACTATCGGGGTCTCGGCATTGCGTCTCTCATCCTGCGGCATCTCGTGCGGATCGCTCAAGATTCGGGCGTGGCACGTTTCGAGGCGGATGTGCTCGCGGAGAACCAGCCGATGCTTGCTGTCTTTCGGAGAAGCGGCCTGCCGATGCAGCTTGGGCGCGACGGAGGTGTTCTGCACGTGACGCTTGCGCTGCAACCAGACCGATAGCGCTCTGGGACGAGAATCGAATTCTTTCGGAGGGGACCGCGCTTATCCTTCGAGCATGTCCGCTCTTGGTACTTAGCGGACGAAATACAGGCGCCGAGTTCATGTCCGCTTCCGACCCAAAGCGGGCATGGCAACTTTCCGCGTTGCCGTCGCAGGGGTCACTGGTTCGATCCCAGTCGCGCCAACCATTGCTTTCAGCTCGCGCGGCGTCGCGCTGAATGACCCTCGTTTGACACGGCGAGGTGCGCGCCCGCCGCAATCGGCG
>CAWFNK010000017.1:0-32866 GCA_963817175.1 uncultured Alphaproteobacteria bacterium
TGGAGCCAGGCGGGATCGAACCGCCGACCTCGTGAATGCCATTCACGCGCTCTCCCAACTGAGCTATGGCCCCATGTTCGAAAAATCAGAAGCCGAACAGCCGAAGAACGCCAACGGCACGGCTTGATTTTCTCGCCCCTGACTTAGGCTGCTGATCTCCGAGGTTCAAGGAAAATGCACGTCGGTCAGGCCGGGCTTAAGTTTCCTCGCCCGGCGTGCCGACGATGCCCGTGACGTCGGCCTCGCCTTCCTCTTCCTCTTCCAGGAAAGCGTTCTCGTCGTCAGCTGCCGGAATCTCGGGCGCATCGTCGCCGAGATCGACGATCTCCTCGTCTTCCTCGATTGCCGCTTCGGCTCCGGCCTCCTCAACCTCTTCCAAGCTGATCACCTCGGCGACTTCCGGCACGATCGCCTCGACCTCGGGCTCGACCACCACTTTCCTCGCTTCAACCGGCTGAGCGCGTTCGCCGCGGCGCGAGGGCGGCGGCGTCACCTGATAAACGGCCTGGCAGACGGGACAGACGATCGGCGTCCGGCTCAAGTCGTAAAACCGCGCCCCACAGCTCGCGCAAACGCGCTTGGTTCCCCGTGCGGGCTTCGACATTGCCACTCCTCGATGCTGGTCTTGATTGCTTGTCCCCATTGCCACGACATATCTGCCCTGTCAAAAGCTATCGAGCGCCCCGAAAGCCCGATTGTGACCCCATGAAGCAGCCTTTGACCGCAAGCCCTTCCGCGGCCCTTTCCGGCCGAATCCGGGTGCCGGGCGACAAGTCGATCTCCCACCGGGCGCTGATCCTGGGGGCGCTGGCGACCGGCATCACCCGCATCACCGGTCTGCTCGAGGCCGAGGACGTCATGGCCACCGCCAAGGCCATGACCGCGCTTGGCGCCGAGGTGGAAAGATCCAACGGGGCCGTCGCGGTGAAAGGCCAAGGAGTAGGCGGCTTGCGCGCGCCGTCCGCGCCGCTCGATTTCGGCAATTCCGGCACGGGAAGCCGGTTGATGCTCGGTGTCGTCGCCGGTCACGACATGCAAGTCGAGTTCACCGGCGATGCGTCTTTATGCCGTCGCCCCATGGGACGCGTGCTCGCGCCGCTCACCGCCATGGGCCTGCAGACCGATGCCGACGAGGATCGTGCGACGCTGCCGCTGGTGGTGCGCGGCACGCACGATCTGCTGCCGATCGTCTACGACCTGCCGGTGCCGTCGGCGCAAGTGAAGTCTGCCGTGCTACTCGCCGGCATGCACGCGCCCGGCCGCACCACCGTGGTCGAGCCGTTGGCGAGTCGCGATCACACCGAGCGCATGCTCGGTTATTTCGGCGCCGAGCTTGATCGCCGAGGATCGCGGGGCCGGCGCGCGCGCCATCACCATTTGCGGCGACGCCGAGCTGCACGGGGTGAGCATCGCCGTGCCGGGCGATCCGAGCTCCGCCGCCTTCATGATCGCCGCCGCGCTGATCGCGCCGCGCTCCGACATCGTCGTCGAGAACGTGCTGCTCAACCCGACGCGAAGCGGCTTCCTCGAGACCTTGCGCGAGATGGGCGCCGATCTCGAGCTGCTCGACCGCCGCTTGGAAGGCGGCGAGACGGTGGGCGATCTCCGCATCAAAGCGAGCCCGCTCAAGGGCGTGCGCGTGCCGCCGGAGCGCGCGCCCTCGATGATCGACGAATATCCGGTGCTCGCCTGCCTCGCCGCTTTCGCCGAAGGCGAAACCCGCATGGAAGGCCTTGCCGAGCTCAAGGTGAAGGAGAGCGACCGGCTGAGCGCGACCGCGGCGGGGCTAGCCGCCTGCGGCGTCATCGCCCGCGTCGAGGGCGACAGCTTGATCGTCGAGGGAAGGGGAGCGGTCGAAGGCGGCGGCAGGGTCGAGACGCATATGGATCACCGCATCGCCATGGCCTTCCTCACCCTTGGGCTCGGCGCGCGCAAGCCCGTCACGGTCGACGACATCGGCATGATTGCCACCAGCTTCCCCGAATTCATGACGCTGATGGCGAAGCTCGGCGCCCGGTTCTCTTAAGCCACCTGCGAGGCCTCATCCCATGGACATCGCGAGCATCCCGGTCGGCGACAATCCTCCGCACGAGATCAACGTCATCATCGAGATTCCGCAAGGCGGCGTCCCGGTCAAATACGAGGTCGACAAGAAGTCAGGCGCCATGTTCGTCGACCGCTTCCTGCACACCGCCATGTACTATCCGGCGAATTACGGCTTCATCCCGCACACGTTGTCGGAGGACGGCGATCCCGTGGATTGCCTGGTGGTCGCGCCGACGCCGGTGGCGCCCGGCGTGGTGGTGCGGGCGCGGCCGATCGGCGCGCTGCTGATGGAGGACGAGAAGGGGATCGACGAGAAGATCATCGCCGTCCCCACCGACAAGCTGCATCCCTTCTATAAGCGGGTCGGTAGCTATCGCGACCTGCCCGAGATCGCCATCGAGCAGATCGCCCATTTCTTCGAGCACTACAAGGATCTCGAAAAAGGCAAATGGGCGAAGCTGCAGCGCTGGGCCGAGCCGAGCGAGGCGGCCGATCTGATCCGCGCCGGCATCGATCGGGCCAAGCGTGCCGCATGATCATCGCCATTGACGGGCCGGCCGCCTCCGGCAAAGGCACGCTCGGCAAACGCATCGCCGCCCATTACGGGCTGGCTCATCTCGACACCGGCAAGCTCTACCGCGCGGTGGCGCGCGACACGCTCGCGCTTGGCAGCAGCACCGGGGACGCGAGCGCGGCGCTGATCGCCGCCAAGGCGCTCGACATCAAGACCTTGGGCGATCCTTATCTGATGGATGGCAGGCTGGGGGAGGCGGCCTCCATCGTGGCGAGCCATCCAGACGTGCGCCAAGCGCTGCTTGCCTATCAGCGCGACTTCGCCAGGCGGAAGCCCGGCGCCGTGCTCGACGGCCGCGACATCGGCACGGTCATTTGCCCCGATGCCGACGTAAAACTGTTCGTCACGGCCACGCCGGAGGAGCGCGCGCGCCGCCGCTACCGCGAGTTGCAAGCGGCCGGAAACGGCATTTCCGAGGCCGAAGTGCTTGCCGATATCCGGCGCCGTGACGACCGCGACAAGAACCGTGCCGCGGCCCCCTTGGTCCAGGCCGAAGACGCGGTCTTGCTCGACACCACGAATTTGGATATAGACGCCGCGTTCAAGGCAGCCATCGATCTGATCGATGCTGCGATGGGCCCTGCAGGGCAGGCCGGTTGAGGCGCGTGCCCATTTTTGCATTGGCGCATCACTTTTCGAGATTTTCCGCAGGGTTAGCGAGCGGAGGAGAGGGCTGGAAGCCGAAAGGCTTGACCCTCCATAAGCTTTCGCAATCCCTGCCACGCCCGCGGGCAAACGGACTATAAACGCCTCCAGAACATCGAACGGAGGCAGGAGAGCAGTATGAGATGTGCCGAGGTGGAGCCTAAATGACCGAGCCGCAGACGAGCATGAGCCATCCGAGCCGCGACGAGTTCGCAGCCCTGCTTGAGGAAACCCTCTCCGGAACCGCGCTCCAGGAAGGCAGTGTGGTCAAGGGCACTGTTGTGGCGATCGAGAAGGACGTTGCTCTCATCGACGTCGGGCTCAAGACCGAAGGCCGCATCCCCCTCAAAGAATTCGGCCTGCCGGGCCGCGCCCACGGTCTCTCCGTCGGCGACGAGGTCGACGTCTATCTCGAGCGCGTGGAGAATTCGGCCGGCGAGGCCGTGCTGTCGCGCGAGAAGGCGCGCCGCGAGGAGAGCTGGACCAGGCTCGAGGAGAAATACAAGGCGGGCGAGCGCGTCGAAGGCGTGATCTTCAACCGCGTCAAGGGCGGCTTCACCGTCGATCTCGACGGCGCCGTGGCCTTCCTCCCCGGCAGCCAGGTGGACATTCGCCCGATCCGCGACGTCGGCCCGCTGATGAACCAGCCGCAGCCCTTCCAGATCCTCAAGATGGATCGACGCCGCGGCAATATCGTCGTCTCCCGCCGTTCCGTGCTGGAAGAGACCCGCGCCGAGAAGCGCAGCGAGATCGTCGCCCGGCTCGAAGAGGGCCAGGTCATCGACGGCGTCGTCAAGAACATCACCGACTATGGCGCCTTCATCGATCTCGGCGGCATCGACGGTCTTCTGCATGTCACCGACATGGCATGGAGACGCGTCACCCATCCGAGCGAGATCGTGAATGTCGGCGACACGGTGAAGGTGCAGATCATCCGCATCAATCCCGAGACGCAGCGCATCAGCCTCGGCATCAAGCAGCTCGAGGCGGATCCCTGGGAGGGCATCGCCGCCAAATATCCCATGGGCTCGCGCTTCAAGGGCACGGTCACCAACATCACCGACTATGGCGCCTTCGTCGAGCTTGAGCCCGGCGTCGAGGGCCTGATCCACGTATCGGAGATGAGCTGGACCAAGAAGAACGTCCATCCCGGCAAGATCGTCTCGACCAGCCAGGAGGTCGAGGTGCAGGTGCTCGAGGTCGATCCCGACAAGCGCCGCATCTCGCTCGGCCTGAAGCAGGTCCAGGAGAATCCGTGGGTCGCGTTCGCCGCCAACCACCCGCCCGGCACCCCCATCGAGGGCCAGATCCGCAACATCACCGAGTTCGGCCTGTTCATCGGCCTCGACGGCGGCATCGACGGCATGGTGCATCTGTCCGACCTCGACTGGTCGAAACCCGGCGAAGAGGCGCTCAAGGATTACAAGAAGGGCGACACCGCCAAGGCCGTGGTGCTCGAGGCCGACTCCGAGAAGGAGCGCATCAGCCTCGGCATCAAACAGCTCACCGCCGATCCGTTCGCTTCGGGCGGCCCGTCAGCCAAGCTGAAGAAGGGCATGCGCGTCACTTGCGAGGTGACCGCCGTCAAGGACAACGGGCTCGAGGCCAAGCTGATCGACCACGACATGACGACCTTCATCCGCCGCTCGGATCTGTCGCGCGACCGTTCGGAGCAGCGGCCCGACCGCTTCGGCGTCGGCGAGAAATTCGACGCCGTGGTGACCCAGGTCGACGCCAAGACGCGCAAGGTGTCGGTGTCGATCAAGGCGCTGGAGATCGCCGAGGAGAAGGAGGCCGTGGCGCAATACGGCTCGACCGATTCCGGCGCATCGCTCGGCGACATCCTCGGCGCGGCCCTGAACAAGGCCAAGGGCGAGGACGGCGACGAGCCGGCCGCCAAGCCGAAGCGCAAGCGCGCCGCGAAGGGCGAGGAAGAGCCGAGCGCGTCGGACGAGTAGGCGAAGCGCGCCGCTTGCTGGCGCCGAAGTCCTTGCACGAGGTTTCATGGTTCTCGACGCCGAAAGCGTGATCGACCGCCGCCGCCTCAAGCGGCGGCTGACCGCTTGGCGCATCGCCGCCGTCGCCCTTGGGCTGCTGTTCCTCGGCGCGCTCCTGTTGAAAGACCTGGACGCGGCGAGTTCCGCCGGCGGCATTCTGCCTCACGTCGCGCGCGTCACCGTGTCCGGCGTCATCACCGACGACCGCAAGACGCTGGAGCTGATCGACAAGGTCGCCAAGTCCGATCAGGTCAAGGCCGTGATCCTCGACATCAACAGTCCGGGCGGCACCACGACCGGCGGCGAGGCGATGTACGACGCGATTAGGCGGCTCGCCGAGCAGAAGCCGGTGGTGGCGGTGTGCGGCACGCTCGCCACCTCCGCGGCCTATATCATCGCGCTCGCCACCGATCGCATCTTCGTCTACGGCAACACCATCACCGGTTCGGTCGGCGTGATCTTCCAATGGGCCGAGGTGACCGACCTGTTGCACACGCTCGGCATCAAGGTCGAGGAGGTGAAGAGCGGCCCGCTGAAAGCGGTGCCGAGCCCGTTCGAGCCGCTCGACGAGAAGGGTCGCGCTCTGACCGAGGAAATGGTGCAGGAATCCAAGGCTTGGTTCGTCGATCTCGTCGCCAAGCGGCGCAGCATCACGCCCGACTCCATTCCCGGCCTGACCGACGGCCGCATCTATTCCGGCCGCCAGGCGGTCGAGCTGAAGCTCGTCGATCAGATCGGCGACGAGAAGGCGGCGATGGACTGGCTGACCAAGCAACGCAACGTCGCTTCCGGACTGAAGATCGTCGACTGGAAGCCGAAGGAGGAAAGCTCCGGCCTGTTCGGCTGGTTGGTTCAAGTCGATGGCTGCCTCGATCGGCATTTCGGCCGAGAAAATTGCTGCCTTCACGGGCCAAATCTCGGCTACCCTCAAGCTTGACGGTCTGGTTTCCGTTTGGCACCCTGCATCCAACTAGCGGGGGGAATGCGGCCCGCGCCTTAATCGGCGCCCGGCCGGTGGGGCTGATCATGATCAAGTCTGAGTTGATTCAGAAAGTGGCGGGCGCCAATCCGCATCTGTTCCATCGCGATGTCGAGCGCATCATCAATATCGTGCTCGACGAGATCACGAGCGCCTTGGCGCGTGGCGACAGGGTGGAGCTGCGCGGCTTCGGCGCGTTCACCGTGAAGCATCGCGCGGCGCGCCAGGGACGCAATCCCCGCACCGGGGATACGGTCTTCGTCGAGGACAAATACGTGCCGTTCTTCAAGACCGGCAAGGAGCTGCGCGAGCGACTGAACCCTGACGACCATTAGGTCGATGGGGAGAGCTTCCGTGTGGCGTAAATTGATCCTCGCGCTTGTGGTCGTGCCGCTCGGCGTCATTCTCGTCGCGCTTGCCGTTGTCAACCGCAAGCCCGTGGAGCTGATTCTCGATCCCTTCGGCGGCGCCGAGCCGAATTTCTCGCTGCAAGCGCCGCTCTTTCTGCTCTTGCTCGGCGCTTTTGCCGTGGGCCTGATCGCCGGCGGCATCGCCACCTGGCTCGGCCAAGGCAAATGGCGCCGCGTGGCGCGTGAGGAGACTCGCCAAGCGCGTGACTGGCGCCGTCAGGCCGACCGCCTAGAGAAGGAGCTCGAGGGCCTTTCACCCACGGCCAATCGCCCGCGCCTGACCGCGGACTGACCCCGGCGAGCATGGACGCGCTGACCCTTTTCGGCCTCCTGACCGTCACCGCCATGCTGATCTTCTATGCGCTCGAGGATCGCAGCCCCTGGTTCATCTTGGCGTTCGCCGGGGCCTGTGCTCTCGCCTCGGTCTACGGCTTCCTACAGGGCGCCTGGCCCTTCGGCGTGGTCGAGGCGATCTGGGCGGGCGTTGCGGTTTGGCGCTGGCGCGCCAAGGCGCGGGCCTGAAGCCGGCCTATACCGATCTTCAACGCCAATGTTGCAGTGCGATAGACTTGGGGGGCCCTGTTGGCATAGGGTGGCCCCGCGCGAGCCCTGGCGCATCATCCGGAAAATGGAAACCGGTTTTCCGCTAGAATGATGCTCAGGAAAACGGCCAAAACCCTGGAACCCGGACAAAGACGTGGCGGTCAAGGTTAAGATTTGTGGCGTGCGGACGCCTGCCGTGATCGAAGCGGCGGCTGAGGCCGGCGCGGACTATATCGGGCTCGTCCTGTTCCCGAAGAGCCCGCGCCATGTCGAGGTCGAAGAGGCGCGCGTGCTCGCCGCCATCGCCAAGGGTAAGCTCGGCACCGTCGCCGTCCTGGTCGATCCCGACGACGCGCTGATCGATGAGGTCGTCGAGCGAGTTCGCCCCGATCTCCTCCAGCTGCATGGCAGCGAGACGCCCGAACGCGTTGCCGCGATCAAGGCACGCGCCGGTCTGCCGGTGATGAAGGCCATAGCGATCGCCGACGCGGCGGATGTCGCCAAGGCGAATGCCTATGCAGGCGTCGCCGACTATCTCTTGTTCGATGCCAAGGCCCCTGCCGGCGCCACGCTTCCCGGCGGCAACGGCGTTGCTTTCGACTGGCGCGCTCTCTCGAGCGTGCAGGCGCCGTTTGCGCTTTCCGGCGGCCTCACTCCCGACACCGTGGCGGAAGCGATCCTGCTCACGTCAGCCGCTCTGGTCGATGTCTCCTCGGGCGTCGAGCTTAGCCCCGGCGAGAAAGACATTGCCCTCGTCAGACGTTTCATAGAGGCGGCGAAATCGGCCGCCCCGCAAGCACGGGCCAAAGCCTCATGAGCACGCGTAGCGAACCGGGTCAATTGAACACCTATCGCGGCGGTCCCGACGAGCGCGGCCATTTCGGCCTTTATGGCGGCCGCTTCGTCGCCGAGACGCTGATGCCGCTGATCCTCGATCTGGAGAAGGCCTACGCCGAGGCCAAGGCCGATCCCAAATTCCAGGCCGAGATGGACGGTCATCTCGCAACCTATGTCGGCAGGCCGTCGCCGCTCTATTTCGCCGAGCGCCTCACGCAGCATTGCGGCGGCGCGAAAATCTATCTCAAGCGCGAAGAGCTGAATCACACCGGCGCGCACAAGGTCAACAATGTGCTCGGCCAGATCATGCTCGCGCGGCGCATGGGCAAGACTCGCATCATCGCCGAGACGGGCGCCGGCATGCACGGCGTCGCCACCGCCACTCTGTGCGCCAAATTCGGTCTCCCTTGCATCGTCTACATGGGTTCGGTGGACGTCGAGCGGCAGAAGCCGAACGTGCTGCGGATGAAGATCCTCGGCGCCGAGGTCCGCGCCGTGGAGTCGGGGTCCAAGACGCTCAAGGATGCGATGAACGACGCGCTGAGGGATTGGGTCGCCAATGTGCATGACACGTTCTATTGCATCGGCACGGTGGCAGGGCCGCATCCTTACCCGGCCATGGTGCGCGATTTCCAGTCGATCATCGGCCGCGAGACCCGCGAGCAGATGCTTGAGGCCGAAGGCCGGCTGCCGGATTCGCTGATTGCCTGCATCGGCGGCGGCTCCAATGCCATGGGCCTGTTCCATCCCTTCCTCGACGATCGTGGCATCGAAATCTACGGCGTCGAAGCGGCCGGCCACGGTATCGGCAGCGGCAAGCACGCGGCCTCGATTGCCGGCGGGCGCCCCGGCGTGCTGCACGGCAATCGCACCTATCTGTTGATGGACGACGACGGCCAGATCGAGGAAGCGCATTCGATTTCCGCCGGTCTCGACTATCCCGGCATCGGGCCCGAGCATGCCTGGCTCAACGACGTGAACCGGGTGAAATTCCTCTCGGCGACCGATGACGAGGCGGTGGCCGCGTTCCAGCTTTGCAGCAAGCTCGAGGGCATCATTCCGGCGCTTGAGCCGGCGCACGCGCTCGCCCGGGTATTCGATCTCGCGCCGCAGAAGCCGAAGGATCACCTGATGGTGGTCAATCTCTCCGGCCGCGGCGACAAGGACCTGGATTCTGTCGCGAGCTATTTGAGCGCCAGGACGCGGGGGGCAAACTGACTACGAGTATGACCAGCATGACCCGCATCGATCGTCGTTTCGCCGAGCTGAAGCGCGAAGGACGCGCGGGCCTCGTCACCTTCATCACCGCCGGCGATCCCGATTGCGAGACCTCGCTCGCGATCCTGAAAGCTCTGCCGGGAGCGGGCGCGGATGTGATCGAGCTCGGCATGCCGTTCTCCGACCCGATGGCCGATGGGCCGGCGATCCAGGCTTCCTCGCAGCGGGCGCTGAAAGCGGGCCAGACCATGAAAAAGACGCTTCAAATGGTCAAAGCCTTCCGCGCCGCCGACGCCACCACCCCCATAGTGCTAATGGGCTATTACAACCCCATATATGTGTACCCGGTGGATCGCTTCATCGCCGATGCGGTCCAAGCAGGAGTAGACGGTCTGATCGTGGTCGATGTGCCGCCAGAGGAAGATGCCGAGCTTCGCCCGGCCGCGACCGCGGCGGGATTGAATTTCATCCGCCTCGCCACGCCGACGACGGACGCGAAGCGGCTCCCTGCCGTGCTCGCCAATACATCCGGGTTCGTCTATTACGTGTCGATCGCGGGCATCACCGGCACGGCGGCGCCCGACATCGGCGCGGTTGGCGCTCATGTCGGCCGCATCAAGGCGCATACCGATCTGCCGATTGCCGTCGGCTTCGGCGTGAAGACCGAGGAGCAGGTGAGCGCGCTGTCGCGCCTCGCCGAAGGTGTGGTGGTGGGCTCTGCCCTGGTCGCCGCCATCGCCCAGAGCCTCGATGCCGAGGGCAACGCCACGCGCAATACCAAGCCACAAGTGCTTGGCTTGGTCGAGCGGCTCGCGGCGGCGCTACGGCACAAGGCCGAGGCGGCCGCGTTTTAGGACAGTGAGTTTTGAGCGATTTGGAACTTTGAGAGTTCTGTAGACCCGTGAACTGGATCAATAGCGTCGTCAGGCCCAAGATTCGCAGCATCCTTCGCCGGAAGGAGATGCCGGAGAATCTATGGGTGAAATGCCCCGAGACGGGGCAGATGATCTATTACAAGGACCTCGAGGCGAACCAGTTTGTCGTCCCCGGCTCCAACTATCACTGGCGGATGTCGGCATCGGCGCGGCTGAAGTTCCTGTTCGACGGCGGCGAGTATGAAAGCCTCATCCTTCCCGAGGTCCCCGTCGATCCGCTCAAGTTCCGCGACGAGCGCCGCTACACCGACCGGCTGAAGGACGCGCGCAGCAAGACCGGGCTTGCCGATGCCGTGCTTGCCGGCGCCGGCCGGCTCGAAGGCCAGCGGATCGTCGCCGCCGTGCAGGATTTCGATTTCCTCGGCGGCTCGCTCGGCACCGGAGCCGGCGAGGCGGTGATCGCCGCCATGCGTGCCGCGGTCAAGCGCGAGACGCCGTTCATTCTGTTCGCGGCTTCAGGCGGGGCGCGCATGCAGGAAGGCATTTTGTCCTTGATGCAGATGCCGCGCACCACGGTCGCCGTGCAGGAGCTGCGCGAGGCGCGGCTGCCTTACATCGTGGTGCTGACCCATCCCACCACGGGCGGCGTCACGGCGTCCTACGCCATGCTGGGCGACATCCAGATCGCCGAGCCGGGCGCGCTGATCGGTTTCGCCGGTCCCCGCGTCATCGAGCAAACCATCCGCGAGCAGCTGCCCAACGGTTTCCAGCGTTCCGAGTTTCTCCAAGAGCACGGCATGGTCGACATGGTTGTGCATCGCCACAATCTGCGCGCCACGCTTACCCGCATCTGCCAGCTTCTGACCCGCCGTAGGCCCGGGCGCGACGTCTCGGTCTCCCAGGCCAAGGACGGCAAGCTCGCGCGCGTGGCGCCGCCCTCGACCATCTCCCTCTCCGGCAACGGCCTCGACAAGGCGGCCCTCGATGTGGAGGACGTCGAGGACTTGACGAGCGGGGCCGGCAATGGCGCTAATCCTAACCCGCCGCAAAGCGTCTAAGGGCTCGAGGGAGTTGACCACATTACCTCACAGCGCCGGGCGCGGAGCGTCCCGCCTACGGTTCGCGTCGAGCGACACGTTGCTGGAGCGGCTGAAAAAGCTGCACCCGCAGTCGATCGATCTTTCGCTCGGGCGCATCGAGCGGCTGCTGGCCGCTCTCGGCAACCCGCAAGACAAGCTTCCCCCCGTGGTGCATGTCGCCGGCACCAACGGCAAGGGCTCCTTCCTCGCCTTCACCCGCGCCATCGCCGAAGCGCTGGGCAAGGGCGTGCATGTCTACACCTCGCCGCATCTCGTCAATTTCCATGAGCGCATCGTGCTTGCGGGGCCGCACGGCTCGGCACCGATCGCCGAGGATTTTCTCGTCGATTGCCTCGCCCGCGCCGAGGCCGCCAATGGCGGCGAGCTGATCACCCTGTTCGAGATCACCACCGCGGCGGCCTTCCTCGCTTTCGCCGAGACGCCGGCCGATCTTCTGCTGCTCGAGACGGGCCTTGGCGGACGGCTCGACGCGACCAATGTCGTCGGCAAGCCGCTGCTCACCGCGATCACGCCGATCTCGATCGACCACGTGTCCTTCCTCGGCGAGACCCTGACCGAGATCGCCGGCGAGAAGGCCGGCATCTTGAAGCCAAGCGTGCCTTGCGTGGTGGGGAGGCAAACACCGGAGGCCTTCGCCGTCATCGAGCGCCGGGCCGAGGAGATCGGCGCGCCGCTGCACGTTGCTGGCCGTGATTTCGACATGTATGAGCAGCACGGGCGTCTCGTCTTCCAGACGACGGAGCGGCTTATCGATCTGCCGTTGCCGCGCCTCAATGGGCGCCATCAGATCGACAATGCCGGCACGGCCATCGCCGCCGCCAGCCTGATCTTCGGCGATGCGCTCACCACCCGCGCGCTGGAGCACGGAGTTACCCACGCAGAATGGCCGGCGCGCATGGAGCGGCTTGCCGTCGGCGGCTTGCACGCCTACGTGGCCGACGGCACCGAGATCTGGCTCGACGGCGGGCACAATGCCGCCGGCGGTCAGGTTACCGCGCACACGCTGGCCGAGCTTGACGAGCGCCTGCCGCGGCCCGTGCATCTGATTTACGGCATGATGGAGACCAAGGACGCGCATGCCTTCATCGCGCCGTTCAAGGGTCTCGTCGAGCGCGTCTACACCGTGCCGATCCCCGACGAGCCGAACGCGTTCGACGCCGAGAGCCTCGCCGAGATTGCCAAGGCTGAAGGCTTCGACGTGGTGGCGACGGCGAGCGTGCCCGACGCGCTGACGCGATCGCAAGCGGCGCTGGACGGGCCTGGCCGCGTGCTGATCTGTGGCTCGCTCTATCTTGCCGGCCACGTGCTCAAGCTGCACGGCTGAGCCAAGACGCAAATGGCCGGGACAAGCCCGGCCATGACGCAATCATTCCTGAAGAAAAGAAACCTACGCGCTGATCGTGCCGTTGATCCACGCGGCGAGGTGGTTCTTCGGATAAGCGCCTTTCAGCGTGCCCGCGACCTCGCCGTCCTTGAACAGGATCAGCGTCGGGATCGCGCGGACGTTGTAGAACGATGGCGTGCGCGGATTCTCATCGATATTCAGCTTGGTGATGCGCACCTTGCCGTTGAGCTCCTTGGCGATTTCTTCAAGTGCTGGCGCAATCTGCCGGCAGGGGCCGCACCACTCGGCCCAGAAATCGACGACCACCGGGGTCGATGATTTCAGCACCTCGGCCTCGAAATTGTCGTCGGAAACCTTCTCAGTAGCCATTTGCTTCTCCTAGCGACCGGCGGCGCCAGCGGAATCGCCGGTCTTGCCTCTGAGCCTCGGAAACTAGGTATGCACTCCGATGCCGTCAAGGCTCGGTGGCGCGACGCACCAGGCGCTGCTCGGCGGCATCAAGCGAAGTTGATGGGATCTCCATCAGCCTGGGCCCGTCGGTCCAGAGCAGCGCGGCCCGCAAGGGGAGCCCGCCATAGAGGCCTCTGAGGGCCGTACGGTAGGCCGCAAGCTGGACGATGTAGGCGTCAGCCACCTCGTCCAGGGTCCTGGGCGGCGGCCGGTTGGTCTTGTAGTCGAGGATGAGCAGGCCGCCATCGATTCTGGCGAGGCGATCGATCTGGCCTTCCAGATCGTAGCCGCCGATTCGCGCTACCACCGGCACCTCGGCGAGGCTCCCCGGCTGGAACAGCGGCGCGAAAGCCGCGTCTCTGACGATGGCGAGCGTCTCGGCGACGATCTCCTCCTGCAAGTCTCGGGTAAGGCCGATGCCCCGCGCGGCGACGAAGGCGCGTGCCGCCCGCTCCTGGTCCTCAGGCTGCACCTCCGGCAGATGCTGCAACAGGGCATGGACGAGCCGCCCGCGGGCGTAGCGGCCATTCTCGCTCAAGGCCAGCGGTCCAAGCGGCGGCTGATCGGGAAGCGCGTGCGGTTCCGCTTCAACGCCGAGGTTCAGTCGCGATGGGGCAAGCTTTGGCCGCGAACGTTCGCGGGGCGCGGCAGCGAGTGCCCAGGCGGGGAGGGGTGCCGGCTTCGCCTGTTCGGCTTTGGCCGCCGAGGCTTGCACTGGCTCGGTCTGCTGCATCTCCATGCGGCGGAAGGGCTGGCCGTCTGAGCCGACCTGCGGGCTCAAATGACCCTCGAGCCCGTCTTTGACGAGGTCGTACCAGACCGCGCCCGTCTCGCGCTTCTGCAGTCCCTCCCAGCCGCAGACATAGAGCCGGTCCTCGGCGCGCGTCATCGCGACATAGAGCAGCCGGTGATATTCCTCGCGCTCGGCCCGCTCCACCAGCTGCTTGCAGTCCTCGATGCCTGAAAGCTTCGAGTGACCGGCAGGCGGCCAGATGAGATGGCAGACCTCGTCAGGAGGCTCGCCCGCGCGCGGCATGGGATAGAGCCTCACCCCTTGCAGCCGCGGCCGCATGCAAGTGTCAGGCAGGAACACGATCGGCGCCTGCAGGCCTTTGGCGCCGTGCACCGTCATGATGCGCACCTCGTCGCGCTCCTGCTCCATGTCGCGCTTGATCTCGACGTCGCCCGCGCGGAGCTGATTGACGAAGCCCTGCAATGATGGCGCGGCCTCGCGGTCATAAGCGAGCGCGGTGTCGAGAAACTCATCGATCGCTTCAGCCGCTTCGGGTCCCAGCCGCGTCAGCATCGCCTTGCGCAAGCGCTGAGCGTCGGCGCCGAGCAGCTCGGAGAAGAACTCGTAAGGCGGCAGGAAGTCGACGCGCGCGAGCCAGGCGGAAAGCCTCGACGCGGCTTCGGCGAAGCGCGCGATCGTCCTTGGCCTTGGATTGAAGCGCCGTCCACAGCGAGCCTCTCGGTCCATGCGCAAGCGTGAACAGGTCGTCGTCGTCGAAGCCGAACAACGGACTCTTGAGCACGACGGCCAACGCCAGATCGTCCTCGGGCATCAGCAGGAAATCGGCGAGCGCAATCAGGTCCTGCACCGCGAGCTGATCGGTGAGCTTCATGCGGTCCGCCCCCGCCACCGCCACGCCGAGCCGCTTCAATTCGCGGATCATCGGCGTGGTGAAAGGATCGCGGCGCCGCACCAGGATCAGAATGTCGCCGGCCCGCACGTTGCGGCCTTTGGCGGGAAGCGGCTCTCCCTTGTCGAGCCAGCCTTTGATCACCGTGGCGATGCGCTTGCACAGCGCATCGACCGAGCGCGCGCCGGCAGGCTCCTCGCTCCAGGGCTCGAACGCATTGGTCGGGTCCGGCTTCTCCTCGGCCTCGACCTCCCACAGCTCGACCAGCCCCGCCTCGCCTTTGCGGAAGGCGTCGTGCTGGATGATCGCTCCCGCCTGCCAGGTGAGCCCCTCACCGGCGGGTGCGCGTCCAAACACGCTGTCGACGGCTTTGAGGATCGGCTCGGTCGAGCGGAACGAGAGCGTCAGGGGCACCTCGTGCCAGACAAGACCCATCGCCTCGGCCCTTTGCCGGAAGGCGCGGCCAACCTCGCCGAACCGAGCCGGGTTGGCGCCCTGGAAGGAATAGATCGACTGCTTCTCGTCGCCCACGGCGAACAGCGTGCGCAGCTTGTCGCTCGCGCCCGCGCCGGCAAAGAACTCGGCTGCCAGAGCCTCGATGATGCTCCATTGCGCCGGGTTGGTGTCCTGCGCCTCGTCGACCAGGATATGATCGATGCCGCCGTCGATCTTGTACAGCACCCAGGCCGCGGCGTCGGCGCGCGACAGCAGGTTCTGCGTCTTGACGATGAGATCGTCGTAGTCGAGCACGGCTTCGGCTTGCTTCCGCCGCTCATAGTCGGCCTGCACGGCGTCGGCGAGCGCGAGCACGGCGGCGCTTGCTTCGGCCAGCCGCAAATGCGCGAGCTTGCTGGTGAGATCGGCGAAATCGGCCTGCGCGCGGTCGAGCAGCGCACAGATCGACGGCGCCCCCCTTTCGATCGCCTTGCTGCAAACCTGCGCCCGGGGCTTCCCGTCCTGCGTCAAGAACGCCGGCGCAAGCGCCGCTACGCGGCTCTCGCCCGCGCTGGCGCGCGCCGTGCGCAGCGCGGTTTCCGCGTCGCTGTCCCGCGCGCCGGAGCCGAACTCGGCAAAGGCGGCAAGGGCGGTGTCGATCTCCGCATCGCTCAAGACATCGGCGAGTTGCTCCAGCAGCGCGTCTTCCGCGTGCTCGGCGACACCGAACAGGCGCTTGAGTGCGAGCGCCTCAGCCTCGGCCCAGTCTTCGTGGCTGTTATGATAGGCGACCATGCGCGCCAGCTCGGCGCGCTTGCCGAGCACGGCATTGATCACCTCACGGATGTAATCGCCGGAGGTCAGCCCGACGATCTTGGCCAGCGCCTTGCCGAGCATGCCGTCGGTGTCCTCCGCGGCCCGCGCCATCGTCGCGTCGAAGGCGGCACGGCGCAGCAGCGCCTGCTCGCGGTCGTCCAGCACGGAGAAATGCGGCGTGACCTGCGATTCGAGCGGGAAGCGCTGCAACAACCGCTCGCAGAAGCCGTGAATGGTGTGGATCTTCAGACCGCCTTTGGCTTCCAGCGCCCGCGCGAACAGACGCCGCGCGATGCGCAGCTCCTTGGCGTCGGGCGCGCGCCGCATCAATGCCGTGAGCGTTTCGCGCAGCTTTGCATCTTCGGTCGTCGCCCACTCGCCGAGCACCTTGAGCAGGCGGTTCTGCATCTCCGCCGCCGCCGTCTTGGTGTAGGTGAGGCAAAGGATGGATTCGGGCCTGAAGCCCGCGAGCAGAAGCCGCAAGCTGCGCCTGACCAGCACCTCGGTCTTGCCCGTGCCGGCATTGGCCGACACCCAGGCCGACGCCGCAGGGTCCGAGGCGCGCGCCTGGTTGCTGTCGGCTTCAGGGGGAAGCGCCCGCGCGCTCATCGGAACTCCTCCTCCGCCTCTTGCGTGAGCCATTCCTTCACGCGGGCGAGATGCTCGTAATCGTCATAGTCGTAGGCGCGCGTGAATCCCGGTCCCCGACGGCGCTTCACCTCATAGGGCATGGCCGGATCGGCATAGCGCGCGATCAGCTCGCGGAGCTTCGCCAGCGCCTCATTGGCGAGGTCAGCCGGTTCTCGGTCTGCCGCCGGGCGCTGCTCGCCGCCGTCATTGCGGCCCGAGACGTGGATATAGACGAGGCCATTGACCGCGGCCTTCTCGATCCCATCGAAGCCGCCGCCTTGGGCGATGACCCCTTCGAGCGGAAGCTGCGGCGCGAACAGCTTCTCGACTTGCTTCGGCACCGGTGGTTTCCCCGTCTTGTAGTCGTAGATCACCACCGTGCCGTCCTCGGCGACGTCGATGCGGTCGGCGCGCGCGGTGAGGGTGAATCCGGTGCCGAGGTCGAGCGCGCCTTTGACCTCGGTCAAGATGCGGGCGATGCCCGAGCGCCGTGCCGGCTCGGTCGCCGCGAACCAGCGGGCAAAGCGGCGGAGCTGCGGGCGCCAGAACGCTTTGACCAAAGGCGAGCCATCAAGCTTGGCGAACAGCGAGTTCGCGATGCGCGTGAGCTCAGCCTCGATGTCGCCCGGCAGCGCGTTGGGGTAAGCGCGGGAGAAATCATGCAGGGCGCGGTGCACGATCTGGCCGCGCATGGCGGCGTCAGGCTCGGCGCCGAGCTCTTGCATCGGCTCCAGCTTCAAGATGTTCCTGGCGAAGATCTCGTAAGGGTTGGCGATCCAACGCTCGATCCGCGTCACGCTCAAGCTGCGCGGCCGCGCGTCGACCGGCGGGCACGGTCTCGGCGGCTCGACGGGCCTGAACCCGTCCGTCGTGTCGCGCTCGTGCGCCCATTGCAGCCAAGGCTGATCGGGCACGATCTTCTGCTCGAGCCCCGATGCCTTCACCAGCGCCAGCAGTCGCTGCAGCCAGCGCGACGGCACGGTCTGCACGCCGTCAACCTTGTGCGCGCGGGTCAGATAGACCTCGCGCGCGCCGAGACCTTGGGCGAAATCGTGGGCGGCAAGACCGATGCGGCGCTCTGGCGGGGTTAGCCCCAACTTTTCGCGCATCGGTCGGCTGAGCCAGGGTCCGGCCTCTTGGTGCCGCGGCCACACACCCTCGTTGAGGCTGCCGAGGATGACGAGATCGGGCTGCTGCAGCCGCGCCTCGAGCGGACCCCAGATGAAGAGGCGAGGGTGGAGCGCCGCGCGTGGCCGCACCACCTCGCCGGCGACCAGGCTGCGGTAGAAGGGTGGATAGTGGGCGGCGGCGAGCGCAAGACCGTGACCAGCGTCGATCAGCTCGGCGAGCAGGACTGAAAGCGCCTCGCCGGCATCGCCCTGCCATAGGCCCGACGATGAGCCGGAAGCGTCGCGCGCCAGCCTCTCCGCCACCGCGGCATGGGCCTGTGCCAGCCGCGCCGCCGGATGGGGCAAGCGCGCCGTTTGCCAGTTCCGTCAGTGGAGTAAAAGCCGCTTCCAGATCGGCCACCAACTTTAGCGCCGCCTGATATTCGTGGTCGCTAAGTTTCAGTCGCCCACGTTTGTCCTCCTTGCGCGCCCCTTCAAGTGCGGCCCGCGCGCCGGCGAGTCCTTGCCCGACATAGACATCGCGGAAGGCGCCGCGCTCGAGCGCCCGCGCCGCGCCGCGCGCTTGCTCGGGACGCCGCCCAAGCAGCGCCAGCGGATGTTTGAGCAGGGCCATCAGCTCGGGCGGGGCGAAATTCGCCTCGACCGCGCCGAGCACAAGATCGAGGAACGCGCCGGGTACGCTGCGCGCAACGGGGACGCCGGCCGAATCGTCGATGGCGAGGTCGTAGCGCTTGAGCCGCGCCGCGACGCGCCGCGCCAGCACCCGGTCGGGCGTGACCAGCGCCGCGGTCTTGCCGGGAGTCTCGATGCACGATCTGAGGATCAGCGCGATCGCTTCCGCCTCGTCATGCGCGGTCGGCGCCACCACCAGACGCATGCCGGCGAGCGCATTGGCGAAGCTGGCGCGGCCCTCGGGCGAGAGCTCCTCGGCGCCAAGGAAGTCCCGCCACTGCTCCGTGCTCTCCGCCGGGCGCAACGCCTCGCTGGAGAGATAGAGGCGGGCGCGGGATGCGGCATCGGGCTCGCTCCCTGGCACCATGGCGACCTCCTCGCGCGTCACGCCGAGCTTGCGCAACAGCTCGGCCATACCGGCTTGCGGGTGCTCGGGATGCTCGGCAGATGGTCGCCCAGCTCTCCTCGTCGAGGGACTTGTCGAGCCCCGGCAGCACCACGGCGCCGTTCGGCAACGAGGCGATGACTTGCAGCAGCCGCGCCGTCGCCGGCACGGTGCCTGTCGATCCGGCGGCGATCACCGGATGCGACGCGCTCTTCACCAGCCGGTCGGTCTCCCGCGCCATCAGCATCGTGCGGCGCTTGACCGGCGATACCAGCCCCTGGTCGATGAGATAATGCGGCCAATGCTCGGTGACGATCTTGAGGAACTCGACCGTGAGCTGCCAATGCCCGGCGAATTCCTCCGGCACGATCTGATCGAGCCTGGAAAGATCGATCTCCTCGGTTTCGATCACGTCGATGAGATTGGCGAGGTCGGCTGCGAGATAAGAGGCTTGTCCCGGAGTCACCTCGACGATCGGAGAGGCGGTGATGCCGCGCTCGGCCGCCGCCTCGATGCGCAGCGAGTGCCTGAAGGCGAGCACGAGCCGCATCAAAGCCAGGCGTCGCGGCAACGCACCGATCGCGGCTGCGCCGAGAGCGCCATCATCCTCCTGGCTCTCCTCGGCCCCGAAAATGATCGCCGCATCCTCATCGGGATCGCCGAGCGCCCTGATGCGCGGCAGCAGCAAGGCTTCGCCCTTGGCCTCCGCCAGGAAGGCCTCGCGCAGCGCCCGCGCCGCGCGCCGCGTCGGCAGATAGATCGTGGTCAGCGGCAAAGTGAGCGGGTCGGGCGGCACGCCACCGGGCACGGGCAGGTCGCCGGCAAGAATGGCTCTGGCGAGCGTGGTGAGGAACGGCGCCGAAGGCGGGATGGTGTAGAGCCTGGAAGCCGTTGGCGAGGGCTCAGGCACCTTCGCGCTCGAACAAGGTCTCGGCCTCCGCCAGCGCGTCAGGCGTGCCGACATGCATCCAGCGCCCGTCGAGCCTGACGCCATAGAGCTTGCCCTTGGCGAGTGCGCGATCCCACAACAGGTTCAGCGAGAAGCGGCCGTCCGGCGCGTCCTTGAACAGCCGCTCGTCGCAAAGCGACACACCGGCAAAAGCGAACGGCACGACCTCGCTCTTGCCGCGCCGCGAGAGCCGCCCGTCCGGCGCCATGGAGAAATCGCCCTTGGCCGCGTAGCCGATGCTGGTCGCCGTCGGCGCAAGCAGCAGGAGACAGTCCATCACCCCCGGATTCCATTTCCGCAACATGCGCGTGAGAGCCGGCGCCGCGCCTTCGCTCCACACTGAATCGGCGTTATGGATGAAGAAGGGACCGCGCCCGAGCAGCGGGAGCGCCTTCTTCGCGCCGCCGCCGGTATCGAGCAGCACGCCGCGCTCGTCGGACACCACCGTCTGCGGCGCCTTGCCCTTGCGGCTCGCAAGATGCGCTTCGAGCTGATCGGGGAGGTAGTGAACGTTGACGATGGCGGTGGTGACGCCGGCAGCCGCCAGCCGGTCGAGCACATGGTCGAGCAGGGGCCTGCCCGCAAGCGGCACCAGCGGCTTCGGCATGCGCAAGGTGAGCGGGCGCATGCGCTCGCCGAACCCTGCGGCCAGAACCATCGCCGTCCTCGCTTCGCTCATGGGCGCATTCTCTTAAACGACCAGCGGCGGGAGGTTGTCTGCGGCAGGAAACTCACGCGCATAAAAGCGGCGAAGCCCTGCCAAAGCGGGATGAGCGAGGTCGCGCTCGAGGTAGCGCGCGACCCGCGGGATATGAGCGAGATAACCGCGCTTGCCGTCACGTTTCGCCAATCGCGCAAAGATGCCGAGGATCTTAGAGTTTCTCTGGGCGCCGAGCGTCGCGTAAAGCGAGACGAATCGATCGCCCGAAAAGGTCTTGTTTTGCGCGCCCCGGGCGGAACAGTAGCGAGCGAGAAGCTCCCGTTCAAGCGGTTCCGGAACGTCGAGCCTGGCGTCCTGGAGCAGCGATACGACATCGTAGGCTAGCGGCCCCAAAAGCGCGTCCTGGAAGTCCAGCAGGCCCACCTTTTTCAAGCCTTTCCGCTCCGGCAGCCAGATCAAATTGGGCGAGTGAAAGTCCCTGAGCACCCAGCCCAGGTCGGATTTTGCCGCCTCCGCCAGGAGCGGCCGCCACAGCGCCCTGAACTCTTCGGCAAGCTCCGCCGGCATCTCCCTGCCATGCAGGGCCGGCCAGAACCAATCGATCAGCAGCGACGCCTCGATCAGCATCGCCTCGGCGTCGAACGAGGGGAGGCGATAAGGGGCGTGGCCTTCGATCGGCAACGCGTCCGGGAGGACCTCTATGCGCAAGCGCCGCCAGCACATCGACAGCCGGTCCCCAAAGCTCGGACATCTTGTGCCCGCGGGCGACCTCACTGGTGAACACCCTGTCGCCAAGATCCTCGAGAATGAGGAGGCCTTGGTCGAGGTCGAAGGCGAAGATGGCCGGCGCCGACAGGCCTCGTTCGCGGAGCGCACCCGCCACCGCCACGAACGGCGTCACGTCTTCGGCGAGATGAACCAGTGCGCTGTAAGGCTTGCCGTCGCGGATCGGCGGTCCGTCGGGCTGGCGCGGGGAGTTCATCAGCACCACCGATCGATCCGGTAGCACCAGCCGCGCATAAGAGCGCGTCGAGGCGTCGCCTTGCAGATAGCGGGCCGGGGCTGTCGGCGTAAGGCGTCCTGTCGAGGAATTTCGCCATCCGCTTGAGGCGTTCGAGCCGCGCCGCCCAGCTGCCATGACCGGTGAGCACGATGCGGCGGGAATTCGGCGTCGCCGTCTCGTCCATGGCGATGTCGAGCCGGTCCGCCGGAAGCCAGCTCGCTGCGCGCTCGGGCCACTCGATCAGCACGGCGCCTTCGGTCAACGCGTCGTCGAGGCCGAGCTCGTCGAGCTCCGCAGGCTCGAGCCGGTAGAAATCGCAATGGGTGAGGGTGAGGCGAGGCGTCTCGTAGCGCTGCATCAGCGCGAAGGTCGGGCTCGGCACTTCGCCCTCGCCGTCGAGCCGCGTGACGAGCGCCCGGGCGAAGGTGGTCTTGCCGGCGCCGAGCGGTCCCGACAGCGCGATGACGTCGCCCAATTTGAGGAACAGAGCGAGGCGACTGGCGAGAATGTCGAGCTCAACGAGATCGACATCGTCGAGACTCAAACTGGCGGTCATCCGGCGAGGCTTGATCTGTAGCGCGGCTCGTGGCTCTCGGTGGCGTCTGTCTCCGGCGTTTGCTTGAGCGGCAACGACAGCTTGACGCACGTTCCCCGTCCCGGCGCGGAATCGAGCGTGACGGTGCCGCCATGCAGCTCGGCGAGGCTCTTGACGATGGACAGCCCAAGCCCCGCGCCGCGGTGTCCGGAGCCATGCGGCCGGCTCTCGAAGCGGTCGAACACGGCCTGCTGATAATCGGCGGGAATGCCGACGCCCTGATCCGTGACGGTGAAGCTGATCATGGCACTATCCCGACTGCAGCCGAGCTCGATCTTGCCGCCGACGTCGGAGAAGCCGATGGCATTGGACAGGAGATTATAGAGCATCTGCGTGACGCGCCTGCCGTCGGCGACGAACTCGTCGATACCCGGCTCGATGGCGATGTCGAGCACGACGTCGTTCTGCTTGAGCCGCTCTTCCACACCCTGCACCGCCTGGTCGATCACGTCGCGCACCTTGACCGGCGAGAGCTTCAACTCGATCGTGCCGGCGTCGATCGTCGCCAGGTCGAGAATATCATCGATGATGGCGAGCAGGGTGCGTCCCGACAGGCGAATGTCGTTGAGATAATCGCGCTGCTTTTCAGTGAGGGGGCCCACGATGGGGCTCGCCAGCAGCTCGCTGAAGCCGATGATATTGGTGAGCGGCGTGCGGAGCTCGTAGGAAACGTGGCTGATGAAGGCGGTCTTGACGCGGTCGGCGTCTTCCAGCGCCTCGTTCTTCTCGATCAGCGCGCGCTCGGCGTGCTTCGCATCCGAGACATCGACATAGGTCAGCAGCGTGCCGCCGTCCGGCAGCGGCAGCACCGCGCAAGTGAGCACGCTGCCGTCGAGCCGGTCGAACTGCTTTTCGTATGGCACCCGCTCCGGCACGATGGCCGTGACCGCCTCCTTGATGCCCTCCCAATCCTCGGCCGCGTCATAGAGCACGCGGCACCAGGAGATGATCTCCTCGATATGCGGCTCGCCATCGAGCTGGCGCGGGTTCAGCCGCCAGATGGTGGCGAAGGCGCGGTTGTAGAGGCGCAAGCGGCCGTTCGGCGCGAACACCGCCACGCCTTCGCGCAACGTGTCGAGCGTCTCGGTCTGCACCTCGATCAGCGCGTTGTAGCGGCTTTCCAGCTTCAGCCGCTCGGTGACGTTCTCGTAGAGATAGGTGACGCCGGCCTCGCCCTCGCTGTCGGCGACGACGTGCAGCGTGCGCCCGTCGGGAAGGTGCCACTGGTCCTCGGCCTGCGCATTGGTGCCGTAGCGGGCGAGCCAGCCCTTCTTCCACTCGCGATAATCGGCCTTTTCGGGGATGCGGCGCGCCTGGCGCAGCCGGTCGAGGATGTCGCCGTCGCGCGGATGGGTGGAGAGCCATTCCGAGTCGAGCGCCCAGAGCTCGACATAGGCCTGATTGAAATGGGTGAGCCGCTGGCTTGCGTCGAACACGGCAAAGGCGGTGGCGAGCCGGTCGAAGCTCCTGAAGCGGGTCTCGAGACTCGGCTTAGCCTCGGCATGGCCGGGCGCGAATTTATGCGCCTCCTCGAGCAGGCCGCGCAGCGCGGCGATCTGCTCCTCGAGCTGACGCTGCTTGGCGGCGGCATCGGCGAGATCGAGCCGCTGTCCGGCGAGGTCGCGCACCTTGAGCACGATGGTGCGCCCGGTGGTGCGGCCGTCAACCTCGACATAACGGTCGCGCAGCGTGCGGAGCATCAGATTGAAGGGCTCGCCGCGCTCGGCCAGCGCGTCGATGGCGGTGTTGAGCTCTTGGGTCGAGGTGCCATCGAGCCAGCCGGCGAAGTTCAACAGCGCAGCAATGTCGCGCGGCACGCCAAGCGCCGGCGGCAGGCTCGCGACCAGCAGTTCGGCCTCGCCCGACTCCGCCACCACCATCAGCGCTTGCGGCTCGGCGGTGACCAGCGTCTCCAGCGTGCTCTCGCTCATGCGGTAGCGTTCGGCCTCGATCTCGGCCGCGGCTTCCGCCTTGCGTGCCCGCTCGGTCGCGCGCAGGCAGGCGATCGCCGTGCCGACGGCAAAGGCGATGATGCCGAGAATGATGCCGAGCGTCAGTAGCGTGCGGGGATCAAATGCGGACGCATCGCTCGCGGCAAAGGCGGCGCCGACGGGCATCGCGGCAAGGGGAATGGAGCAGATCAGGACGCGGAACAGCACCTCTGGCCACCTTGATGAAGGTGCAGCCTTGCCCCCGCTGGTCCGCATGGTCCCTCGCTCCCACGCCGCCGCCCATGGCCTCGCCTCGCTTCACGCTGCCACAGACTGAACGCGGGCCGATCGACCCCGCGAGCCTCAAGGCGAATCACGGGTTAGCTTAGCTTTATCGCGGACTCTTGCCCACTGGGCAGAGCGCCCTGGTTAATCATGACGCGGGCGTGACACGCCGAACGTCATGGTGAGGCGGCCGGCCGTCCTTCGAGGCTCGCTTCGCTCGCACCTCAGGATGAGGCCGGCCCTCGAACCATCAATAGCGGTAGGTGTCGGGCTTGTAGGGACCTTCGACCGGCACGCCGATATAGTCGGCCTGATCCTGCTTGAGGGTGGTCAGCTTGGCGCCGACCTTGCCGAGATGCAGCCGCGCCACCTTCTCGTCGAGCTGCTTCGGCAGCGTATAGACCTCTTTCTTGTAGCCGGAAGGGTTGGTCCACAGCTCCATCTGCGCCAGCGTCTGATTGGTGAAGGACGCGCTCATCACGAAGCTCGGATGGCCCATGGCGTTGCCGAGATTGACCAGCCGCCCCTCCGACAGGAGGATGATGCGGTTGCCGCCCGGGAACTCGATCTCGTCCACCTGCGGCTTGACGTTGTGCCATTTGTAGTTGCGCAGCGAGGCGACCTGAATCTCCGAGTCGAAATGGCCGATATTGCAGACGATGGCCCGGTCCTTCATCGCCCGCATATGGTCGATGGTGATGACGTCCTTGTTGCCGGTGGCGGTGACGAAGATGTCGGCGCGCGGCGCCGCGTCCTCCATGGTGGTGACTTCGTAGCCTTCCATCGAGGCCTGCAGCGCGCAGATCGGATCGACCTCGGCGACCAGCACCCGGCAGCCGGCATTGCGCAATGAGGCGGCCGAGCCCTTGCCGACATCGCCGAAGCCCGCGACCATCGCTACCTTGCCGGCCATCATCACGTCGGTGCCGCGGCGGATACCGTCGACCAGGCTCTCGCGGCAGCCGTAGAGATTGTCGAATTTCGACTTGGTGACGCTGTCATTGACGTTGATGGCGGGGAACAGCAGCGTGCCCTTCTTCTGCATCTCGTAAAGGCGATGCACGCCGGTCGTGGTCTCCTCGGTGACGCCTTTGATGTTCTTGGCGATCTCGCGTGTACCAGCCCGGCTTCTGCTTCAACGTCTTCTTGATGGCGGCGTACACCACCTCTTCCTCCTCGTTGGAGGCGGTCTCGAGAAAGGCGGTGTCGCCCTTCTCGGCGCGCGCGCCGAGATGCACCAGCAGCGTGGCGTCGCCGCCGTCGTCGAGGATCATGTTCGGCGTGCCGCCGTCGCTCCATTCGAAGATGCGGTGGGTATAGTCCCAATATTCTTCGAGGCTCTCGCCTTTATAGGCGAACACGGGGATGCCCTTGGCGGCGATGGCGGCCGCCGCGTGATCCTGCGTCGAATAGATGTTGCACGAGGCCCAGCGGATATCTGCGCCGAGCGCCTTCAGCGTCTCGATCAAGACCGCGGTCTGGATGGTCATGTGCAGGGAGCCCGCGATGCGCGCGCCCTTCAAGGGCTGCCGCGCCGCGTACTCCTCGCGCACCGCCATCAGCCCCGGCATCTCGGTCTCGGCGATGGCGATTTCCTTGCGGCCCCAATCGGCAAGTCCGATGTCTTTGACGTGGTAGTTCATACGCTGGCTTCCCGCTTCCTGTGGCCTCTGACGATAAGGATATAAAGAAGTCCTTATACGATTTTGCAAGGCTTTGCCAAGGCAAAAGGGCGCGGGCGAAACAGCCTCGCGCCGCGATCTCCAAAGGATGGATTGGCTGTAGGCGCCGCGGTTCGGCACCGATAGGTCGAACGACCCTCGGCGCTCAAGCTGCTTGCGGTTTGACGCACTCGCCGAGCGAGGTGATGACGGAGCGCCTCACCACGGCATGCGTCCGAAAGCCCTCGCGCGCCATCAGCTGTTGGTGCAGCTCCGGCAGTCGATAGAAGGGGACGCTCGGATACCAGTGATGCTCGAGGTGGTAGCCGACATTGCGCGGCAGGATGAACATCGCCTCGAGCCAGGTGGGAATCGTGGTGCGGGTGATCGAATATTCCTCTTCCTCGCTGACCACCGCGCTGTGCTCGCAGATGATGCGGACATACTGGACGAAGATGTGCCAGGTGCAGAACGGGATGATCCAGTAAAGCAGGAAACCGAGCCACGCGTCGAACCAGGTCAAGGCCCCGGCGACAACGGAATAGAAGGCGAGCTTAGACGCGACCATCCAGTGCGGCGACGGGATCAGGAAGGATCCCACCAAGCCTCTGACGATCCAGAACAGTCCCGGTGAAGAAAAACGCGCGGCGCAACAGCACGAGCGCCAGGCCCAGCCGCGTCTTGGGAAATACCCAGCCGGGCTCCAGCTCTCCCGCGGCGTCGTGCGTGTACCAGATGTGCCGGTTACCGTCGCCCGGGAGGTTTGTGTATTGGTGATGCGGCCCGTGAAACTTGCGGAAGCCCTCGACCGAGGCGAAGGTCGGCCACATCAAGAACAGGTTGGCGAACAAATCGTTCTGCCAGCGCGTCGGCAGATAGCGATAATGCGAGGCATCGTGGCCGAGGATCAGCAGCGAGTGCTGGCGCGAGCCGATCACCATGACCGCGAGTAGATACAGCGCCGGGTGCCAGAATAGCGTGCACACGACGATCGCTCCTGCAATCGCCGCCCAGTCTTCCGCGGTGGCAAGCAGCGCTTTGGCGGGCTGCAGCGTGGACAATTCCTTGACCTTCGCGGCCGGCAGCCGCTCCGGGATGGTCCTGCTCGTATTATGCGGGTGTACGACGACGGGGTTCTTGGAAATGTCCTCCATCGGGTTCTCGGCCCGAAGGAAGGAAATCGCCCTGGTGACTTTGTCGAGAGGCGGCATCGATGCGCTACCCAGTACTGCGGAGAAAATCATTTCCCTTCATTCTGGGGCAATCTTAGGGCCGTGCAATGAATATAAGCGCCGGATCGGGCGGTCCTCGGCTATCAAGCCGAAGCGTTGTTTGATCCGCCTCAAGGCGTGCCCGTTCTTAGGAGGCCAACGATGGTCTATGCTTAACCCTGTCAAAAACGGCGCCCCGATCGCTCAGATTTACGTCTGGGATCTGTTCGTGCGGCTGTTCCACTGGACGTTGGTCGTGGCGTTTACGGTCGCCTATCTCACCGAGGACGATCTTCTCGGTGTGCATGTCTGGGCGGGCTATATCGTCGGCGCGCTGGTCGTGGGGCGCGTGATCTGGGGTTTCGTCGGTCCGGCTCACGCCCGCTTTTCCGATTTCATCTACGCTCCGCTTACGACGCTCGCCTATGCGCGTGACCTTGTGCTGTTCCGCGCCGAGCGCCATCTCGGCCACAGCCCTGGAGGCGGCGCTATGGTGCTGCTCCTTCTCGTGTTTCTCACCGCGACAGTTGTCACCGGTCTCGTGGTTTATGGCGGCGAGCAGCAGGCAGGCCCGCTTGCCGGGATGTTCACCAAGCCGACCGGCGAAAATGTCGAGGAGCTGCATGAGCTCTTCGCCAACATCACGCTCGCCCTTGTGTTCGCCCATATTGCCGCGGTCGTTTTCGCGAGCTTCGTGCATCGCGAGAATCTGGTCCGTGCCATGATCACGGGCTACAAGCGCCCCTGACGGCTAGGCCCTAATCCTCTTCGCCGAAGCCGTTCTCGACGAGCTTGATCAGAGCTTCGAGCGCGGCTTGCGCCTCGGGGCCTTCCGCTTCGATCAGGATGCTGTGGCCCTGGCCCGCGGCGAGCATCATCAGGCCCATGATCGAGGTGCCGCCGACCGTATGGCCTTCGCGCGTCACCCGCACTTCCGCGGTGAAGCCTGAGGTGCAGCGCACGAACTGCGCCGAGGCGCGCGCATGCAGTCCCTTCTTGTTGGGAATCGTCACCTCGGCGAAATGCAGCCCCGAGCGGCGCTCTTTCGGATTGTCGCGGAGCTTTGCCACGCTCAGTTCGCCGCGAGGATTTGGCTGGCCACGCTGATATATTTGCGACCGGCCTCTTGCGCCTGGGTGATGGCCTCTTGCAGCTTGCACTCGCCCCTGACGCTCGCAAGCTTCACCAGCATCGGCAGATTGACGCCGGCGATCACCTCGACGTTCGACCGCTCCATCGCCGAGATGGCGAGGTTCGACGGCGTACCGCCGAACATGTCGGTGAGCACGACCACGCCCTTGCCGCTGTCGACGCGCGCGAGCGCCGTCAGCATGTCGGCTCGCCTGACATCGAGGTCGTCGTCGGGTCCGATCGAGATGGTTTCGATCTGCTCTTGAGGTCCGACGACGTGCTCGAGCGCGGCACGGAATTCGTGCGCAAGCCTGCCATGCGTGACGATGACGACGCCGATCATGTTGCCCCTTGGGTCGAAGCTGCCTGCTGAAAGGCCGTTATCTTTGTCGGGAGAGGGGGTGTTCGCACCTGCGTTCCTCCTCTTAATTGGCATTGTCCGGCGCCGCCCGCAAGAGCGCCATTTTCAGCTTGAGCGGGGCCGAAGCCTCGAACGGAGCAAGCTTCAGGAGGGGCAGGGGCACGCCCGCGATCACCATCTTTTCCTCGGTTTCCAGCGGCATTCGCGGGACATCCTTGCCGCCGACCAAGTCGCAAATCAGCACGAGCTCCGCCGCGGGCAGGAAGGGCACGTCGATAATGCCAAGCCCTCTGACTTCGATTTTTCCGGCGATGGTCGGGGGCGGCGAGGCGAGCAGCGTCCCGTCGGCGTTTGCCACGACCAGCACCTGATCGTCGGCCACCAGATGCGGGCAAAGCTCGCCTCCGCCCGGCAGCGCCATGAATCGGAGCGCCAAGTCCGACTTGCCAGCGCCCGGATTGCCGCGCAACAGCACGCCGCGCCGCCCAAGCGCCACGCAGGTGCCATGGACCAGCTCGCGCGCCTCTTTCAAACATGCCTCTCGTGTCGCTTATGCGGTTGCCGGCAGGCGGATGACGAAACGCGCCCCGCCGCTCTTGCCGTCGCCCTTGCCGCGCCACATGCCGGCCGGCGGCCGGTTCTCGCCATAGAGGCGGCCGCCATGGGCCATGACGATCTGGCGCGAGATATTGAGTCCGAGCCCGGAGTTCTGGCCGAAATTCTCCTGCGGGCGATCGGTGTAGAAGCGCTCGAAGATGCGCTCGAGATTTTCCGGCGGGATGCCCGGTCCCTCGTCCTCGATCGCGATCTGGATCTCGGGCCCGATCCTCCGCGCCAAGACCGCGACCCTACCGCCCGGCGGCGAGAAGGAGATGGCGTTGTCGAGCAGATTGACGACGACCTGGCTCAGGCGGCTGTCATGCCCCACGACCTTGTACGGGCGCGCGCCCGGTGCGTAGGCGATGTCGCACACGACTTCCGGCGTGTCGTCGCGATGGATGTCGTTGAACAGCGAGACCGTGGTGCGCAACAGATCCGCCATGTCGACCGCCTTGGCGTCCTCGCGCGCCAGCTCGGCATCGAGCCGCGAGGCGTCGGAGATGTCGCTGATCAGCCGGTCGAGCCGCTTCACGTCGTGCTTGATGATCTCCATCAGCCGCTCTTTCAACTCGTCGGTCTTGGCCAGCGGCAGCGTCTCGGTGGCGCTGCGCAACGAGGTGAGCGGGTTCTTCAACTCATGCGCCACGTCGGCGGCGAAGCTTTCGATCGCGTCGATCCGCTTATACAGCGCGTTGGTCATGTCGCGGAGCGCGCCGGACAGGTGCCCGATCTCGTCGGTGCGGTCGGTGAAGTCAGGGATCTCGGCGCGCGCCTTGACGCTGTGGCGCACGCGTTCGGCCGCCGCCGCGAGCCGCTGCACGGGGCCGGCGATGGTGTTGGCGAGGATCACCGACAGCACGATGGTGACGGCGGCCGCGAACAGCGACACCCGCACGATGCCCCAGCGTTCGGCGGCGACGATATTGTCGATGTCGCCGCCGCGCGTCGACAGCAGCAGCACGCCGAGCACGGCGCGCATGCGCTGGATCGGCACCGCCACCGAGACCACGAGCTCGCCCTTGTCGTTGATGCGGACGATCGGCACCGAGGTTCCGGTGAGCGCGGTCGCGACCTCGGGATAGGCCTTGCCGTTGGCGCCGCCGATCTCGGTATAGAGCGGCAGATCGTATTGGCGCATTTGCGTCTTCGCCGCCTGCCAGAACCGCGTCAGCGCGTCCGGCTTCTCGGCGTCGGGCGCCGGCAGGTCGTAGCGCAGCACCTCGCCGCGCGAATAGAACGTGTCGGAATCGAGGATCAGCGCGCCGTCGCGATTATAGATGCGGGCGCGGCTGCCTGTCGGCTTCACCAGCGGGCGCAGGATCGGCGCGGCGCGCTCGGGGTCGATGGTGAATTCCAGCGAGTTGGAGAGAGCGTCGTCGTCGGCGCCCGCCTGGCCCTGTTCCTGCTCCAGCAGCTTCTCGGGATCGAGCTGCACCTCGTTGGTGTCGACGCCGGCGGAGGCCGCGATGGCGCGGGCGATGATCTCGCCTTGCGTCAGCAGGCTCTGCACCTTGGCGTCGATCAGGCCGGCACGGAATTGATTGAGATAGAGGATGCCCGAGACCAGGATCGCAAGCCCGATCAGATTGAGCACGACGATGCGCCGCGTCAGACTGGAGAAGCCATGCCGGAAAGGAAGGTGCTCCGAGAGCCAGCCAATAGCGCGCGAGCCACGGGCGCGGAAAAGCTTGAGGGCGCGGCGGGCGCGCGCCTTCAGCGTTGCGGCGTCAGGCCGTTGCCAGGACCTGTCGGCCTCGGCGGTCATCGATCAACCCGTCACTCTTTGAACCGGTAGCCCACGCCATACAGCGTCTCGATCACGTCGAAGCTCTGGTCGACGGCCTTGAACTTCTTGCGCAAGCGCTTGATGTGACTGTCGATGGTGCGATCGTCGACATAGACCTGATCGTCATAGGCGGCATCCATCAGCGCGTCGCGGCTCTTGACCACGCCGGGCCGCGCGGCCAGCGATTGCAGGATCAGGAATTCGGTGACGGTGAGCGTGACCGGGCGGTTGTCCCACACGCAAGTATGGCGCTCGGGGTCCATCTTGAGCTTGCCGCGCTCCAGCACCTTTGACTTGTCCTCGACCGCCGCGGCAGCCGCGTCGCGGGGCTGGGCCCGGCGCAGCACAGCCTTGACCCGCTCGACCAGGAGCCGCTGCGGGAAGGGTTTGCGGATGAAGTCGTCGGCGCCCATCTTGAGGCCGAACAGCTCGTCGATCTCCTCATCCTTGGAGGTCAAGAAGATCACCGGCAGCTCGCTCCGCTGGCGCAAGCGCCTGAGCAGCTCCATGCCGTCCATGCGCGGCATCTTGATATCGAGGATGGCGAGGTCGGGCGGGCTCTCGGCGAAGCCGTCGAGCGCGCTTGCGCCGTCGTTGTAAGTCTGGGTCTTATAGCCTTCCGCCTCGAGCACCATGCGCAAGGAGGTGAGAATGTTACGATCGTCGTCGACAAGTGCAATTGTTGGCATTGTGGGGGCCCTTGCGGCGATTGACGTGGTTAAGATGTGTGAGTGCACAGAGGTGCAGGGTTCAGGGCTGCGGTCAATTATGGCAGCTTTGGGGCGCGTTACGCCACCCGTCATTACCCTGGTGCAACAAATATGATTGTGGCGCAAGTGAATAAGTCTCCAGAAATGCCCACGAAATCCGAGGTTGCGGCCTCCGCGCGCGCGCTTATCCGCCGCGCCTTCAAGGGGTCGATGGCGAGCATCGACGGGCGGAACGGTTATCCTTACGCATCCCTGATCACGCTCGCGACCGACGCTGCCGGAGCGCCAACCTTCCTCATTTCGAAGCTCGCACGCCACACCGCGAACCTCGCTTCCGACTCCCGCGCCTCGATCATGGTCGATGAGACTGGCGCGCTCGCCGATCCGCTACAAGGGGCGCGGGTGACCGTCTATGGCCGGGCCGAGCCGGCAGCCGGAGCAGGGGGTGAGGCGGAGGTTCCTCGCCCGCCACCCCGAGGCTGCCTTCTATGCCGACTTCCCGGATTTCGCCTTCTGGACGCTGAAGGTCGAGGGCGCGCATTATATCGGCGGCTTCGGCCGTATCTTCGATCTCGAGCCGAGCGAGCTTCTCCTGCCGCTCGAAGGCGCTGAGAGCCTGATCGAGTCCGAGCCCGGCATCGTCGAGCATATGAACGACGACCATGCCGACGCGCTCGAGCTTTACGCCACAGCCTTGGCCGATGCGTCTCCCGGCCCATGGCGCATGGTCGGCATCGACCCTGAAGGCTTCGATATCGTGCTTGATGGCGCGGGCCGGCGCGTGCTGTTCGCCCAGCCGATAACCACCCCCGCCGAAGCGCGCAAAGAGCTGGTCAGGCTCGCCGCGGAAGCCCGGGCAGGGCGGCAATAGCCCTGATTTCGAGCGACCTCCCTGATCAGCGCTCAGCTTGAAAGCCTTGCAGCTTCGGTGCTAGCAAGGGGCAGCTTTTTCCATTCCAAGCCAACCTGACAAGCTGGGGATCCCGCCGCATGAGCGTTCAGTCGAAGATTGCGCCTGAAGGAGCCAAGACGACCAACCCGAAAGTGCTCGCCTTTGTCGAAGAGGCGAAAGCGCTGTTCAAGCCGGAAAACGTCGTTTGGTGCGACGGCTCGAAGCAGGAATACCAGCATCTCCTGAAGTCGCTGGTCGATGGCGGCACGGCCATGTGGCTCAACCCGGAGAAGCGGCCGAACTCGATCCTGGTGCGCTCCGATCCCAAGGATGTCGCCCGCGTCGAGGACCAGACCTATA
>CAWFNK010000018.1:0-178333 GCA_963817175.1 uncultured Alphaproteobacteria bacterium
CCCTGGATCCCGGCTTTCGCCGGGATGACGAGAGTGGGTGAGCTGTCGCCCGCACTAATCCCCGCCCTCCAAACCTCGCGTAGACTGCCCTCACCTCGTCCTTCTAAGGGGCGCTCTCGCGAGGCGTGCGATAAGCGGGACGAGGTGCGGCGCCTGCGGGCCTCGTCGCAACGAGGCACTCGGGCGGCATCGGGGCTCCCCCCGGGACCACTAGGAGTCCCTGCCAGGAGCTGGCTGATGTATCGAGGCGGAAGTCGATTCCGACCCTCGAGCTAAAGCGGGGCCCGTTGCCGGAAACGTCCGCAAGTAGCATGCGCTATCGCTTCGCTGCATGAGCGCATGTGGCGCGCCGCGAGGCGCCCGCGTGCCGCAAGGCACGAGCCATAAGGATTTTGCGCTTCTCGGCGCGCCATCCCCCTCACACCCCGGACGCTGAATGCGTCGCGGCAAGGAGAACGCATGCCTGGTTACAACGCTACAACCAACTCCGTCATACCGGCGAAAGCCGGTATCCAGAGCCGCTTGCTCAGTGCCGGTTGCCCCTGGATCCCGGCTTTCGCCGGGATGACGGGCCGAGCGCCGGGATGACAGACCAAGCCTCGAGGCCCGCAATTTGACGCTTCACCACCCCTAAACTAGAAGCGGGCTATACAAGCCCATGTCGCACAACACATTCGGCCATCTGTTCCGCATCACCACCTGGGGCGAAAGCCACGGATCGGCGATCGGCTGCGTGGTCGATGGCTGCCCGCCCGGCATCCCGATCACCGAGGCCGAGATCCAGGCTTTTCTCGATAAGCGCAAGCCCGGCCAGTCGCGCTACACCACCCAGCGGCAGGAGCCCGACCAGGTGCGTATCCTGTCCGGCGTGTTCACCGATGCGAGCGGCACCCAGCTCACCACCGGCACGCCGATCGCGCTCGAGATCGCCAATGTCGATGCGCGGTCGAAGGACTACGGAGAGATCAAGGACAAGTACCGTCCCGGGCACGCCGACTACACCTATCAGATGAAATATGGCCTGCGCGATTGGCGCGGCTCCGGCCGCGCATCCGCGCGCGAGACGGCGATGCGGGTCGCCGCCGGCGCCATCGCCCGCAAGGTCGTGCCGGGATTAAGCGTGCGCGGCGCGCTCACCCAGATCGGGCCTTACGAGATCGACCGCCGCAACTGGGATTGGGAGGAGATCGGCAACAACCCGTTCTTCTGCCCGGACGCCAAGACGGCGCGGGTCTGGGCCGATTTCCTCGACCAGGTGCGCAAGAAGGGCTCATCGGCCGGCGCGATCATCGAGATCGTGGCGGAAGGCGTGCCGCCCGGCCTCGGCGCGCCGCTTTACGCCAAGCTCGACCAGGACATCGCGTCGGGGCTGATGAGCATCAACGCGGTTAAGGGCGTGGAGATCGGCGCTGGGTTCGCCTCGGCTGCGCTGTCGGGCGAGGAGAACGCCGACGAGATGCGCATGAAAAAGGACGGAACGCCCGAGTTCCTGTCGAACAATGCCGGCGGGATTCTCGGCGGCATCTCGACGGGACAGCCGATCGTCGCCCGCTTCGCGGTCAAGCCCACGTCGTCGATTTTGACCCCGCGCCAGACGGTCGACATGTCAGGCCACGACACAGAGGTCTCGACCAAAGGCCGCCACGATCCTTGCGTCGGCATCCGCGCGGTGCCGATCGGCGAAGCGATGGTCGCGATCGTGCTCGCCGACCACTACCTCCGCCATCGCGGGCAGACCGGCAAGGGCTAGACTCCTACCTTTCCTCCTTGTCATCGCCCGGCTTGACCGGGCGATCCAGTAACCACCACAGTCGGCGATTACGGGGATCAGGGATTACTGGATGCCCGCTTTCGCGGGCATGACAGGTTGCTGGGAATGAAGTTCAACAACGTCGTCATCCTCACTGGCGCTGGCCTTTCGGCGGAGAGCGGGCTCGGCACGTTCCGCGACAAGGGCGGCCTGTGGGAGGAGTTCGATCTCGAGGAGGTCGCCACGCCCGAAGGCTTCGCCCGCAACCCGGCGCGAGTGCACGAATTCTACAATCTCCGCCGCAGGCTGCATGGCGAGGCCAAGCCGAATGCGGCGCACGCCGAGCTGGCGCGGCTGGAGCGGCAGCATGGCGGCGTCCTCACCGTGACGCAGAACATCGATGGCCTGCATGAGGCGGCCGGCACGCATCAGCTGATCCATATGCATGGGGAGCTTTGCCGCGCGCTCTGTGCCGCATGTCTGGCGAGCTATTCCTGGACCGAAGACCTTTCCACCGAGACGGTTTGCGCGGCTTGCGGCCATGCCGGGGGCGATGCGGCCCGACGTGGTGTGGTTCGGCGAGATGCCGCGCGAGATGGACCGCATCTACGAGGCGCTGGTCGCCTGCGACCTGTTCATCTCGATCGGCACCAGCGGCAGCGTCTATCCGGCGGCAGGCTTCGTGGCCGAGGCGCGCGCGGCCGGCGCGCATACGGTCGAGCTCAATCTCGAGCCATCGGAGGGGGCCAGCCTGTTCGCCGAGGCGCTGTACGGACCGGCGACAGAGATCGTGCCCGCCTTCGTCGAGAAGCTGCTCCGCTTCTAGCGCTCGAGCTGGGCGACGACTTCGATATGCGGCGAGAACAGGAACTGATCGACGGGCGTGACCCGGGTGATGCGGTAGCCGCCATCGACCAGGATGCGCAGATCGCGCGCCAGCGTGCCAGGATTGCAGGAGACGGCGACGAGTTTAGGCACCTCTGCCTTGGCAAGCGTGTCGGCTTGCGCCGCGGCGCCGGCGCGCGGCGGATCGAACACCACCGCGTCATAGGCCTTGAGTTCCTTCACGCCGAGCGGCGAGCGGAACAGATCGCGGACAACGCCCCGCACCGGCTTGAGCCTCGACGTCTTGCGCGAGGCCTCGGCGAGCGCGGCAAGCGCCGCCTCGTCGGCCTCGAAGGCATCGACCGCGGCGTCTCCGGCAAGCGCGAAGGTGAAGGTGCCAAGCCCGGCGAACAGGTCGGCGATGCGCTTGGCGCCGCCAACTCCGTCCCGCACCAGCTCGACCAGAGTGGCTTCAGCCTCGCGCGAAGCCTGGAGGAAAGCTCCGGCGGGGAGCCTGACCTTCACACCGGCGAGGTCTATTTGCGGCGCCGCGACCGGCCCAATGCTTTCGCCGTCAACGGTGAGCCGCGCTACGCCGAGCGAGGCGGCCTTGCCGGCAAAAGCGCCGAGCGTGGCGAGGCTCGGGCTGACGCCTTCGAGCACGATATCGAGGCCGCTCTCAGTCTCGGTCAGGCTGAGCCTCGCCTCGCGCTTGCCGCCGAGCAGCGGGACAAGCGCCTGCTTGAGCTTGGGCAGGCGCTCGACGATGCGCGGAGAGAGCACAGGGCAGACGTCAATGTCGATCAGCTCGTGCGAGCGGGCGCGGCGATAGCCGAAAGCGGTCCCGAGCTTGCCGCGACCAAGCGCGAGCGCGGCGCGCCTACGGCTGCCGAGCGGCACCGGCCTCACCTCCTCGACGTCCGCATCGAGCCCGCGCGACCGCAAGGCCGCCAAGACAAGCTCACGCTTCCAGGCGAGATAGGCGCGCTGCTCCAGGTGCTGGAGCGCGCAGCCGCCGCAGACGCCGAAATGCGGGCAGATCGGCGCGACGCGGTCGGGGCTAGGCTCGAGCACTTCGATCAGGCCGGCGCGGTCGCTGCCAGGCTCGACCGCGATGCTGACACGCTCGCCCGGCAGGGCGAACGGCACGAAGAGCGGCCCGTGGGCGCCATCGGCCACGCCATCGCCTTGCGCGCCGAGGCGTTCGATCCGGACCTCAAGCTGCATGGCGCGCGCCGATCAGAAATTCCTCGTTGCCGCTGCCGCCGAGAATCGGCGAGGCGATCTCACCCACGACCGTCCAGCCGGCCTCTTCGATACACGCCCGCACTTTTTCCACAGCCTTTTTCCGGTCGGCGGCGGCGCGCACGATGCCGCCTTTGCCGACCGCGGCGCGGCCCGCCTCGAATTGCGGCTTGACCAGAGCCACCAGCCAGGCGCCGGGCGCGGCAAGCTTGAGCGCGGCCGGCAGCACCAGGGTCAGGCTGATGAAGCTCACATCGGCGACGATCGCCGTCACCTCCTCGCCGATCACCTTCCGGTCGAGCGCCCTCGCATCGGTCCCCTCCAAGGCAATGACCCGAGGGTTCACCCTGAGCTTGGCGTGGAGCTGACCGGTACCGACATCGACCGCGTAGATTTTGGCCGCTCCGCGGGCGATCAGCACGTCACTGAAGCCGCCGGTCGAGGCGCCGATATCGAGCGCTATCGTACCATCGGGGTCGAAACCGAACGCATCGAGCGCAGCTTCGAGCTTCTCTCCGCCGCGCGACACATAGCGGCTCGCGCCCGGACTCAGTCTGAGTTCGGCGTCGGGCGCGACTTGCGCGCCGGGCTTCAACGCCGTGACGCCCGCCACGCTCACCAGACCCCGCCGCACGAGGTCGGCGGCGCGCGAGCGGGTCGGGGCCAACCCGCTCTCCACTAATAATTGGTCGAGACGTCTTTTTTTGTAGATGGGCACAAAAGCTTCTCATATGCTCCCGCTTGCGTCGGGGTTCCTCGCGCGCGGACGAAGGCCGGGAGCGGTCGGCGCCGCCAACATACACATACTGCGAAGCGCCCCGCTCGGCGCGCCATCGCGGAGGTCTCGTGAGCCTAGAATCTTCGGCTTACCTTACCGCTAAGTGCGAAGTCCAAAATCGTGACGTGACCGGCGGCAGGGCCGTCTTTGCTCGGGACGTGATCGAGCAAGGCGAGCTTATTGCCGTTTGGAGCGGACGCATCGTCGGCGTGGACGAGCTTGACGAGCTGCCTCCGGAGATCAGGCGCCACACGGTGCAGATCGAGGAGACGCTCTATCTCGCCTCGGTCAACGCGGACGAGCCGCCGGACTACATCAACCATTCCTGCGAGCCGAATGCCGGGCTCGAGGGGCAGATCGCCATCGTCGCGCTTCACCGCATCCAGCCGGGCGACGAGGTGACCATCGACTACGCCATGTGCGACGGCTCGCCTTACGACGAGTTCGAGTGCGGCTGCGGGTCGACGATCTGCCGCGGCCGCGTCACCGGCGACGACTGGCGCAACCCCACGCTCTGGGAGCGCTATGCCGGACATTTCTCGCCCTATCTCGAGCGCCGCATCAGGGCGCTCAAGCGGCGGCGCTTCCGCCGCAAGCGTGGGCTTGTGGCCGTGGGCACGGAGGCCACCGGAAACACCGCATGAGCGAGCTTGAACTTCAGCCACATCAAGGGACACATCTATGCTGACGGTCAGCACCTATGTCGCGCCGAGCGCCATCGAAGGGCTCGGCGTCTTCGCCGGCGAGTTCATCGAACGGGGACGGCTCCTCTGGAGCCTCAATCCGAAATTCGACATCTTCGTCCATCATGGCGAGCTCGATGAGCTGCCGCCGCATGTGCAGCACTTCATCTCCCGTTACAGCTATCCGCACCTGGAAATGCCCGGGGTGGTGGTCGTCGACAGCGACAACGGCCGATTCATGAACCATACCCTCACCCCAAACACCGACTTCCGCATCTTCGACAAGGGCTATGCGCTGGTCGACATCGCCCAAGGGGACGAGATCACCTGCAATTACCACGAGTTCGATCCGACCTTTGCGGGGTTCTTCCCCCATATGCAGGCTGCCAAGGCGAATGGCAGGCTCCATGCTAATGGCCGGTAGCCGGGCCGGCTTCGCGCTTGCCGTCTGCCTGGCTTTCACTGCTCCGCTCGCCGACGCTGCCACCGAGCCCGAGCCGGGCTTCGCCTGGATGGTCAGCCAATATGAGGGCAATGTCTCCCTCATCTACGGCTCGACCGAGACGGCTGAGGACTTCTTCTTCTTTCTCTCCTGCAACAATAAGAAGAAGGAAGCCGAGATCACCGTCTACCAGGACATCGCCGGCGCCAAGGTGGGCCAGAAGGTCACCATCGAGATCGGCGTCGGCTCCGCCAAGGTGGCGCTCAAGGGCGAGACCGCAACCGACGAGATGAGCGGCTACATATTCGGCGTGGCGAAGCAATTCGCCGTGAAGCCCGTGGTCGCGGTGCTTGGCGGCTCCGGGCCCGCGCTGGTGAAAATGGAAAAGAACGAGCTAACCTTGCCGGAGCAAGGCCGCGCCGAGGAACTCGGCAAATTTGCTAAGGCCTGCAAGCTCGACTAAACAGGGTCGCCGGCAGGGCAAATCCCATATTGCGCCCTGGCGGCTGAAACTTAAGCCGGCACGAAAGCATTTCCCCGATGATGACCCGCGCCTCAGCCCTCCGCTTGCTTGCAGCCTGCCTGATCACGGGAGCGCTGTTGCCGTTGACCGTCGCACGCGGCGAAGAAACGTTGGTCTGGACCACAAATACCAACGGCGATCTGATCTCGCTCACTTACGGGTCGCTCGATACCAGCAAGCCGCCCGTGCTGCTCTTGACCTGCTTCAACGAGATGGATGTGGCGGTGCTCGAGATTTTCGGCACGATCGAGGGGACCAGACCTGGCCAGAAGATCAGCATCGATCTTGCCGCCGGCAGCGTCCAGTCCTCGATCGACGGCGCGGTGGAGCTCGACGACAAGACCGGACTGATGTTTGCCGAGGCGAGCGAGGTCAAGATTGCGCCCGTGCTTTCAGTGCTCAAATCGCCAGGACCGCTCACGGTCAAGACGGCCGCTACCACGCGCACGCTTCCGGAGGTTGGCCGCGCCGAGGCGGCCGAGAAATTCAGCAAAGATTGCCAGGTGAGCTAGCCGGCGCCTGTCGCGTCAGGCGAGGCGGATGACGCCGGCCGCGTCGCGGTCCTTACCGAGCGCCGTGAACACGGCGGCGACGATGCCTGAGGCGTCGAGCCCGGCTTCGGCATACATGGTAGCCGGCTTGTTCTGCTCGATGAAGGCATCCGGAAGATGCAGCGTCCGCACCTTCAGCCCGCGGTCGAGCAGGCCTTCGCGGGCAAGCGCGTGCAGCACCATCGCGCCGAAGCCGCCGCTCGAGCCTTCCTCGACGGTGATCAGCACCTCGTGGTTCAGCGCGAGCCGGCGCAGCAGATCCATGTCGAGCGGCTTGGCGAAGCGCGCGTCGGCGACGGTTGCCGGCAAGCCGAAGCCGGCCAGCTGATCGGCCGCCACCAGACATTCGGGCAGCCGCGCGCCGAAGGAGAGCAGCGCCACCGCCGAGCCTTCGCGCAAGATGCGGCCCTTGCCGATCGGAAGCGGCGTTCCCCGCTTGGGCAGGGCGATGCCAGTCCCCTCCCCGCGCGGATAGCGCAAGGCCGATGGACCATCGTCGATTGCGGCAGCCGTTGCCACCATGTGCATGAGCTCGGCCTCGTCGGCGGCCGCCATCACCACCATGCCGGGCAGGCAAGAGAGGAAGGCCACGTCGAAAGACCCGGCATGGGTCGGGCCATCGGCGCCGACCAGCCCGGCACGGTCGATGGCAAAGCGAACGGGCAGACCCTGCACGGCGACGTCGTGCACCACCTGGTCGTAGGCACGCTGGAGGAAGGTCGAGTAAATGGCCGCAAACGGCTTGTAGCCTTCCGCCGCCAGCCCCGCGGCAAACGTCACGGCGTGCTGCTCGGCGATGCCGACATCGAAGCAGCGCTTGGGAAAGATCTCGGCGAAGCGGTCGAGCCCGGTGCCTGACGGCATGGCCGCGGTGATGGCGACGATCTTGTCGTCGGCGCGCGCTTCCTCGATCAACGCGTTGGCAAAGACCTTGGTGTAGCTCGGCGGTCCGCCGGCGGAAGCCTCTTGCGCGCCGGTGACGACATTGAACTTGCCGACGCCGTGAAACTTGTCGGCCGAAATCTCGGCGGGCCCGTAGCCCTTGCCCTTCTGCGTCACGACATGGACCAGGATCGGTCCGTTCTGCATGGCGCGCACATTGCGCAGAACCGGAAGCAGATGATCGAAATTGTGACCGTCGATCGGGCCGACATAATAGAAGCCGAGCTCCTCGAACAGCGTGCCGCCGGTCCAGAAGCCGCGAGTGAATTCCTCGGCGCGGGCCGCGCGCTTTTGCCAGCTCTTGGGCAGGAGCTTGCCGGCGAGGTCCTTCAAAAAGCGGCGGAAGCTTCGATAGGTGCCGCCCGAAATGAGCTTGGCGAGATAGGCGCTCATGGCGCCGACCGGCGGGGCGATCGACATGTCGTTGTCGTTGAGGATGACGATCAGCCGCGAATCCATCGCGCCGGCATTGTTCATCGCCTCATAGGCCATGCCTGCGCTCATCGCGCCGTCGCCGATCACGGCGACCACATTATGCGACTTGGCGTCGAGGTCGCGGGCGACGGCCATGCCGAGCCCGGCCGAGATCGAGGTCGAGGAATGGCCGGCGCCGAACGTGTCGTATTCGCTCTCGGCACGCTTGCAGAAGCCCGACAGCCCATCCGGCTGCCGTAGCGTGCGGATGCGGTCGCGCCGCCCGGTCAAGATCTTGTGCGGGTAAGATTGGTGGCCGACGTCCCAGATCAGCTTGTCGCGGGGCGTATCGAAGACGTGATGCAGCGCGATGGTCAGCTCGACCACGCCAAGCCCTGCTCCCAGATGGCCGCCGGTGACCGCGACGGCGGCGATCAGCTCCTGGCGGAGCTCCTCGGCCAGCTGGGTCAGCTCTTGGTCCTGAAGCGCGCGGAGATCCTGAGGGGTCCGGACACGGTCAAGCAACGGCGTGGAACTGTCGGCGCTCATTCGCAACTGCCCATGAGACGGAATGAAAAAAGGATCGGAAGGATCAACGCGTTAAGCACCTTTATCGGCCGCGAGCCCTGCTTGCAACTAATCCGTAAGACGGGCCAAATCGTGTCATGGAGCCAAGCATCATGAGCCGGTCGGCAACCATAGCGGAGTGGCCGGTCCCGCCAAAGCGGCGCCTCGCCTTCCCGTGGCTCATCCTGAAGATGATCGGCAACCCGATCGGAAGCTGGAGCGAGGATTTCTACCGGGAGGAGCTCATTCTCTACCGGTGGCTGGGGCTGGAGAGCGCCTTCATCATGGACCCCGCGCTCATTCAGAGCGTGCTGCTGGACGACGCCGACAGCTATTCGAAGCAGCCGCTCAACGACGACGTGTTTGGCGAGGCGATCGGCGGCGGGCTGCTCAACGCGGAGGGCGAGGCGTGGCGCTGGCAGCGCCGACTGACCGCGCCGCTGTTCAGGGCCGAGGACGTGCTCGCCTACATTCCCGCCTTCGCCGGCGCTTGCGGCCCCGTGTTGCAGCGTTGGCGCGAGGCGCCGCCCGGCACGAGCCAAGCCATCGACCGGGACATGACGCGCGCCACCTTGCAGGCGCTGCAAGACAGCGTGCTCGGCGCCAGCCTCGGCGAGGCGGATCGCGGAAGCATCGAGCAGGCCGGCGCCGCGTTTCTCGGTCATTCGGTGTGGAAGATCGCGCTCACCTCGCTCAGATTGCCGCCGTCGATCCCCCATCCCGGCTCGCGCGTGATGACGCGAGCGGGCCGAACGATGCGCGACATCGCCACGCGGGTGCTGGCGAAGATTCGCGAGGGCGCGGGCGAGCGTAACGACCTGCTCGGCCGGCTCGTCACGGCAAGAGACCCCGCGACCGGCGAGGCCATGCCCGATGCTCTCATCGTCGACAATGTCGTGACCTTCCTGATGGCCGGGCACGAGACAACCTCGCAGGCGCTCACCTGGACGCTCTATCTGCTCGCATTGTTCCCTGAGTGGCAGGAGGCGGTGCGGCAGGAGGTGCTGAGCGTGACGGAGCGGCCGGGCGATCGGCCGCGAGGACATCGGCAAGCTTCCGCTGCTCGATGCCGTGTTCCAGGAGGCGATGCGGCTATACCCGCCGGCGCCGGTGCTGATGCGGCGGACGATCCGCCCGGTCACGCTCGGCGGCGTCGCGCTCGGCGCAGGCGCGACCATCACCATCCCAGTCTATGTTGTGCATCGGCACCGAAGCTTGTGGCAGGACCCGCTGAGATTCGATCCGTCGCGCTTCTCGTCCGACGCGAAGGCCAAGCGGCACCGCTGCGCCTATATGCCGTTCGGCGCGGGCCCACGGACCTGCGTCGGCGGCAGCTTCGCCATGCTCGAGGGCAAGACCATCCTCGCCACGCTGCTGCAGCATGCGAGCTTCGCGCTTCCCGAGGGCGAGCGGCCAACGCCGTTCGCGCGCATCACGCTCAGCCCGAAACAGGGGCTGAAGCTCAATGTGACGGTGCTATAGCGACTAATCCTCGACGTCGAGCGGCTCGGTGCCGGTCGGCTGGCCGTTCTGATTGAGCGAAATCTTCTCGACCCGGGCTTCCGCCTTGCGCAGCAGCGTGTCGCAATGGACCTTCAGCGCCTCGCCGCGCTCATAGATGCGAATCGAGGCTTCGAGCTCGACATCGCCCTTCTCCAGACGATCGACGATGGTCTCGAGCTCCTTCAGAGCCTGCTCGAAGCTCATGGTCTTGATGTCGGAATCGGTCGGGTCGGCCATGGTCTGGCTTAGCCCTTTCCTGCACTCAGGATCAAGAGGCGTTGCCTCAAGAGGCCGCACTCATCAGCGTCTCGACATGCACGGCGGTCGAGCTGGCGAGGGCATCGAGGTCGTAGCCGCCTTCGAGCGTGGAGACGAGCTTGCCGCCAGTATGCTTGGCTGCCGCCTCCAGCAGCCTCTCGGTGATCCAGGCGAAATCGGCCTCAACCAGCCTGAGCTGCGCCAGAGGGTCCTTGAGATGCGCATCGAACCCGGCTGAGACGAGCAGAAAGTCGGGGGCAAAGGCATCGAGCGCGGGCAGGATGCGCGCCTCCCAAGCCGCGCGAAAATCCTCGCCGTCGTCTCCCGGCTTGAGCGGTGCGTTGCAGATATTGCCGACCCCCGTTTCGTCCAAAGCGCCGGTGCCGGGGAAGAGCGGCATCTGATGCGTCGAGCCGTAGAACAGATCCTTGTCGGTCCAGAACGCGGCCTGCGTGCCGTTGCCGTGATGCACGTCGAAATCGACCACCGCTACGCGTTTCGCGCCATGCTTAGCGCGGGCATGCAGCGCGGCGACCGCGACGGAGTTGAACAGGCAGAAGCCCATGGCGCGCGACGGCTCGGCGTGATGACCGGGTGGCCTGACCGCGCAGAAGGCGTTGTCGGCTTTGCCGGCCATGACCTGATCGACGGCATAGATGGTCGCGCCCGTGGCACGCAGAGCCGCCTCCCAGCTGCCCGGCGAGACGACGGTGTCGGGATCGAGCCAGGCGTGGTCGCGGGCCGGAATGGCGGCGCGGACCATCTCGACATAGGCTTGCGGGTGCAGCCGCTCGATGGCGGCGAGGTCGGCGAGCGGCGCCTCTTCGCGCTTCAGCGGCTTGAAGGCGGGCGCGGCAAGCGCGTCGTCGATGGCGCGAAGCCGATCGGCCCGCTCGGGATGGCCGTAGCCCGTGTCGTGCAGCAGGCAGGCGGGGTGGGTGAGCAGCAGCGTGGTCATTGGCGGTATGGTTAGCGCGGCGGGGCGGTCGGCGTCACTCTAGCTTGACCGCTCCGTGGTAACACGCGAAATGGCGCGATGCCCGTCGTTCCTGCCACCTCGGACAATATCAAGCGAGCCGCCCTGGCGCTGGCGCAAGGCGAGATCGTCGCCTTTCCGACCGAGACGGTCTATGGGCTCGGCGCGAATGCGCTCGACGCGCGCGCCGTCGCCAAGGTGTTCGCCGCCAAGGAGCGGCCGCGCTTCAATCCGCTGATCGTGCATGTGCCGGACCTCGAAGCGGCCGAGGGCTATGCGATGGTGAACGACACGGCGCGGCGTCTCGCCGCTGCTTTCTGGCCGGGGCCGCTATCGCTCGTGCTGAAGAAACGCCCCGCTGGCGGGATTGCCGATCTGGTCAGTGCCGGGCTCGACACCATCGCGCTCAGAGCGCCGGCGCATCCAGTGGCGCAGGCGCTGCTCGCCGCGGCGCAGCTCCCGATCGCCGCGCCGAGCGCCAACCGTTCGGGGCGAGTGAGCCCCACCACGGCCGCGCATGTCGAAGCCGAGCTCGGCGAGCGTCCCGCCATGATCCTCGACGGCGGCCCCTGCCCGCTTGGCATCGAGTCGACCGTGGTCAGCGCCATCGACGGAGAGGTCGGCCTGCTGCGCCTGGGCGCGCTCCCGCGCGAGGCGATCGAGCTGGTGCTCGGCGCGCCGCTTGCCGCAGCCCAAGCCAATCACCGGGGCGCTTCGCCGGGGCAGCTCGCAACGCACTACGCACCCAGCACGCAGCTTAGGCTTGACGCGACGAGCGTCGGTGCCAACGAGGCGCTGCTCGGCTTCGGCCCCAAGGTGCCGCAAGGCGCGCGCACAACCATCAATCTCAGCGCGAGCGGCAATCTCGAAGAGGCGGCGGCCAGGCTGTTCGCCGCGCTGCGCGAGCTGGACCAAGTTGGCGCCACGGCGATTGCCGTCATGCCAATTCCGGCCAACGGACTCGGCGAGGCCATCAACGACCGCTTGCAGCGCGCTGCCAATCGGGGCTAGCGCTGATTGCCATGACACGCGAAGAGAAGCACGCGGCGCCGAGCCAGGACACGATCGATGCGCTGGTGCGCATCGTCGGCGAGGAGCATGCCATCCGCGACGAGGCGGCGATGGCGCGTTATCTCGTCGAATGGCGCGACCGCTATCGCGGCAAGGCCGCTCTCGTGCTCAAGCCCGGCGAAACGCGAGAGGTGGCGGCAATTCTCGAACGCGCCAACGCCACCAAGACTGCCATCGTGCCGCAAGGCGGCAATACCGGGCTGGTCGGCGGGCAGATCCCGTTCGAGACCGGCCATGAGGTCGTCGTCTCGCTCGAGCGGCTCAACCACGTGCGCGACATCGACCTTGCGTCAAACACCATGACGGTGGAAGCGGGGCTCGTGCTCGCGCAGGCCCAGCACGTGGCGGCGAGTGCGGGGCGGCTGTTCCCCTTGAGCCTCGCCTCGGAAGGCAGCTGCCAGATCGGCGGCGTGCTCGCCACCAATGCCGGCGGCATGGCCGTGCTCGCTTATGGCAGCGCCCGCGACCTTACGCTCGGGCTCGAAGTCGTGTTCGCCGACGGGCGCGTGTGGAACGGCCTGAAGGCGCTGCGCAAGGACAATTCAGGTTACGACCTCAAGGACTTGATCATCGGCTCCGAAGGCACGCTCGGCATCATCACCGCCGCGGTGCTGCGCCTGTTCCCGAAGCCTATCGAGCGGGTCACCTGCATGGCAGGCCTCGCCGCGCTGGAGACGGCGCCGGCGTTCTTCGCCCGCGCTCTGGAGCAAGCTGGGCCCGCACTCACCGCCTTCGAGATCATGCCGCGCATCGGCCTCGACTTCGTGCTCCGCCATGGAGCCTCGACGCGCGATCCCTTTCCCTTGCCCTACCCCTGGTATGTGCTGTTCGAGCTGACCAGCCCGCGCCAAGGGGAGGATCTCGCCCGCCTCGCCGAGACGATGCTTGGCGAGGGGGTAGAGGCCGGCGAGATCGACAGCGCGGTGGTCGCCGCTTCGCTCGCACAGACGCAAGAGTTGTGGCGCCTGCGCGAGCTGATGAGCGAGGTGCAGAAGCACGAAGGCGGCAGTATCAAGCACGACATCGCCGTGCCGGTGGCGCTTGTGCCTGAGTTCGTGGCACGGGCCAATCAGCTTGTCGAGTTGATGATTCCTGGTGCGCGGCCAGTGCCGTTCGGCCATCTCGGCGACGGCAACATCCATTACAATGTCAGCCAGCCGCCCGGCATGGACCGCGCCATCTTCCTGAGCTACTGGGAGGCGCTCAACGCGGCTGTCTACGAGATCGTGCTCGATCTCGGCGGCTCGATCAGCGCCGAGCACGGCATCGGTCGGCTGAAGCGCGATCTCCTGCCGCACGCCAAGCAGCCCATCGAGATCGAGCTGATGCGTAAGATCAAGGCCGCCTTCGATCCAAACGGGATTCTCAATCCAGGGAAGCTGCTCTAGATGAAACGTCTGCAAACCGACGCGCTTTGGACCGAGATTGACGGCTATCTGGCCGACAGCCTGGTGCCCGGCGACGCGGCGCTCGACGCCGCGCTCGAAGCGACCAAGGCGGCGGGGCTCCCGGCAATCAATGTCGCGCCCAACCAAGGCAAGCTCTTGATGCTGCTCGCGCAAGCGATCGGCGCCCGGCGCATCCTCGAAGTCGGCACGCTCGGCGGCTACAGCACGATTTGGCTCGCCCGCGGCCTTGCTCCGGGCGGCACGCTCGTCACGCTTGAGGCCAACCCGAAATGCGCGGACGTTGCTCGCACCAATATCGCGCATGCCGGCTTAGGCGAAATGGTTGACGTGCGCGTCGGCAAGGCGAGCGACACTTTGCCGGGCCTCGCCGCCGAGCCACCCTTCGACTTCATATTCATTGATGCCGACAAGGAAGGCACGCCCGGCTATTTCCAATGGGCGGTCAAGCTCGCGCGCCAGGGCGGCCTCATCATCGTCGACAATGTCGTGCGCGAAGGCGCGATCCTCGACACTTCCGGCGAGGATTCGAGCGTTCAAGGCATGCGCCGCTTCTTCGAGCTTGCCGCCACCGATCCGCGCGTGAGCGGGACGGCGATCCAGACGGTCGGCGCCAAAGGCCATGACGGGCTCGCCATTCTACTGGTCACCGAGGGGCGCACCTAGACGAGTCTCAGCTCCGTCTCACCCCTTGTTGTTCTTCGGCTTCTGGGCGATCAGCTCGGCGCGGATCGTCTCAAGCTGAGCCAAGGTCGCGGCGTCGAGCTTGGGAAATTGCAGATCGAGCGCCTCCAATTGCTCGACCAGCGCCGCGGCGACCACCAGCCGCGTGAACCATTTATGGTTGGCCGGCACCACGTACCACGGCGCATCCTTGGTCGCGGTATTGCGGATGGTCTGCTCGTAAACCTGCATATACGGGTCCCACAGCTTCCGCTCCTCGACATCGTGCGCCGCGAACTTCCACCTCTTTTCCGGATCGTCGATGCGCGCCACGAGCCGGCCGAGTTGCTCCTTCTTAGATATGTTCAGAAAGAACTTGAGCGTCAGGACGCCGTTACGAGCGAGATAGGACTCGAAATTGTTGATGTCGTTGAAGCGCTGACTCCAGATCTCGTCGGTGATCAGCTTTTGCGGCAGGCGCTGTTTCTGCAAGAACTCGGGATGCACCCGCACGACGATCGTCTCCTCGTAATAGGAGCGATTGAAGATGCCGATCTTCCCGCGCGGCGGCAGCGCGACCGAAGCGCGCCTGAGGAAGTCGTGGTCGATCTCTTGCTCGCTCGGCGCCTTGAAGGAATGAACCTCGCAGCCTTGAGGATTGACGCCCGACATCACATGCTTGATGACGCCGTCCTTGCCGGAGGTGTCGATGCCTTGCAGGATGACGAGGATCGCCCAGCGATCGTTGGCCCAGAGGCGGTCCTGCAAGCCGGCGAGACGCTTGACGCCGGTGGCGAGGAGCTGCTTGGCGTCATCCTTGTCGATATCGAGCCCGCAAGTATCGTCGGGATCGAAATCGGCCAGGCGGAACTCGCTCCCTTTGCGAACGCGGTAGCGGTCGATGATCTCGGTTGGCAGCATTGCCCTCCCCTTTGCTGTTGCTAGCGCATGATGATGATCGCGACGTTCAAAGCAGCGAGGGCTCGAGCGGCTCTTGCAGGCCGGGCTCGTCCTTGCGGGAGTCGTTGATCTTCGGGTGTAGCTCGATCGCCTCGAACAGATCGTCGGCGGCAGGCAACAACAGGCGTCAACGCGGCGTCGGCCGGCGTTGCCTTGACGTCGAGCCACGCCTCAAACTGCTCGGGCGTGAGCACCACCGGCATGCGATCGTGCAACGGCGAGACGGTGCGATTGGCGGGACAGGTGAGAATCACGACCGTGTCGATCTCGCTCGCCGTCCTTGTCGCGCCAGCGCTCATAGAGCCCGGCAAAGGCGATCAGTTGGCCTTGGCGCGGGCGAAGCAGGAAGGGGCGGCGCTTGCCCTTGGGGCCGGTCCATTCATAGAAGCCGTCGGCTGGAATAAGGCAGCGCCGGTAGCGCATGGCATTGCGGAACGAGGGCTTCGCCAGCACCTCCTCGGAGCGGGCGTTGATCAGCGTCGGAAAGGTCTTCGGATCCTTGACGAAGGCAGGCAGCAGGCCCCAGCGCATCAACCGGAAACGCCGCACCCCTTCTCGGTCGCGCGCCACGACAGCGATCGGCTGGGTTGGTGCGATATTATAGCGCGCCGGGAAATTCGGCGTATCGGCATAGCCGAAATAGGCGCGCACGGCCTCCGGCGGAGAGGTGAGGCTATAGCGCGAGCACATAAGATGGGATTCCCGGTAACCCTTTGGCAATCATGATCGGGCAACACTCCTGATATTCCAAAGCAAGTTTAACCCAATCGTTGTGTCGATGTTCGTTCACGAGAAGCCCGATCCCCGCGCGGGAGACCTCAATGAGGACGTAAGCCGCGAGGACATCGTGGCTGCCTTCCGCTCGGCCATGATCGGCCATTTCCGCTCGCATGTACCGGGCACCAACATCAACGAATCGACGCTGCTCGCAAGCGATTACCTCAATCACTTCCATGAGCTGGTGATGCTGCTCGAGGCGATCTCGTCGGAGCCCGAAAGCTTCGCCGACGATCTTTTCTCGTGGCGCCCGCTCACTTACGAAGAGCACTTTGCCGAGTCGGGATTCCGCGACAAGAATCTGGCGATCGCCGCTTATCGCCGCGCGCCGCAGAAGATCAGGGCGCGTTTCGACGAGGCGGTGGCGCTGCTGCATGGCGAAGCCGTCACCCTTGTCGCCGAAGTTGGCGCGGACCTTACCGGCAATCGCAACAAGCTGAGCAAGACCTGCGAGAAGGCGGCGCAGCGGCTGCGCGTCCTGATCGACGAGGCCAACGCCATCGCCAATGGCGAGACGCTGCCCGACCGGAAGGACCCGGAGCAGCTCGGCGATGTCGGCGGCCAGGCCGCGATCGATGCCCTGTTCGGCACGCGCTGATTGACTTAGAAAAGCGGGCCGACCCATGCTCAACCCGCTTGTCATGACCGAGCCCCGTTCAACCACCGACCAAGACCTCGCGCCTGTCCGCGACGGAGCGAGCATCGCCGTGTTCAAGGATCGCAAGGTCCTGCTGGTGAAGCGCGCACATCCGCCCTTCGCCGGGCTGTGGAGCCTTCCCGGCGGCAAGACCGAGGGCCAGGAGGCGCCGCGCGAGGCGGCACGCCGCGAGCTCAAGGAAGAGACCGGCATCGAGGCCGATGTGGAGGGCGTGGTCGATCTGATCAAGATCCCGAGCGACGAGCAAGACGATTGCGGCACGACCTACCGGCTGACCGTCTTCTATGGCCGCCCGACTGGCGGCAGCCTCGAGGCCGGCGGCGACGCCGTGGCGGCCGAATGGGTCCATCTGGACGATGTCGAGGCGCTGCCCTTGACCGAGGGGACGGCCGATCTGATCTGGGTCGCGGCGCATAAAGTGCGCATGCCCTGACGGCTAGATTTCAACAAAAATAGGCGTTAGTCAGGTCGGATGGGATCGGCCAAACAGCGCCTCCTGCGGCTTGCCTTTGGCGCGCTCTGCGCGGCCTGGGCCTGCATGGCGTTTTCGCCTGTCGCCGAAGCCCAGTTCTTCTGGTTTTTCGACCAGCCGAAATCGGCGCCCAAGCCGCGGTTGAAGTCTAAGCCGCCGGGCGACGACCTGCCGCCCATCGTGCCGCGCGAGAGCACGGCGCCGCCGCCGCCCGACGACCGTCCCTATGACAACAAGCTGATGCGGCTTGCCGAGATCCTCGGCGCCGTCCACTACCTCCGCGAGCTGTGCGGGGCGCAGGAGGGGCAGGTCTGGCGCGATCAGATGAAGGAGATTTTGAGGAACGAGGGTACGACCGCCGTGCGCCGCGCCAAGCTGGTCAACGCCTTCAATGACGGCTATCGCGGCTATCGGCGCACCTATCGCACCTGCACCCAATCGGCGACGCTTGCCACCACCCGCTTCAGCAGCGAGGGCGCGAGCATCGCCGCATCGCTCGCCCAGGGCTCGACCTTCGCGAGCAAAGGACCTGCCGACAGCAAGCCCGAGGCAGCGCCTGAGGCCAACAAAGACGGCTCGCGGCCTGAGGGCAATAATGACGGCGCCACGCTGGAGGCCAAGCCCGAAGCGCCTTCGGCCGACGCCGCCTCACCCGAGGCGACCGGCAACGTCTCTCAAGCGGCCCCCGAAGCGCCGCCCGCACCGGCCCAAGGCGGCGCCACGCCGGTCGAGGAGCCGCCGGACTAGCGGCCAGCGATCGATAGGGGCGTCGGACGTTAGGCTTCCGCCCGGCGGCTTGCCGGCCGCACACGCTAATCATGACCCTCGCTAACGCATTGTAGTTACAATTTAAAAAAATGCGCGGTGCGCAGATTAACCGTTAGTTCACTCTATCGTCGTCGCGGCCACACGGGGGTGTAAGTCTGACCGACGCGGGATTTTTGCGGCAGCCACAAGGGGGCGCCAGAAGTGCGGTCAGCCAGGCAGACGTCGCGTTCCTCGGAAGACGAGGCACAGAAGCAAGCGGCGCTCAGGTATATTCTCGATGCTTGGGAAGAGGCGCTGCATGACGGCATCGAGCCGGAGATGCTCGCCAACGCGGCCCTGTTCGCGGCGCTCGCCGATCTCATCGGCGTCTATGGCGAGAATGCCGTCGCCAAGATGACGACCGGGCTGTCCCGCCGCATCCATCATGGCGAGTTCACGGTGAAGCGGACCTCGCAATAGGCCGCCGCCGATCTAGCGAAAAATAAAACCCTCGAGCAGCAGGATCAGCCCGAAGGCGACGAGCACGACGCCGGCGATCCGGTTGATCAGCTTGAGGCGGCTTTCGGTCAGCTTATGCCTGATGGTGGCGATCAGCTCAGACAAGCCGAGCCACCATACGAGGCTCCCCCCCATCACGGCGACAACGAGGAGCAGCGCCTCGGGATAAGTGTTGAGGCCGCCGATCAGCGAGCCAAGGCCGCCGATCATCGCCGCCATGCCGAGAATGGCGCCGGGATTGGTGACGGTGAGAAAGAAGGTCTGCGGGATGATTCCCGTGTGCTCCAAGAGATGCGATTTCTGGCCGACGGGAATCGTCAGAGCCGGCCGAGTGAAGAGCAGCGCAAGCCCGAAGACGATCAGGAGCAGCCCGCCGATATACTGTATCCATGCCGAATAGGCGTTCATGACATCCGAGATCGCCGTGACGCTGAAGGCGGCGATGGCCGCCAACAAGCCGTCGCCGAGAACCGCGCCGAGGCCCGCGGCAAGTCCGGCCCAGAAGCCGCCCGAAACGGCCCGCTGAATCACCAGCACGTTCACCGGCCCGATCGGCGCGGCCATCAGAAGGCCGATGCCGATGCCGGCAAGCACGAGCTGGACGGTGGAAAGGACGATTTGCGCGCCGGCCTGCAAGGGCACGGCCCTATTCGCTCATTGCGGGCGGCGCGAGACGGAAGGCGCGCAGAACAGGCGCCGCCGCGTCGCGGACTTGCGCTCGTTTGCCGATCTGCGAAATTGATCGAGCACTCATGGAGTGATGCATGAATTGCCGCAAAAATATCGTCCTGATGGCCCTCGGCGCATTGGTAGCTGGCGCTGCCGCCCTTGTCTACGCTCAGAACGAAGCAGCGACGGGAGCCATCGCAGCGCCAGGGCAAACCCCCCAGGTCCTCTATGATTTCAACGCGCTGCCGGACCCGGTCAAGCGCATGCTGGAGCAGATCGCGGCCGCGGCCCAGAGCGGCGAGGTCGAGAATATGCGGCCCGTCCTCGAATCGAACGAGCTGAAGCCGATGGTCACGACCGATTATGTCGAGGACCCGATCGCCTTCTGGAAGAAGGCGTCGGCCGACGGCACGGGGCGCGATGTGCTGGCAGCCATGCTCAATGTGATGGCCTCGGGCTATGTCCGCGTCGGGCAAGGGCAGGACGAGATGTTCGTCTGGCCGTATTTCGCCGAGACCGACCTGGCGAAGCTCACGCCGGCCCAGGAGGTGGAGCTCTATCGCATCGTGCCGCCGGCGCAGGCGATTCCCATGAAGAAGGCCGGCAAATACAGTCATTACCGGCTCGGCGTCTCGCCCACCGGCGTCTGGCAGTATTTCCTTCAGTAGGATTTGGGCAGAGCCTCGCCGAAGCGGACCGGCTCGCCGCCGGCCTTACCCAGCTCGCCCTGCCACATCGCCAGCCGCCCGCGCACCAGCGTGCCGACCGGCCAGCCTTTGACGCGCCGCCCCGCAAACGGCGTCCAGCCGCATTTGCTGCCGATCCACTCATTCTCGATGACGCGCTCGGCCTTGAGATCGACGATGGTGAGGTCGGCGTCGTAACCGACCGCAATGCGGCCCTTGCCGGCGATGCCGAAGATCCGCTGCGGCCCCGCGCTGGTCAGATCGACGAAGCGGGCGAGGCTCAAGCGTCCCGCATTCACATGGTCGAGCATCACCGGCACGAGCGTCTGCACGCCCGGCATGCCTGAGGGCGTCGCGGGATAGGACTTGCTCTTCTCCTCGAGAGTATGCGGCGCGTGATCGGAGCCGAGTACATCGACCACGCCTCGCTCGAGCCCCCACCAGAGAAGCTGCTGATGATGGCGATCGCGGAGCGGCGGGTTCATCTGCGCGAGAGTGCCGAGACTCTCGTAGGCCTCGGGCGTGGCCAGCGTCAGGTGCTGCGGCGTGACCTCGACGCTGGCGATGTCCTTATGCAGGGCAAGCAGCGCCATCTCCTCGCCGGTCGAGACATGCAGCACATGCACGCGCTTTCCCGCGGCGGCGGCGACCCGCAACAGCCGCTCGGTCGAGGCGAGCGCCGCGCCGGCGTCGCGCCATTCGCTGTGGCTCGAAGGATCGCCCTCACGCTGCAACTTCGCGCGTTCCTTCAGCCTTGCCTCGTCCTCGGAATGGAAGGCGGCGCGGCGACGGATGGTGGCAAGGATGCGGGCGAGCGTCTCCTCGTCATCGACGAGAAGGTCTCCGGTGGACGACCCCATGAAGACTTTGATGCCGGCGGCTCCGGGCAGAAGCTCGAGCTCGGCGAGATCGTCGACATTGTCGCGGCTGGCGCCGACGAAGAAGGCGAAGTCGCAATGCATGCGGTGCGTGGCGGCGGCGACCTTGGCGGCGAGCGCATCGGCGCTGGTCGTGGGCGGCCGTGTATTCGGCATCTCGAACACGGCGGTAACCCCGCCCAGGACGGCCGACCGGCTGCCGGTCTCCAAATCTTCCTTGTGCTCGAGCCCGGGCTCGCGGAAATGCACCTGAGTGTCGATCACCCCTGGCAGGATATGCAGGCCGGAAGCGTCGACGATCTCGCCCGCCGCGCCAGCGCCGATCGAGCCGATCTCGGCGATGCGGCCGTCCCTCACGCCAAGATCGGCGAGCCCTTCGCCCGCTTGATTGACGACGGTACCGCCTTTGACGACAAGATCGAAGGTCTGGGCCAAATCCGGCTTCTCTTGCGGGGCCTGCCCCGCTCCCATAAATGTCGGAAGCCTTGGTAGCAGAAGGGCCGGATATGGGCCAATGCCATGCGAGCCTCTTGCCGTCGCGCGCCGTCCTCAGGGTCGGGGGCGCCGACGCGCGCAAATTCCTGCAAGGCCTGATCACCAACGAAATCGACAAGACGCAAGGGGGCCAGGCGGTACATGCCGGGCTGCTCACCCCGCAAGGCAAGATCCTGTTCGATTTCTTTGTCATCCCCACCGGCGGCGAATTTCTGCTCGACGTGGCGCAGGACAAGGCCGCCGAGCTGGTGAAGCGGATCGGGTTCTACAAGCTCCGGGCGCAGGTCGAGGTCGCCTTGGAGCCGGGGCTCGCCGTGGCGGCGGCTTGGGGCGGTACCCCTCGCCTTCCCGAAGGCGCCGTTATGTATGCCGATCCCCGGCTGGCCGAGCTTGGTTTCCGGCTTGCTCATGCCCAACGGCGCGGAGGCGGCCCTGCTGGATTGCGAGGCTGCGACGGAGGAGGACTATCACGCCTTGCGCATTGGCCTCGGCGTGCCCGAGGGCGGCCTGGACTATGCCTTCGGCGACACCTTCCCGCATGAGGCGTTGTTCGATCAGCTGAACGGCGTCGACTTCAAGAAGGGCTGCTATGTCGGCCAGGAGGTCGTCTCCCGCATGCAACATCGCGGCACGGCGCGCAAACGCATCGTGCCGGTCGAGGCTGCCTCGCCCCTGCCCGCTCCGGGCACGAGCATCGAGGCTGACGGCATGCCGATCGGAACCCTCGGCTCGGTGAGCGGCACCTCGGGCCTGGCGCTGATCCGACTCGACCGCGCCGAGGAGGCCTTGGCGCAAGGCAAAGCGCTGATGGCTGGAGGGATCGCAATCGCGCTTCGCCGTCCGGCCTTCGCGCGTTTCGCGGTTCCCGTCGCCGAGGCGCTTGCATGAGCGGCAAGCAAGCAGCGGGGCGTTGCCCGTGGCCCGGCACCGACCCGCTCTATGTGGCCTATCACGATGAGGAATGGGGCGTGCCCGAGCGCGACGACCGCGCGCTGTTCGAGAAGCTCGTGCTCGACGGCTTCCAAGCCGGGCTGTCCTGGATCACGATCCTACGCAAGCGCGAAGCCTTCCGCCGCGCCTTCGACGATTTCGCGCCCGAGAAAATCGCGCGCTACTCGAAGAAGAAGGTCGAGGCGCTGATGCAGGACCAGGGGATCGTGCGCAATCGCATGAAGATCGAAGGCGCGGTCGCCTCGGCGCGCGCCTGGATCGAGATCATGGAGCAGAGCGCGGGCTTCAGCCCGTATTTCTGGGACTTCGTGGACGGCAAGCCGATCGTCAATCGCTACAAGACGATGAGCGAGATCCCCGCCGAGACGGAGATTTCGCGCATCATCTCAAAAGACCTCAAGGCGCGTGGCTTCAAATTCTGCGGGCCGACGATCGTCTACGCCTTCATGCAGGCGACCGGCATGGTCAACGACCACCTGACCTCCTGCCCGCGTCACGCCGCTTGCGTAAAACTCGGACGGACGCCATCTAACCCTTAGAGCCGCGCGGATCGGCGCTGCGCGGATAGGTGCGCTCTTCCTGGATCTTGCCATTGCGCTTCTTGATCTTGACGGAACCCGACTTGCCGACGGCCCGCTCCAGCACGCCGCCCTTGGTGGCGGCGGCCTTGGTGGCGAAGGTCTTGACCGTTTGTCCCGACCCCTCGCTTTTCAGTATCCAGCGCTTCTTCGTGTCATCATGCGACAGTGTATATTTGGGCAACTTTGCCATATGCGTCTCCCAGTGACAGATTCGATCTACCTGTACTCTGACGATTACCGCGCCATGAATGGCATTATGTTTGGGGTTCGTCCAATTCTTCGTGGCTTCTGTCGTGACTTTAATCAATGCGTGTGCCACCCCGCCCGGACTTAGCGCGAAGATGAAAGCCGCCCGGACCCTGCAAAACGTCGCGCCCAATGCGGCCCCGCGCGCCTGGCAGCGCATGCTCTCAGGGCGGAGGCTCGACCTGCTCGATCCCTCCCCGCTCGATATCGAGATCGAGGACATTGCGCATGGGCTCGCGCGCGTCGCGCGCTGGAACGGTCAGACCGACGGCGAGCATGCCTTCTCGGTGGCGGAGCATAGTCTTCTCGTCGAGAGGATCACGACCGAGCTCGAGCCCAAGCTCGATAGACGCTTCAGGCTCGCGGCGCTGATGCATGACGCGCCCGAATATGTCATCGGCGATCTGATCAGTCCGTTCAAGGCGGCCCTGTCGCTCGACTATCGCGCCTTCGAGGCGAGGCTGCTTGCCGCGATTCACGTTCGCTTCGGCTTGCCGGCGGAGTTGCCCGAAGATGTCACCAGATTGATCAAGCGCGCCGATAAGATCGCCGCCTATTACGAGGCGATTCGTCTTGCCGGCTTTTCCCGGGCGGAGGCGCGGCGATTTTTTGGCCTGCCGCGGGGTCTGAGCCCCGCGCTGGTCGACAGACTGTCGCACTTAAGCCCGCTTCCTGCGTCACAGGGAGAGGCGGAGTTCCTAAAGAAATTCAATGAGCTGCTAAGATGAGCGGGCGGGTGACGCCCCGTATTGAAGGCCGGGACTGAAATGACAACCCTGATTTTGCCAAGAGAAGCGACTAGAGTGCCGCGCAGCATGAGCCCCGAAACCATCTATGTCGCGCCGTTGAGCCTGGTCGAGACCACGGTCGCCGACGCGAATGTCAGCCACCTGGTGACGCTGATCAACGGCGAGACGCTGATCAGCACGCCGCCGAGCATCGTGCCGGACCGGCATCTCCGGCTCGCCATGAACGACATCTGCCAGCCGCAGCCGGGCTTGGTGCTGCCATGCGAGACGCATGTCGCCGATCTCATCAATTTCGCGCGCGATTGGGACCGGCAGGCGCCGCTGCTCATCCATTGCTGGGCCGGGATCAGCCGCTCCACGGCTGCCGCCTTCATCTCGCTCTGCGCGCTCAACCCCGCAGGCACCGAGCTCGAGCTGGCGCGGACGCTGCGTCGCGCCTCGCCGACCGCCTATCCCAATCGCCTTCTCGTCGCACTCGCCGACGAAATCCTGACCCGCGACGGGCGCATGATCAATGCGGTCGAGGAGATCGGGCGCGGCACGATCGCCGAGGAGGCAAGGTCTTCGCGCTGCCGGCGCTGCTTGCCGCTTAGACGCCGCGATGGCTGAGCCAAGGCGCAAAGCGGCCGTCGCACAGGAAACAAGGAACGACGACCCGCAAATCGAGCTTGGGCTCAATGCGGCCATCGTGACGGTGCGCGAGGGTCAACCCTATATCCTCGTGGCGCGGCCCGGCACGGGCTCGGACGCCTGGGATGCGCTTCCCTTCGGCCCGTTCGCGCCGCGCGCGCATCGCACGCTCGAGATCGGCTTGCGTGAATGGGTGAAACGGCAGACCGGGCTCGATCTCGGTTACGTGGAGCAGCTCTACACATTCGGCGACAGGGGCCGGCACGCCGAGCCGGGAGGCGCGCATACGCTCTCGGTCGGCTATCTCGCGCTGACCCGCGGCGCCGGGGATGAGCTGCTCGGCTCGCATTGGTCGCCCTGGTACGCCTATTTCCCGTGGGAGGATTGGCGCAAAGGCAAGCCGCCCATCCTATCCAGGCATATCGAGCCGAAGCTGAAAGAGTGGGCCGAGCGGCCGCCACTCCCCGATGATCCGGCGCGGGCGCTCCGCCGTCCCGAGCGCCTCAGGACCTCGTTCGGCATCGGCGGGGGATGGGACGAGGAGAAGGTGCTCGATCGCTATGAGCTGCTCTACGAGGCCGGTCTCGTCGCCGAGGCCGCGCATGATGGCCGCCCGGCGGCCGAGCAATGGTCCGATCTACCGGAGTTTGGCCGTCCGATGGCCTTCGACCATCGCCGCATCCTCGCCACCGCGCTCGGGCGCCTGCGCGGCAAGCTGAAATACCGTCCCGTGGTGTTCGAGCTGTTGCCGCCGGAATTCACCCTGTTCGAGCTGCAGAAGACGGTCGAGGCGATCTCGGGCACGCTGCTGCATAAGCAGAATTTCAGGCGGCTGGTCGAGCAAGGGGGTCTGGTCGAGGCCACCGGCAATGTCTCGACCGAGACCGGCGGCCGCCCGGCGCGGCTCTATCGCTTCCGCCGCGAAGTGGTGCTCGAGCGCCCCGCCCCCGGATTGCGGGTCAAGGCTGGGCGCGGTTAGGCCTTAAGCGCGTTCGAGCGCGTCGGCGGGACTTGCCCGCGTGGCCATGAAGGCCGGGTAGAACGAGCCGAGGATGCCGAGGACGATGGCCGCAAGCGCCGTAACGGCGATCAGCGGCACTGTCGGCTCAACCGCCACATAGCGGCCGATGGCCGGGATCGCGCTCAAGAATTTCGATCCCGCAACACCGAGCACGATGCCGACCATGCTGCCCACGGCCGACAGGATGAAGCCTTCGATCACGAGCGCGCCCATGATGCGCTCTTTCGACCAGCCGATGGCGGAGAGGATGCCGATCTCCCGCGTGCGCTCGAGCACCGCCATGAGCAGCGTGTTGAGCACCATGAGCACGCCCATGAACAGCGCCACCCAGGCCATGGACGTCGACACGGCGGTCAACAGGCCGAACAGGCTGTCGTTGCGCAACATGCCTTCGCTTCTCGACACCGAGAGCTTTTCCATCCCCTCGATGGTCGCCGCTATCCGGTCGGCCTCGGCCTGATCGTCCGGGTGCTCGAGCTTGATCGACAGAAAGGTGACCGCGCCGGTGCGGAAGGTGAGCGCTTGCAGATCGGCGAGCTTAACGATGACCTGGTTGCGGTTGATGATCGAGTGGTAGTCGGTGAGGCCGACAATCCGAAACTTCTCGCCGAGAAGCGTGATCTCGTCTCCCACCTTCTTGCCCAGGGTCCGCGCGATATCGTAGCCGACCAAGGCAACCATGCGTTCGTCTCGATTGGGAACGCGCCCATCCTTCAAGGGCACATTTGCCCAATAGAAGCCGTCGGCCGCCCACCCCGCGGCGAGCACGTTGTCGTCGTTATCGGTGGCGGCAAAGGTGATGAGCTGGCCGGAGACGGCGGCGACGCCGGGAATCTTGGCAATCTCGGGGATCAGCGACTCGGGGATGGTGCCGCCAAAGGGCTCGGCGATGCCGCGCCGCTTCACCGTCAAATCGGTGCCATGCTCGTCGAAGCTCCGCTCCACGTTCTCATGCACGCTTCGCGATAGTCCGTAGAGCGTAATAAAGCTGCCGACGGCAAATGCGACGCCCAGTATCGTCAGAATGGACCGTGTCCGCCGCCGCTGCAGATTGCGGAAAGCAAATTCGAGATGATTCACAGGACCTCCTCGTGGGCCAGCACCGTCTGCTGGTCCAGCATCACCTTGCCGTCCTTCATGTTGATCTGTCGCGCGCAGCGACTTGCCTGGTCCGGCGCGTGAGACACCATCACCAGCGTCGCTCCGCGCGCGCGCTGAAGATCAAACAAGAGATCCAGAATCGCGGAAGCGTTGGCGCTGTCGAGATTGCCAGTCGGCTCGTCGGCGAGGATCAGCTTTGGATTGTTGATGATGCTGCGCGCAATGGCGACGCGCTGACGCTCGCCGCCGGACAGCTCCTGCGGCAAGTGGGTTGCACGGTCGGTGAGCCCTACCGTCTCGAGCGCTTCCTCGACCCGGCGCCGGCGTTCGCTGCCGCTGGCGCTCGAGCCAAACATCGCCACCTCGACGTTCTCGCGCGCGGTGAGCGTGGGGAACAGATTGAAGTCCTGAAACACGATGCCGATTTCGGAGCGCCGCAGATCCGTCCACTGTCGCAGCGTTGTGATGGGCTCGCCCTTCCAGCGAAGAACCCCCTTGGTTGGGATCCTGATGCCGCACATGACAAGGATGAGCGTGGTCTTGCCGCTACCGCTCGCGCCGACGATGGCAACCGATTCGGCTTCCCCGAATTTGAGGTTGACGTCCCTCAGCGCGACAATGCGCCCGCCATCGAACACATGGCCAACATGCTCAAGGGCGATGAGAGGTTGCGAAGCCACATTGGGTGCGTTCATTTGGCCGCTCGCTTGCGCATGAAGGCGATCAGGGCATTCATGTCGCCGTTGTTGCTCGCCAAGACATTGGCGTATTCATGCGCTTCCGTGTTCACGGCGCTATGGCCGTCAAGCAGAAGGTCGTCAATGCGCCACGACTGCCCTTCAGGCCGCATCCACCAAATCCAGGTCTGATCGGCCTTGCCCGGCACCGAGCGGCGGCTCGCGGCGAGTTGATGGCCGTCGAAGGGCGGCCGATGCCCGATGAAGGTCAAGGTCGTGCCTGGTGCCCGCATCCGCCGAAGATATGCGCTGATGATGTCTTCCTCGAAAGCTTGCAGAAATTCCTTGCGTTCGTCTTCCGTCGCCTTGTCCCAGGCCCTGCCAAGCGCCTCCTTGCCCATGGCCGGCACGTCGAAGGCCCAAGCGAGCAAGGCACGGCATCTTCTCGCGGGCGTCGGCCTCGGAGCCGGAGGAGAAGAAGCCGACCGAGGCCTCGTTCACTTTCTCGACGAAGGCCCGGATTGCTTCATTGGTATCTTGCTCGGCAGCGGCCGGGGGGGCCAACCAGGCCAAAATCGAAGGCTACAAAAAGCACGGGCATGAGGCACGCAGCCGCAGCCGCTGACTTTGATCTGCCGCAAGCGTTGCGCAAAATTCGCGGCATGGTCTCAACACTTGGTGAATGTGGCGACACGGGCTTGAACTCGCTTGCTATAGCTTGGTCGCCGCTCCTCGTCATGCAAGGGCAAACCGCTCGGATGATGAGCGAACTTCTTATGCTTACGGGCGTTGGGACCAGCAGAGCGCAGGAGCCGGAGGCGTGACGTGACAGCAAATTTCTCTTTTCACCGACGCATAGCGAGCTGCCTTCTCGCGGCAGCGTCGCTAATTCTCTCGCCGCAGCAAGGCTTCGCCAAGGATATGATGATCGATACCAAGCAAGGAACCATCAGGGCGCAAATTCTTGCCGACGGGCTCGACCATCCTTGGGGCCTCGCCTTCCTTCCCGACGGGCGGATGCTCGTCACCGAGAAAGCAGGACATCTTCGCATCATCGACAAAGACGGCAAGGCATCGCAGCCGCTCAAGGGCGTGCCGGAGGTCGTCGACGCGGGACAAGGCGGGTTGCTCGATGTGGCGCTCGATCCGGGCTTCGCCGAGAACAGTCTCGTCTATCTTTCCTATTCCGAGCCAGGCGATGGCGGCAAGGCCGGCACCGCGGTTGCGCGCGGCAAGCTCGGCGCCGACGGCCTCGATGGCGTGCAGGTGATCTTCCGGCAATACCCGAAGGTCGACGGCGGCAATCATTTCGGCTCACGCCTTGTGTTCGCCCCCGACGGCAAGTTGTTCGTCACGCTCGGCGAGCGCTTCCAGTTCGATCCAGCGCAAGACCTGGCGACGCATCTCGGCAAGATCGTGCGCATCAATGCCGATGGCTCGGTGCCGGCCGACAATCCGTTCGTCGGACAGGAGGGCAAGCTGCCTGAGATCTGGTCCTATGGGCATCGCAATCCGCAAGGCGCCGCCATTCACCCTGAGACCGGCAAGCTTTGGGAGGCGGAGTTCGGCCCGCGCGGCGGCGACGAGCTGAACATCCCGCAAGCTGGCAAGAACTACGGCTGGCCGGTGGTGAGTTGGGGCAAGCATTACGATGGGACAGACATCCCCGACCCGCCGACGCATCCGGAATTCGCCGACGCCATCGCCCATTGGACCCCGGTGATCTCGCCGTCGGGCATCACCTTCTACACGTCCGACGCTATTCCCGGCTGGAAGGGCAATCTCCTGATTGGAGGCCTCTCTTCGGAAGCGATCGTCAGGCTGACGCTCGACGGCGAGAAGGTTGTCGAGGAGGAGCGCATTCCGATGGGAACCCGTATCCGCGACGTGGCGCAAGGACCTGATGGCGCGGTCTACGCGCTGACCGACGAGAGCAATGGCAAGATCCTGCGGCTGACGGCAAGCAACTCACGAAGCTAGCCTGCGAGGTAAGTCGCGGGTATTGGTCACGCATGGCGCCGCGTCTACTTTCTCTCGGTCTGTTTGGCAGGTTCGGCCGATCGGCGGAGCTGCGCGAGTTCGATCGCGCGCTGCGTTCGGTCGATCTGCACCCCAATCTCGTGCCGGAGGCTGTCAAGCTCTCTGCCGTGAGGCTGTTGACCGAGCACGCGCCCGGCGAAGAGCTAGCGTCGCAATCCTATCGGGCGACGGCTGAGCTCATAGCCTATTGCATGATCGGCGCGGCTTCGTTTGCCGGCGCGAATGGCAGAGAGTTGGCAGCTGAGGTCGAGCGGCGGATCGAAGCCGCGTTGGACTCGGGTACAAGCCTCGATGCCAAGCTTGTGCTGCTCACGCTGCACGCCCGCGTGATCCAACCGAGCGTCGTCGATAGCTTTCAATTGGACGCTGCCGCGGATTAAGCGACGACGCGCATAGGTACCGGGGTGAGAAGCATAAAAGGAAACCGGGACCGCGAGGCGGTCCCGGTTCCTCCCATCTTGCGCGGGCCAGAGCGGAACTAGTTCTGCTCCGTCTCCTGCTCCGAGCCTAAACTGGGATTAGGCTTCGATGTGCTAGAGGCTGACGACCCGGGAGGAGCGGAGCTTTGCTCCTTGGCGCCGGTCGATTGGTCCATCTCGTTAGCCGGCATGTTACTGCCCTCGGCAGAGCTCGTATTGCCGGCGGCCGAGTGAGGCGGAGCAGAACTTTGCTCAGCCGCGCCGCCCGACGTATCGGGGCTACCCGACGGCGGAACGGTTGCCTCTTTCGCCGCTTCCGGCGAAACGCCAGGCCCGGTCGGGAGCTTGCCTGAATCCTCGGCGGCAAGCGCCGGTGCAAGGCCAAGCATCAATGCCACGGCAGTCGTTGCAAAAAGACGATTCATGGGTGTCCTCCATGCTTTGTTGCGTTACGCAAAGCAGGCAAAGCCCAGGCTCGACCTCGCGATGCGGCGGATAACCCCTCTGGTGTAGAAAACGTGTCGCAAACGTGATGGTTCCGGAAAACGTGCCCGGTTGTCCGCAATCGCGCCTTGATGCTAGGGGATGACATCGACGCCACAGCTTCGTCCAAATCCCGCCAGCGCCGCGCAACAAGTGTTCCGCATGCAGCCCATTATTGCCGTCTCCAATCTGACCAAGACCTACGCCACCGGATTCCAGGCGCTCAAGGAGATCAATCTTGAGATCCGCGAGGGCGAGATCTTCGCGCTGCTCGGACCGAACGGCGCCGGCAAGACCACGCTGATCAACATCATCTGCGGCATCGTGACGGCGAGCTCGGGAACGGTGACGATCGACGGGCATGACATCGTCACCGACTATCGCGCCGCGCGGTCGCTGATCGGGCTCGTGCCGCAGGAGCTGACCGCCGACATGTTCGAGACCGTGCTCGCCACGGTCTCGTTGAGCCGCGGGCTGTGGGGCAAATGGGACGATCCCGCCTATATCGAGAAAGTGCTGCGCAGTCTCTCGCTGTGGGACCGTAAGGACTCCAAGCTGATGACGCTGTCGGGCGGCATGAAGCGCCGGGTGCTGATCGCCAAGGCGCTGTCGCATCAGCCGACCGTGCTGTTTCTCGACGAGCCCACGGCGGGCGTCGACGTCGAGCTACGCAAGGACATGTGGCAGGTGGTGCGGGATTTGCGCGATTCCGGCGTGACCATCATCCTGACCACGCACTACATCCACGAGGCCGAGGACATGGCCGACCGGATCGGCGTGATCGACAAAGGCCGGCTGATCCTCGTCGAGGACAAGCGCGAGCTGATGCACAAGCTCGGCAAGAAGCAGCTCACCCTCCAGCTGCATGACAGTCTGAAGACCATACCCGCCGCGCTTGAAGCTCATCATCTGGCGCTCGCCAATGGCGGCAGCGAGCTGGTCTATACCTACGACACGCAAGGGCCGCGCACGGGGATCACCAAGCTCCTGACCGATCTCGCCGCCGCCGGCATCGGCTTCAAGGACCTCGATACGACGCAAAGCTCGCTCGAGGACATTTTCGTCGATCTGGTGAGGCGAGAGAGATGAACCTGCCGGCGATCAAGGCGATCTACAAATTCGAGATGGCGCGCACGGGGCGCACGCTGCTGCAAAGCATCGTCTCGCCGGTGATCTCGACCTCGCTCTATTTCGTGGTGTTCGGGGCGGCGATCGGCTCGCGCATCAGCGAGATCGAGGGCGTGCCCTATGGCGCCTTCATCGTGCCCGGGCTGATCATGCTGATGCTGCTGACGCAGAGCGTGGCCAACGCTTCGTTCGGCATCTATTTCCCGCGTTTCACCGGCACGATCTACGAGCTCTTGTCGGCGCCGATCTCCTATTTCGAGATCGTGATCGGTTATGTCGGCGCGGCGGCCACCAAATCGATCATCCTCGGCCTGGTGATCCTGGCCACGGCATTTCTGTTCGTGCCGATCCACATCGCCCACCCGTTCTGGATGATCGCGTTTCTGGTGCTCACCGCACTGACCTTCAGCCTGCTCGGCTTCATCATCGGCATCTGGGCCGACGGCTTCGAGAAGTTGCAGCTTGTGCCGCTGCTCATCATCACGCCGCTGACCTTTCTCGGCGGCACGTTCTACTCGATCTCGGTGCTGCCGCCGTTCTGGCAGTCGGTCACGCTGCTCAATCCGGTGGTGTATTTGGTCTCGGGCTTCCGCTGGAGTTTCTTCAACATCGCCGATGTGAGCCCGGCGGTCAGCCTGGTCATGATCGGCCTGTTCCTCACCATCTGCCTCTTGGTCGTGGCGTGGATCTTCAAGACGGGCTACCGGCTGAAGAGCTAGTTAACGCGCGATCTCAGAAAATCTCTGCGCGCTTCTCCTAGTTTTTTCGGGCAGGAACGCTTATATTGACCTTTAGATCAGCATCAAAATCACTCAGCAATATTATCGCTATCCGCATGGGATAGCGCCGGTCGAAAGGTTTTTGCGTCATGACGACATTCAATTACAATTCGTTGGCCGAGCTTTATCCCGCCAGAAGCTGGAAGGGAAATGCGGGCCGCATCACTTACAAGCGCTTCGAAATGGCTGCCGAAGCCGTGCGCTTCGCCATCGAGGAGCTGCCTGCGCAGGCGCTGCTCGGGACGTATCTCGAAGTCGATGAGGAGCGGTTCGACAGCCGGCAAATTCGGCGTCTCTACGACAGCAAGGAATATCCCCTGCCCCGCAGCGAGCCGGGCAGCGTGGAGCATAAGCTGGCGCATACGGCAAAGCCGAAGTCGCGGCCGCGGCGAGCGTCAGCAGCTTAGCTGAGCTAGAGTTCCATCCCTGAAACCAACAAGCCGCTCCCCGAAGGGAGCGGCTCTAATTTTTTCCAAGTCCGCGTTTCGTCCGGTTAAGGACTACTCGGCTTGGAGTTTGCCGACTGCGGTCTTGCCGCTGCGGCTGTCCTGCTCGGTGTCAAAAGAGACCTTCTGGCCCTCGACGAGTTTGGTGATGCCCGCGCGCTCAAGCGCCGTTGCATGCACGAACACGTCTTTGCCGCCGTCTTCCGGCTCAATGAAGCCGAAGCCCTTTTGCACGTTGTAGAATTTCACAGTGCCCTTAGTCATAAGGGGTCGTCCTTTCGCTGATAGTCAGTTGCAGTTCTGCTTGAGACCGAGCGAAAGCCCGGACTGAAGCAAGTTTGTCGATGTTTGGGAGGTTGAACGTGCGCCTGGCAGTCAGCTAAGGCGATACGGCCATGTTGTCCGGCCAAATGTCGATACCGATACATAGGCGCAAAGCATGTCTTTTGCAAGGCGTAAAGCTCGCTCACGCGGAGCCGATGCCATTTGCATGCTAGGGTCGCCGCGCGATGAATGATGACTCGAAGACGAAAATTGCGTCGCCCGGCGGCAAACAGCCGGCACTCGTGCGCTCCATCGGCCCGGCGCAGATGGCGCTTTACGGACTGGGCTCCATGCTCGGCGCCGGCATCTATGGGCTGATCGGCAAGGCCGCAGGCCAGACCGGCAACGCCGTGTGGCTGGCCTTCATGGTGGCACTGGTGGCCGCTCTCCTCACCGCACTCTCTTATGCCTCGCTCGGCTCGCGCCATCCGCGCGCGGCGGGCGCCGCCTATGTCACCGGGCGCGCTTACGGCTATCCGCTGTTGAGCTTCATGGTGGGGCTCGCGCTGGTCTGCTCGGGGCTCACCTCGATCGCCACTCAGTCGCGGGTGTTTGCCGCCAATTTCATCGCTCTGTTCGGGCTGGAGAGCATGCCGGTCTGGTTGCTCGCGCTCGGCTTCCTGTTGATCCTGACCGGCATCGTGTTTCGCGGCATCCGCGAGTCGATGTGGGTCAACGTGCTCTGCACGCTGGTCGAGGCCGGCGGGCTCGTGCTCGTGATCTTGGCCGGCATGTCTTATTGGGGATCGGTCGATTATTTCGAGACGCCGACGGTTCCGGACGGGGACCATGCCATCCTCGTCGTCATGCAGGGAGCGGTGCTCGCCTTCTTCGCCTTCATCGGCTTCGAGGACATGATCAATGTCGCGGAGGAGACACGCGATCCGGAGCGCACCGTGCCGCTCGGGATCATCCTCGCCATGGCCGGCGCCGCCATCCTCTATATTGCCGTGGCCGTCACCGCCGTGTCGGTAGTGCCGTGGCGCGATCTCGCCGAAGCGCCCGGCCCCATCACCGAAGTGATGGCGCGCGCGGCGCCGTCGATCCCGCCGCTCGTGTTCACCGCCATCACGCTGTTCGCCGTCGCCAATACCGCGCTCGTGAACTACGTCACCGCCTCGCGCCTGATCTACGGCATGGCGCGGCAAGGCCTCCTCCCCCGCAGCCTCGGCGGCGTGCATGCAGCGCGGCGAACGCCGCATATCGCGGTTGCCGTGCTGTTTCTCGTGCTGGCGCCGCTGGCGCTGCTCGGCACCATCACCGAGCTTGCCTCGGCGACGGTGCTGCTCCTGCTGCTCGTGTTCATGGTGGTGAACGGCGCGCTGGTCATCTTGAAGCGGCGCAGAAGCGAGGAGCTCGGGCGCTTCGAGGTGCCGCTGTTCGTGCCGGTGCTCGGCGCAATCGTCTGCTTCGTGCTGATTGTGGTGCGCGTCGTCACTGGCGATATCGAAGCGCCGTTGCTGGCCGGCGGGCTCCTGCTCGGCTCGCTGGCGATCTACGCCGTGATGCAGAAAATCCGCTAGGCGCGAGACTTCGGCAAGACGATGCGGCGGATGGCGCTGATCGCCTCGGCGATTCAGGCGGCGCACGTAAGTGATCGAGGCTTCAGGCCGCTCGGCCTTCACCTTCAGGGCCGCGATCAAGGCGTCCTCGGCCTTGACCACGAGCCGGTCGCCCCTGCCTTCAATGCTGATACCCACGGTGTATTGCGATTGCACGCCGATGCTCCTTTGCCGAGCATGCCCAGCCGGCAAGAGAAGCCTAGCAAAGGACGCGAGCCGCCGCACATGAATAAAGCTGAAGGCCGCCGAGCGTGCCGAGTTTTACGGGGTTGGGCCGAAGCCGGTCGACGGCGGGCCGCGCGCTTGCGCTCGGCTTTGGCGCCGGCTTTGGCTTAGGCGTCGCGGCGGTCTCGATATTATCGGCCACCGCCTCGGGCTTGGCCTGCTTGCCGATGATCGCCGCGGCCACGGGCGGGTCGATCTTGTAGATATCCGGAAACGTGGTGATCTTGCCCTGCTCGTCGGCGACGGCGGTAAAATAGGCCGTGTGCACGGGCACACGAGTTCTTGATGTTGACCGCGGCGTTATAGCCCTTGGCGAACAATCTATCGACCTCGGACTGCGGCAGATTCTGGTCCTGCGCCAGGATCACGGCGGCGATCTTACCGGGATGCTCGACCCGCGGGCAATTATGCCCTTCGGCGCGCATGTCCTTGTTGAACAGCCCTTCCTTGATGGTGTCGTGCATGTAGACGGTATAGGGATTCGGATAGATGAACTTCACCTTGCCGAGAACATTGTCGGGGCCCGGCGCCTGGTTGAAGCTGATCGCCGCCATGTTGACGCGGTTCCAATCGATCGAGCTCGGGTCCACGCGCTTGCCGTTGTAATTTACGGTGAGCCCATGTTGCTTGAGGACCGAGGTGTTGCCGCCGAAGAGCCCGCCGCCTCCCCGCAGCTTTGGCAGCAGGTTCTCCCTGACGATGGTAGGCGGCACGGTCCATTCAGGATTGAACACGACGGATTTCAGATCCGCGGAGAAAACGGGCGTCGCGTATTTCATCTCGCCGACGACGATTTTGTCGGTGTAGACGACCTTGCCATCCCTGGCGACAAAGACCGTGAAGGCGGGGACGTTCAGCAACACATGCAGCGACCCGAGCGTCTCGGGCATCCAGCGCCAACGCTCCATGTTGACGATGATCTTCTGCATGTTGGCGGGCTTGGCGCCGGCTTCGGCTTCGGCGCGCGCCTTGAGCAGCGCCTGGTGCAAGCGCTCGAACTGAATATGCTTGGGATGCAACTCCTGCAAATAGACGGCGGGCTGGGGTGCAATAGCGATCTCGGCCAACACCGTCTTCGGATCGCGCAGGCTCGGGGTCATGCCGTAGAGCTTGCTCAACTGGACAGGGACGGTCTTGCCGCCGCGCGCATGCCGCGCATATTTCAGGATGGCGAGGTCGAGCTTGATCTCGTTCAGGGCCTGGTCGTCCACCGAGTCCGGCAGATCGCCCGCGGAAGGCAGTTCGAAATCCGCGCTGGAGAGACCCCAATCGTCGGCGCGCAGCACCTCGTCGATGACAGCTTGGGCTTCGCTGGAGAAGCCCATGTCGGTCATCCAGATCGGATCGCTGCGCGCGCCATAGAAGGTGACGAGCGCGGCGAGATCCTGAGCGTTTGCGCTCTTGGCGAGCGTTGCGTCTTGCAGCTTGGCGCGGATGCTCGCCACGATGGGCGTCGCCTCGGGTGACGGCGCGGCTGAATCGACCGGTGAGGCGGTTTGCGTTTCGGACGAGGGTTGAGCGGCATCGTCGGCGGGCGCGGCGGCAGGCTCCGGCGTGTCGGCGGCTGGCGCGGGTGTCGTCGCTTGTTGATCGGCAGGCTCGGCGCCGCCCGCATTTGGATCATTGCTATCGGCGGCAGGGTTATCTTGCGCGTAAGCCGGCGGAAGCGCCAAACCGCCGCATAGGAGCACTAGACCGGCCGCAGCCAGGGCGGCGAGCAACGAACGTCCACGCATCCCCATAACCCCTCGTACTAATAGGTCACAGGTTAGTCCGAGACGGCCATAGGAGCCACAAGGTTTTGCCCGATTCTTGCGCCAATTGACCCCGCCTGCGACCGATGGGCAACACCTCTTCAACTATCGAGGCAGCGATGCCGCAGGGCCTTTGAAGCCGGCCGTCGATCCCCTATACTCGAAATGAGAATAGCTCGGGGGCCGGCCTTGCGCCGGATGTTTTAACGACCCATATATGCTCATTGTGAGTATTATGGGAACGGGAGGACAGTTCGATGACGAGGCTTCAGGAAAGCACGCCGATCAGCGGGCGCAGAGCGAAGGTCGCATTGCCGCCGGCCGTCCTGCCCGACCTCGCCTATACGCCTGAGGTCGCGCGCGAGACCGCGCATCTTTACGAGCGCGTATCGCGCGTCATCCCGCCGATCGAATGGCCGGGCTTCGCCCCTTACATCAAGGCGATCAACGAGCTGAAGCGCGCGCGCAACGCCGTCGTGCTGGCGCATAACTACATGACGCCCGAGATCTTCCATTGCGTCGCCGACGTGGTCGGCAACTCGCTCCAGCTCGCGCGCGAGGCGTCGAAGGCCGACGCCGAAATCATCGTGCAGGGCGGCGTGCATTTCATGGCCGAGACCTCGAAACTGCTCAATCCCGACAAGATGGTGCTGATCCCCGACAGCCGCGCCGGCTGTTCGCTGGCGGCCTCCATCACCGGCGCCGATGTGCGCGCCTTGCGCGAGGCCTATCCGGGCGTGCCGGTGGTCACTTATGTCAACACCTCGGCCGAGGTGAAGGCCGAATGCGACATCTGTTGCACCTCGTCCAACGCCGTGCGCGTGGTGGAGTCGCTCGGCGCCAAGCGCGTGATCCTCATCCCCGACGAATACCTCGCCAAATACGTGGCCGCGCAGACCTCGGTCGAAATCATCACCTGGAAGGGCCATTGCGAGGTGCATGAGCGATTCTCGGGCGCGGAGCTGCGCGCCTATCGCGAGGCCGATCCCGGCGTGAAGATCATCGCCCATCCGGAATGCGACCAGGACGTGATCCAGGAGGCCGATTTCACCGGCTCGACCGCGGGCATGATCAAATGGGTGAAGGACAATCAGCCCTCCAAGGTGCTGCTCGTCACCGAATGCTCGATGAGCGACAACGTCGCGGTCGAGACGCCGAACGTGCAGTTCGTGCGGCCCTGCAATCTCTGTCCGCATATGAAGCGCATCACGCTGCCGGCGATCCTCGACAGCCTCGTGTTCCTCAAGGAGGAGGTCACGGTCGACCCCGGGATTGCCGAGCGGGCGCGCGCGGCCGTCGAGCGCATGATCAACCTCAACCATTGATCCAAGCCGGGCGTATCCTCCGATGACGTCACACAGCCAGTTCCCACCGAGAGTGCAAAGCGGGGCGAGCGGCGTGGTCGTGGTGGGTGCGGGCCTTGCCGGGCTGTTCACCGCGCTCAAGCTGGCGCCTCTCCCGGTCACCGTCGTCTCGGGTGCGCAGGCTCGGCGAGGGCGCATCGAGCCTGTGGGCGCAGGCCGGCATCGCCGCGGCCCTCGCCGAGGGCGACAGCCCCGAGCATCATGCCGAGGATACGATTCGCGCCGGCGCCGGCATCGTCGATGTGAAGGTCGCCGAGCTTCTGGCGCGCGAGGCGCGCGACCGGGTCGAGGACCTGCTCAGCTACGGCGTTCCCTTCGACAAGGATCTCGAGGGTCATTTCATGCTGGGCCGCGAGGCCGCGCATGGCCGGAACCGCATTCTGCACGTCAAGGGCGACACCGCCGGGCGCGCCATCATGGCGGCATTGCTCGCCGCGGTGCGGGCCACGCCGTCCATCACCGTGATCGAGGGCTTCACCGCCCGCGATCTTCTGCTGCGCGACGGCCATGTGCAGGGCGTCGAGCTTGCCCCGGTCGAAGGCGGAGCGTCGGCGCGGGGGCTGCTGCTGCCGGCGAGCGCGGTCGTGCTCGCCACCGGCGGCGCGGGCCAGATCTACGCCATCACCACCAATCCGCGCGAGGCGCGCGGCGAGGGCATCGCCATCGCGGCGCGGGCCGGCGCCGTCATCGCCGACGCCGAGTTCGTCCAGTTCCATCCGACCGCCATCAATGTCGGCAAGGACCCCGCCCCGCTGGCGACCGAAGCGCTGCGTGGCGAAGGCGCGTTGCTGATCAACGGGCGCGGCGAGCGTTTCATGCGCGCGGTGCATGAAGACGCCGAGCTAGGGCCCCGCGACGTGGTCGCGCGCGCCGTGTTCCGCGAGGTCGCCAGCGGCCGCGGCGCCTTCCTCGATTGCCGGCACCTCGGCCCTGAGCTCGCCGAGCATTTCCCGACCGTATTCGCCTCTTGCCGGGCGGCGGGCATCGATCCCTTGCGCGAGCCGATCCCGATCGCGCCGGCGGCGCATTACCACATGGGCGGCGTCTTGACCGACGCGCAAGGGCGCAGCACGGTCGACGGGCTGTGGGCTTGCGGCGAGGTCGCCTCGACCGGAGCGCATGGAGCCAACCGGCTTGCCTCGAACTCGTTGCTCGAAGCGGTGGTATTCGGCGCGCGGGTAGCCCGCGACATCGCCGCCTCGCTGCCGATGGCCAGGCCGGTCAAGCCGCGCGAGATCCTCGCCACGGCGAATGACGGTCTCGAGAGCAACCAGGCCGAGCAGAAGCTGCGGCAGACCATGGCGGCCGATGTCGGCGTGATCCGCGATGCAGAATCGCTCACCAACGCACTTGCGACGATCCTTGCGCTGGAGCAAGACGCGCGCGGCGACCGGCGGCTCGGCAACATGCTGTCGACCGCCAAGTTGATTGCCGCCGCCGCCTTGCAGCGCCAGGAGAGCCGCGGCGCGCAGTTCCGCAGCGACTACCCGACACCGGACGATCGGCTCGCCAAGCGCAGCTTCCTGACGCTGGCGGACGCCAATGCGATCGCCAGCGAGGCGGCGGAAAGCCACGCCGAGCCACGCCAGCTGCATGCCGCGCCGGTCCGCGCAGCACTCCATGCATGAGCGAGACGCCTCTTTCCCGGCGAAGCTCCCTCCCCTTCTCGTAGAGCGAGCCGTCACGGCCGCGCTCGAGGAAGATCTCGCTCTGGCCGGCGACATCACCACCGACTCGATCATCCCGGCCGAGGCACAAGGCGAGGCGGTAATCGTGCTGCGCAAGCCCGGGATCGTCGCGGGGCTCGATCTCGCCGAGGCCGCGTTCAAGGCGCTCGATCCCGACACACGCTTCAAGCGTGTGACCGATGACGGCGGCCAGGTCGCGGCCGGAGGCGTGGCCGCGGAGATTGCCGCCAAGACCCGCGCGCTGCTCACCGGCGAGCGGACCGCGCTGAATTTTGTCGGCCGGTTGAGCGGTATCGCCACGCTCACCGCGTCATTCGTCGCGGCGGTGGAAGGGACCGGAGCCAGCATCGCCTGCACGCGCAAGACCACGCCCGGCTTGCGCGCCTTGGAGAAATACGCGGTCAGATGCGGCGGCGGCATCAACCATCGATTTGGGCTCTACGACGCGGTGCTGGTCAAGGACAACCACATCGCCGCCGCCGGCTCGCTGGCCAAGGCGCTAGAGCGGCTGCGTGCGCGCAGCGGTCATTTGGTCAAGATCGAAGTCGAGGTCGACACGCTCGAGCAGCTCGAGCAAGCGTTGCGCTTTCCCATCGATGCCGTGCTGCTCGACAACATGGATATTGCGACGCTGAAGCGGGCGGTCGAGCTCGTCGCGGGGCGCGTCGTGACCGAGGCGTCGGGCGGCGTCAGCTTAGAGACTGTTCGGGAAATCGCTGCGACCGGCGTCGACCTGATCTCGGTCGGCGCGCTTACTCATTCCCCGCGTAACCTAGACTCATCGCTGGAGTGGAAGGCGTAGGAGTGCCGGCCACCGCGGATGATACCAGCGATAGCGCGGGGGTCAGCGAGAACATCGAGGTGGAGGACTCAGGCTCCGCGGCACCGCGCTCTTTCGGCTCGGTGGCGGCTTCGACGAGGTAAGGCGCCTCGTTGCGCTTCTTGTAGAAGATGTGGCGGCCGATCTTGTCGATCTTGCTCATGCTGCCCGCCCAATACGGGTTCACATAATTCGCGTGGTAGAAGGTCGAATAACCGACCTCAGGAAGCCAAAGCTCGCCGGCGGTGATCTTCTTGGAAATGTCCTGCGCCAGCGCCCATTGCTCGTCGTTGCGCGGGGTATCGGTCTTGCCGTCGCAGGTGAAGGAGAACTGACAGCCCTTCTGCATCTGCCCCTGATAGACGACGCCGCAGATCGTCTCGGGGAACAGCGGGCTCCTCACCCGATTCATGATGACCTGGCCGACGGCGACCTGGCCGCTGACCGGCTCGCCGCGCGCCTCGAAATAGATGGCGATGGCGAGACAGCGGCGCTCGCGCTGCTCGAACTCGGCCTGGCTCTCGCCCTGATAGCGGAAGTCCAGGCCCTCGGGCGTCGGATGGTAGGCGATCTCCTCGGCGGAGGGACGGAAGCCATCGACGTCGAGCGGCGACATGAAGGGCGAATTGGCGACCGCGTTCATCAGCATCCCGCTGTCGGGACCGGTGACGGGCCCCCGCAGCGCCACCGAGGTGGTCGGCTTGAGGCGATCGGTCTTGAGCGCGGCGTTGGCTTCGCTGCGGCCCTTAAGCGCGCCGGTCATGCCGGTGTTACCGCCGACGAGGCTCGCGACGATGAGCTGCTTGCCGGCTGAAGTGATGGTGCTCGGCACGAGATATTGGTCGGCACGCGGGCCTTTGCCGCCGGTGCGGAATAGAATCGAGGCCTCGCGCGGGAGGCGCTCAGGGGCGGCTTGGGCGGTATGCGTCAAAGGCTGCGCCGAGCCGTGGCCCGATAACAGAAGCTCGACTTGGAAACGGATGGGATTGCCGGGAACAGCGGCGACATAGCCCAAAGCAATCAAGGGAAGCGGCACGAGCGCAGCGGCCGTGTGCCACATCCGACGAGGCAAGCGTCGGCCCATTGTCCCTCCAGGTTACCCCGTAACCTGCGGGAAAATCCGTCCGTATACGCCGGTCGGTATTCCCCCGCTTTTGCCCCAAACGCGTCCTTAAAGCGGCGCGCGATTAGAGCGTCCCCAAAACCTAACCAGGCAGAATGGTGGGAATTCAGTCGTTTAGTTGTAGTCCCCCACCGGTTCTAGCCCGGAATCCCCGTCTCGTTACCCTTAACCGTGCCCAATAAATTAGGGCAAATTGTGGTGAACGGCAACCGGTGCCTATTACTTGCGGGTAAGCGCTAACAATCAGTAACTACGCGAGGGCGGCTTGCGCGGCGGCCAAGCGGGCGACGGGCACGCGATAGGGCGAGCAGGACACGTAGTTCAGCTTGATTTTCTCGCAGAACCCTATGGTTTCCGGGTCGCCGCCATGCTCGCCGCAGATGCCCATCTTGAGATCCGGCTTGACCGCGCGGCCCCGATCCACCGCCATCTGCATTAATTCGCCCACAGCTTTGTCCAGGGTGACGAAGGGGTCGTGCTGGATGATTCCCTTGTCGGCGTACTCGCCCAAGAATTGGCCGGCATCGTCGCGGCTGAGGCCGAACGTGGTCTGGGTCAGGTCGTTGGTGCCGAAGGAGAAGAACTCGGCGCTCTTGCCGATCTCGCCGGCCATCAGGCAAGCACGCGGCAGCTCGACCATGGTGCCGACCGAATAAGCGACGTTGGTCCCCCGCTCCTTCTCGACCGCGCGCGCCATGCCGGCGATGCGCTCCCTGACCAGGTCGAGCTCGCCCTTGGTGGCGACGAGCGGTACCATGATCTCGGGAATGACGCGATCGTGCAGCGCCTTGCCCGCCTCGATCGCCGCCTCGAAGATGGCGCGGGCCTGCATCTCGACGATCTCTGGATAGCTCACCAGCAGGCGCGCGCCGCGCTGGCCGAGCATCGGGTTGAACTCGCTCAGCGCGACGATCCGGCGTCGCAATTTTGCGACGCTCACGCCCATGTCGGCGGCGACCTCGCCGATGATCTCATCGGTATGGGGAAGGAACTCGTGCAGCGGCGGATCGAGCAGGCGAATGGTCACGGGCAGCCCCGCCATGATCTCGAACAGCTCGATGAAGTCGTTGCGCTGTGCGGGCAGCAGCTTGGCGAGCGCCTTGCGCCGCCCTTCCTGATCCTCGGCGAGGATCATCTCGCGCATGGCGAGGATGCGGCTCTCCTCGAAGAACATATGCTCGGTGCGGCAGAGCCCGATGCCCTCGGCGCCGAAGGCGAGCGCTTGGCGCGCATCGGCCGGCGTGTCGGCATTGGCGCGCACTTTCAGCCGGCGGAAACCGTCGGCCCATTGCATCAGGCGATTGAAGTCCTCCGAGAGCTCGGGCTCGCGCATCGGCACGCGCCCCTTGATGATCTGCCCGGTCGAGCCGTCGATGGTGACGATGTCGCCTTTGTGCAGAAGCACCCCACCCGCTTGCAGCGTCTCGCGCTCGAGATCGATGGAGACGGCGGAGGCGCCGACCACGCAAGGCCGGCCCATGCCGCGCGCCACCACGGCCGCGTGGCTGGTCATGCCGCCGCGGGTGGTGAGGATGCCGAGCGCGGCATGCATGCCCTGCACGTCCTCGGGCGAGGTCTCGACGCGGGCGAGGATCACGTTGTGGCCTTGCGCCTTGAGATGCACGGCTTCGTCGGCATCGAATACCAGCTCGCCGGAGGCGGCACCCGGCGAAGCCGGCAAGCCCTTGGCGAGCACGATCTTCTCGGCCTTGGGGTCGAGCGTCGGGTGCAGCAGCTGGTCGAGCTGGTCGGCATTGATGCTCTTCACCGCCTGCTCGCGCGTGATCAGCCCCTCCTCGGCCATGTCGATGGCGATCTTGAGCGCGGCCTGCGTCGAGCGCTTGCCCGAGCGGGTCTGCAGCATGAACAGAGTGCCGTCCTGCACCGTAAACTCGATGTCCTGGATGTCGTGGAAATGCGCCTCGAGCTTGGCGCAAGCGGCTTTCAGCTCGGCGAACGCATCGGGCATCAGCCCTTCCAGCGAAGGCCGCTTGGCATTGGAGGCGCGGCGGGCAGCCTCGGTCAGAGGCTCGGGCGTGCGCAAGCCGGCCACCACGTCCTCGCCCTGGGCATTGACCAGGAACTCGCCGTAAAGCTCGTTGGCGCCGGTCGAAGGGTTGCGGGTGAAGACGACGCCGGTCGCGCTTTTCTCGCCCATATTGCCGAACACCATGGCCTGGATGGTGACGGCGGTGCCCCAATCGTCGGGAATGTCGTGCAGGCGGCGATAGGCTATTGCGCGCGCGTTCTGCCAGGAGCCGAACACGGCGGCGATGGCGCCCCAGAGCTGGGCGTGGATGTCTTGCGGAAACGGCGTGCCGAGCTCGTTCTCGACCAGCGTCTTGAAGCGAGTAACGAGCTCCGCCCAATCCTCGGCGCCGAGTTCGGTGTCGTATTCGAAGCCCTTGAGACCTTTATAGTTCTCCAGGATCTCCTCGAACAGCTCGTGGTCGAGGCCGAGCACCACGTCGGCATACATCTGGATGAAGCGGCGATAGGTGTCGTAGGCGAAGCGCCGGTCGCCTGAGCGCGCGGCCAGGCCCTCGACGGTCTGATCGTTGAGACCGAGATTGAGCACGGTGTCCATCATGCCGGGCATCGAGGCGCGGCTGCCGGACCTCACCGACACCAGCAACGGGTTGGCGACATCGCCGAAGCCCGCGCCGACGATTCCGCCAACCTCGTCGAGCGCCGCGCTCACCATCGGCTTCAGCTCATCGGGCAGTTTGCGGCCGAGCTCGTAATAGACCGCGCACATTTCGGCCGAGATGGTGAAGCCCGGCGGCACCGGAAGGCCGAGCCGCGACATTTCAGCGAGGTAGGCGCCCTTCCCGCCCAAGCGATCGCGGTCCGCGGCCGAGCCGTCGGCACGGCCGGCGCCGAAGCTGAACACCCATTTCGGCGCGGTTGTCAGCGCGGTCTCCGCTCTCGTCATCCTCTGTTCCATGATCCCGGCGTGTGGCGGTCCCGGGTCCGCCCTTTTAGCGGTCCCCCGACCTTCACACAAACAGCTGACAGCGGAAAAGGTTTAGGGGCGCCTCGCGCTTGGCACGCGCAATTTGCGGTCGGCGATGAAATCGCCGGTGCCGATCAGCCTGGCGCGCGGCGCTTCCTTCAACGCATAGGCCCAGGCCTCGACGCTGCCGCCCTTGTCGAGATGGACCTCGATGGCGATGCGATGAAACAGGCCTTCAGCCTCCGGAAACTCCCGCTCCTCATCGGTCGGCACGACGCCCTCGTACTTGTCGAGGTCGACGAGCAGTCTCGGGTTCGGCCCGAGCGCGAACACGCTGCCGATGACGCGATATTTCTCTTCAGCTGCGAAAAACGCACCCGGCCAACTACCGAAATCGTAGAGCAGACCGGGCGTGCTGCCCTTGCCGATATGCCTCGCTCCCACTCGCAGCCGGTGCGCCATCGGGTGCGCGCTTTCGGCCCTGAGCGTGCCATAGACGAAGAGATGTTCCGCCATCGAAATCATTAATCCGGCAATTTGATCCGCCCGTCCTCCTCCAACCCCCAATGCGGATTGAAGGCGACCTCCCAGAGATTCCCGTCGGGGTCGGCGAAGTAACCGTCATAACCGCCCCAGAAGGTCTTGGCCGCCGGCTTCAAAATACGCGCACCGGCGGTTGCGGCTCTTGCCATAACAGCATCGACCTCGGCCTCGCTTGCGACATTTTGAGCAACCGCGATGCCGCCATTGCCGTTCCACAGCGTCTCGGCTTGCGCATCCTGCCGTTGCGCCTCGCGACTCCACAGCGCCAGCACCACGGCGCCGGCGCGGAAGAAGCTCACGCTGGCTTGGCTCGCGGTCTTGGACCTTACGAAGCCGAGGCTCTCATAGAAGCGCGTTGCCTTCGCCACATCGGCAACGCCAAGCGTGATGAGAGTGATATTTGGCGACACCAGCCGCTAGCCCTCGATCTTGGAAAAATCGGCGACGGTCAAGGTCGTGGCGCGGATGCGGTTCAGCAGCCGCAAGCGGTTCTCGCGCAGACTCGGCTTCCTGCGTGTTGACGGTGACGGAATCGAAAAACGCATCGACCGGCGCGCGGAGCTTTGCCATTTCGGTCATGGCCGCCTCGAAATCTTCCCGCGCGACCGCCGCGGCGGCAGCCTTCTCCACCTCGTCGACGGCCTTGGCGAGAGCCTTTTCCTCGATTCGTTTGAGCAGGTTGGCGTCCGGCGCTTGGTCGTAGCTTACGCCGTCCTTCTTCTCCTCGATGCGCAGGATGTTGATGGCGCGCTTGGTGCCGGTGAGCAGATTGGCGCCGTCCTCGGTGTCGAGGAATTTACCGAGCGCCTCGACGCGCTTGACGATCATAAGCAGGTCGTCGCCGCCGAGCGCGAACACGGCATCGACCAGATCGTGCCGCGCGCCCTGATCGCGCAGATGCACCTTCAACCTATCCACAAAGAACGCGAGGAGGTTGTCGGCATCCTTCACGGCAGTGAAAAACACATTCTCCGCTATTGGTCGGACGGCATCCTCGAACACGGCCCGATCCAACAGAGCCTGGAACTCGGGCGTGCCTTGAATGTAGTCCGGCATCGCGAGTAGCGCTTCAAACGCGCCCTGCGAGTTTGCGTCGATGCGGTGTCGACGCCATCGCAATGCCAAGTTTCGAAGCTGTATCCAAAGGTCGAGGCGTACGCCATTCTCCAACACGATGCGGATAACGCCGAGAGCGGCGCGGCGGAGCGCGTAAGGGTCCTTCGAGCCAGTCGGCTTCTCGTCGATCGCCCAGAAGCCGACCAGCATGTCGAGCTTGTCGGCGAGCGCGACAGCGACCGACACGGGATCGCGCGGCACATCATCGGAAGGGCCGACCGGCTTGTAATGCTCGGCAATGGCATTGGCGACCGTCGTATCCTCTTTCTGATCGAGCGCGTAATAGCTTCCCATCACCCCTTGCAGCTCGGGGAACTCGCCGACCATGCCGCTCAGGAGATCGGCCTTGGCGAGAATCGCCGCGCGCTCGGCGAGGTCGGGATCGGCGCCCACCAGCGGGGCGATCTCCCGGGCCAGCATACGCACGCGCTGGATGCGGTCATATTGCGTGCCGAGCTTCTCGTGGAAGACGATCTCCTTCAGCTGCGGCACGCGATCCGGCAGCATGATCTTGCGGTCCTGATCGAAGAAGAATTTGGCGTCGGCCAGCCGCGCGCGGATCACCCGCTCGTTGCCGGCGACGATGGCCTTGCCGCCGTCGGCAGCTTTCAGATTTGCCACGAGTATGAATCGGTTGGCGAGCCCTCCTCCCGACTTGCGCAAGGAGAAGCATTTCTGGTGCGCCTTCATCGACGTGGCCAGCACCTCGGGCGGTACGCTGAGGAAATCCTCATCGAACGAACCCATCAGCACGACCGGCCATTCGGTGAGCCCAGCATTCTCGGCGAGCAGACCTTCGTCCTCGACCAGCGCCAGCTTCTCCTGCTTGGCAAGCGCCTGCGCCGCATCGTGAATGAGACGCGCACGCTCCTCGCCGTCGAGGATCACTTTGGCTTTGCGCAGTTTCTCCCGGTAATCCGCGAATCCCTTCACATTAAAGGGCTCGGGCGCCATGAAGCGGTGGCCGCGCGTCTCCTTGCCGCTCATGATGCCGTCGACCTCGAACGGCACGACCTTGCCGTCGAACAGGCAGAGAATGGAATGCAGCGGCCGCACCCAACGGAGCTTGCCGGCGCCCCAGCGCATCGATTTCGGCCAAGGGAAATTGCGCACGATCTCCGGCACGATCTCAGCCACGACCGCTTCGGTGGCGCGGCCGCGTCTTCTCGATCGTGGCGACGTAATAAGCGCCCTTCTTGTCGTCGCGCTGCTCGGCCTGATCGACCGACGCGAGCCCCGCCGATTTGAGAAAGCCGTTGATCGCCGCCTCGGGCGCATCGACGCGCGGACCCTTACGCTCCTCGCGCACATCCGGCGAGCGGGAGGGCAGCCCGTCGACCACCGCCACCAGGCGGCGCGGCGTGGCGAAGGACCTGATCTCCTTGAACTCGAGCCCAGCCGCGCCAAACGCGCCGCCCAGCAACCGCGCCAGATCCTCGCGGGCGCGGGTTTGCATCCGCGCCGGGATCTCCTCGGAGAACAGTTCTAGTAGGAGTTCAGCCATTTATTATGTCGTGCGGGGCCTTGAGGCGGATGCGGCTTGGGCGGGGCAAAAGGCGGTGGCGACCCATACAGCGGCGAAGCAACCCTGTCGAGATCGGCAAGCAGGGCCGAGCCGATCAGCCGATGCGGTTATGGAAGCCCAGATCGTAGTCGGTGATGGCGAGGATCAGCCGATTCGTTTCAACGACATAGGGAATGACACTTAAGATCAGGTCTGACTGCGCGCCGGCTGCCGGGAGCAGCGGCACCAGCACCTGCGCCGGGATGGTATCGAGGAAATCGTAGAAGCGCATGAAGGCGTGCTTGCCGCGCTCGACATGGAAGGCGCCGACCGCCCAGGGCAGCGGCAGATGGTTCTCGTCGGTATAGTCGAGATAGAGAGCGAAGCTCGAAAGCTCGGCGATGTGGGGCGAGAGCGCCGCGCGCAAATCCGCATCCTCGATCTCGGAGACCGCGAGACTCGCATCCAGCTTCAGCATCAGCTGGAAGCTCGATGGCGTGGCGCGCCAGACGCGCCCGGTCCATGACCTGAGCTTTGGCTTCAGCGCCAGCGTGCGCTCTTGCGGCGGCGCGTTCCGCTCGTCGCGATACACATCAAGCATGCGCCCCGCCCGCCGCGGTCTTGAGCCACGCCGCGCAGCATGCCTTGGCGAGATCGCGCACGCGCAGGATATAGGCCTGCCGCTCGGTGACCGAGATCACGCCGCGGGCGTCGAGCAGATTGAAGATATGCGAGGCCTTGATCGCCTGGTCGTAGGCCGGCAGCGCCAGCAGATGGCGCCCGCCGCCATTGCCCTTGGCAAGCAGCGCCTTGCATTCGGCCTCGGCGTCGCGGAAATGCTCGAGCAGCTTCGCGGTGTCGGCGTGCTCGAAATTGAAGCGGGAATATTCCTGCTCGGCCTGGAGGAAGACGTCGCCATAGGTGACCTTGTCCTTCCCCTTGCCGCCGTTGAAATCGAGATCGAACACCCGGTCGACGCCCTGCACATACATGGCGAGGCGCTCGAGCCCGTAGGTCAGCTCGCCGGACACGGGGTCGCAATCGAAGCCGCCGACCTGCTGGAAATAGGTGAACTGCGAGACCTCCATGCCGTCGAGCCAGACCTCCCAGCCGAGGCCCCAGGCGCCAAGCGTCGGGCTCTCCCAATCGTCCTCGACAAAACGAATGTCGTGGTTGGTGGGATCGATGCCGATGGCATAGAGGCTCTCGAGATAGAGGTCCTGGATGTCGAGCGGCGACGGCTTGAGGATCACCTGGAACTGATAATAGTGCTGCAGCCGGTTAGGGTTCTCCCCATAGCGGCCGTCCTTGGGGCGGCGGCAAGGCTGCACATAGGCCGCGCGCCAGGGATTGGGGCCGAGCGAGCGAAGCGCGGTTGCCGGATGGAAGGTCGCCGCCCCCATCTCCATGTCGTAAGGCTGGAGGATGACGCAGCCCTGATCGGCCCAGAAGCGCTCGAGCCGCAGGATCAGGTCCTGGAAGGACGGCGCCTTAAGCTCTTTTGATTTAGCGGGTTTGGCCATCGTCTCGTATCGGCGGTTCGGTGGGTGCGGGCACGGTCGCGGGGACGCTAATGCAATTCGCGCCCGGCTCGCAACCTTCGTCAGTGCCGCGTGGTTTCGGCCCCTCGCGCCACCCGCTTGGGCCGGTACACGCCGGTTGCGGGGTCCTGCTCCAAGGGCACGACGTTCTCCCGCTCGCGCCGTTCCAATGCCTCCTCGGCGGCGCGCAACTCGGAGGCGATGCGCCGCTGCATGTCGCGATACCAGCGCCCGGCGAGGAACAGGCCTGCGCCGGCTGCGACGACAATGAGGAGTGGCGGCATCGTCTACAATCCAAAGCGCGACCAAAGCGCGCGCGCCTCGATCGCCGAGATGAGATCGGCGGCAAATCCGCCAGGAGAGAAGCCTAGCTCGAAACCGCCGCTCTCGGCAAAGATGCTTCGCTTGCGGCGGAACCATGAGGTCGACGGCATCACCAGCTTGAGGCGCACGTCGTCGCCATAGACTTCACGCATCTTGCTGCGAAGATCGGAGTGCCCGTCGATCAGGCCAAGCTCGAGCGCCTTCTTCCCCGACCAGAACTCGCCGGTGAACAGATTCGTGTCGGCCTTGTCGAGCTTGGCGCCGCGGCGCGACTTGACGAGATCGATGAATTCCCCATGCACGTCGCGCTGCAGCGACTTGATGCGCTCGACATCGGCAGGCTTCTCGGGGAGAAACGGATCGAGCGTGTCCTTGCTCTCGCCCGCGGTATAGACGCGACGCTGCACGCCGATGCGGTCGATCAGCTCGTTGAAGCCGAAGGTCGCAGTGATGACGCCGATCGAGCCGACGATCGAGCTTGGATCGGCGTAGATCTCATCGCCCGCGCAGGCGAGCAGGTAGCCGCCGGACGCCGCGACGTCCTCGGCGAACACATAGACCTTCAAATCCTTCTCGGCGGCGAGCGCGCGGATGCGCTTATAGATCAGCATCGACTGCACGGCCGAGCCGCCGGGCGAGTTGATCTGGATGGCGACCGCCTTGGCCCCGCTCATGGAGAACGCCTTGTCGATGGCGGCGGCGCTGGTCGAGAGGGAAAGCCCCGGGCGGAGGGGCGTGACCACGCCGATCGCGCCACTGAAGCGCAGCACCGGCACGATCGCGCCTGCGCTCGTCCAGGAGGCGGGCAGATAGCTCTTCAAGCTTTCGATGAATCCGTTCATGGGAGCTTAAGGTACAGTGGCATTGCGTTAAATCAAGGCGCAGCAATCGTATTCTGTGCCAATAAAAATCATATGGTCGCGGGCTTTAAGCGTTTGGTTAGCGCAAGTCGGCGAGCGACATCGGCCTGTCTGAAATCGCTGGTATATTCGGCGGCGACGGTGGGGACATCATCCCGCCCATGCGGCGCGGTTCGGCGGAACGGCGCCGCGTTCGATGTCATGAGGAGGAATATATGAGCAAGCTTGCAACCTTTGCGGTGGCGCTGGGAGCCCTGGTGCTCGCCTTCGTCACGCTTTCCCCGAGTTCCGCGGAAGCCGGTTGGCGCCGCGGCTGGTATGGCGGGCCCGGCGTGAACGTCTATGTCGGACCGCGCTGGGGCTACGGCCCGCGCCGCTATTACGGTGGCGCTTATGCCTACGGCTATCCTTACGCCTATTATCCCTATTGGCGCAGCGGCCCCCGCTATTGGCGCCGCGGCTGGTATTAGGCACGCGCGCCTCCTAGGGCGCTTAGCGTTTGGCAAAGGGCCATTCCCGGCAGGGAGTGGCCCTTTGGCTTTGGTGAGGCGGGTTTTGGCACTGAACGCCAGATGAATGGCGGCCTCAGCTTCGGTTCAGTGCGCTCCAGCTAGAACGGCATCAAGAGCGAGGGCGATGCCCTCGCTTGGATCCGACCGGCGATAGTCGCCGCTAGAAGGAGTTGACCCCGATGATGAAGACGATCCTTGCTTCCGCCGCCGCCCTGACGGTCATGGCGCTCGGCGCCGCTTCGCCCGCGTCAGCCAAGTCAAATTTCTCGATCTATATCGGCACGCCCTGGCTGAGCGGTTACTCGTCCAACTACCTGCCGAGTTGCTATTACGAGCCGCGCCTCGTGACGATCAAAGTCTCGAACGGCTACGGCGGCTATTACTTCAAGAAGGTCTGGAAGGACGTCAAGGTCTGCTACTAGCGGACCTTGCCTGCCCGAGAAGGCTCCTCACGCTCGGGCGAAAGAGGGCTGCCGCCTTTCCCCCCTAGGCGGCGGCCCTTCCTGTTGTTCGATCCGTCGAGATCGAGAGCCTCCCCTCCCCGCAGCACAGCTTCAGCCTTTTGCGTATAGCTTCCGTCATCGTGATGCAGCACGAGGCCGGATAACAGGCTGAGCCCTGCCCTGCTCCCCTTCTTCGCCCGCACGATGATACGGGTCGCCGGCTCGCCGCATCGCGCGAATAAGGGAAAGACAGCAATTTCGCCGAAGCGCCCTTCGAGCAGGGGCAGCAGCTCGCCAAGGCAATCGGGGCGATGGATCAGCGTAAGCAGCGCTTTCGGCGCGGCCATGGCGGCGAAAAAGCGGACCCATGCGGCAAGACCGCCTGCATCCATGACATGCGCCGCGGCCCGACCGCGGTCAGGCGCCGCTCTCACTCTACCCGCCGCGTGGAAGGGCGGGTTGGCGATCACCTGGTCGTAGCCCTCACGCACCAGCCCCGCGACGCGGAGCGATTTCCCGGGCTGGGTCACATCGGCAGTGATGCTGTGGAATTTCTCGTCGAAGCCGTTCCGCCCGGCATTGTCGGCCGCGAGCGCTGACAGCTTGGCGTCGATCTCGACCGCGGTCACCTCGACGCCGGGCACGCGCGCCAAGAGGCAGAGCCCGGCGACGCCGACTCCCGCGCCGACATCCAGCACGCGCATCCCCTCACGCGCCGGCACGGCGGCGGCGAGAAACACGGCGTCGCTGCCTGCCCTGTGGCCGGCCTTGGGCTGAACCACAGCGAGACGCCCGCCGAGAAAATCGTCGGTGGTGGTTGCCTGCGCCTTAGGCTTTTTGATCGTCGGAGATGACATGGCCGAGATCGGCCTCGGTGAGAAGAGTGCGTGCCTGTGCCAGCCGGTCGCTTTCAACCAGAACGCGCCGCGGCAGGATGCCGATCGAGCCTTCGAGCACGCTCATATTGGTGTCGGCCACCATATGGGCGATATCGGCTTCCCCCAGCAAGGCGCTGACATAGGACAGAAGCACCGGATCGTTCGTGCGCAACAATTCCTTCATGGCCTCGCAAACCCTGTGTCTCTTGGCCTTACGGCTGAACGCCTTGACCTCGATAGGCGACCGCCGACAATATCCGAGAAACGACACCCGTCTCGACCGGATTTGAGGAGTAAGCCCCTTGGGAGTTGTGGTTAAGCTTGCCGGCGCCAAAGACCCGACAGCGAGTCTCGCGCCACTCGTCGCGCTTGTCGAGGAGGACATGACCCATGTCAACCGCATCATCCTCGACCAAGCGCGCTCCAATGTCGAGCTGATCCCCGAGCTTGCTCGGCATTTGATCGATTCAGGCGGCAAGCGCTTGCGCCCGATGCTGACGCTGGCCGCGGCGAAGCTCTGCAACTATAGCGGCGACGGCCACGTGCGGCTGGCGGCGAGCGTCGAGTTCATGCACACCGCGACGCTGCTGCATGACGACGTGGTCGACGAGAGCAATCTGCGGCGGGGCAAGACCGCGGCGCGGCTGCTCTGGGGCAATGAGGCCAGCGTGCTGGTCGGCGATTTCCTGCTCGGCCAGGCGTTCAAGATGATGGTCGATGTCGGCTCGCTCGGCGCGCTGCGCATCCTGTCCGATGCGGCGGCGATCATCGCCGAGGGCGAGGTGATGCAGCTCATCACCGCCAAGAATACCGAGACCACCGAGGACGATTACCTCGCGGTGATCGACGCCAAGACCGCGGCCTTGTTCGCGGCCGCCGCGGAGGTCGGCGCGGTGATCGCGGCGCGGCCGAAATCGGAAGCCGCGGCGCTGCGCTCCTATGGCCGCAATCTCGGGCTCGCGTTCCAGCTGGTCGACGACGCGCTCGATTATTCCGGCGAGCCGTCGACGCTCGGCAAAAGCGTCGGCGACGATTTCCGCGAGGGCAAGATCACGCTTCCCGTCGTGCTTTGCTATCGCCGCGGCAACGCGGCCGAACGCGCCTTCTGGCAGCGCACCTTGCAGGAGGGCGATATCGGCGAGCAGGATCTCGCCGAGGCATTTCAGCTGATGAAGCGGCACAATGCCTTGAACGACACGCTGGAGCGGGCGAGGCATTACGGCGCCATCGCCCGCGACGCGCTCGCCATCTTCCCGGACTGCGAGGTGAAGGCGGCGCTGCTCGAGGCCATCGAGTTCTGCGTCGACCGCCCGTTCTAGCTACCGAGCGAGCTCGCTTCGATCCACCAATTGGGAAATTCGTCCCTCAGCCTTGCGCCTTCGCGCTTGGCATCTTCCTCGCTGGCGAACAGCGCAAAGCAGGTCGGGCCGCTGCCCGACAGCCGCACAAGGTGCGGGCCGTCGAGCGCAAGCAGCGCCGCAAGCACCTCCCTGATCTCGGGCACAAGCCGTGCGGCCGGAGCTTCGAGATCGTTCAGGCGCGGCAGCGCATAGGCGATGAGCTGCTCGAAATCGCCGTGGAAGTCGGGGGCTCCTTGCGCGACAAGCGGGGACGCGCGCAAATCCTCGGCGCGCAGCTCGGCATAGACGGCGGCCGCCGGGAGCTGGACGCCAGGATTGGCAAGAAGCACGCCGCAGGCGGGCAAGCCCTGCACGGGCTCGACACTCTCGCCTCTTCCGGTCATGAGCGCGGGCCGGCTTGCCAGACAGACCGTGACATCGGAGCCGAGGCGAGCGGCGATCGAGGCCATCGCCGCTTCGCTCAAGCGCCCGGGATTGGCGCGCGCGATCAGCCGCAAGGCGGCGGCCGCGTCGGCCGAGCCGCCACCAAGGCCTGCCGCGACGGGCAGTTGCTTCATAAGGCGGAAGCGCCCGAGCTTGACGCCGGGCGCGGCGGCTGATGCGGCTTCAGCCGCCCTGAGGATCAGATTGTCGCCGCTAAGCTTGTCAGCGAACCGCCCTTGCGTCTCGAGATCGAGCGGGGCGCCCAGCTCGAGCTCGATCTCGTCGCCGAGCGCCGCAAAGGCGACCAGGCTGCGCAACTCGTGATAGCCGTCGGAGCGGCGTCCGAGCACCTCTAGCGTCAGGTTGAGCTTGGCCCGGGCGATATCGCGGAGCGGAATCATGCCCGCTCCTTAGCCGTCCCGGCGAGGGCAGTCTATTGCGGCGTCTTTTGGCCCGCCTGGGTGGTGCGGTCTTGCGCCGACTTGGTGCCGGCACTATCGGGCAAGCCCCCGGCGATCTTGGCTTTCAGCGTGACCACCTGCTCGTCCTCGGGCTTGAGGGTGAGCGCCTGCTGCCACTGATATTTCGCTTCCAGGGTCCGGCCGACCTTCCAATAGGCATCGCCGAGATGATCGTTGATGATCGGATCGTCGGGCTTCAGCTCGACCGCGCGCTCGAGATTCTCGACCGCAGCCGGGAGATTGCCGAGCCGGTAATAGGCCCAGCCCAGGCTGTCGACATAATAACCGTCGTCAGGCTTGAGCTTCACCGCCTTGCGAATGTAGTCCATCGCCTGTTTCAGGTTCTGGCCCTGATCGACCCAGGAATAGCCGAGATAGTTCAGCACGAGCAATTCCTCGGGAGCGAGCGTAAGCGCCGCCTTGAAATCGGCCTCGGCCGCCGGCCAGTCCTTCAGCCGCTCGTTGCACACGCCGCGCGAATAGAACAGCGTCCAATTGTCCTTGGTCGGCTTTGGGATCAGCTTGAGCGCTCGGGTATAAAATTCGCGCGCCTCGCCGTAACGCTCATGCGAGCGCAGGATATTGCCGAGGGCGTCGAGCGGACGGACGTCCTTAGGGTCCTTCGCCGTCAGATCTTCGAGCAGAGCCTTGGCGTCGTCGACCCGTTCCATCGAGTTGAGCGCGAAGGCTTTCTGGATCTGCGCGTTCGGCCAGAGCGGGGAGTCGGGCTTGATCTCGTCGAGCGCCTGCATCTCCAGCTCGTATTTCTTCGCGCTCTCGTAGGCTTCCGCGAGCGCGGCGTAAGCGAGCGGCGCGTCGGGTTTAAGGTAGAGCGAGAACTGGAGGAAGATGATGCCCATATCGAGCCCGCCCTCGCCGGCAAGCGCATCGCCGATGCCGTAAAACACCTCGGCAAGGCCGTCATTCGGCGTGGCGACGAGCAGCGGCGGGGTCTTGCCCTCCTCGATCTCGGCGAGCAAAGCCTCTGACAGCGGATGGCCCGAGGATTTGGCGATGTGGCTCTTCAGCGTCTGCTTGGCGAGCTTGCGGTTATTGGTGTTCACCGCATGGCGCGCGTAAGCGTCGGCGACCCGGAGCGTCGAGGGATTCTTCTTGAAGGCGGCGGCGTAGGCCTGGTGTGCCACGTCATGCTTGCCGGCGATGTCGGCGATCAGCGCACGGTGATAGCGCTGATAGAATTGTGCCCAGTCGGCGTCGCTCAGACTGTCGAGCGTGGCGAAGGCCTCGTCGGGCTTGCCATCGGCCTCCTGCACCCAGGCGCGGGCAAGCGTCGAAGTCAGATCGGCGATCGGGCCCTGGCGCGCGGCGGCGAAATGCTCGTCGGCTTCCTTGTAGTTGCTCTTCTTGTAGGCATCGATGCCGAGCAGGAAGCGGGCGATACGGTGCGCGGGCTCGGCCTTGACCAGTTCCTTGGCGAGCTCGACGGCACGGTCCCAATGGGCGGAAGCCGCCTCGAGCAGGAAGGCCTGCTCCAGGATGATCTCATTGGCGGGATCCTCGGCAAGCGCCTTGGAATAGAAATCGGCGGCGGCGATCGTGTCGTGATCGCCGCGAGCGAGACGGCCGGAGAGATAGTTGCCGAGCAGCGTGCCCGAGTCCTCGGGATTCTCGGAGGCGACTTCCGAGTAGGCAGCAGGCGCCGCGACCAGCGCCGCAACGAGGAGAGAGCTCCACGCCAATTTGCGCAGAGCCGCACGGTGCACAATTTTCATATGGCTTCGGCTATCACGCCGCCCCAAAAAACGCGGTTCGTATGATCCCCAACCCAAAGGTTAAGCGGTTTTCGGCTTCGTCACAAACCAAAAGCTTCCTTGAAGGCTAAACGAGGCTGGTTTGTGGCCTATTGGCGCGACATTGCCGCCACGCCTCACATATTGGCGTAATTCGGTCCCTCGCCGCCTTCAGGCGGCACCCAGGTAATGTTCTGGGCCGGATCCTTCACGTCGCAGGTTTTGCAGTGGACGCAATTCTGCGCGTTGATCTGGAAGCGCTGGCGGTCCCCCTCAATCACCACCTCATAGACTTGCGCCGGGCAATAGCGCTGCGCCGGCTCGGCATATTCGGGGAGGTTGCGCTCGATGGGGATCGACGGGTCGGCAAGCACGAGATGCACCGGCTCGTTCTCGTCGTGATTGGTGCCCGACAGGAACACCGAGGAGAGAATGTCGAAGCTGAGCTTGCCGTCGGGCTTCGGATAGTCGATCGGCGTCGATTGCGCGGCCTTGGCAAGCGTCGCGTAATCGGCCTTCTTGTGCTTCAGCGTGTGGGTCAAGAACGGGAAGATCGTGTTGAGCCACATATCGGCACCGCCCAACATCACGCCGAGACGCGTGCCGAGCCGCGACCAGAGCGGCTTCACGTTGCGGACCTTCTTCAGCTCCTTCACCATCGAGCTTGCCTGCACGCTCTTTGGATAGGCTTCGAGCACGTCCCGGCTGCGTCCCGCCTCGATCGCGGCGAATGCCGCCTCCGCCGCCATCATTCCCGACAGCATCGCGTTGTGACTGCCCTTGATGCGCGGCACGTTCATGAAGCCTGCCGCGCAGCCGATCAGCGCGCCGCCGGCAAAAGCGAGCTGCGGGATCGCCTGATAGCCGCCTTCAGTCAAAGCGCGCGAGCCATAGGCGATGCGCTTGCCGCCGACCAGATGCTCGGCGATCAGAGGATGCGTCTTCGCCCGCTGAAATTCCTTGAACGGGTTGAGATAGGGATTCGCGTAGTCGAGATGGACGACGAAGCCCACCGACACGAGCCGCTCGCCGAAATGATAGAGGAAGGAGCCGCCGCCGGTCTTGTCCTCGAGGGGCCAGCCCATCGTGTGCTGGACGAGGCCCGGCTTGTGCTTCTCGGCCGGAACCTCCCACAGCTCCTTGAGGCCGATGCCGAATTTCTGCGGACCCGACTCGGCGTCGAGGCCGAGCTTGCGGATCAGCATCTTGGTGAGCGAGCCGCGCGCGCCCTCGGCGAACAGCGTGTATTTGCCGAGAATGGCGATGCCGGGGGTGTAATTGTCCTTGTGGCTGCCGTCGCGGGCGACGCCCATGTCGCCGGTGATGACGCCTTCGATCTCGCCTTTGGCGCCGAAAATCACGTCGACGACCGAGAAGCCCGGATAGATCTCGACGCCGAGACCCTCCGCCTGCTCGGCGAGCCAGCGGGTCAGAGCGCCGAGGCTGCCGATATAGCAGCCGTGATTGCTCATCAGCGGCGGCATGAAGACGTTCGGGACGCGGACGCCGCCGGTCTTCCACAGATAATAGAACTTGTCCGCGGTGACCTCGGTGGTGAGCGGCGAGCCCTTGTCGCGCCAATCGGGAATGAGCGCGTCGAGCCCCACGGGATCGATCACCGCGCCCGACAGGATATGCGCGCCGACCTCGGAGCCCTTCTCCAGCACGACGACCGACAGCTCCTTGCCCTTCTCGGACGCAAGCTGCTTCAGCCTGATCGCGGCGGCCAGCCCAGCCGGTCCGGCGCCGACGATGACGACGTCGAACTCCATGCTCTCGCGCTCGACGGCTTCGGCAGCGATCGCTTTTGGCTCGGGCGCTTCGTTCAAGGCTTCGCTCCAAGTCGGGCAGGCGTTAAGGGTAGTGGTCATTCCCGTCAGGGCGGGAATCCAGTATCCATCAATATGGTGTGAGGCGCCGGAAGCGCCAAAAGTGAGCGGAATGACTGCAACGGAACGAGAGACGGTTCAAGCCTTATTGGCCTGGTACGCGGCGATGGGCGCCGACGAGGCGATCGGCGATTACCCTGTCGACTGCTTTGCCGCATCCATGCCGACACCTTCACCCTCCCCGCCGCGCGTTCAGCCCCGGCCGCGCCCGGCGGCAGCTATCGCCGCTCCGGGGAGCGAGACCCGGATCGACATCAGCCAGGCCGGTACCCTTGCCGCGCTCGAGGCCATGGTCGCCAGCTTCGAAGGCTGCGCGCTCAAGCGCACGGCGAAGAGCCTGTGCTTCAAGCGGGGCCGCGACGATGCCCGCATCATGCTGATCGGCGAAGCGCCCGGCCGCGACGAAGACTTAAGCGGCAAACCCTTTGTCGGGCGCGCGGGCCAGCTGCTCGACCGCATGCTTGGCGCGATCGGACTTGCCGAGGATCACGTCTACATCACCAACACCGTCTATTGGCGCCCGCCCGGCAACCGCACGCCGACACCGGAGGAGGTCGAGGCCTGCGCGCCGTTCCTCGCCCGGCAGATCGAGCTCAAGTCGCCGCAGGTGCTGGTGCTGCTCGGCGGGGCGGCGGCCAAGAACATCCTCGGCGTGGCCGAGGGCATCATGCGGCTCAGGGGCAAGTGGCTCAATTATGCAAGCGGCGGCCGCGACATTCCCACGCTCGCCACGCTGCATCCCGCCTTCCTGCTGCGCAATCCCGAGCACAAGCGGCTGGTCTGGCGCGATCTGTTGTCAGTCAAAGAGAAACTGGAAGCGCCATGAACCGCATCGATGAGACGAGACCCTTCATTCCGGTGCGCATCGCCGTGCTGACGGTCTCCGACACTCGCACGCATAAGACCGACAAATCGGGCCCCCTGCTCGTCAGCATGATCAAGGAAGCGGGTCACGAGCTCGCCGAGCACGCCATCGTTGAGGACGATCCGAAAGCCATCCGCAAACAGGTGAAGCGCTGGATCAAGGATCCGCAAGTCGACGTGGTCATCACCACCGGCGGCACGGGCTTTACCGGGCGCGACGTGACGCCGGAAGCGGTGAGGCCGCTGTTCGAGAAGGAGATCGAGGGCTTCTCGGTGCTGTTCCATCTGCTGAGCTATCAGACGGTCGGCACCTCGACGGTGCAGTCACGCGCCTGCGGCGGGCTCGCCAGGGGCACCTATATCTTCTGCGTGCCGGGCTCGCCGGGGGCCTGCACCGACGCCTGGAACGGCATCCTGAAAGCTCAGCTCGACAATCGTCACCGGCCTTGCTCCTTCATCGAGATCATGCCTCGGCTCAATGAGAAGAAGGCTAAGAAGGCGGCGGTTCCAAGCTAGAACGAAGAGGCGCGGGCGAGCCCATCAGTGACAATGGCTGGTCGAGTCAGGACACCGGCATGGACGCCAACCACGCGGTTGCGGCCGCCGGCTTTGGCGTCGTACAGCGCGGCATCCGCCCTTGCGAGAATCTGATCGACGGTATCGCCGGGTCGCCCCTCACTCACGCCGACGCTCCAGGTGAGAGTGATGCGGCCTTTGCCGGTGTCGAAGGGCTCGGCCGCAAGCCGGGTGCGCAAGTCTTCGGCGACCTCGATCGCCTGCGGCAAGGTACGATCCTCCAACAAAAGCGCGAACTCGTCGCCGCCGAGCCGACCAACCACGGCCTCGGTCAAGAACGCGGTGCGGGCACAAGCGCAGATCGCCTCGTCGCCGGTTTCATGCCCGTAGGAGTCGTTGATATGCTTGAAATTGTCCACATCGAGGATGATGGCCGACAGGCTGCCGCTGGGCGGCGCGACGCGGGCGCAAACTTCCGTCGCCTGCTCGAAGAAGCCGCGGCGATTGCTCAAGCCGGTCAAGGGATCGATGGTGGCGAGCCGGATCAGCTCGCGCTGCATGGAGAGAATCCGCTCGGCGGCGCGGAGCCGGGCATAAAGCTCCTCGGCCAAAGGCGGCTTGCCGATGAATTCGTCGGCGCCAGAGTTCGAGCGCCTCGATCAGGCTGCGCTGATCGTACTGGGTCGACATCATCAGCACATAGATCGGGCGGCGGCAGGTGGCGAGCAGCCGCGCCTCCCAGCAAAGCTCGACGCCGGACATGTGCTTGAGCTCGGCGCTGGTGATCAGCGCTTCGATGCAAGGATCGGCTTTGATTTGGCCAAGCGCGTCGCGCTCATCGGCGAAAGGAAGGACCTCATGGCCGCGCGCTGCAAGCATGCGCGAGACGATCAGTCGAGTCGTGCGACTGGGATCGACCAAAGCGATGCGCATGCGAGTGAAGCCCTTATCCCGTTATTTCAAGCCACTATCCGAAGCGCCTTAAAGCTGGGTTAAGCGACGTCAATTGGCCGGCGGGAGAATCAGACGCTGCGCGCAGCGGCGCAGGTTTCGATAGTCGTCTTGGCTGTCGACATCCGAGAGCGTCGCAGCGGAGGCGACGCGCTTGCCTTTGAGATTTGCCAGCGTGTCGGCAAGGGCATGCCGGCTTGACCAGCGGACTCTGTTGAACGGCGCGAGCAGGCTTGGTGTGCGCTTCAAGCCGATGAGCCAATAACCGCCGTCAGTGGCAGGCCCGAGCACGGCATCGTTGCGCCCGAGCAGCCTGAAGGCATGCGCGATATGCCCTGCCTCGATCGCGGGGATGTCGCTGCCGACGATGATTGCAGGGCCGGGCGGCAGCGCCGCGAAGAGCCGCCGCATGCGCTGACCGAGGTCGCCCTTGCCTTGCTTCATGCGGGGGAGTTTCTTCCGCGAAGGCTCGAAGCCGGCTCCCACATCGCGGTCGGGATCGACGGCAAGCAGCGGGCGCCAGCGTCGGTCTTGCGCGACCCGCAGAGCGGTGTGTGACAAACAGCTGCGATAGAAGCGGATCGTGGCGACAGCGCCGATCTCGCGCGCGAGCCGTCGCTTGACGCGGCCGAGATGCGGACTCTTGGCCATGATGACGAGATGCTTGGCGTAACCTGCCCGGCGCGGGCGCCGCGCGCCCGACCTAGCCATAAAGCCGCGCGAGAACCCGTGGCGGCACGCGAAGGTAATAGAGCAAGATGCAGCCGAGATTGCGTAAGCTCCGTGCGAGATAGCCCTCGCGCCGGTAGCGTTCGCCGCTCGTCACCGCGCGCGATTTCAGCATCACCAGCTCGCGGCGCCTGAGCCGGCGCACGAGATCGACGTCTTCCATGAGAGGCAGCGGGCGGAAGCCGCCGAGACGATTATAGAGATTGCGCGAGATGAGCAGGCCCTGATCGCCATAAGGCAGAGCGAGCACGCTACAGCGCAAGCCGACCAGCGATTCGACGAAGCGCGGCATGAGGCCGTCATCGTCGAGCGCGAAGCGGAAGGACGCCGCGGCCTGAGGCCGCCTGCCGCTCTCGACCCGCTCGATGAAGCTTTGCGCTTCTTCCGCCCAGCCGGGCTCGAGCACCGTGTCGGCATGCAGGAAGAGCAGCCAGTCTGCTTTTGCATGGTGGGCGCCGGCCTCGAGCTGGGAGCCGCGCCCGCGCGGCGCCTCGATCAGATGCGTGCCGGCGGCTTCGGCGATGGCGCAGGTCTCGTCGCTCGAGCCGCCATCGACCAGGATCGCCTCCTGGACAATGCCTTCGACCACGGCCGGTACGAGAGCCGAGAGGGTATGCGCAAGCGTGCGCTCGGCGTTGAGGGTCGGGATGATGACCGAGATCATGGCGCGGAACCTATAGGCGCGAGACCGTTATGCGGCAATCGTCACCTGACGGCACGCAGATTTGTTCTTGCTTTGTTCCTACCGGCATCCTATATGGTGAACATGTCCGTCGCGCTGCGAAAACCGGCCGATTCCGAGAGCTTTCCGCATGAGGCGGGAGGCGTCGCCGCCGGCCGCCGGCATGGCAGGGGCGCCCAGACCAACCGGGGCGGCCGCTATGAGCCGATCGCCTATGAGCCCGTCGACGACGGCTGGGAATCGCTCGGCGAGCTCGAGGCGCTTTCCACCGAAGTGCAGGAGGTGCCGGCGCGGCGCATCATCACCCGCAACGAATCTCCAGACATCGGCTTCGACCGCTCGATCAATCCCTATCGGGGCTGCGAGCATGGCTGCATCTATTGCTTCGCGCGGCCGACGCATGCCTTTCTCGGGCTGTCGCCCGGTCTCGATTTCGAGACGAGGCTGTTCGCCAAGACCAATGCCGGACAGGCGCTCGAGCGCGAGCTTGCGGAGCCCGGCTATCAGGTCCGCACCATCGCCATCGGCACCAATACCGATCCCTATCAGCCGATCGAGCGGCGCTACCGCATCATGCGGCGCATCCTCGAAGTGCTGAGCGCGGCCAACCATCCGGTCGGCATCGTCACCAAATCGGCTCTGGTGTTGCGCGATCTCGACATTCTCAAGTCGATGGCCGAGCGCGGGCTGGTCAAGGTGGCGCTTTCGGTCACCACGCTCGACCGGAAACTCGCCCGCGCCATGGAGCCGCGCGCCAGCACGCCGGACAAGCGGCTCGAGACGGTTGCAAGGCTGGTCGATGCCGGCGTGCCCAGCTCGGTCATGGTGGCGCCGATCATTCCCGGCCTCACCGACATGGAGATGGAGCGCATCTTGGAGCGCGCGGCTGCCGCCGGCGTGCGTCAGGCGGGCTATGTGCTGCTCAGGCTGCCGCTCGAGATCGGCGATCTCTTTACCGAATGGCTGCAAGCGAACTGCCCCGATCGCGCCAAGCGCGTGCTGTCGCTGATGCGCTCGACCCGCGGCGGCAAGCTGTACGACGCCAAATGGGGAGAGCGCATGACGGGCGACGGGCCCTATGCCTGGATGATCGGGCGCCGATTCGAGCTCGCCGCCGAGCGGCTCGGGCTCAACGCAAGCTCGGTCGAGCTGCGCAAGGACCTGTTCACGCCGCCTTCGCTCCCGGGCCAGCAGCTCACGCTGTTCTAGCCTTTTTCCACAGCTGGGCGGGGCGCCCTCCCCGAACGAGTTGCAATCTGCGCGGCGTTTGCGCGAAAGTCCCCTGCCATGGGACTGCCCGCCGAAAAGCTGCCTATCCCCGCGCCAAGCTTCGATCTCGAAGCGGCGATGATGGACCAATATCAAGGCCCGGTTGCCGGCATCGACGAGGCCGGCCGCGGTCCTTGGGCCGGGCCTGTCGTGGTCGCGGCGGTGATTCTCGATCCCAACCGCATCCCCGAAGGCCTCAACGATTCGAAACTCATGACGCCCGAGGCGCGCGCGGATCGTTACGAGGCGATCATGGCGACCTCGATCGTGTCGGTGGTGATCGGCCCGGTGAAGCGGATCGACCGCGACAACATTCTGCAAGCGAGCCTATGGGGCATGCGCGCGGCCTATCGCCGGCTTGGCGTGCCGGCCGGCTCGGCGCTGATCGACGGCAACATCGTTCCCCGTCGCTTCCCCTGCAAGGCGCGGGCAATCGTCGGCGGCGACGGGCTGTCGCTTTCGGTGGCGGCGGCATCGATCATCGCCAAGGTCACGCGCGACCGGCTGATGGTGAAGCTGTCGCGCCGCTATCGCCGCTATGCCTGGGACAGCAACAAGGGCTACGGCACGCCGGAGCATGCGGCGGCCATCAAGAAGCACGGCGTGTGCACGCATCACCGCCGCTCCTTCTCGCCGATCGAGCGAGCGCTCAGGCTGCTCCAGACCGGCACCGAGCCGCCAATTCCTGAAGAGATCGGCGAAGGCACTTAAGCCGGGATCCAGTCGGCGATGCGGCGCGCGATTGTCTTCGGCGCCGGGCTCAAGCACCAGCATGTGGCCGTGGCCCTCGAGCTCCCAGAAGGTTGCGCCGGGATAGCCGCGCCGCCGTGGCACGGGCCGTTTGCGGCGAGACGATCTTGTCGTCGGCGCCGACCAAACACAGCACCGGGCAGCGCACGGCATTCGTGTCGACCACCGTCGCACCCGTCTGATCGAACATCCAGAAGAACAGCTCGAAGAAGGCCCGGCCCGATTCAGGCCCGAATTTATCGAACACGGCGCGCTGCTCGGCCTCCGGCACGCGGTTCAAGGTGTAGATGCGGGCCATGGCGAAATCCGGATTGATGATCGTCTTCCAGATACGGACCGAGCGCCATCAGGTCCTGGTCGAGCTGCTTCTCCGCATCGGTCGGCGGCAGGATGCCCGAGCGCGGCGCGGGCGCGATCAGGATCAGCGCGCTGGCCAGACCCTCGGCGGCAAGCTGCTGGGCGAGCACGCCGCCCATGGAATGGCCGAGCAGCACCGGCTTCGGCGGCAGCGTCTTGAGAAAAGCCTCGAGCTCCGCCCGATAGTCGGCCATGCCGACCCCAACCAGGGTCTTGGCGGCGTCGGCGCCCTTCGTCCCGTGGCCGATCAAGTCCGGCGTGTGGCAGGTCCAACCGAGGCCTTCGAACACCGTCTTGAACGTGTCGAAGCACCAGCCGCCTTCATTGGCGCCGTGGATCATCACGATGTCCTTGGCCATGGCGTTCCGCCCTTCCCTTTCGTCACGCGCGAGAGCCCGGCCGCCGATCAGCGGCAAAGCTGCGAGCCCAAGCGCCACATGCAGCATCTCCCGGCGATGAAAGCCCGGCGGCATCGCTTGATCCCTCGAAGCCCAGCGTCCCTGCCGGTTTTGCCACGCGCGGTGAGCCAAGCCAACTCTCGACGATTAAGCCCGCCTTTACCCTAAGTCGCGCAGCATGGCCCTGCCTCGCCGGCTAGCGAGGTGCGTGCAGTAACTGCGTAACTCGAGTGGTGTCATGGGTGTGGGGGATAAGCGGGCAGCCAAGCTCCCGCTCGACAGGATCATCGTCGGCGACTGCATCGAGGAGCTTGCGCTCCTTCCCGAAGCCTCGATCGATCTGGTGTTCGCCGACCCGCCCTACAATCTCCAGCTCAACAACGAGCTTTTCCGGCCCGACAATAGCCGGGTCGACGCGGTCGACGACGACTGGGACAAGTTCGGCAGCTTCGCCGCTTACGACGCCTTCACCCGCGACTGGCTCTCGGCCTGCCGCCGCGTGCTGAAGCCCTCGGCGAGCCTGTGGGTGATCGGCAGCTATCACAACATCTTCCGCGTCGGCGCGATCCTCCAGGATCTCGGCTTCTGGGTGCTGAACGACGTGGTCTGGCGCAAGTCGAACCCCATGCCGAATTTTCGCGGGCGGCGCTTCACCAATGCGCATGAGACCCTGATCTGGGCGTCGATGGGACCCAAGGCGCGCTACACCTTCAATTACGAGGCGATGAAGGCTCTGAACGAGGATTTGCAGATGCGCTCCGACTGGCTGTTCCCGATCTGCTCGGGGTCCGAGCGCCTGCGCGAGGAATGCGGGCGCAAGACGCATCCGACGCAGAAGCCCGAGGCGCTGCTGCATCGCATCCTGCTGGCGTCGAGCCATCCGGGCGATGTCGTGCTCGACCCGTTCCTCGGCTCAGGGACCACGGCGGTCGCCGCCAAGCGGCTCGGCCGGCATTTCATCGGCATCGAGCGCGAGACGAGCTATGCCGAGGCGGCGAACGGCGCGGCTTGAGGCGCTCGCGCCGCTCGACAAGGATTCGCTGCAAGTCGCCAAGGGCAAACGCGGCGAGCCGCGCATCCCGTTCGGCGCCCTGGTCGAGCTTGGGCTGATCTCTCCCGGCACGGTGCTCTACGATTCCGGCGCGCAGCACGAGGCGAAAGTGCGCGCCGACGGCTCGATCGCTTGCGGCAGTGCGCAAGGCTCGATCCACAAGATCGGCGCGCATGTGCAAGGCGCGCTCGCCTGCAATGGCTGGACCTTCTGGCATTACGAGGCAGAGGGGCGCCTCAAGCCGATCGACGCCTTGCGCGAGGCGGCGCGGGCGAAGCTCGAACCGCGGGGCTGACGCGCGCCCCTTCAAGCGCGTGCAGCAGCACTTTCCGCATCACCGACGGCAGCGCCGCGCCGGCAAGCTGGCGTGGCTTGAGCCAGCGGCAGCGCTCGGGCTGTGCGGCGCGGTTCGGTTCAGCGTCAGGGCCGACCTCGGCGCGATAGACGGAAAGCTCCAGATGGAAATGGGTGAAAGTGTGCTCGACCAGGCCGGGGACCTCTCGCCACGCGGCCGTGAGCGGCGCGTATCCGCGAACGGAATTTCCGTTGGGCCCGGTCTCCTCCCAGGGCGATGACGGGGTCTCCAGCATGCCGCCCAACAGGCCGCGCAGCGGCCGCTCGCGCAGCAGCACGGCGCCGTCCGGACGGATTGCGACGAAGGTCGCGCCGCGCCGCACCGGGCGCTCGCCTTTCTCTTCGCGATAAGGCAGCGCCTCGGCAATGCCCTCGGCGTAACCCCGGCAGTCCGGCCGTACCGGACATAGGCCGCAAGCCGGGCGGCGCGGCGTGCAGATCGTGGCACCCAAATCCATCATCGCCTGCGCGAAGTCGCCGGCGCGGTCGTCGGGTGTCAGCGTCTCGGCCAGCGCCCTGATCTCGGCCTTGGCGGCGGGGAGCGGCGTCGTCACGGCGAAGAGGCGCGCAACCACGCGCTCGATATTGCCGTCGACCGGCGTGGCCCGCTTGCCGAAGGCGATTGCCGCGATGGCCGCGGCGGTATAGTCGCCGATGCCGGGGAGCTTGCGCAGTCCGGCCTCATCCTCGGGAAACTTGCCGCCGCGCTCAGCCACGACGCGCGCGCAAGCATGCAGGTTTCGCGCGCGGGCGTAATAGCCAAGCCCGGCCCAGGCGGCGAGCACCTCGCCAAGCTCGGCCCGCGCCAGCGCCGTCACGTCCGGCCAGCGGCGCAGGAACAGGTCGTAGCGCGGCAGCACCGCCTTGACGGTGGTTTGCTGCAACATGATCTCGCTCAGCCAGACGCGGTAACCGTCGGGAGCCTCCCCCGGCTCGGCCCGCCAGGGCAGGAGGCGGCGCTCGCGGTCGTACCAGGCGAGCACGGCAGCGGCGATGCTCGTTCCCTCCCCGCCGGTCCGTGCTGCCGCGCGCCTCTGCATAAAGCCAACTCCCGCCGCGCTTCCGTTCCGGCCATGGTGTAAGCTCGGGGGAGACGAAGCAAGCGGAGCAAGCGATCGCTCCACCATTTCGCTCGAGACCATGGACGACAAACAGCGCAGAGCCTTGGCACGAGGAGCGGCAGCGGCGCGGCCAATCGGCGCCTATGCGGCAGCCGCGCTCGATGCTTCGGCGCGCGCGCGGGGTTTTGCCACCACCTCGCTGTTGAGCGAGTGGGGCACAATCGTCGGCGCCGATCTCGCCCAGTTCACCATGCCTGACCGCGTGGTCTGGCCGAGGCGCCGGGAGGAGTCCGAGGTGCCGGCCCCGCCCAAAGGACGGCGCGACGAAGGCGCGACTCTGGTGCTCCGCGTCGAAGGCCCGCGCGCTATCGAGGTGCAGCACCGCTCGGGCCAGATCCTCGAGCGGGTGAACGCCTATTTCGGCTATCGCGCCATTGCCGAGATGCGCATCTTGCAGGCGCCGGTCTTGCGCAAGGCCCCTCGCCGGCCCGTGTCCGAGCCGCCGATCGACCCGGAAGCGCTGCCGGCCTCGGCTTCCATCGAAGATGGAGGCTTGCGCGCCGCGTTGCTGCGGCTCGGCACCAACACGCGCGCCAAGCTCACAAGCGGTTGAAGCCCTTTTGTCGCTCTTGCCAGGACGGGCGTGTTTAACGAATGTAGGCCCGGCTTTAAGGGATCCCATCAGGTGGAGTGAAAAGCGTGGCGAAAAGCGAGAAAAAGACGGCTGCCCCGGCCGGTTCCGGCAAGGCGGCAAAGGGCAAGTCCTCAGGCGATGACGCCGCCCCCGGCAAGGGCGAAACCGGCAGCAGGAACACGTTGTTCATTGTCGGCGCGGCGGCGGCAGCCGTGCTGGTCGGCGCGTTCGTCTATTGGCAGGCCACCAAAGCGGCCCCGACTGGCACCGGCGAGAAGAAGGATCCCGACCTCGCCGAGCTGATGGCGCCAGGCCCACTGCCGGACATGGTGCTCGGCAAGCCCGACGCGCCCAATGTCATCGTCGAATATGCCTCGATGACCTGCCCGCATTGCGCCCAGTTCCACACCACGGTGCTGCCCGAGCTGCAAACCAAATATATCGATACCGGCCAGGCCAAGCTGATCCTGCGCGAGTTCCCCTTGGACGGGCTCGCCGTCGCGGCCTTCATGCTCGCGCGCTGCGCCGGGCCCGATCGCTATTACCCGATGGTCGGCGCGCTGTTCGAGACGCAGAAGACCTGGGCGGTGCAGGGCGGCGAGGGCAAGGAGAAGCTGCTGCTGATCGCCAAGCAGGCCGGCTTCACCAAGGAGAAGTTCGATCAATGCGTCGGCGACAAGGAGCTGTTCAACAAGATCGTCGAGACCAGGGCGATCGGCAATGAGAAGTTCGGCGTCGATTCCACGCCGCATTTCTTCGTCAACGGCAAGCGGCTGACCGGCGAGCACACGCTTCAGGATTTCGAGACGGCGCTTTCCGGCAAGTCCAAGCCCGAAGCCGGCACGACGCCGGCGCCCGAGGGCGGCGCAACGCCGGCGCCTGACGGCGATGCAACGCCGGCGCCCGAGGGAAGCGAGAGCAAGCCTGAAGGGTCTTCAGGCCAGTAGGTGCCAGGCGATGCTGCTTCGAGGGCTAACAGCGTCGATGCCGATCGCCTTGGCGCTCGCCCTTTACGGGTGCGGCGGCGGCGCGATGGGCCCGGCGCCGCCGATCGACAAGGCGACCTACGTGCCGCCGCAAGCGGAGCTGATGGCGGGGGGACCGCTTGGCGACGTCGTGCTCGGCAAACCAAACGCTCCCGTCACCGTCATCGAATACGTGTCGCTCACCTGTCCGCATTGCGCGCACTTCCAGAAGGCGCTGTTCCCGCGGATGAAGAAGGAGTTCATCGATACCGGCAAGGTGCGCTTCATCGTCAGGGAGTTCCCGATCGGCCGCACCTCCGGAACGGCGGCCATCGTCAATCGCTGCGCGGGCGAGGACAAATATTTCTTCCTGTTGAACCAGTTCCTCACCCGCCAGAGCGAATGGGTGAGCCAGGAGGTCCGCCCCGACGCCATCTATTCGGTGGCCAAATCGAGCGGAATGAGCCGCGAGACGTTTGACAAATGCCTCTCGAATCAAACCATTATCGACGGCTTGACGGAGGTTAAGCAGCGGGGGCGGCAATTCAACGTGATCGGCACGCCGACCTTCTTCATCAATGGCCGCAAGGCGCAAGGAGAGGTCACCTTCGACGAGATCAAGGCCATGATCGAGCAGGCCCCGCCGCCGGCAACTCCGTCTTGATCGCATGGTTTTGTCATTGCCCGGCTTGACCGGGCGATCTAGTACCCCAAGGTCTCTGTAAATCTGGATGTCGACGTGGTCACTGGATTCCCGCCTGGGCGGGAATGACAAGCGCAACACTTTCAAGGGCAACTGCACGTGAAGATCACTCGTCTTCGCCTTCTCGGATTCAAATCCTTCGTCGAGCCGACCGAGCTCCTGGTCGAGCGGGGCCTGACCGGCGTGGTCGGCCCCAATGGCTGCGGCAAGTCGAACCTGCTCGAGGCGCTGCGCTGGGCGATGGGCGAGACCTCGTATAAGAGCATGCGCGGCGCGGCCATGGAGGACGTGATCTTCGCGGGCTCGGAGAATCGCCCCGGTCGCAACAGCGCCGAAGTCACCCTGTTCATCGACAACAGCGCCCGCAAAGCCCCGGCCGAGTTCAACGACAGCGATACGCTGGAAGTGACGCGGCGGATCGAGCGCGAGGCAGGCTCGGCCTATAAGGTCAACGGCAAGGATGCGCGCGCGCGCGACGTGCGGCTTCTGTTCGAGGATGCCGCCACCGGAGCGCGCTCGCCGGCGCTGGTGCGCCAGGGCCGCATCGGCGAGATCGTCAATTCCGCGCCGCAAGAGCGCCGCCGCGTGCTCGAAGACGCCGCGGGCATCGCCGGCCTGCATAGCCGCCGGCACGAGGCCGAGCTTCGCTTGAAGGCGACGGAAGCCAATCTCGCCCGCCTCGCCGATCTGATCGGCCAGCTTGTCATCGCAATTGCAGGCTTTGCGGCGCCAGGCGCGCCAGGCGCAGCGCTATCGCGAGATCTCCGGCAAGATTCGCGAGGCCGAGGCGCTCCAGCATCATCTCAATTGGACCGGCGCTTGCGCCCATGTCGAGCAGGAGGAGGCCTCGTTCCAGCAGGCGCTCTCCCAGGTGGCGCAGGAGACCAAGGCCGAGGGCGAGGCGTTGCGCCAGCAGGCCGAGGCCGCCGAGAAGCTCCAACCCTTACGCGACGAGGAGGCCGCGCGCGCGGCGGTGCTGCACCGCTTGAGCGTCGAGCGCGATGCGCTGGAGCGCGAGGAGGCCCGCGCCAAGGCGCGTCAGGCCGAGCTCGAGACGCGGCTGGCGCAAGCCTCGCGCGATCTCGCCCGCGAGGAAGAGCATATCGCCGAGGCCGAAGGCATGCTGCGCGGGCTGGGCGAAGAGGGCCGCCGTCTCGCCGTGGCGAGCTCGCGCGACCGCGAGGAGCCGCAACTGCGCGAAGCGGCGGCACGGGCCAAGGAGACACTCGAAGCCGCCGAGCAGGCCTTGCGCCTGGCGACCACGGCGCTGGCCGAAGCGCGTGCCGAGCGCGGGCGGCTCGACGGCGAAAAGAACGAGATCGAGATGCGCGGTGCGCGGCTCGAGGCGCAAATGGGCGAGCTCGAGCAGGAGCTTGCCAAGCGCGAGGCCGAGAGCGGCAGCGAGACGAAGCTTGCCGGTTTGAACGCCGCCCTCGCCGAGCTTTCCGCCGCGGTGCAAGGCATCGAGACCGAGCTGCAAGCGGCCGAGGCCGATGAGGAGGAGGCCCGCGCCGCGGAAACCAAGGCCCGCGCGCTCGCATCGGAAGCCAAGCTCGCGAGCCAGGAGCTCGAGACCGAGCTTGCTACGCTGACGAAGTTGCTCGCGCCCGCGCATGACTGGTCGCCGATCGTGGAGGAGATCAAGGTCACGAGCGGCTACGAGCAGGCGCTTGGCGCCGCGCTCGGCGACGATCTCGATGCGGCGAGCGATGAGGCGGCGCCTTCGCATTGGCGGCTGACATCGGCTGCCGGCAACGACCCGAGCCTTCCGGACGGCGCCTCGCCGCTCAGCCAATTCGTCAAGGGCCCGGCCGTGTTGTCGCGCAGGCTGGCGCAGATCGGCGTGGTCGAGGCTGGGCAAGGGCGCGCTTTGCAGGCGGCGCTCAAGCCAGGGCAAAGGCTCGTATCCAAGGACGGCGATCTTTGGCGCTGGGACGGCTACAGCATCCAGGCCGGCACGGCGAGCGCCGCCGGCGCGCGGTTGGTCGAGCGCAGCCGGTTGACGGCACTCAAGAATGATTCAGCCAGAGCGCAAGGCCAGGCCGCCGAGACCGCGGCCGAGCTTGCCGCGGCCATCGCCAGGGCCGAAGCTTCAGGGCTCAAGACCAAGGCGCTGCGGCAGGAGGCCAAGCAGGCGCATGCCGAGCTCGACCGGACGCGCGATCAGATCGCCGCCGCCGAGCATGAGGCGCAAGCCGCCAACAAGGAGCTCGGCGCGCTGGCCGAAGCGCTCAACCACACCCGCGCCGGGCTCGAAGAGCAGAGATCGCACGGCACGCGCATCGCCAGCGCGCTGCTCGGGCTCGCTTCTCTCGCCGCGCTCGAAGCGACACTTGAAGCCGCGCAGACCAAGGCGGCGGCGAGCCGCCAGGCCGCGGCACGCGCCGACGCCACGCTTGAAGGCTTCGAGCGCGAGGTGCGGCTCCGCCAGGAGCGCATGGAGGCGATCGGCGCGGAAGAGGAGCTTTGGCAAAAGCGCATCGCCAATGCGCGCGAGCAGATCCTGACGCTCCGCGCGCGCGAGGAAGAGACCCGCGCCGATCTTGCCGCGCTGGAAAATCTCCCCGCCGAGATCGAGCAGCGGCGCATGAAATTGTTCGATGCCATCGCCGCCGCCGAGCGCGAGCGGGCCAAGGCCGCCGACGATCTGGCGCTTGCCGAGACGGCGTTGAAAGGCCGCGAGAAGGCGCTGCGCGAGGTGCAGGAGCGCCTTGCCGAGGCGCGCGAGGCGCGGGCGCGCAACGAAGCGCGGCTCGAAGCCGCGCGCGAGCGCCGCGGCGAGACCGCGCGCGCGATCCGCGATCAGCTCGACTGCATGCCGGAAGACTGCCTGGCGCTCGCCGGGTTGAAGCCTGGCGCTGCCATTCCGCCGCTGGCCGATGTCGAGGAGCGGCTGCTGAAGCTGAAAGGCGAGCGTGAGCGGCTCGGCGCCGTCAATCTCAGGGCCGAGGAGGAAGAGGCCGAGCTTGCGGCGCAGCTCGAGGAGATGGAGCGTGAGAAGGCCGATGTCGAGGAAGCTATCGTCAGGCTCCGGCAAGGCATTTCCAATCTCAACCGCGAGGGGCGCAAGCGGCTGCTCGAGGCCTTCGATACGGTCAACGGCCATTTCGGGCGGCTGTTCAAGACGCTGTTCGGCGGCGGCATGGCCGAGCTGAAGCTGGTCGATTCCGACGATCCGCTCGAATCGGGGCTGGAGATCTTCGCCTGCCCGCCCGGCAAGCGCACCCAGGCGCTGACCCTGCTGTCGGGCGGCGAGAAGGCGCTGACGGCACTGGCCCTGATCTTCGCCGTGTTCCTGACCAACCCCTCGCCGATCTGCGTGCTGGACGAGGTGGACGCGCCGCTCGACGATGCCAATGTCGAGCGCTTCTGCCGGCTGATGGAGGAGATGGCGAAGGAGACCGATACGCGCTTCCTCATCATCACCCACCACCCGCTGACCATGGCGCGCATGAGCCGGCTGTTCGGCGTGACCATGATGGAGCGCGGCGTGAGCCAGCTGGTCTCGGTCGATCTCGATACCGCCGAGCGGTTGCGCGACGCGAGCTAGATTATACAACCGTCGTCATGCCCGGCGAGTCCGGGCATCCACGAATTTCGACTATGCAGCAGACTCAAATCGTGGATGGCCGGGACAAGCCCGGCCATGACGCAGGTCGTTTGCGGGCCGGAAATCCAAGGCTTACAGCCTCCCGGACTTCCTTGACAGGGCGGAATCCCAAACTAAAGTGCGCGCCAAGCTGAAGGACCAGCCGGTCCCGAAGGCTCTCCCGGAATTGAGCAAAGCCAATGGCCGGAGCCGAAAACAAGTCCGGCCGCAAGCCAGGCGGCCGTGACGCCGGAACCATTCGGCAGAGGCTCGACGATCTTGGCGAGCAGCTGGCGGAGGCTCAGGCGCGGCATGCACCGGCCCCGAGGCCGGGCCCGCAAGGCCAGGGTGCCGCGCTCGGCCAAGCGATGCGGCTTGGCATCGAGCTGGTGGCCGGGGTGGCGATCGGGGGTTTCATCGGCTGGGCGCTCGACCGGTGGCTCGGTACGGCGCCGTTGCTGATGGTGGTGTTTCTCGGGCTCGGCGCCACCGCGGGGATCATGAACGTGGTGCGGACCGCCAAGCGCATGCAGGCGGAAGCGCCATCGACCAAGGACTTGCCGAGCGTAGCGGATGATGACGACGACTAGACTCAAGGGCATTTCGCAGTGATCGAGGCAGCATACGCCGCGGAAGAAGCAGGGCACGGGGCCGAGCATGGCGGCGGCGCCGCCGGCGGCCTGCCGAACCCGATGCATCAGTTCGAGATCAAGCGGCTGATCCCGCTCGAGCTGTTCGGTTTCGACGCCTCCTTCACCAACTCAGCCCTGTTCATGGTGATCGCCGCGTGCGTCATCACTCTCTTCACCGTCTATGCCATGCGCGGCCGCGCGCTGGTGCCGACCCGGCTGCAATCCGTCGCCGAGATGTCCTACGAGTTCGTCGCCAATATGGTGCGCGACAATGTCGGCACCTCGGGGATGCAATATTTCCCCTTCGTCTTCACTCTGTTCATGTTCGTGCTGACGCTGAACATGCTGGGCATGCTGCCCTATTCCTTCACCGTGACGAGCCACATCATCGTCACCTTCGCGCTCGCCGCCTTCATCTTTCTCGGCGTGACGCTGATCGGCTTCTGGAAGCACGGGTTGAAGTTCTTCAAATTCTTCGTGCCGTCGGGCGTGCCGGTGGTGATGCTGCCGCTCTTGGTGGTGATCGAGGTGATCTCCTACCTGACACGGCCGATCTCGCTCTCGGTCCGGCTGTTCGCCAATATGATGGCCGGCCACACCATGCTGAAAGTGTTCGGCGCCTTCGTCGTGGCGCTCGGCTTTCTCGGCGGCTGGGCGCCGCTGGCCTTCATGGTGGCCTTCACCGGCCTCGAGATCCTGGTCGCGTTCTTGCAGGCCTATGTGTTCGCCATTCTGACCTGCATCTATCTCAACGACGCCCTGCATATGCATCATTAGCCATTCGAACCATCATCGTTCCAAAGGAGAGAAGTCATGGATCCAGCAGCAGCAAAATTGATCGGCGCGGGCCTCGCCTCGATCGCGCTTGTCGGCGCAGGCATCGGCATCGGCACGATCTTCGGCAATTATCTGCAAGGGGCTTTGCGCAACCCGTCGGCCGCGCCGTCGCAGTTCGCCAACCTCCTGCTCGGCTTCGCCCTCGCCGAGGCCACCGGCCTGTTCGGCCTGGTGGTGGCGCTGATCATCCTGTTCGTGTTCTAGGCCTGCCGGAACCGTTTCCGGCTAGCGGGAAGCGACCATGCCGCAGCTCAATCCGCTCGACTGGGGGCCCCAGCTCATCTGGCTCCTGATCACCTTCGCCATCCTCTATCTGCTGATGGCGAAAGTGGCGTTGCCGCGCATCGGCTCGGTGATCGACGCGCGCGCCGCCCACATCGCCAAGGACCTCGCCGAGGCCGAAAAGCTCCGGCGGCAGACCGAGGAGGCGATCGCCGCTTACGAGCAGGCTCTCGCCGAGGCGAAGCAGAAGGCGCATGCCATCGTCGAGGAAGGCCGCGCCAAGCTGAAAGCGGAGACGGCCGCCGAGCGCGCCCATCTCGACGCCGACCTCGCCAAGCGGGGCGCCGAGGCCGAGACGCGCATCGAGGCGGCCAAGGCTTCAGCCATGCGCGACGTGAATGCTGTGGCAGCCGACGTGGCGGCGGACATCGTGCGCCAGCTGATCGGCATCGCCCCTGCCAAGGCTGAGATCGACAAGGCGGTCGCGGCCGCGCGGAAAGACTAACGCCATGGAATTCATCTTCGAGCCGGAATTCTGGGTCGCGGTATCGTTCTTTCTGTTCGTCGGCGTCGTGCTCTATCTCGGCGTGCACAAGAAGATCGCCTCAGCGCTCGACGCCCGCGCCGCGGCCATCGCCAAGGAACTCGAAGAGGCCAAGCGCTTGCGCGAGGAGGCCGAGAAAGTTCTCGCCGATTATCGCCGCAAGCAGGGCGACGTGGTGAAGGAAACCAAAGGCATCATCGACCTGGCCGCCAAGGAGGCCGAGATCCTCGCCGCAGAGACCCGCCGCTCGATGAAGGAGCATTTCGAGCGGCGTATGAAACTTGCCGAGGAGAAGATCGCCCGCGCCGAGGTGGAAGCCCTGCGCGAGGTGCGCGCCGCCGCCGCCGAGGCCGCCGTGACCGCGGCGCAGACGGTGATCGCCGCCAAGCTGACCCCCGAAGCCGCCGACAAGCTCGTCAGCCAAGGCATCGCCGCGCTCAAGGGCAAGTTGAACTAGCCCGGCGTCAGCCAGCGCCCCATTCTGCCCCAGAACGATTCCGATTTCGGCTCGGCATCCGGCGGCGCCACGCGCCTTATCCGCTGGTCCGGCTTGGCCTCTCCGACGAGGAGGCCCCTGTAGATCCAGCCCTGTTTGCCGCTCTCGGGGTCCGTCACCTGCACCCATCCGTGCTTGCGGTCGAGGACCGGAAGCGTGGCGCCTTTGGCGATCACACCGAGCACCGGCGCCGACGACGACGGCGCGTCCCGCATGTTGACGAAGACGGAGGGCTGAACCGTGCCCAACGCGTTCTTGCCGGCCTCGGCTTGGCCCTCCGCGTTGGGTTGGCTGCCACCGGACGCAGCCTCGACCGTCGGCGCTCCGCTCTCGGATGGAATCTCGGCGGAGGGCGTGGCTGCCGCTTCCATGGAAACGGGCTTCTCGTCCGGCGCGGCGCCCTCGTCTCCTGCTTCCGGAGCGACCGCCGACGCCGCTGCTTCACCGTCATCCGGAACGGCCGCCGTTGCTTCACCGGCCTCAGGCGCGACGCTGCTGCCTGGCTCGGTCGCAGCCGCCTCGGCCCGGATCGGGGCTGGTGCTATTTCGAGCAACGTCTCGGCTTCGGCAACGATGCTGTCGTCAGGGGCAATCAGCGCGACGCCGAGCTTGAACTCACCCTTCGCGCTGACCGGCAGGACGAGAGCCAGATCGCCGATCTGATCCGGCCTTAGGGTCCACTCGCTTTCGCCATAGGGGCGACCTTCCGAGAAATTGCTTCCCTGCGGCAGCCCCCGTAGCGCGATGGCGCTGCGCGACGGCACGCCGTCAGTGCCATCGAGCGCAATCGGAAAGCTGACGGACTCACCGGCGACGGCCTTGATCCTGTCGGGGATGGTGAGGACGGCCGATGGAGTTAGCGGCTCGGGGCTGAGAACTCTCAGGCGATCGTGACCCGCCAAACCAAAGAGACCCGGCAATAACACTTGCGATGAGCGCGAGGATGAGTCCGGCAATCAGCCAGCGCGTGCGAGCCGCCGATCTGCCTTCGGCCGAAGCGGTCGCTTCGCGCGGTGCGGCGCGTGGCTCTTCTGCGCGCCGATGCGCGCGACGGCTCGGCTGCGCGCAAAGCCGATTGGCGCAAATCCGCCGTATGGGCAAATCGCTGCGCGATCGGCTCGGGGTTCGCCAGGACGCCGGCGGGATATCTCGCACTCAACCTTGGGGCATCAGGTCGAAGCTTGGGTTCCCCCATGAAGACTCGCTAGCCTGTTACGATTTCCCCCTGCCCCGACACGGGTCTAGCAGCACCCCGGGCCCATTTCTTGGCATCAAAGTGGAAACAGCGGGGCAGGAAGCCCCGAGCAACCCATCAATTCCGCGGATTGTCGGAGTTTGCCCAAGCGTGCTTGCTCGCCAACAAGGCGGGCTTCGGGCGATTCGTGCCCTACCCGGCGTTGGGGACGTTGCGGTCGAAGGCGACGAAGATCTTGTAGTCCTCGGGCCGCGTACCGACCACGATGGGGAAGGCAATCTCCCGCACCATCGAGAAATAACCGGCCGGAGCGCCGGCCGGGATCGTGGTGGTGATCTTCATCTTGTCGGTGGCGAGCGTGTTGCGCTGGGCGCCGTCGACGCGGATGTCCACGCCCAGCGTCACGGAGCCGGGCCCGCCTTTCGGCCCGGTCAGCACCCGCCCGGCAAAGCCATATTTGACGATCACCCGATCCGAATAAAGCTGGCACTCGCGCGCCATCTTGGTGATCTCGCCGCGATGCACGACCGCGTTCTGCTCGCCCACATGGCCAGGCTCGTAGACGGTGAGCAGGCGGTCGCGCGGCCAGGCCACGACTTGCGGGCAATGGGTGCTGGCGCCGGTGGGCATGTCGGTGCCGGTATCGGCCTTGGCGGTCTCGAGCAGCCGGTTTTCGTTGACGGCGGAAGCGGAAGCGTCCTCGTCGCCCGATTTGAACGGATTGGAAAGCCTCGAGACGGCGCAGCCGGAGGCAAACAAAGCGGCGGCGATGAGCCCGGTCAGGGCGCATGGAGTCAGCCACCAAAGATCGCCGCTACGCTTCACCTGACCCCGTCCTCGGCTTGACATGCCAGGCTTCCCCGCCTGATATGCCGGGCTCGATCTAAGAATTGCTTTGAAATGCCGTGAGTTGCCGGTTGCTTGCTTTTGCGCGCCAAACTATCCGTAGTCGTCAGGCGCGACAAGGCTAGACTGGCCCCGCTAGCGGCCAGATGCACGTTTTCTCCGGGACCAAGATGACCGGCTCGATCAAGGCCAATGGGCGGCATTCCGACCGCCCTCCGCTCACCATCTATCTCGCGGCACCGCGCGGCTTCTGCGCCGGGGTGGACCGCGCCATACAGATCGTCGAGCTCGCGCTCGCCAAATATGGCGCGCCCGTCTATGTGCGCCATGAAATCGTCCATAACCGCTACGTGGTGGAGAGCCTCAAGGCCAAGGGCGCCATCTTCGTCGAGGAATTGGACGAAATCCCGGATACCGACGCGCCGATCGTATTTTCGGCCCATGGCGTGCCGAAAGCCGTCCCCGAGGCGGCCAAATCCCGCAATTTGTTCTATCTCGATGCCACCTGCCCGCTGGTCTCGAAGGTGCATGTCGAGGCCGAGCGGCAGTTCGGCGAGGGCCGCGAGATCCTGCTGATCGGGCATGCCGGACACCCCGAGGTGATCGGCACCACCGGGCAATTGCCGGACGGCGTGGTGCATCTGATCGAGACGGCAGACGATGCGCGGGCATTCACGCCGCGCGACCCCGACAGGCTCGCGGTGATCACCCAGACCACGCTTTCGGTCGACGACACCAAGGAGATCGTGGGCGTGCTGAAAGACCGCTTCCCGCGCATGATCACGCCGCGCAAGGACGATATCTGCTACGCCACCACCAACCGCCAGGAGGCGGTGAAACGGATCGCGCCTGCTTGCGACCGCATGATCGTGGTCGGCTCGCCCAACAGCTCCAATTCGCTGCGCCTGGTCGAGGTCGCCGAGCGCGCCGGCTGCGCCTACGCGGTGTTGATCCAGCGCGCGGCCGAGATCGACTGGGATATTTTCAGCGGCATCAGGCGGCTCGGCGTCACCGCCGGCGCCTCGGCGCCGGAGGTGCTGGTCGACGAGATCATCGACGCCTTCAAGGTGCGCTACGCGGCGACGGTCGAGACCGTCACCACGGCGCAAGAAAGCATCGCTTTCAAGCTGCCACGCGAGCTCAGAGAGATGCCGGCGCTCTAAATGGCCGTCTATACCGACGTCTCTGACGAGGAGCTCGATGCCTTCATCGGCAGCTATGCGATCGGCGCGCTGACCTCGTTCAAGGGCATCGCCGAGGGCGTCGAGAACTCGAACTATCTCGTCCACACCGAAAGCGGGCGCTACATCCTCACGCTTTATGAGAAGCGGGTGAAGCGCGAGGACCTGCCCTATTTCCTCGGGCTGATGGAGCATCTCGCCTCGCGCCGCATCTCCTGCCCGCTGCCGGTCAAGGACCGCGAGGGCCGCGCGCTGAAGGAGCTGGCGGGACGCCCCGCCGCGCTCATCACCTTCCTGGACGGCCTATGGGTGCGGCGGCCCAATATCGAGCATTGCGCGGGGCTCGGCGATGCGCTCGCGCATTTCCATCTCGCCGGCGCCGACTTCCCCATGTTCAGGGCGAATAGCCTCTCGCTGCCCGGCTGGCGCGCGCTGTTCGCCTCGATCGGCGGCGGCGCCGACAAGGTCAAGCCGGGGTTGTCGGGCGTGATCGAGAAGGAGCTGCGTCATCTGGAAGAGCGCTGGCCTGACGACCTGCCGCAAGGCGTGATCCATGCCGACCTGTTCCCCGACAATGTGTTCTTCCTCGGCGACAAGGTCTCGGGCCTGATCGACTTCTATTTCGCCTGCAACGACATGCTCGCTTACGACGTGGCGGTCTGCCTCAATGCCTGGTGCTTCGAGTCCGATGGCAGTTTCAACATCACCAAGGCGCGGGCGATGCTGCAAGCCTATGAGGGCGTGCGCCCGCTGACCAAGCCTGAGCTCGATCGGCTGCCGACGCTTGCCCGCGGTGCCGCGCTAAGATTCCTGCTGACCCGCAGCTACGACCTGATCAACACCGATGCGAACGCGCTGGTGAAGACCAAGGACCCCAACGAATATCTGCGCAAGCTCAGGTTCCACCAGCGGGTGAAGTCCTATCGCGATTACGGACTCGGGACCTGACATGGCGGAGCGGCCAAAAGTCGTCATCCATACCGACGGCGCCTGTTCCGGCAATCCGGGGCCAGGCGGCTGGGGCGTGATCCTCGAATCCGGAGCGCATCGCAAGGAGCTGAAAGGCGGCGAGCAGCTCACCACCAATAACCGCATGGAGCTGACCGCGGCGATCGAGGCTCTGGAGGCGCTGAAGGGCGCGTCCGACATCGACCTCTATACCGACTCGAACTATCTGCGCGGCGGCATCACCAGCTGGATCAAGGGCTGGAAGAAGAACGGCTGGCGCACGGCAGACAAGAAGCCGGTGAAGAACGCCGAATTATGGGAGCGGCTCGAGCGGGCCGCCGCCCGCCACGTCGTGCGCTGGCACTGGGTCAAGGGCCATGTCGGCCACGATGCGAATGAGCGCGCCGACGAGCTCGCCCGCGAGGGCATGGAGCCGTTCCTCCCTCCCCACCGCAGACGCAACAACGACGACGTGTGACGGCTTACAGCCGCTCGAGGATTTTGGCGGCGGTGCTTTCGACGGCGACGCCGGGAGAGTCCTCGACGTTCAAAGCCTTCACCACGCCGTCCTCGACCAGGGCGGCGTAGCGCTTGGAGCGGATGCCGAGGCCGACGCCGCTGCCGTCGAAGTCCATGCCGATCTGCTTGGTGAACTCGGCATTGCCGTCGGACAGGAACAGCACCTTGCCCTTGCCGCCAGAGGCGTCGGCCCAGGCGCCGAGCACGAAGGGATCGTTCACCGCGACGCAGGCCACCGTGTCGATGCCGAGCTGCTTGAACTCGTCGGCGCTCTCGATGAAACCCGGCAGATGCTTGAGATGACAGGTGGGCGTGAAGGCGCCGGGCACCGCGAACAGCACGACCTTCTTGCCGCCGAACACATCGCTCGTGCTCAATGTCTTGACCCCGTCGGGGCCCATGACCCTGAACGTGGCGTCGGGCAAGCGGTCTCCAATGGCGATGGTCATGGTCGATGCTCTCTCCTGAACGCGCTTATCGGCGCGCACCATACCGGCTTCGCACGGCCGCGGCCAAGCGAGCCTCCTACTCCACCGTCCAGATGGTCTCGGTCGAGCCTTGGTCGGAGACGAGCGTCAACGTCAAGGTCTTGCCTTTGACGGCGGCGGCTTCGGACGGCGTGGCGAAAATAATGGCGAAGCGCTGCTTGCCGCCATCGAGCGGAGCGAGCGGCTTCGACGCCGGAATGAACACATCGCCCGCATAGATAAAGAGATCGGTCGCCGCCGCGCCCGGCGGAAAGGCGGCATCGACGATAAGCTCAGGCGGGTTGGCGTCGAGCTTCGCCTCGACGGCGCTCACTTCCGGCAACAGGCCTTTCTTGCCTTGCTTCGGCACGCGGGCGAGGAAGCTCTCGATCAGTGCCGCATCGCCTTTGCCGATCGCGGGCGACAGCACGAGGTCGAGGCTCACGTCATTGGGAACGCAGAGATCCTTGCAGAGCCCGTAGGAGAAAGCGAGCTTCAGCTCGATCGGCTCCCCTTCCCGCTCCGGCGTGAGCTTGACCGGAAAGACCACCTCGTCGTCATAGCCGATCGCCGTGCCGTTGGCTTCGGCGAAGCTGTGCGGCGCCGGGTAGAGCGGGTCGGCCTGTTTCAAATTCTTCGACCCGGTCCAGTCGAAGCTTGGCGGCACGCCGGAATCGCCGGGATTCTTCCAATAGGTCTTCCAGCCGGAGTTCATGCGGAGCTGCACGCCGGCGATCAGCGCCGGCGTCCCGTCAAGCTCGACGGTGCCCGACACGAGCCGCACCTTGGAGCCGTTCGAGGTGACCCAAGGAGACGCGCTCGTCATCGCGGCGACAGCGGCGCTTGCCGCGCCGATGCCTAAGATCGCGGCAGTAATGAAAACGGATGCAGCAGGCGTGGAGTGGCGCTGAAACAAGGCAAATCGCATCGTCGTGTCCGAGATTGGTTCGCGGGGCGCAACTCTAGCGGCAAGACGGAAGCCGCGCGACTTCAAGCGGGAAGCAAAGTCTCACTCTTTCGTGAGGCACAATGCGACGAAAATGCCGCGTCTTGCGTTAATGCAGCAATGCCCCTTTTCAAGCCGCACAAAGGCTGTACTCTCTAAACATGTCAGCTCGCAGCGCACGTCCAAAGGCCCAGCCCGGCAGCTATCTCGACGGCCAGTTGCTGATCGCCATGCCGGCCATGGGCGATCCGCGCTTTGCCCGTTCCGTCATTTATATGTGCGCGCATTCCGCCGACGGCGCGATGGGCATCATCATCAATCAGCGCGCGCCGAATATCAGCTTCACCGAGCTTCTGGAGCAGCTCAACATCGTGCCGCCGGAAGATCGCATCAGGCTGCCGGCGGGGCTGACCGGCATGGCGGTGCATCTCGGCGGCCCGGTCGAGACCGGGCGCGGCTTCGTGCTGCACAGCGCCGATTATTTCAAGGCGGAGAGCACGCTGCCGATCGATGAGACCGTCTGTCTCACCGCGACCATCGACATCCTGCGCGACATCGCCAAGGGCAGCGGCCCCGACAAGGCGCTGCTGGCGCTCGGCTATGCCGGATGGGCGCCAGGGCAGCTCGAGACCGAGATCCATGCCAATGGCTGGCTGAACTGCCCGGCCGACCCTGCCCTGATCTTCGATCCCGAGGTCGACCGCAAATATACCCGCGCCTTGAACAAGATCGGTATCGATCCGCTCCGGTTGGTCAACGATTCAGGCCACGCTTAAGAGGCAGACGGCACGGTTCCCGGGCCCGGCAACGCGGTCAAAGGCGCGGCGCCACCAACCTGCACTTCCAATCCCTTAGGCGCTTCCGGCGCGCGGGCGCGCTCGCGCTCGCGGCGTTTGCGGTGGCTGGCGAGCGCGGCAAGCAGGCTCGCCACGTCCTTGGCCGCCATCGGCTCACCGTAATAATAGCCCTGGCCGTATTCGCAGCCGATCGAGCGGAGATAGGCGGCGTCGGCTTGCGTCTCGACGCCCTCCGCCACCACCTCCTTGCCGAGCTCATGCGCCAGCGCGATGACCGAGCGGAGGATCAGCGGGGTCGAGCCGTTGAGCCCGCTGTCCCGCACCAGCGAGCGGTCGACCTTGATGGTGTCGCAAGGGAAGCGGTGCAGATAGCTCAGCGAGCTATAGCCGGTGCCGAAATCGTCGAGCGCGAGGCTCGCGCCGAAGGTCTTGAGCCAGGTGAGGATCTCGACCGCGCGCTCGGGATTCTCCATGACCAGGGACTCGGTGATCTCGAGCTTGAGCGTGCCCCTTGGCACCGCCTCGCGCGCCAGCATCAGCCTGATCTCCTGCACCATGTCCTGGCGGAACAGCTGGCGGCTCGACACATTGACGCTGACGAACAGCGGATCGCGGTCGCGCGGCAACACCTTGTGCCAGCGGCTCGCCTCCTCCAGCGCCTGGCCGAGCACATAGCTACCGAGCTCGACGATCAGCCCGGATTCCTCGGCGAGCGGAATGAAATCGTCGGCGCCGAGCCGGCCGCGCGTCGGATGGTCCCAGCGCAGCAGCGCCTCGAAACCGGCAAGCTGATTGGACGCGAGCCGGGTGATCGGCTGGTAGAGCACGGCGATCTGCTGCCGCTCCAGCGCCTTGCGCAGCTCGCTTTCAAGCGGCAGCTTGCTCTCGTCCTCGCCGCGCATGGCGGGATTGAAAATCTCGATGCGGTCGGCGCCGGCGCGCTTGGCACGCAGCATGGCTAGCTCGCCTTCGCGCAGCATGTCTTGCGCCGTCTCCTGGCCGTCATGCACGACGATGCCGATCGAGGCGGTGAGGATGATCTCCTTGGAGCTGATCTTCATCGGCGTGCGCAGCGCCCGCCTGACCCGCTCGGCGAGCGTCGCCACATGATGCGGGTCGCTCTCGGAGATCAGCAGGATGGCGAATTGATCGCCGCCGAGGCGCGCCAAGGTGTCCTGCGCATTGAGATGGCGTCCGAGCCGCCGGCCGAGCGTGAGCAGCATGCTGTCGCCGATCACCAGCCCGAAGCTCTTATTGACGTTCTTGAAGCGGTCGATGTCGATGAAGATGACGGTGGGGCGGTTGGCCTGGCCCTCGCGGGCGCGGGTAATGGCGCCTTGCAGGCGATCCATGAACAGCTCGCGGTTGGGAAGCCCGGTCAGGCTGTCATGCACCGCGTCGTGGATCAGCCGCTCATGCGAGCGTTTGATGTTGGTCACGTCGCGCATCAGCCCGGTGCAGCGCAGCAGCCGCGCGTTCTCGCTCGGCGCCGCATGCGCGCGGAGATCGTACCAAAGATAAGTGCCGTCGTGGCGGCGCAGGCGGAAATCGGTCTGCAGGTCGCCGCCGTTCTTCTCCTGGAGCGACCACAGCATCAGCCGGAAGCGCTCCCGATCCGACGCATGCATATGCTGGAGAAAGTCCTCGACCGCGACATTGAGCGCGCCGGGCTCCAGCCCAAGCTCCTGCTCGATCTCATTGGCGATCGAGACCTGGTCGCGTCCCGCGTTCCACTGGAACACATAGGCGCCGGAGCCGTCGACGGCGAGCGACTTCATCTGCACCAGGCTCGGCGGCCCGAGACTCAACGGCGAGCTGCCTGAGCGGAAGGCGAATTGCGTCACGGTGAAGCCGAGCAGCACGAGGATGAGCACCAACCCGGCGACGAGGCCGGATACCACCAGATCGCCGGAGAGCTTGCCGAGCACGACCATGGCGGCGCCGAACAGCCAGACGATGAACAGCATCCAACTCGGGATCAGCGACAGTGCACGGTCCTGGCCGCGCAGCGCGAAATAAGCGATGAGGCCGGCACCGACGCCGGCGACCGCGACCAGCGAGGCGCGGGCCAGCCCTGCCGCGACGGCGGGATCGACGATGGCGAGAAAGATCAGCGCGAACTGCGCGGCGATCCAAGCCCAGAAAATCGTCCTGATCCAGACATGCCAAAGGCCGATGCGCAGGAATGTGTAGAGGAACAGCACCAGGCTCGCGGCGAGCCCCGCTTCGGCGGCCGCGCGGTAGAGCGCAGTGCGATCGGGACCTACCGGGAAGATCTTGTTCCAAAAGCCGAAATCGACACAGAAATAGGCGAGAGCCGCCCAGGCGACCAGCGCGGTGGCCGGGAAGATGGCGCGGTGGTTGGCGGCGAAGATGGCGGTGAGGAAAATCGCCAGCAGGCCGGTGATGCCGAGCAGCACGCCGTTGAACAACATGCGGTCCTGCTGCTTCGCTTGATAAGCATTAGGGTCCCAGAGATTGAGCCGCGGCACTTGCGGCGAGCTCAGCTCGGCGGCGAAGGTGATGGTCTGGCCCGGCTCGAGATTGAGCCGGTACATGTCGGCGCGGTCGCTCTTCAAAGGTTCGGGGCGGAAGCCGAGCGACGGCGTCACCGCGGCGATGCGGGCTGCGTCAAGCTCGGGCCAGAACACGCGGCTATTGGCCAGCGTGTAACGCGGCGCCACCAGCCAGCGGACGATGCGCTCGGAGGTCGGATTGGAGAGCGCGAAGACGAGCCAGCCCGGATTGGTGCCAGGGGTCGAGGCCGCGACCGCCATGCGGCCGACATAGCCGTCGGGCCCCGGCGCGGTCTCGATCTGCAAGCGATCGCCGCGCCCTTCGTAGAGCTCGCCCTTGGCGGTGATGTCGATCTTTTCCTGATTGGGCTCGACCGAGATCGCCTCGACGGCGCAAGCGAGCCGCATCGGCAGCATGAGCAGAACGGCAAGCAAGACAAAGGCGAGCAAAGCCGCATGCCCGCTCCCCCGCCAGGAAGGCGCCGCTCCACCTCGCATTGAGGCGCTCAACTCCGCCATTCCTCCCCCGTCTTCCTGCCGGCTCGCGCCACGCGCCTCAAGCGCGCGGATCGTTCTCGAGCAGCGCGTAAAGCAGATGGTCCTGCCATACGCCGTTAATCCGCAAATAGCGACGCGCGAGGCCCTCGCGCTTGAAACCGGTCTTCTCCAAAAGCTTGATCGAGGCCGCATTGGTCGGCAGGCAGGCCGCTTCCAGCCGGTGCAATTCGAGCGAATCGAACACGAACGGAATCACGGCCCGCACGGCAGCCGTCATATAGCCCTGCTTGGCATATTTGGCGCCGACCCAGTAGCCGAGCGTGCAGGACTGGGTGACGCCGCGCCGCACGTTGCAGAGCGTCAGGCCGCCGACCAGGCCCCCGCTCGAAGCGGTGAAGATGAACAGCGCATAACCGACATCCTCGCGCAGATCGCGGAGATAATGGCGAACGCGGCGGCGGAACGAAGCGCGAGAAAGCTCGTCAGTGGCCCAAAGCGGCTCCCAGGGCGTCAGGAAGTCGCGGCTCTGCGCCCGGAGATCGGCCCAGGCCGGGTAGTCGGACATTTGCGGGGTACGCAACATAACCAGGTCTGACTCGATAACCGGCCCAAGATCGCTCGGTGAGGCGGCTCGCAATAAGGCCATGGCTCAAACACCCCTCTCAAGCGGCCCGGCTGGACGGAACGGTGAATTTTTCCGCCACCCTATCAAATCTTGCAACATGAAGAATGGGCCCAACCGTGGCAAGGCTCAGCGGCGAGCCAAGCATGCGCGCAACCAAGGCTTGCAGGTCCGCGGCCTGGACCTGCTCGACTTTCTCGATCAGCTCCTCGGTGGAGAGCGGGCGGCCATGAATCAGGATCTGGCGGGCGAGCTGCTCGGCGCGGGCGCTCGAGCTTTCCAGCCCGGTCAGAAGGCCCATCTTCAACTGAGCCTTGACGCGGGCGACCTCGTCGTCGCGGAAGCCCTCATCGGCGGCCTTCACCAGCTCGTCCCTGATCACCGCGAACAGCTCATGCGCACGCTCGGGCCCACCGGCGGCATGGATGGCGAACATGCCGCTGTCGGACAGGCCGCTGGAGAAGGAATAGATGGCGTAGCAGAGCCCGCGCCGCTCGCGCACCTCCTGGAAGAGGCGCGAGGACATGCCCCCGCCGAGCGCGCCGGCACAAATCTGCGCGACGAAATAATCGGGATGGCGATAGGCGGGAGCCTGGAAGGCGAGCACGAGATGGGTCTGCTCGAAGCTCTTCTCCGAGCGCCTGGCGCCGCCTTCATAAAGCGCGCTCTCGGGCTGTGGCGCCGAGTTCGTGTCGAAAGAGCCGAGCCGCCGCTCGGCCTCGGCGACGAGAGCCTTGTGGTCGACGGCACCGGCGGCGGCCAGCACCATGTTGGGCCCGTGATAATGCGAGGCGAGATAAGAGCCGAGATGGGCGCGCTTGAACCGGCTCACGCTTTCAGCCGTGCCGAGGATCGGCCGGCCGACCGGCTGGTCCGGGAAGGCCGCCTCCTGCACCAGGTCGAAGGCGATGTCCTCAGGCGAGTCCTGGGCGGCCGCGATCTCTTGCAGGATGACGTCGCGCTCGCGGGCAAGCTCGCTGCGATCGAAGCGCGGCGAGACGATGATGTCGCTCAAGATGTCGAGCGCCAGCGCCAGGTCCTTGCGCAGCACGCGCGCGTAATAGGCGGTCGAGTCGACGCCGGTCGCGGCGTTGAGATCGCCGCCGACCGCCTCGATCTCCTCGGCGATGTCCTTGGCGCTCCGCCGCGCCGTCCCCTTGAAAGCCATATGCTCGAGGAAATGGGCGACGCCGTGCTCGGTCTCAGTCTCGCTGCGGCTGCCCGCGCCAATCCAGATGCCGAGCGACACGGTCTCGACCTCGGCCATGGAATGGCTCACCACGGTGAGGCCATTGGCAAGCTCTGACCGCTCGACGCTCACGCGCGTACCTCGGCGCGGCGCTTGCCGCTCGCGGCAGTCTTGCCGCCGGTGCGGGCATTAGCCTCGATGAAGCTCGCGACCGCCGCATAGTCGTTGGGCAACAAAGCGCAGCGCTCGTGCTGGCCGAGCCGCAACCGCAGGCGCTCGGGCTGCTCGGGCACGCGGCCGCAAGCCCGCTCGACAGCTTCGGGGAATTTGGCGGGATGGGCCGTCGACAGCACGACCATGGGGGTCGCCCCAAGCCCGCTCTCGGCGCGCGACGCGGCCAGCGCAACGGCGGTGTGCGGATCGGCAAGCACGCCTGTCTCCTCCAGGAGGGAGCGAATGGTCATCTCGGTCTCGTGCTCGCCGATCGCATGCGCGCTGAACAGCGCGCGCAAGCCGGCAAGCTCGGTGTCGTTGAGGCGGAACGCCCCCGTGTTGCGCAATTCCCCCATCAGCGACCTCACCCGCGCGGGGTCGCGGCCGGCAAGCTCGAACAGAAGCCGCTCGAAATTGCTGGCAAGCTGGATGTCCATGCTCGGGCTAGAGGTGGCGACCACGCCTTTTGGCTCGTAAATACCGGAGCTTAGGGCGCGAGGCAGACTGTCATTGAGGTTCGTGGCAATAACGAGGCGCGCGACCGGCAAGCCCATCGCGCGGGCCGCGTAACCCGCGAAAATATCTCCGAAATTTCCGGTGGGTACGGTGAAGGCGACCGGGCGGTAAGGCGCGCCGAGCGCAACGGCCGAGGTGAAATAATAAGCGATCTGGGCGAGGATGCGGGCGAAGTTGATCGAGTTGATGCCGGTCAGCGCGAGCCGGTCCCTGAGTGCCAAGTCGCCGAACAGGCCCTTCACGATCCCCTGGCAGTCGTCGAAGGTACCTTCGACGGCGATGTTGTGGACGTTCTGTTCCGTCGCCGTCGTCATCTGCCGGCGCTGCACGTCGCTGATGCGGCCTTTGGGATGCAGAATGAAAATGTCGATCGCCTCCAGCCCGCGGAAGGCCTCGATGGCCGCGGCGCCGGTGTCGCCGGAGGTCGCGCCGATCACCGTCGCATGCGCGCCCTTGCGAAGCAGCGCGCGATTCATCAGCCGCGCCACGACCTGCATGGCGAGGTCCTTGAAGGCGAGCGTCGGCCCGTGAAACAGCTCGAGAATGAAAGTGTTGGGTGCGATCTGCCGCAGCGGCGCGACCGCCGGGTGATGGAAGCTGCCATAGGCCTCCTCCAGCACGCTCTCCAGATCGGCAAGGCACGGATCGCCTTCGAGGAAGGGCCGCATCACATGGTAAGCGGCATCGGCATAGTCGAGGCCCGCGAGCTCGGCGATCGCCTTGGGCTCGAGCTTCGGCCAGGCCTCCGGCATGAACAGGCCGCCGTCGCGCGCGAGCGCGGCAAGGAGCGCGCCTTCAAAGGAAAGCGCCGGCGCTTCGCCCCGCGTTGAGACAAATTTCACGACAAGCCTCTTCCGGCTGGAAATTCAGGGTTTTCTCGCCGCGACCCTAACCGCCGCAGCGTCAGCCCCGCAACAGAGGCTGCGGTTCTAAAGTGAATATGGTGGTCATGGCCGGGCTTGTCCCGGCCATCCACGACTTAGGGCCACCAAGCCTCAAATCGTGGATGCCCGGCACAAGGCGGGCATGAGGTTCTTCTTTGCATCGAAGCCGCAAGCTAAGTGTGGCGCGTCGAGATCCCAGACCGGTACGCCGAGCGCACATAGACGCCGTAGACGATCAGCAGCGCGGCGGCCAAGAGGAACCAGGTCAGCGCATATTGCAAATGGTTGTTGGGAAGCTCGAGCCGCGTCTGGCCGCCCTCGGGCCAGCCGCCTGGGACGTCGCTCTTCTCGGCCTCGAGATAGAAGGGCGCGATCTCGCCCGTGCCGATCGCGCGCGCCATGGCCTGAAGGTCGCGCCAGAACCAGCGATTGGCGCCGATTTCATTGTCGGGGGTGAAGCTGCCTTGGGTCTCCGGCACACGCACGATGCCGGTGACCGTGACCGCACCGCTGAGCTCGCCTTCCGCGCGGGCGGCGGGGTTCCTCAGCTCATCGGGCACGAAGCCGCGATCGATCAACACGACCTCGCCGCTCTCGGTCGCGAGCGGGGTGATGACATGCCAGCCCGCCCTCCCCTCCGACACGGCATAGAGATAAAGCTCCTTGGCGTGATCGAAGCGGCCCTCGACCTTGACCCGGTAATAGCTCGGGTCGCGTCCCTCGCGGGCAATGGCGATCGCCTGGTCGAGGGCGATGGGCTCGCCCTTGCTGCGCGTCTCGATCTCGGCGATCAGCCCTTGCTTCCAGTGGAGCCGCTGCAGCTGCCAGACGCCAAGCCCGATCAGCACGGCAAAGGCGGCAAGCATCAGCGCGGTGAACCCCGCCAGGCTTTTCGTTGGCATCGGGGGAAGCCTATTCGGAAGCGAGCTTGCCCGGTTCGGCCTTATGCCTGAACTGGAGCGCGATGAGCATGCCCTTGAATGACCGAAGCAGGATGAGCGGCAGGAGGATGGCGAGGGGCCCCCATAGAGCCGCATGCAGCCAATAAGGCGGCGCGTAGCGCATCTCGGTGAACAGCGCGAGGCCCGTCACCACGAAGCCGGTGACGAGAATGACGAATACGGCAGGCCCGTCGCCTGAATCGGCGAAGCTATAATCGAGGCCGCAAACGTCGCATTTGGGCGCCAGCGTGAGATAGCCCGAATAGAGCTTGCCGCGGCGGCACGACGGGCAGCGCCCGACGATCCCCGCCCACAGCGTGGATCCCAGGGACGGCACATCGTGCTTCAGTGCTGTCTCGCCCATCGAGCCTCCTTAAACGCAAAGGGGGCGGTCCTTGCAAGACCGCCCCCCGAATTTGAAACCGAACGGCGCTAATGCGCCGGATTGCTGCCCGCGCCCCACACATAGATGCAGGTGAACAGGAACAGCCACACCACGTCGACGAAGTGCCAGTACCAGGCGGCGGCCTCGAAACCGAAATGCTGTTTCGGCGTGAAGTCGCCGCGGATCGCCCGGATCAGGCACACGGTGAGAAAAATCGTCCCGACGATGACATGGAAGCCGTGGAAACCGGTCGCCATGAAGAAAGTCGAGCCGTAGATGTGGTTGGCGAAGCCGAAGCCGGCATGCATGTACTCATAGGCCTGGCAGGCGGTGAACAGGATGCCGAGCACAACGGTGCAGGCCAATCCCAGCACGAGACCCCGACGATCGTTCTCGAGCAGCGCATGATGCGCCCAGGTCACGGTCGTGCCCGAGGTGAGCAGGATCAGCGTGTTGACGAACGGCAGGCCCCAAGGATCGAAGGTGTGCTTGAAGCTACCGAGGCCGGCGATGTCGGTCTCGGCGCTGGGGACCGGCGGCCACTGCCCGCCGAGCACCTGGGTGCGGGCATAGGTGATGGCCTCGTCGGGATAGAGCGCCGCGTCGAAATAGGCCCAGAACCAGGCGACGAAGAACATCACCTCGGAAGCGATGAACAGGATCATGCCGTAGCGCAGATGCAGCTGCACCACCGGCGTCTCGTAGCCCTCATGCGCTTCCTTGATCACGTCGCGCCACCAGCCGAACATGGTGACGATGACGATCAGGAAACCCGGGAGCATGTACCAAAGCTGCGGATCGCCCGCCTTCTTCGAGATGAAGTACATGACCGCGCCGATGGCGAGCGTAAGGCCGCCGAGGGCACCCACCAGCGGCCATGGGCTCGGATCGACGAGGTGATAGTCGTGGTTTGGTTTGGCGTGCGCTTCAGCCATGGTTCGCTCCGTTTCCTCCCAGTCTTGCCGAGGCGGCTTCCCGCCTCCTAACCGTCACGATCCCGAATTGCCGCCGGCGGGTGCCGCGGCGACGCCCGGCTCCTCGCCGGTGCGGTAGAAAGTATAAGACAGCGTGATCTCGGAGATGTTCTTGGTGTCCTCGTCGTCGACGATCTTGGGATCGACGAAGAAGGTCACCGGCATCTCGATGCTCGAACCCGCGGCAAGCGTCTGCTCCTTGAAGCAGAAACACTCGATCTTGGTGAAGTAGCGCCCGGCCAGCTCCGGCACCACGTTGAACACCGCCGTGCCCTTGACCGGAGCGTTCGACTTATTGACGGCCTTGAAGAAGACCAGCGCCGTCTCGCCGATCTTCACCTCGACCACGCGCTCGACGGGAGCGAAGCTCCAAGGCAGCGCGCGATCGACATTGGCGTCGAAGCGGACGCGAATGGTGCGGTCGAGAACCTCGTCGGCGCCGCGGTCGGCGCGCTGCGGCACGCCGCCATAGCCGGTGGTCTGGCAGAACAGGCGATAGAGCGGCACCGAGGCGAAAGCGAGCCCGGTCATGCCGGCGACGAGGCCGACAAGGGCGAGCGCAACGACGCCGTGGCGGCGCTGCAGTGGATCTTTGCCTTGCTCAGATTCGCTCATGGCAAAAGCTCACAGCGGCCTGACGGCAACACTGCCGCCGAGCCTGACAATGGTGACGATAAAGAACAGCACCACGAGCGCCGCCAGGATCCAGGCGATGGCCACAGATCGCATGCGTTGACGGCGTTGGCGCTCTTTTTCCGCATCTTGCATCACAACGCCCAAAGCGACGGCAATGTACTGCCGTCGATGCCGAAGCCCTGCTCGACGAGAAGCACCGCGAACAGGAGGAACAGGTAAAGCACGGAATAGGCGAACAGGTTCTTGGCGGCGCGGTCGGCCGCCTCCCCTTGCCGCTCGGAATAGCAGTCGAAGGCCATGACCACGAACAGCGAGCCGAGTATGGAGGCCACGATCATATAGAGGGTGCCGCCGAGCCCGATGATGGCGGGCACCATGCCGAGCGGCGCCAGGATCAGGCTGTAGATCAGGATCTGCAGCCTTGTCGCGTCGGGACCGGCGACGACCGGCAGCATGGGGATGCCGGCTTTCGCGTAGTCGCGGGTCCTGAGCAGGGCCAGCGCCCAGAAATGCGGCGGCGTCCAGACGAAGATGATGAGAAACAGCACGACGGAGTCGAGGCTGATGCCGCCGCCTGCCGCGGCCCAGCCGATCATCGGCGGAAAGGCGCCGGCGGCGCCGCCAATGACGATGTTCTGCGGCGTCGTCCGCTTGAGCCACATCGTGTAGACAAAAATGTAGAAGGCGATGGTGAAGGCGAGCAGCGCGGCGGCCAGCCAATTCGCCATCAGCCCGAGACAGAGCACCGAGCCGATCGCCAGCACCGTGCCGAACGAGCGCGCTTCCTCGGGGCTCACCAAGCCGCGCGGCACAGGACGCGCCGCGGTGCGCGCCATCGCCGCGTCGATATCGGCGTCGTACCACATATTAAGCGCGCCGGAGGCGCCGGCGCCGGCGGCGATGCAGATCAGCGAAGCGATGGCCAGCACCGGATGCATCGAGCCCGGCGCCGCGACCAGACCGACCAGAGCGGTGAACACCACGAGGAACATCACGCGCGGCTTCAACAGCGCGAAATAATCGGCGACGTCGCCGCCGGTAGCGGCTTCGACCGTCCCGACCCTTACAGAATATGCGACGTCAGCCATGCTCACTCACTTAGACCGTTTGCGATGAGGCTCGGGAAAATCCCGAGCCTCCAAGGCATCCGCTTATTTGATGCGCGGCAGCGTCTCCCAGGTATGGAAGGGCGGCGGCGAAGGCAGCGTCCATTCAAGCGTGGTGGCCCCGACACCCCAAGGATTGGCGGGTGCCTGCACCTTGCGCGCAAACTGATTGATGATCCCGTAGATGAATACGAGGAAGCCGGCGAAGGCGATGTAAGAGCCGATGGACGAAACGAAGTTCCACCCCGCGAAGGCGTCCGGATAGTCCGCGTAACGGCGAGGCATGCCGGCCAAGCCCAGGAAATGCTGCGGGAAGAAGGCAAGGTTGGCGCCGATGAACATCAGCCAGAAGTGCAGCTTGCCGACAGTCTCGGAGTACATGTAGCCGGTCATCTTCGGCGACCAGTAGTACCAAGCACCGAAGATCGAGAACACCGCGCCGAGCGACAGCACGTAGTGGAAATGCGCCACCACGTAATAAGTGTCGTGCATCGAGCGGTCGACGCCGGCATTCGACAACACGACGCCGGTGACGCCGCCGATCGTGAACAGGAAGATGAAGCCGAGCGCCCATAGCATCGGCGTGCGGAAGTTGAGCGAGCCGCCCCACATGGTGGCGATCCAGGAAAAGATCTTCACGCCGGTGGGAACCGCGATGACCATGGTGGCGAACACGAAATAGGCTTGCGTGTTCACGCTGATGCCCGCCGCGTACATGTGATGCGCCCAGACCACGAAGCCGATCACGCCGATGGCGACCATGGCGTAGGCCATGCCGAGATAGCCGAACACCGGCTTCTTGGAGAAGGTGGAGACGATCTGGCTCACCATGCCGAAGCCGGGGATGATCAGGATGTACACTTCCGGGTGGCCGAAGAACCAGAACAGATGCTGCCAGAGCAACGGATCGCCGCCATGCGCGGAGTCGTAGAACGCGGTGCCGAAATTGCGGTCGGTCAGCAACATGGTGATGGCGCCGGCCAGCACGGGCAGCGACAACAGCAAGAGGAAGGCCGTCACCAGCACCGACCATACGAACAGCGGCATCTTGTGCAGCGTCATGCCCGGCGCGCGCATGTTGAAGATGGTGGTGATGAAATTGATGGCGCCGAGGATCGAGGAGGCGCCGGCGAGATGCAGCGCGAGGATGGCGAAGTCCACGGCCGGCCCGGGCGTGCCCTTGCTCGACAGCGGCGCATACATGGTCCAGCCGCCGGCCACGCCGTTGGTGCCGGGAGGCCCAGGCACGAACAAGGAAATCACGAGCAGCACGAAGGCCGAGGCCACGAACCAAAACGAGATGTTGTTCAAGCGCGGGAAGGCCATGTCGGGCGCGCCGATCATCAGCGGCACCATCCAGTTGCCGAAACCGCCCATGGTGGCCGGCATGACCATGAAGAACACCATGATCAGCCCGTGCGCCGTGACGAAGACGTTGAACATCTCCGGGTTGCCGAAGATCTGCATGCCGGGCTCCATGAGCTCCATGCGCATGGCCATCGACAGCAAGCCGCCGACGACGCCGCCGATCATGGCGAGGATCAGGTACAGCGTGCCGATGTCCTTGTGATTGGTCGAAAAGAGCCAGCGCCGGATGAAGGTCGGATGCTCGTCGTGATGGGCTGCTTCGGCATGGGCGCTATGTGCCATGGCTGTCTTCCTTGATGTCTTTTCTGTTTTGCGTTGCTTCGATTGCGTGCGACCGATCCCGTTCTGGACGAGCGGGCATTACTCCTGCGCCGTGGCCAGCTTGCCCGCGCCTTCGAGCGCGGCGGCGGGCTTGGTCTTGGCGAGCCAATCGGCGAATTCAGCATCCGAGACGACGCGCACGGCGATCGGCATGAAAGCGTGATTGCGGCCGCAGAGTTCAGAGCACTGGCCGTAATAGACCCCTTCGCGCTCGGCCCTGAACCAGGTGGTCTGCAGGCGACCGGGCACGGCGTCGAGCTTCACGCCGAACGCGGGGACCGCCCAGTCATGGATCACGTCGTTCGACTTGAGGCCGATGACGACATTCTTGTTCACCGGCACGACCACCTCGCGGTCGACGGCGAGCAGCCGCGGCTGGCCCTCTTTCAGGTCGGCGTCGGGCACCATGATGGAATCGAAGGTGATGCCCTGATCCGGATACTCGTAGCTCCAATACCACTGACTGCCGGTGGCGGTGATGGTCAGGTCGGGCTTCGGGAAGTCGTATTGGGCGAACAGCAGCCGGAAGGACGGAATGGCGATGGCCACCAGGATCAGCACCGGCACGACCGTCCAGGCGATCTCGAGCGGGGTGTTGTGGGTGGTGCGGGAGGGCTGTGGGTTACGCTTCTCGTTGAAGCGCGACATCACGTAGACGAGCAGGCCAAGAACGAACAGCGCGATCAGCGTGATGATGATGGTGACGTAAGTATGGAAGGAGTGGATCTGGTCCATGATCGGCGTTGCGCCGGGCTGGAGGCCGAGCTGCCATGGCGCTGGCTGGCCCTCCTTGGCATAGGCCGCCCCGCACAGGACGAGACTTGCCGATGCGCCAAAGGCCACCTTGATCCGATCAAAAATCGCCATGCTTTCCACTCCCTAAAGCCTGCTCCCTGGCTCGCCACGCAACTCCGTCAGGAGCCGGCAGCGGACCGCAAATTAGAGGCGTGGGCGAACTAAGCTTCGCCTACGCCGCTTGATCGAAGCAAGGGCGGCGCGAGAGTTCAACAGCGATCAAAGAGCGTCGCCCCCACCATTCATTTTGCTGCCCAGGCCCTGACTTACGTCATGGAGCTGGCGGCTCTTTTCCGGTGTTCAAATCATAAAGGAAATAGATTGGCAACACTCATGATTTAGGGCGCTGATGCGGCATATGCACGCTTGCCGCGCGATGTTTTCGAGGCCGGGAAGATTTCAAGCCGGCTTGCGTCGAAATTTGGCCCCAATACTCGGCGAAGGCGATTTTGTATGTTGCGCATCTCCGCTTCACGGCGCCTCTCATCACAAACTAGTCTGCAAGAGGCGATTCGCGCTTGGACCTGCGCCGGCCGCGACCGCATTAGCCTTAATGGGTGAGATGCCGAGATTTCCAGTTTTTCTGCCAGGCTTGCGGGCGCTCGCCAGCATCGCTCTCGTGCTGGCTGTTGCCGGCGAGGCTCTGGCGCAAGGCGCATCGCCCGAGACGGCCCCCGTCGCCACGGGGCCCGGCAGCGTCGTGCGCGCGACGCATGGCGCCTGGCAGGTCTCCTGCCGCACGCCCCCTGGCGCCAAGGAAGAGAAATGCGCGCTGGTGCAAAGCGTCACCGCCGAGGACCGGCCGAATGTCGGGCTCACGGTCGTGTTCTATAAGGCGATCGGCGAGGACAAGAAGCTGTTGCGCGTGGTCGTGCCGCTCGGCGTGCTGTTGCCCACCGGGCTCGGCCTCAAGATCGACGGCCAGGACGTCGGCAACGCGCCCTTCCTCAAATGCGGCAAGCGCGGCTGCGTCGCCGAGGTGGTGCTACAGGACGAGGTGATCGCCAAGATGAAGACCGGCACGACCGCCATGTTCATCATCTTCGACACGCCGGAGGCCGGCATCGGCATCCCCGTGGCGCTGCAGGGCTTCGGCGATGCCCTGGCCAACATAAAATAGCCTTAGCGTCGCGCACAAAAAAATCGGCGACAGAGAAAGGAGACTTTGTCGCCGACGACATCCGTCTTTTGGGGGACGGACTAACGTCCCTCCGTGCAGGGTAGCGGAAGGGACGTGTGACTTGGCGCTTATATGGTTAGCGGAGGCGTTGCGGTCAACCCTCGCGGCGCCACGCCGCATGGAGCTTGGTGCTGCAACGCCTGGGTCGCAGCGCCTTGAATCGGGGCTTTCGCGGGGCTGATCCAGTCTTGGCGTCTCGGTCAAGAATAGCGGCGTCTTAGCCATTCAACGAAATCCACGAAACGAATACGTCCCTCGGCACGTCGCGGGCGGCAAGCCCCGCGTGCAACGAAGGAGACAAACATGCCGCTTATCAACGTGAAGCTGATCGAGGGTGTTTTCAACGAGGCGCAAAGAGAGTACATAGCGGGCGGTCCCCGTCAGGAAGACGAAGCCGGAATAGCCACTGCGGATCTCCCGTTCGACGATGCCAATCCTTTCGGTCCTTATGCCGCTGGCATGACGGGCAAACACACTCTCGATCGAACTCGGCGGAAAGACTGAGACAGGGAAACGGGCGATCAGCCACGACATATCCGGCGGAGCGCACGAGAAAAGCCGCGATCAAAGCCCCGCCCGGCCTTACGCACCGCGCAAAGGCAGTGCAGGCCGCCTCGAATTCGTCCTGCCGTCCGGTGATGGATTCAGCACAAAAGAACATGGTGGCGGCGTCCCATGCGCGCTCAGGCAGGGCGAAGATCGAGCCTTGCCTCAAGACAGCCTTGGCGCGGAGGGTGGGCATGGGATTGTCCGGCAGGTCGTAATCCGGCTGATAGGCGTCGCGGGTCACGGCCCAAAAGTGTCGCCACTGAGGGCGCATCTCCGCGCGCAACATTTCCGCCTCGAGCCAAGCGAGGTTGCTTTCCGCATATTCCCAGACCGTCAGAGTCCGCGCCCTCGGCAACGCGCAGAACAGCGGGATCAGGTTTGGGCCGGTCCCCACATCGACGACATCGAGCTCCGCTCCAAGTGGCGGGGCATGCTTCATCGCCTCGACCGCGCATCGGATGACGCGATCGTCGTCGGGATGCGGCTCGCCGTAATAGTGCTGAAAATAGGCTTCGGAATCGAACCGCGCCCATTGATAGTCGGCGTTACCAGCCTGCGCGGAATTGGTTCTCGGGCGACCGGTCCGTTGACACGGCATGCTCCCCAGGATGATGCAATCCTAGGATGCCGCGACTCGCAGCCCAAAGGCAAATCCGAGCTAGAAGCTCATCCGGTTGCCGCGCGGGGCCACGAGCTGCACCGGCGCCAATGACGGCGAATGGGACTTTGGCTCGAACGCCTTGAGCAATTCCGCCATTCGGTCCGCGTCGACCGGCTTCGAGAAGTAAAAGCCCTGCAATTCCGTGCAGCCCAGCTTCGTCATGATGATCGCTTCGAATTCTGTCTCGACACCCTCGGCAACGATATCCATGCCCAGACCGCGTCCGATGGTCACGACCGATTGGACAATTGTCCTCGAGATGTCGACACGGGCGATTCGACCGACGAACGAACGGTCGATCTTGATCTTGTCGAACTTGAAATTGCAGAGATAGGCCAAGCTCGAATATCCGGTGCCGAAATCGTCCAGCGCGGTCTTGAAGCCGATCGAGCGAAGGGCATCGAGGATCGAGTTGGTATGCTCGGTTGCCTCCAGCAGCACGCCCTCGGTTATCTCCAGGACAAAGCGGCTCGGTTCCACGCCATGTTCGGCAATGAGTTTGCGCAAAGTGGTTTCGAGATCGACATGGCGAAACTGTACCGGCGAAAGATTGACTGAGACCTGGAGGTGCGGCCACCGCTTCCAATCCGCCATTGCCTGGCTAAGAACCCATTCGCCGAGCGAAGGCAGCAGACCGGCATTCTCCGCGATGGGAATGAAATCCGCGGGCGACATGTCGCCATGCCGCGGATGGCGCCAGCGCAGCAATGCCTCCAAGCCGACAATCTCGCCGGTATGGCAGGAGATGATCGGTTGATAATGGAGGCACAGCATGTCCGTCTCGATCGCGGTCCGCAGGTCCAATTCAATGGCGCGGCGGCGCTCAACCTGCTTCGCCATTTCGTCGGAGAAGAGCACGGCGCAATCCCGGCCGCGGTCCTTGGCCTCGTATAGAGCGATGTCGGCGTGACGCATCAGGTCGTCCGCGGTGAGGCCGTTGTCCGGCGCGACCGCAATGCCGACCGAGGCCGTCACGCGAATATTCTGGCCATTGATCGGGAAGGGCACGGCAAAGGCCTGGGCAACGCGTTCCGCCAGCGCCGAACTCGCTTCGACTCCGGCCGGCGCACACAGAATCACGAACTCGTCGCCGCCAAATCGCGCCAGAAAGTCGTTTGGCCTCAGGCACTGCTTCAAACGCTGCGCCACAAGCTTCACCAACTGGTCGCCGGCGTGGTGACCCAGCGTGTCATTGATGTCCTTGAAGCGATCGACGTCGAGATAGGCGGCGACGGCGCGATTGTCGTGGGTCGCAAGCACACGGCCCTGGAGGAAATCGTCGATCTTTTCGACCATGTGCACGCGGTTGGGCAGTCCGGAAAGCGCATCGTGCTTCGCTTCATGCCGCGCTTCGGCCTCTCGCTCGGCCAACTCTTCCGAGGCGCGGCGAAGGCGTCGCAACATGGTGCTTGCCAGCGCGGCCGCGGCGAAAACGCCGAACGCTACCAGCGGCAAGATGATGTTCAACAGCACCTGGCCCGGACGCTTGGTCGTCCAGTTCAGAAACCCAACGGGGATGCCGTCGTCGCCGATAAATGCCTCGGAGACGATGCCGTCGGTCTTCGCCGCCTGAGGCGCCAAGGCCAAATCGGACAATAGCAGCGAGTGACCGACGTCGGAGATGAAGGCCTCGTCGATATAGGTGATGCTGAGCAGGAGGTTGGGTGTGCCCTTGAGGAGGGACGGGTCGATATTGGGCACGATCGTCATGCCGGCAACGACGGCCGGCCGGCCGCCGATCGACACGATGTGGCCGGCCCACCGCGCGACCTGGACGCCGGTCAGAACGCGGTACCCACCCTTCGACTCGCTAAGCATGTCCGGGCGGGCTTTAAGTTTCGAATGGCCGCCGCGCCTTATCTCACCGACCAATGCATCGAGCTCCGGGCGGCGCCGCTCGAAGGCGGAGGGGTCGAGTGTTTTCGAATCCCCGAAGGCGTAGATCGGCTGATCCTTGGCATTCAGGATATAGACCTCGTCATGGGCATAGGTCTCGGTGAGGAAGACGCCGAAATTGGCATCGGTGAATTCCATGTCGAGGACCCTGTCCGTGATCTTGATGACGGGGTCATCCCACCAGGCGATGCTCTTCTGCTCATTGAGCGCGCGCGCGATGCTCTGGTTAAGCGAGTTTTGAAGCAGCGTGCGCTCGATCTCGTATGCGGTTTGGTTGGCCGACCAGCCGGCATAGGCAATGATCGCGAGCAGGATCAAGCCGAAGAAGGCAATCGCGATCCCGATCGTTCTGGTGAGGCGGCGGAAGTCGCCGCTGAAGTGCTTGGTGAGATCAAGTGGAGACAACGGTACCCCCGCAAGGCCACAGGATTTTTCAGTGTTACGGCCTAGGCGCCGAGACGCTAAAGCCTTGTACTAGAATGCTTTAAATTGGCCTTCACGAGTTCCCGTAAAATTTTATCGTTAACCTTCTTTTGCCGCGGCAGGCGCACTCAAACGCGTTGCGGCGGGAGGCTCGCCGCCGTGGCGTTAACGATAACCAACTGGGCTGGTTGCGGCCGGGCGATTTACCTTCTATTAACGTTAAGCGTCAGCGGGGGCGCTCATGCTTCCCTGCGTGACGATGCGGTCCCTTCGTATTCAACAGTTTCGAGCCCTCATCATGCCGGCAAAGTTGGCCATACGCTCCCGTGCGGACGCGCCCCATCTGAAGAAGGCCGCGAGCGCCATCGAGCAGGCTGCGTGGAGCAATCTCGGCTTTCTCAGCTATACGCGCGCGCATTACGAGTATTACGCCGAACTTCTAGACGCCTATCCGGAATATCAGCTCTGCCTCGTCGACGAGGAGACCGACTATCCCGTTGCCGTGGCAAGCAGCGTCCCTTTCGTATGTTCGGGGCCGGATGACCTGCCACCGGAGGGATGGGATTGGGTGGTCGAGACCGCCGCGCGCAAGAAGGATGTGCGGCCCAATATGCTCGGCGCGCTGGCCGTCTCGGTTCCGGCGGTGCATCGGTCCAAGGGCTATGCGCGGGTGATGATCCGCTCGCTCCTCGAACTTGCGGAGAGCAAAGGATTGAACGGTGTCGTGGTGCCGGTGCGCCCGACCGCCAAAGTGCGGCACCCGTGGGTGTCGATCGCGGACTACATGGTTTGGACCGACGAAAGCGGACAGGCTTACGACCCCTGGCTGCGCAGTCATCTCTCCGTCGGCGGCAAACTGATCGGACCCTGTGAGCGCTCGATGGTCGTGCATGAGCCCATCGCGTTCTGGGAGAATTGGTCGAAGGAGCGCTTCGAGAGGTCCGGGCACTTACGCGCTTGAAGGCGCGCTTGCACCGGTCAGGATCGATCTCGATAACCAGACTGGCACGTACGAGGAGCCGAACGTCTGGGTCTCCTACACGGCTTGAGCGCGGCGCCGGAAAACACGCAAGTCGGAACTAGCACGCCTGGGTCTCAAATCCTTGCGCCAAGGCTTGGGACGTTTTGCCTCTAGGCCCCGATGTCTAGACCGAAACTCGCGGCGCAGAGCCCTCCGATTGAACCAGGCCGAATGGCGGCGATGCGGCTATGCGATATTTGGAGCAGTCCGTGCATAAGCGCTTGCGTCCACATCGTTCTCGCCAACAGACGACCTCGTCGAGCCGCGCTAGCATGATCCGCTCGATATGATCAACGACCGAGCCCTTAATGTAAATCAGCTCGCCCGCGATCTCGTCGCTGCCGATGAACGCGCTGGCCTGGTAAGCCGTTTGGAAGCCAAACAGCCTGTCTTTGCCCACACCCTGGCGCAGCAGCTTGTCGATATGGGCGGCGTGCGGCCCGACGAAGATGACTCGATCTGCGACCTCCAATGCGTCGCGAGCCACGCGGCGATAGCGCGGGCTCGCGGCCCCAGGGTAGTCTGATATCGTGCCCAAGACGATTGTCTTACGAGGCGCACGGGCTTTTCTGACAAAGGCCAGTCCCTCGGCGATCGTCCAATAGGGCGCCTTGAAAGCATCAAGCACGTAAGCCGCATCGTCGGGACGGGAGTGCACGGAGCACCTGCTGAAGACCGGCTCGACGCTCTTCACAATCTCGGCACAGGTTTTGAGATCGACGCCGCTCACGAGCCCGATGGCGATTCCGGCCAAAACCGATGGTATCCAATGCTCGCCGACCAGCTTGGTCTCGACGAGGACAATTTCACCCCGGTAGGCGACTTCCACCGACAGCCGGTCGGGCCAAGCGCTGGATACGATGTCTAAGGCCCTGAGATCGGCCTCTGGCGTACGACCGAAGGTGAGCAATCGTGCGCGTGTCCGTTTTGCCATTTCGGCGATATGCGGACTGTCGATATTCAGAATTGCGACTCCGTCTGGCGGCAGGCTTTCCACCAAGCGGCCTTTTTCGCGCGCGGTTGCCTCAAGCCCGCGATAGCAGTCGTAGTGATCCCCGCCAATTGTGGTGATGACACCAATCTGCGGCTTCAGAATCCTGACGGACTCGGCGATCATGCCTGGGTGGCCCGCATGGACTTCCTCGATGCAAAACGCTGTCGATGTCTCGGCGCCCTTGGTCGGTCGCGGCGCGCGCGTCTGGCGTCTGCCGGCTTCCTTGAACCACTTCCCCGTCGTGGAGAGGATGGCGTAGGCGACCGCGATGGCAGTGGATTTGCCGCAACTGCCCGTGACCGCAATGAAGTGCACGTGCTTCGGCGTTTTGCGCCGGAGGCTCGCTTGGAAAGCCAAGACTTGGTTGTGACGCGGATCGGGAAAGCCGTATGACGGCACCTCTGCTTGTCGACCGACCAGACGACGTATTCGCGTCTTGACGAGCCGAATGACCCGCGAGGGAATTTCAAGGAACGTCGAAGAACGGAATCGTGGATCGTTGGCGTCCCGGTTCTTACTGCGCGAATCCGCGTCCACGGCTTCCCCCCAACCGGTGACCAACATGGCCAAAATCGTCGTTGCTCAACCCCTAAAGTCGCCGCTCGCTGCCCTAAAGGTTAGCCGTCGGCTGGGCGACCGTACATCCCCAATTTGGCGAGCTAGAGGGCGTTGGTTTCAAACACTTTGTCGATGTTACCGTGCCAAGGGCCGCTGAAGTCGGCGAGCAGGCGATCGGCGGCTGAGCGTCCCTCTTCGACGATCTCGATCAGGGGCACAAGCGCCTTGCGTTCATCATCGCCGTTGCGGTCGAGCCTGGCGCGACGCTTGAGACCCTCAAGCGCAAGTCCGACCATGTCGCGGCCGACATCCCTGAGCGTACCACGGCGGAACGGGGTCTTGAGGCCAAGCCGCGGGACGGCGTCGCGCAGAGCCTGACGCTCGTCCAGGGTCCAGTCGCGGGTCAGCGCCACGGCGCCATCGAGCGCTTGCTGGTCGTAAAGCAGCCCGGTCCAGAGCGCCGGCAGCGCCCAGAGCGCGGCGAAGGAGCCAGCGTCGGCGCCGCGCATCTCGAGGAAGCGCTTCAGCCTGACATCGGGGAACAGCGTGGTGAGATGATCGGCCCAGTCGTCCAGCGTCGGTCGCACGCCCGGCAGCGCCTTGAGCTTGCCGGCGAGGAAGTCCCGGAACGAGGCGCCGGCCACGTCGATATAGCGCTCGTTGCGATAGACGAAATACATCGGCACATCGAGCGCGTAGTCGACATAGCGCTCGAAGCCCATGCCCGGCTCGAAGGCGAAGGGCAGCAGCCCAGAGCGGTCGGGATCCGTGTCGCGCCACATCTCGGCGCGGTAGGACTGATAGCCGTTCGGCTTGCCTTCGGTGAACGGGGAATTGGCGAACAAAGCGGTCGCCGCCGGCTGGAGCGCGAGGCCAACGCGCATCTTGGCAATCATGTCCGCCTCGTTGGCGAAGTCCATGTTCACCTGCACGGTGGCGGTGCGGAACATCATGTCGAGACCGTGCGCCCCTCGGGTCGGCATATAGCGACGCATGATGCGGTAGCGTTCCTTCGGCATCACCGGCGTCTGCTCAAGCGTCCATTTCGGCGAGAAGCCCAGCCCGAGAAAGCCGACGCCGAGCTCGCCGCCGACCTCGGCCACCTCGACGAGATGCTGGCGGAGCTCCTCATAGGTCTCATGCACGGTCTCGAGCGGCGCGCCCGACAGCTCGAGCTGGCCGCCAGGCTCGAGGCTGACGGCGCCGCCCTTCGGGCAGTCCTTGCGGCGCAGCGCGATGATGTTGCCGTTCTCGGTGACGGCGTCCCAGCCGAAGCGATATTGCAGCGCCTCGAGCAGCACGCGGATGCCGCGCTCGCCGTCATAAGGCACCGGCGCATAGCTGTTGCGGTAGAAGCCGAACTTCTCGTGCTCGGTGCCGATGCGCCAATCGCTCGACGGCTTGGAGCCCGCTTCCAGATAAGCGACGAGCTCGTCCCGTGACTCGATGATGGGGCTGATCGGCCCTTCCACCCGGGTCGACATCAGGAGAGCTCCGTAACGGTTAAAAGGCTTTCCGCCGCACAGACCGGCGCGGGAGGCGCCAAGGGGCGCCTTTATGGCGCTCCTAGCATGAGACTGACAAGCGATCGTTACAGCCAGTCGCCGAGGACCGCATTCACAAGCGCGAGAGCGGCGACGGCCGCGGTATCGGCCCGCATCACGCGCGGCCCGAGAGAGATGGGGAGGACGAAGGGCTTTGCAAGCAGCGCCGCCCGCTCCTCCCGCTCGAAGCCGCCCTCCGGCCCGATCAGCACGGCGAGCGGTCCTGGTTTTCGCGTTCGCAGCGCCTCGACCGGGGACGCGTGCGGGGCGGCCTCATCGGCGAAGATCAAGAGCCGGGCCGCGTCCCAGTCGGCGACGATGTTGGAGAGCTTCTCAGGCTCCATCACCTCAGGCACGCGCAAGATGCCGCATTGCTCCGCCGCCTCGATGGCATTGGCGCGCAGGCGATCGGTGTTCACCCGCTCGGCCACCGTGTGACGCGTGATGACCGGGCGGAGCGCGCTCACGCCGAGCTCGGTCGCCTTCTGCGCCATGTAGTCGAGACGCGCGCGTTTCAGCGGCGCGAACAGATAATGCAGGTCGGGGCCGTCTTCCTGCGGGCGCGTCTGATGCATGAGGCGCGCCTCTCCCCCCTTCTTGCCGATGGCCGCAAGCTCGGCGCACCATTCGCCGTCGCTGCCGTTGAACAGGAGAAGCGTGTCGCCCGGCTTGAGTCGCAGCACGTTTCCGAGGTAATGCGCCTGGTCCTTGTCGAGCGGGACCGCGGCGCCGCGGGCGAGCCCTGACTTGACGAAGAGGCGCTGGAGCTTCGAAGACATGGATGCTTATCTAAAGCCGTGAAGGGCTCGCACGAGACTAAATGACACGTCCCCCGCCCCAAGGCAAAGCGAGCGCGGTCGCCGACGCGGGTGCGCGCAATCTGGTCGACCGGTTCGCGCCGGCGGCGCTCCTGCCTTATCTGCGGCTCGCCCGCTTCGACCGGCCGATCGGCTTCTTCCTGCTCGCCTTCCCTTGTTTCTGGTCGGTGGCGCTGGCGGAACGAAGCCTCGAGGAGCCCTACCCCGATCCTTGGCTGCTGTTCCTGTTCGCGGTCGGCGCCATCGCCATGCGCGGCGCGGGCTGCACCTATAACGACCTGGTCGACCGCGAGATCGACGCGCAGGTCGCGCGCACAAGGTCCCGGCCGCTGCCGAGCGGACAGGTCACGCCCCGCGCCGCCTTCATCTTCATGCTCATGCTCTGCCTGATCGGGCTCGTCGTGCTGCTCAGCTTCAACAGCACCACGATCTGGCTCGGGCTCGGCGTGATCCCGATCGTCGCGCTCTATCCCTTCGTCAAGAGATTCAGCCATTGGCCGCAAGCCGTGCTCGGGCTCGCCTTCAATTGGGGCGCGCTGCTCGGCTGGCCGGCCGTGCTGGGACGGCTCGATTGGCCGGCGATCGTGCTCTATGCGGGAGCGGTCGCCTGGACCATCGGCTACGACACGATCTACGCGCATCAGGATCGCGAGGACGACGAGCTGATCGGGCTGAAATCGACCGCGCTCAAATTCGGCCGCGCCACCAAGCCCTGGCTGATCTCGCTCTACTCCTTCGCCTGGCTTGCCATCACCGCCGCGGGGTTGATGGCCAATGCCGGCACTGCCTTTTTGATAGGCATGATGGCGGCGGCGGCGCAGCTTGCCTGGCAGGTGGCGACGCTCGATATCGACGATGCGGAGAATTGCCTCGCCCGTTTCCGCTCGAACCGCGATTTCGCGGCCATCGTGCTCGGCGCCATCCTGCTCGACATGGCCCTTGCGGCAATATTCTGAGTTGCGTTGCGCGCGAACGGCGCGCAAAAAGCAACCGGGCCCCAGAGCTTTCGCCCTGAGGCCCGGATGACGCCTTGCTGTTAGCTTCCCCGTTCGGCTGGCTGCCTTATGGCGGCCTTTGATTGCCACGATGCTGCCATAGAAGTTTTCTGAAGCACTTAATGGACGTGTTTAACGTCTGGTATGCGCCAACAAGCTGCTCACATGGTTTAGAGAACTCTTCTGAAAAGTTTAGAGAATCTTCCCGCCGCCATGACCGCCGTCGAATCCGCCAAACGCCCGCTGCAAATCCCCTCTTTGGAGGAGGATTACGCACTTCTTAAGATCGCCGCGCGCGACGCCGGCGAGCTTGCGCTCACCTATTTCAAGCAGCAGATCCTGGTGAACCGGAAGCCCGACGGTTCGGAAGTGAGCGAGGCCGACCTCGCCGTCGACACCGCGCTCAAACTCGATCTTCGCACCAAGCGGCCCGACTATGGTTGGCTGTCCGAGGAGACCGAGGACGATCCCGAGCGGCTCAACTGCCGGCGCGTGTGGATGGTCGATCCGATCGACGGTACCAACGCCTTTCTCCGCCACGTGCCGGAATGGACGGTCTCGGCGGCATTGGTCGAGGACGGAATTCCCGTGCTCGGCGTCGTGTTCAATCCCGCGACGGGAGAATTCTTTCACGCCATGCGCGGACACGGCGCGTTCCTGAACGACAAGCCGATCGCCGCGAGCAAGAAGACCGTGCTCGACGGCGCGCTGTTGATCGCCAGCGGCGGCCTGTTCAAAAAGAAGATCTGGAAGGAGCCCTGGCCCGAGGTGAAGACGCGCTGGGTGAACTCGGTGGCCTACCGGCTGGCGCTGGTCGCTTGCGGGGAGGCCGACGCCACCATCTCGCTTTCGGCCAAGAGCGAGTGGGACCTCGCCGCCGCGGCGCTGATCGTCGAGGAGGCCGGCGGCGCGATCACCGATCATCACGGCGAGGCGCATGTCTATAACCGCCCCTCCCCGCGCTTCACCAGCCTGGTGGCGAGCGGCAAGGCGCTGCATCCTCTGTTGATCGAGCGCACCAACCGCGTAGATCTCTAGGCCTCGATCCAGCACAGTTTCTAGGCAGCGTGTAGGGGGAAGGACGAGACATGGCCGCAAAGGACGGCGCCAAGACAAAGGGGCAGCAGCAGTTGCTTCACCTCGTGTTCGGAGGCGAGCTCACGTCTCTCGACAAGATCGAGTTCAGCAACCTCAAGTCGCTCGATATCGTCGGCATCTACCCCAATTACGCGCAGGCCTATGACGCCTGGAAGGACGCCGCCCACCGCACCGTGGACGACGCGCATATGCGCTATTTCATCGTGCATCTGCACCGGCTGCTCGACCCCGGCCAAGGACCCGGCGGCGAGCCGCAATAGCGGCATAATGCGCGACGGGTTTTTCGCCTTAGAGGCGCGAGCGCCCACATGCTAGAAGGGCTTATGGGCTGCCTTTAGCCCCTCCTGCCGAGGCCGGGGAAATCGGGGATCCGCTTGAAAGACCAGCTGTTTAGGGACTCCAGCACGATCACGCGGGGCGCTGACGAACTCGAGGTCGACTATACGACCGGCGAGATCGTGCTGCGCATCTGGAAGGAGCATCTCAGGCCCCGTATCGGGCTCCTGCTGCTCGCCTCCTTCGCCATGCTGCTGACCGCGGCCACGACCGGCGCCATACCCTTCCTCATCCAACGCACCGCCGACGACGTGTTTGTCGGCAAGAGCGCGCAGATGGTCTACTGGATCACCGGCGCCATCGTGATCGTGACCGTCATCAAGGCGATCGCGGAATATGTCGCCGACGTCACCGTCAATTACCTCGGCAACAGGTTCATCGCCGATCTGCGCATCCAGATGTTCGCCAAGCTGGCGCGCGCCGACTTGAATTGGATCCAGACCGTGCATTCGGGCCGTCTGCTTTCCAGCTTCCTCAATGACGCGACGATGATCAGGGCCACCGCCAGCCGCTCGATCGTCACGCTGGGCGAGAACTATCTCAAGGTCATCATCCTGATCGGCACCATGTTCTACATGGATGCGCGTTTCGCCGTGCTGATCCTGATCTTCATGCCGATCGCCTGGTTCGTGCTGTCGCGCCAGCGCCGCAAGATGCGCAAATCGACATCGAAGTCGCTCCAGGAAACCGGCGATCTCTCCTCGCTCATCACTCAGACCTTGCGCGGCATGCGTATCGTGCGGGCCTATCGGCAAGAGGACCGGGAGGAGGCGCGCGCCGCTTCGACCGTCAATCGCGCGCTCGAATTCATCATGCGCGGCACGCGCGCCCGCGCCCTGTCGAGCCCCTCGATCGAACTGCTGACGGGTTTCGGCTTCGCTCTCGCCATCTATTTCGCCGGCACCAAGGGCGTGCGCGGCGATCTCACGCTCGGCCATTTCATGGGCTTCATGACGGCGGCGCTGCTCATCTACACGCCGCTGAAGAGCGCGGCGACCTTGCAGACGCAGCTGCAGGAAGGTGTCGCCGCTGCAAGCCGGGTGTTCGGCGTGATCGACCGCCCGGTCACTCTGATCGAGTTGCCGGATGCCAAGCCGCTCAAGCTCGACAACGGCGAGATCGAGTTCAGGAACGTGTCCTACGCCTACGAACCCGAGAACGCCGTGCTGAAGGGCGTCAGTCTCACCGTGCCTCCGGGGCGCACCGTGGCGCTGGTCGGGCCGTCAGGCTCGGGCAAGAGCACGATGGTCAACCTCACGCTGCGCTTCTTCGATCCCGACCACGGCAAGGTGCTGATCGACGGGCAGGACATCAAGCACGCCACCATCGACAGCCTGCGCGAGGCCATCGCGCTGGTGACGCAGGACCCGGTGCTGTTCGACGACACGATCCGCGCCAATATCGCCTATGGCTCGAAGCCGATCGACGAGGCGCAAGTGATCGCCGCCGCCAAAGCCGCCGCCGCGCACGATTTCATCACAGGCTTGCCGCGCGGCTACGACACCCGCGTCGGCGAGGCCGGAGGGCTGTTGTCGGGCGGCGAGCGGCAACGCATCGCCATCGCCCGGGCGATCTACAAGGACGCGCCGATACTCCTGCTCGACGAGCCGACCAGCTCGCTCGAACTCGGAAGCGGAAGCGAAGGTGCAGGCCGCGCTCGAAGGCTTGATGCGCGGCCGCACGGTGCTGATGATCGCGCATCGCCTGTCGACGGTGAAGAAGGCCGATCTCATCTGCGTGCTCGACCAGGGCCGCATCATCGAGACGGGTAAGCACGACGAGCTTGTCGCCAAAGGCGGCCTTTACACGAGACTGCATCGCACTCAGTTCGGCATTGCCGGGGGCTATGCGGCGGCGTCGCCAGGAGAGGCGAGCCAGGAGGCCGTCGCAGTGGCCGGCAAGTAGCTGCATCAGAGCATCATGTTGAAACGGCTGCTAGCATCGAAGCCCGCCGTAGCCGTCATCGGCGCGCTTGCGCCGCCTATATCAGGCTCGTCTACGCCACGAGCCGCATCAAGCGCGAGCCGGAAGATATCGACGCCAAGCTGTTCGCCCAGCATCCGCAGATCCTCGCCATGTGGCACGGGCAGTTCGTGCTGCTGCCGAAGCTGAAGCCGAAGCGTCCGGCCGACGTGCGGGCCATGGTCTCGCGCCACGGCGACGCCGCGGCGATCGGCGCGGTGCTGGAACGCTTCGGCATGAGCCTGATCAGGGGCGCGGGCGCGGGCAAGCGGAAGCGCAATCGCGGCGGCGCCACGGCGTTGCGCGAGTCGCTGCGCGCGCTGACAAGCGGCGCCACCGTGGCGATGACCGCCGACGTGCCGCCCGGGCCCGCGCGGCGTGCCGGCGAAGGCATCGCCACGCTCGCCTCGCTGTCGGGACGACCGGTCGTGCCGTTCGCTATCGCCACCAGCCGCTTCATCGCCATGCCCAGCTGGAGCGCCTTCACCATCAATCTGCCCTTCTCCACGCTCGCCATCGTCATCGGCGATCCGGTCTGGGTGCCGCAAACCAACGATGCCGAGGTGATCGAGGAGGGGCGGATCGCTATCGAGCGCGCGCTCGCGGAAGTCACCGCGCGCGCTTACGCTCGGGCCGGAGCAAGCGATCCCTTGACCAAGCAAGTCGCCGCCAAGCCGGGGCTGTCGCTCAAGGCCTATCGGCTGCTGACGCGGCTGGCGGCGCCGTTCGCGCCGCTTGATCCTCGATTGGCGCACGCGGCGCGGCAAGGAGGAGACCGAGCGCCGGCCCGAGCGTTACGGCGTTGCCAGCGCGCCGCGCCCGTCGGGCTTTCTGGTCTGGTTCCATGCCGCGAGCGTCGGCGAGGCCAATGCCGCGCTGCCGGTGATCGAGACGATCGCCGCCGAGCGGCCGGAGGTGCGCATGCTGCTCACCACCGCCACCGTCACCTCGGCGCGGCTCGCGCGCACCCGACTGCCCAAGGGCGTGCTGCATCAATATATCCCGCTCGACAATCAGGACTTCATGCGGCGCTTCTTGCAGCATTGGCGTCCCGATCTCGCCGTGCTGGTCGAATCGGAGATCTGGCCGAACCTCGTGCTCGAGACCAAGGCGCGCGACATTCCGCTGGTGCTGATCAACGGTCGCATGTCGAGCTCCTCCTTCAAGCGCTGGCGCCGGCGCCCAGGCTTGAGCCGGCCGATCTTCTCCTCGTTCGATCTGGTGCTCGCGCAGAACGACGGGCTGGCCGAGCGCTTCGCCCAGCTCGGCGCGGCACGCGCGCTCGACGTCGGCAATCTCAAGGCCGATGCGCCGCCGCCTCCCGCCGATCTGCCGGGGAGGCGCAAGCTCGCCGCCGCACTCGCCGGACCGCAGCGGTCTGGCTTGCCGCCAGCACCCATCCGGGCGAGGACGACATCGTCGCCGCCGCGCATGTCAGGATGCGCGCGGCGCGGCCCGACCTGCTCACCATCATCGTGCCGCGGCATCCCGAGCGCGGGCCGCTGATCGCCGATCAGCTCAAGGCTCACGAACTTGAGCGTGGCGCTGCGTTCGGAGGAGAAGCTGCCCGAGGCCACCACCGACATCTATGTGGCGGACACGATCGGCGAGCTTGGCCTGTTCTATGCGCTCGCGCCCGTCGCCTTTGTCGGCGGCTCGCTCGCGGCGCGCGGCGGGCAGAACCCGGTCGAGCCGATCAAGCTCGGCGCGGCGGTGCTGACCGGTCCCAATTTCCAGAACTTCCGCGATTCCTATAGCGCGCTGCTCCGCGCCGGCGGCTGCCAGCAGGTGAGCGACGCGGCGAGCCTCGCCGAAGCGGCGCTGGCGCTGCTCGAAGATGCCGCCGCACGCCGGGCGATGACCGAGCGGGCGAGCCGCGCCATCGCCGCCATGAGTGGGGCTCTGCCGAAGACGCTGGCTGAGCTCGAGCCCTATTTGCCGCCAAGGACGACGTTGCAACATGCCTCTTGAGGCGCCGTTCTGGTGGTATCGCAGGAAAAGCGCGCTCGGCTCCGCGCTCGCGCCCTTGGGGCGGCTCTATGGCCGCATCGCCGAGAAGCGCTATGCCGAGGTCGAGCCGTATTGTTCGCGGCTCCCGGTCATCTGCATCGGCAATTTCACCGCCGGCGGCGGCGGCAAGACGCCGACGGCAATCGCCGTCGCGGGGCTGCTCAAGGAGCTCGGTGCCAAGCCCGCCTTCCTCACCCGCGGCTATGGCGGAACGAGCAAGGGACCGGTGCTGGTCAAGCCAGGCCACAGCGCGGAAGCGGTGGGCGACGAGCCGCTGCTGCTCGCGGAAGTCGCGCCGACCATGGTTTCGGCAGACCGCCCGGAAGGCGCCAAGGCGATCGAGGCGACCGACGCCACCGTCATCGTCATGGATGACGGGTTCCAGAACCCGAGCCTCGCCAAGGATTTGTCGCTGGTGGTGGTCGATGGCGGCGCAGGCATCGGCAACGGCCTGATCATCCCGGCGGGGCCGTTGCGCGCGCCGCTCGATGCGCAGATCGCGCGCGCCTCGGCGCTGATCGTGATCGGCGATGAGGAGAAGGCGCATCGCGTGATCGAGGCCTGCAAGGCGCAAGCGAAGCCGGTGCTCAAGGCGCGCATGGTGCCGCGCCAGGACCGCCGCTGGCTCAGCGTGTTGCCGGCGATCGGCTTCGCCGGCATCGCCCGACCGTCGAAATTCTTCGCCACGCTGCGCAACGAAGGCGCGCGGCTGATCGATACGCGCGCTTATCCGGACCATTACCGCTATAGCGAGCGGCAGGCGCGCAGCCTGCTGAAAGAGGCGAAGGACTACAACGCCATGCTCGTCACCACGGAGAAGGATTATGTGCGGCTGGAGGGCGAGCCGGATTCGGCGGTGGCCGAGCTGAAGCACCGCTCCCGCCCCTTCGCCATCGCGATCGAGTTCGCGGACAAGGAAGCGGTGAAGCAACTGCTCGCGGCGGCGCTACGCTAGCCCGCGGCGGGGTGCAGCTCGCGGAAGCGCTTGAGCGAGGCCGCGGCGTCGACATAGGCCTCTTGCAGCTCGACGCTCCAATAGCGGAGCTCCTCGAGCGGGATGGTGCGGCCGGTGACGGCGCAGCGCACGAAGTCGCCGGGCGACATCACCTGCACCTCGCCGTCGAGATATTTCAGCTTGGCTTCGCCCTTGAAGGCGATGTTGCGTTCGAAGCGATTCATCGAAACCGAGTGGCTCTCTGCAAAATATTCGTCACCATAACCTCAAGCCGGCGCTAAGCGCCAGCCTGCTCTCGCCTTTTTCAGCACGATCTTGGCGAAAGCGCGTCGGCGTGTTGCGCTAGAGCAGCGATCCCTGCTTGTCGTCGCCGCGCCGGCGCGTCGGCCTTAGCTCGGGCTCGGACTTGCGCTCGGCGCCGTCGGCATGCGCCTGCAACATGGCCATCGGCGAACTCGATGTCGAGAGGCGCGCCGGGCTTCACCTCGGCGGCGCGGCGCAGCATCGTGCCGTCGGCGCCGCGCACCAGGGCGAAGCCGCGCGCCAGCACGTTGTGGTAGCCGAGCGTCTGCAACAATTTCGCCTGGCCGTCGAGCTTCACGCGCGAGCGGTTGAGCAATGCCGCAACCGACCGCGCCTGCGAACGATCCAGCCGGATCAGCCGGTCGCGTCCGGCGAGCGCGGCGCGCGCCACCAGCTGCGGCCTGAGCCGCCCCGACGCTCGCTCGAGCCAATTCCGATGCACCCGCGCATTGGCGATCAGCGCCCGCTTCAATCGCGCGCTGGCGCGAGTCGAAACGCTGGCGCGGCAGATCGAGAATGTTGCCCTTGCGCGGCAGGGCGCGCGCCAGCCCGGCGAAGCGATGCCGATCGCTGCCGATCCGCCGCCTGAGCGAGGTGGCGACGCGCAGGCCATGCTGCGTCACGGCTGATGAGCAGGTCGGCGCGCACCGGCACGGCGCGCTCGGCGGCCGCGGTCGGCGTCGGCGCGCGGAAATCGGCGACATAGTCGATGATGGTCCAGTCGGTCTCGTGGCCGACCGCGGAGATCAGCGGGATTGTGCTCGCTGCCGCCGCGCGGGCCATGGCCTCATCGTTGAAGCCCCACAGATCTTCGAGGCTGCCGCCGCCCCGCGCGACGATGATGAGATCGGGCCGCGGGATCGGGCCCGAGCCGTCGAGCCCATTGAAGCCTGCGATCGCTGCCGTCACCTCGACCGCGCAGGTCTCGCCTTGCACCCGCACCGGCCAGACCAGCACATGGCAGGGGAAGCGATCGCCGAGCCGATGCAGAATGTCGCGGATCACCGCGCCGGTCGGCGAGGTGACGACGCCGATGATGCGCGGCAGGAAGGGCAGCGCCTTTTTGCGCTCTTCGAGGAACAGGCCCTCGGCGGCGAGCCGCTTCTTGCGCTCCTCGAGCTGCGCGAGCAGCGCGCCGATGCCGGCAGGCTCGAGCGCGTCGACGACGATCTGATATTTCGAGCGGTCGGGATAGGTGGTGATGCGGCCGCGCGCCACCACCTCCAACCCCTCATCGGGCTTGAATTTGAGCCGCTCGAAGGTGCTGCGCCAGATCACCGCCTCGATGCAGGCGCCCTCGTCCTTGAGCGTGAAATAGCAATGGCCGGAAGAATGCCGGCCCTTGAAGCCTGAGATCTCGCCCCGGAGCTTCACCAGCCCATAGGCGTCCTCCACCGTCCGCTTGAGCGCGAAGGCGAGCTCCGAGACGGTATATTCGACGAGATTCGTCGCCGTTGATGCTATGCGATCAGCCATTGGCGTCCATCAACCTCATGCAATACAAGCTCGACATGCGGGCCACAAGCCAAGGCTTCTTCTAGATGAATGTGCTGTTGATCGGTGGCGGAGGCCGCGAGCATGCGCTGGCCTGGAAGCTCAAGCAAAGCCCCCTGCTCGAGGCGCTCTATTGCGCGCCGGGCAATGCCGGGATCGCCGAAATCGCCGACTGCGTGGCGCTCGATGTGGCGGACCATGCGGCGGTGATCAGTTTCTGCAAGGAGCAGGATATCGCCCTCGTGGTGATCGGCCCCGAGGCGCCGCTGGTGGCCGGACTTGCCGACGATCTCGAAGCCGCGGGCGTCAAAGTGTTCGGACCGTCGCGCGCTGCCGCGCAACTCGAAGGCTCCAAAGGCTTCACCAAGGATCTCTGCGCCGAATACGGCATCCCCACCGCCGCCTATCGCCGCTTCACCGATGCGGGCGCGGCCAAGGCCTATGTGGCGACGCAGAGCCTGCCGATCGTCGTCAAGGCCGACGGGCTCGCCGCGGGAAAGGGCGTGGTCATCGCTCTGACGCGCGAGGAAGCGAACGCGGCGATCGAGGATTGCTTCGGCGGCGCGTTCGGCGCCGCCGGCGCCGAGGTCGTGATCGAGGAGTTCCTCGCCGGCGAGGAGGCGAGCTTCTTCGCGCTGGTCGATGGCGAAACCGCTCTGCCGCTCGCCACGGCACAGGACCACAAGCGCGCCTTCGACGGCGACAACGGCCCGAACACCGGCGGCATGGGCGCCTACTCGCCGGCGCCGATCATGACGCCGGCACTTATGCGCGCAAGTGATGGAGCAGATCATCATGCCGACCGTGCGCGCCATGCAAGCGCGCGGCACGAAGTTCAAGGGCGTGCTCTATGCCGGGCTGATGATCGAGCACGGAGCGGCGAAGCTGATCGAATACAATGTCCGTTTCGGCGACCCAGAGGCGCAAGTGCTGATGCTGCGGCTGAAGTCCGACCTGCTCCCTGCCCTGCTCGCCGTGGCCGAAGGGCGCCTGCGCGGCGTCACGCTCGACTGGCACGACGATGCCGCGCTCTGCGTGGTGATGGCGACAAGGGCTATCCCGGGTCTTACGCCAAGGGCTCGGAGATCAAGGGTCTCGACGCCGCCGCGCAGACCCGCATGTGCAGGTGTTCCACGCCGGTACGCGACGCGACGGCGCGCGTATCCTCGCCGATGGCGGCCGCGTGCTCGGCGTCACCGCGCGCGGCAAGAACATTCGCGAAGCACAGACCCGCGCCTATGCAGCCGTCGACAAGATCGACTGGCCGGGCGGCTTCTGCCGGCGCGACATCGGCTTCCGCGCCGTGGGACGCTGAGCGGGAATGAGGCGTAGAGCGCACGACGCAAGAATTTACCTAAAACTGTCGGTGAGCCGCTAAGTCCCGCGCAGTAATGCAAACTTATTCTGACAACTTGTTGGCTTCTTACTGATATTCTGCACTCTTTGGTAGTCCGAGGGAGCGATATTAGACGCCGCGCCCCGGAGACTGCCATGAAACCCATATTGCTCGCTGCTTGCCTGCTTCTCATCTCGACTTACGCCTCCCTTGCCGGCCAGAGCGCTGGACAGCGATGGGAACAGGCTCTCCTCAGTGCCAAGAGACACGGCACGCTGCCCGGCCCGCGGCCCGGACAGAAATGCCTGTGGTCCAAGCCGCTCGGCGCGTGCCTGTGGTACACGCCGTCCAAATGGGATTTGCGCCTCGAGTAGCGCCCCGGCCTTTATCCCCGTCTTATCCCCGCCTCGCAAACCTCGCGTTAGACTGCATCCACCTCGTCCTTCTGAGGGGCGCTCTCGCGAGGCGTTGCGAGAAGCGGGACGAGGTGCGGCGCCTGCGGGTCTCGTCGCAACGAGACACTCGGGCGGCATCGGGGCTCCCCCCGGGACCACTAGGAGTCCCTGCCAGGAGCTGGCTGATGTATCGAGGCGGAAGTCGTTTCCGACCCTCGAGCTAAAGCGGGGCCCGTTGCCGGAAACGTCGCAAGTGCTCTTGTTGCGCTATCGCTTGCGCTGCTTGAGCGCATATGGCGCGCCGCGAGGCGCCCGCGTGCCGCAAGGCACGAGCCATTAGGACTTTGCGCTTTCTCGGCGCGCCATCCCCCTCACACCGGGACGCTGAAATGCGTCGCGGCAAGGAGACCGCATGTCTTGTTGGAGCGCCATAACAGACTCCGTCATACCGGCATAAGCCGGTATCCAGGGCCGCTCGCTCAGTGCGCGTTGCCCCTGGATCCCGGCTTGCGCCGGGATGACGAGACTGGGATTAGTCAACCCCACAAGCTAGGAAAGGCGCGGAGTGCAGTGAGCAAATCCGCGGCAATCCCAGGCGTCACATGGAGGATAATTCATGTCAAAGCCCTTCCCTGCCGCCGCAAACGCGCCAATATTCAAGGACAGCGTGTCGCAAGCGGGGGGCCCTCCTACAGGGGTAGTCTCTTTGGCACGATCCGTGCTCCGTGAAGCGCGGTAAGTTTGGCCGTTTTCGCCGTCTGACTCGAGGAGTTCACAGGTGGTTCGGAAGATCCGTTACGCGCTTTTGGGGCTTCTCGTGCTCGCGGTTTCAGGTGCCGGCGCCATGGTCGGGTTCGCCGAAAACGGGCCCTCAGACGGCAATGCGCAGCTTTACAAGGATCTCAATCTGTTCGGCTCGGTGCTTGCCCGGGTCCGTTCCGAATATGTCGAGAAGCCCGATGACAACAAGCTGATCGAGGATGCCATCAACGGCATGCTGATGGCGCTCGACCCGCACTCGACCTACATGAACGGCAAAGAGTTCCGCGAGATGCAGGTGCAGACGCGCGGAGAGTTCGGCGGGCTCGGCATCGAGGTGACGATGGAGAACGGAGCGATCAAGGTGGTCGCGCCGATCGAGGACACGCCGGCCTCCAAGGCGGGGCTGCTGTCCGGCGACCTGATCGTCGCGCTGGACAAGGAGCCGATCGAGGGCCTCACGCTCGATCAGGCGGTCGAAAAGATGCGCGGGCCGATCAACGCGCCGATCACGCTGACGATCCAGCGCAAGGGCGTCGACAACGCTTTCGACGTGACCATGACGCGCGACGTAATCCGCATCAAACCGGTCAAGTTCGAGGTCGAGGACGATGTCGGCTATGTGCACATCACGAGCTTCAACGAGCAGACCACCTCGGAGCTGGAGAAGGCCATCGCCGAGCTGAAGCGGTCGATCGGGCCTAAGCTCAAGGGCTATGTCGTCGATCTGCGCAACGATCCAGGCGGTCTGCTCGACCAGGCCATCTCGGTGTCCGACGCGTTTCTCGACAAGGGCGCCATCGTGCTCACCAAGGGGCGCAATCCGGAAGAGACGCAACGCGCCAATGCGCGACCCGGTGACCTCACCGACGGCAAGCCGATCGTGGTGCTGATCAATGGCGGTTCGGCCTCGGCATCGGAGATCGTCGCCGGCGCGCTACAGGATCATCACCGGGCGACGCTGGTCGGCACGCGCTCCTTCGGCAAAGGCTCGGTGCAAACCATCATTCCCCTCGGCGGCGGCGGCGCGCTCCGGCTCACCACGGCGCGCTATTACACGCCCTCGGGGCGCTCGATCCAGGCTCTCGGCATCACCCCGGAGGTGAAGGTCGAGGAGGAATTGCCGCAGGACGCCGGCAAGTCGGCCGGAAGCGCGGTCGGCGAGGCGAGCCTGCGCGGCCATCTCAAGAACGAAGGCGAGCCTGACGACGGGGAAGAGGCCGGCAGCTCCTCCTACGTTCCCGACGACAAGGCCAAGGACACGCAGCTGAGCTATGCGCTCGAGCTGATCCGCGGCACGAAGTCGGTCGCCAAGAGCCTGGATAAGAAGGCCCAGACCAATTAGGCGCTCAGCGCTTGCCCTCACGTCTGGCGGTGACGCGGTAGCGCCGGTGCGGGCCGGCACGATCGAGAACCACCAGCTCGAGCGTCACGTCCAATGGGTTCAGATCCGCGGGCAGGAACAGCCAGGCCGTCACCTGCTCTTGCGCCGCGCGAACAGTTCCGGCGCGGGCCTCGTGCGGGCCGAGATGCAGGTCGAGCGGAATGCTCGTCGTCGCCTTGTCGGTGGTGGGATGCGACCAGACCTGGAATTCGCCTTTGCGCGTGCTGACCTGCTTGATCGGCGCCATCAACCGCGCCGATCGCGGGCTTACGCGCTTGAGTTCGTCGACGACCACGGCGTAAGGCGCCTGATTGGCGATCGAGACATGCAGCTGGAACCAGCCGGTCTGCAGCTTCCTGAAGGAGGCCTTGATGATCGGCTCCGCGCCGGCGCGGCTCGACCTGAAGGCGAAGCTGATCGTCCAAACGGCGATGGCGAGAACCACCGCCACGACGATTCCGAGTTGCAGAGCGAAGACCCAGTCACTCATGGCTGTTCATCGAACCGGAAATTTGCTCTGCATGTTTTTGCAGGGGGCTCGTTGCAGGATGGGCCCCCGGTCTCTAAGCTCGCATCGAACCGATTGGAGAGTCGCATGACGCATCGATTGCCGCGCCTGATGAGAACGGCCGCGCTGCTTGCCGCAACCGGGACGATGGCGCTCGGGCTGTGGCTTGGCGGTGGAAGCGAGACGGCGCGGGCCGCGCCGGGTTTTGCCGCGGGCCTCGCCAACCAAGCCTCCCCAGTCACGCAAATTCGCATCTACCGCCGCGGACGCACGCCGATCTATCCCTATTACTACAATCCCGGGCGACCGGGCGGTTACAGCTTCTTTTTCGGCTTCGTGCCTTACGCGCCGGGCGACATCGAGAACCAGGCGCTGCAGCGGGGGCAGTATCCACAGAATATCGAGTGGCCGCGGAGCGTGCCTGGACCCCGCCCCGGCTGGGGGCCTAAGGCCTGGGATTGAGGCTCCCCATCGCGCTCAGCGCCGGCGCGCGAAGAAATCCCTGAGCAGGCTCGCGGCCTGGCTCTCGCCCAAGCCGCCGATCACCTCCGGCGCGTGATGACAGGTCGCTTGCGCAAAGAAGCGCGGGCCATGCTCCACCGCGCCGCCCTTGGGATCGGGCGCGCCGAAATAGAGCCGGCGGATGCGGGCGAAGGAGATGGCCGCCGCGCACATGGCGCAGGGCTCCAGCGTTACGTAGAGATCGCAGCCGACCAGCCGCTCGCTGCCGAGCTTCGCGCAGGCCGCGCGGATGGCAAGCAGCTCGGCATGCGCCGTCGGGTCGTGCAGGGCCAAGGTGCGGTTGCCGGCGCTTGCCAGCACTTCGCCGTCGGCGCTCACCACCACGGCGCCGATCGGCACCTCGCCAAGGTCACGCGCGCTTATCGCTTCGGCGAAAGCGAGGTCCATCGGCGGGGCGGCCTTGCTACGCGCCGCGTCATCTGCAAGCTTGCGCTCCATGAGCGGCAAAGTGGGGGCGAGGATGAGCCGGGGTCAAGCCCCGCGCAAGGTTAAGGCCGAGCCACAAGCGGCGGCGCCTTCCGACTCCATGCGGATCGCCAAGGCGATCGCCCATGCCGGGCTCTGCTCACGGCGCGATGCCGAGGCCTGGATCGCGGCGGGCCGCGTCGCCGTCAACGGCAAGGTGCTCACGACGCCGGCCCATGTGGTAAAGCCCGGCGACACCATCATTGTCGACGGCAAGCCGTTGCCGCAGGCGCAAGAGGTGCGGCTGTGGCGCTATCATAAGCGGCGCGGCCTCGTCACCAGCCACAAGGACCCGCAAGGCCGCAAGACCGTGTTCGAGGCTCTACCGCCGGAACTGCCGCGCGTCGTCTCGGTGGGACGGCTCGACATCAATACCGAAGGCTTGCTGCTGTTGACCACCGACGGCGCGCTGGCGCGGCATCTCGAGCTACCGAGCACCGGCTGGCTCAGGCGCTATCGCGTGCGGGCGCATGGCCGGGTGACGCCAAGAGGCGCTCGACGCTCTGCGCAAGGGCGTCACTATCGACGGCGTGCATTACGGCCCCGTGGAGGCGCGCATCGACCGCGAGCAAGGATCGAATATCTGGCTCACGCTTGCCTTGCGCGAAGGCAAGAACCGCGAGGTGAAGCGGCTGGCCGAGCATCTCGGCCTCACCGTCAACCGGCTGATCCGCGTGTCGTTCGGGCCGTTCGCGCTCGGCGATCTCGCCGAAGGCGCGGTCGAGGAGGTGAAACGGCGCGTGCTCGCCGATCAGCTGGGCGCCAAGCTCGCCGATGAGTTCGGCCTGTTCGACGCCGCCAAAGAGCGCCGCGGGCGCCGTCGATGAGCGGATGCGCATCGTAGCCGGCAAATTCAGGGGCGCGCATATCGAGGCGCCGAAGGGACTTGTCACGCGCCCGACCTCCGATCGCGTGCGCCAGGCCTTGTTCAATGTGCTGGAGCACGGCGCGCCGCGTTTCGACTTCGAGGGCGCGCGCGTGCTCGACCTGTTCGCCGGCTCCGGCGCGCTCGGCATCGAGGCGCTGTCGCGCGGCGCCCGCTACTGCCTGTTCATCGAGGAGAGCGCGGCGGCACGCGCCGCGATTCGCCGCAACGTCGAGGCGCTGGGCTTGACCGGCGTCACCAAGATCTGGCGGCGCGACGCGACCAAACTCGGAGACGCGGGCACGCTGCAACCCTTCCAGCTAATCTTCTGCGACCCGCCTTACGGCAAAGGCCTTGGGGAACAGGCGCTGGCCGAGGCGGTTAATAGGGGGTGGGCTGAGCAAGGAGCCATCGCCGTGCTGGAGGAGAGCGCCGACGCGGAGATCGCCTGGCCGCCCTCGTTCGAGGAGATCGACCGGCGGCGCTACGGCGACACCCAGATCGCCATCGCAAGGGCCAGAGCTCTAAAGGGATCTTTGCCCTTAACCAAAGCCGGGTTCCGGCTATGCTTTAATGGCCCGAACGCGCCGCCAGGATCCTCCATGAACCTCAAAGCTTCGCTCGTCGTGCCCCTCGTCACGGCGGCCCTTTTGATCGTGGGGGACAACGGCTTCATCTCGGGCGTGTGGCGGGGCTACGCCAATTACGACAGCGACGGCAAGTTCTCCGATTGCACCATGACGGCACAGGCCCAGAGCGGCGTCTTGCTCGGCTTCGTCATCAGCAAGGATTACGACTGGGGACTGGTGCTTGCCGACGAGACGCGAAGCTTCGAGGTGGGGACGACGGAGGCGGTGGTATTGCTGGTCGACGATCGAGATCCGATCGCGGCCATCGCCAAGGTGGTCGACGTGCATGGCATCGTCATTCCGCTGCGAAGCACCGATCCCGTGCTCGATGCGCTGCGCGAGGGCAAGGTGCTCACCATCGTGGCGGAGGGCTCCAAGATCAGCTTCAGGCTGACCGGCACCAAGGATGCGATCGCTGCACTCGCCGCGTGCGTCACCGAGCATCGCGGTTCCGAGAAGGTCTAGGACCTCAGCGGCGGGAGAACAGCTTCTCGATGTCGGCGAGCTTGAGCTCGATATAAGTCGGCCGGCCGTGATTGCACTGGCCGGTGAATGGCGTCTGCTCCATGTCGCGCAACAGCGCATTCATCTCCTCGGGGTTCAGCCGCCGCCCTGCGCGCACGCTGCCATGGCAAGCCATGGTTGACAGCACATGATCGAGCCGCGCGGCAAGCAGGCGCGTCTCGTCACCGTGCTCGGCCTCGGCAAGCTCGGCGGCGAGATCGGCAAGCAGGCCCTTGACGTTGCAAGTGCCGAGCAGAGACGGCACCTCGCGCACCAGCACAGCGGCCTCACCGAACGGCTCGACCACCAGACCGAGCCGCTCGAGCTCGACGGCGGCGGCGCAGAGGCCAGCGGCGGCTTCGGCGTCGAGCTCGACCACCTCTGGGATCAGGAGAAGCTGGCGGGAGATGCCGCCATTGGCGAAGGCCCGCTTCAAGCGCTCATAGACCAGCCGCTCATGCGCCGCATGCTGATCGACGATCACCAGAGCATCCTCGGTCTCGGCGATGATGAAGGTGTCGTGGACCTGCGCGCGCGCCGCGCCGAGCGGGTAGAGCGCCCTGGAAACATCGTCCTCGGCAAAGCTCCCGCGCGCATCGGCGCTCGGCTCGGCGAGCGGTCCAAGCGGGGCTTGCGCGGCCTCCGCGAAGCCAAATGAGCCTCTCCCGCCCGATTGCGGCTGGAGCGGGCGGTAAGACGTGGCGACGTGGCTTTGCGGCGTCACCATGCGTTGCAGAGCGGCTTGCGACAATGACGAGGTGGCGCGGTGACCCGCAGCGCCGAGCGTTTCCCTAAGCGCGCCGATGATCAGCGAGCGGATGCCGTTCGGATCGCGGAATCTGAGCTCGGTCTTGGCGGGATGGACATTCACGTCCACCTCTTCGGGCGGGAGGGTCAGGAACAGAGCCAGCATGGGATAGCGGCCCTGCGGCACGAGATCGCCATAGGCCGCGCGCACCGTGCCGGCGAGCAGCTTGTCGCGCACGGGGCGGCCATTGACGATGAGATAAAGCTGGAGGCTGTTCGGCCGGTGCAGCGTGGGAAGTCCGGCGAAGCCTTCAAGCGAGACCCCGTCGCGCCGCGCGCGCACCGGCAGCGCGTCCTTGACGAAGTCGGGCCCGAGAATGCGGCCCAGCCGCGCGAGCCCATGGTCGAGCAGCCCGGGCGGGCAGGCCTCGAGGCGAAAGGCCGTGCGATCCTCGCTCGTGAGGCTGAAGGCGATCTCGGGCCGCGCCAGCGCAAGGCGCTTCACCATGTCGGCGATGGCAGCAGCCTCGACCCGCTCCGATTTCATGAATTTGAGCCGTGCGGGGGTCGCGTAGAACAGGTCGCGCACCTCCACCCGCGTTCCGCCGGAAAGCGCGGCGGGCTTCAGCCTTGCCTTGCGGCCGGCATCGACGGCGATCTCGTAAGCCTCGCTCGCGCCTTGCGCCCGGCTTTGGATCGAGAGCCTGGCGACGGCGCCGATCGACGGCAGCGCCTCGCCGCGGAAGCCGAGCGTCAAGATCGAGGAGAGATCATCGCCGGCGAGCTTGGAGGTGGCGTGGCGCTCGACCGCGAGCACGAGGTCGGCATCGCCCATGCCCGAGCCGTCGTCAGTAACGCGGATCAGCCGCAAGCCGCCGCCGGAAGTCGCAATGTCGATGCGGCACGCTCCCGCATCCACCGCGTTCTCGACCAGCTCCTTGACGACGCTCGCGGGCCGCTCGACGACCTCACCCGCGGCGATGCGGTTGACGAGGTTCGGCGGCAGCTGACGTATGGCCATCGGATGCCTCAGGCTGCTCGCCGGCGAGATACCGGCGGGTGAGTATTTTACCCGATTCTACCGCCGGCTGGTCGAAAGGGTCGACGCCGAGAAGATGCGCCGCGAGGATGGTTTCCAGCATGAAATGCATCATCAGCGCGCCGAGCGCCCGTTCGTCCAGCCGCTCGAGGTCGATGGTGCGGACAGGCCTTCCTGCGGCGATCAGGGCCTCGGGGATGGCGCGTTGCTGCGCGGCGACGAGGTCGCCTGCCGCGTGGCCGGCGAGATAATCGGCGCCGGCGGCCTTGGCGAGATCGGGCGCGATGCGGGGACCGGTGCCTTCGCATTGCTCGCGAATGATGGTGATGAAATGCTGCGGCGCGCCGTCGAGATAGAGCTGGAGCTGGCTGTGCTGATCGACGGGCCCGAGCGCCGCGACCGGCGTCGTCCCCTCGCCTTGCTTGCCGAGGCTTTCGCCCCAGAGCTGCACATACCAGGCGGCGAAACGCGAGAGGCGGTCGCTGTAGGGGAGCATCACATTGGCGCGGACGCCGCGCTCCTTGGCAAGGCCGATGGCGACGCTGGCACCGATCGCCGGCGCGAAGTCCCCTGCTCGCTTCGCGGCCAGCATGGCGGCCACGACAGAGTAAGCGCCTTCGCGCAGGGCCACGGCATCGAGGCCGCGGGCGAGCGCCGGCAACAGCCCGACATTGGTGAGACCGGAGAAACGGCCGCCGATATTCGGATCGTGGTCGAGGGTCGGGATGGAGAAGGCCTCGCACAGCGCGCGCAGTCCGTTGCTCTTGCCCGGCGCCGCAGGCTCGGTGACGGCGAGGAACAGCTCGGGGATGCGATCCGCCAGTCCCGCCTTGCGCACGGCATCCAACGCCGAGGTGACCTGCACGATCGTCTCCGGCGTGCCCACCGGACTTGGAGATGACGATGAAACGCGAGGTCTTGAGATCGAGGCCGGCGAGGCTCAGCTCGAGCGTGCGCGCATCGAGATTGTCGTAGAAGCGTGTGCGCGGACGCGTCTCGCTGCCATGCTTGTCGTCGCCGGGAATGCCCCAGCCGCCGAGCTGGGCCAGCGTCTGGCCGCCGAGGCTCGATCCGCCGGTGCCGAAGAAAATAAGCGTGCGTGCGCCGTGGGTCAGCTTGTGCAGGGCCTCGCGCGCGGCGACGATGTCGTCGCGCCATTCCGGCACGCGGAGCAGAGGCAGCGTGGATTTGGCGTAGGCCTCGCGCAAGGACACAAGGCGCGGCTCGAGCTTGGCGAGATTGGCGTCGAGCGTGGCTTGCGGCAGACCAAGGCCGCCGATGGTCGCTTCCAGGCAGCCCTGAACGGATTGCGACGGCGCCATGCTAGCCCGGGGCTGCCTTGGACTTCGTCGCCACCGGCTTGCCGACGATGGTGGTGATGAGGCGGTCCGCCTCGATAAACCGTTTGGCCACGCGCTTGATGTCGTCGAGGCTGACCGCCTCGATCAGCTCGTTGCGATGATTGACGTAATCGATGCCGAGATCCTCGATCTGGATCCACAGCAGCTGGTTGGCGATGCTCGACGAGGATTCGAATCTGAGCGCATAGGCGCCGGTGAGATAGCTCTTGGCGTTTTCGAGCTCCTCAGGCGTCGGTCCCTGCTCGGCAAGCCGCCTGAGCTCGCTCTCGATCACTTCGAGCGACTGGCCGACCGCCTCGTTCTTGGTCGCGACATTGCCGACAAAGACCGCGCCGTGCTGGAACGGAAACAGGTTGGAGTGTACCGAATAAGCCAGCCCGCGCTTCTCGCGCACCTCTTCCATCAGCCGCGAGGAGAAGCCGCCGCCGCCGATGATGTAGTTCAGCATATAGGCCGGGATGAAATCGTCGTCCTTGCGGGCGATGCCGCGATGGCCGAATTGCGCCACCGATTGCGGCACGTCCATCTCGATGACCTCCCGCGTCGGCCCGAGCGGTGGATTGGCGTCGGCCACGGGCGAAAGCTCGGCATTGGCGGGAAGATCGCCGAAGATATGGTCGAGCGCCTTGCCCAAGGTCTCGGCATCGATGTCGCCGACCACCGAGATCACCAGCTTGTCGCGGGCGAACACGCGGTCGGCATAGCTCTTGAGGTCGGCGGGCGAGATCGAGGCGATCGAGGCCATGGTGCCCTTGACCGGGCGGCCGTAAGGATGGCTCGGAAAGGCAAGCCGGTCCCAGGCCAGCGAGGCAACGGTCTCGGGGTCGTTCTCGTCGAATTTGAGCCCGGCCAGGATCTGCGCGCGCACGCGCTCGACCGCATCCTTGTCGAATCTCGGCTTGGTGAGCGCCAGGCGCACGAGGTCGAACACCGCGTCCTTGTTGGCGGTCAGCGTCTGCACATTGCCGAGCATGACGTCGCGACTCGCGTCGAAATCCATGCGCATGGCAAGCGCCTGCTCGCGCTCCTGGAAGGCTATCGCGTCGAGGTCGCCGGCGCCCTCGTCCATCATGGCCGAGATGAAATAGGCCAGACCTTCCTTGTTGGCATCGTCTTGGCTGGCGCCGCCGCGAAAGGCGAAACGCATGGCGATGAGCGGGTTGGCGTGGCTTTCGACGAGCCAGGCTTCGATGCCGCCAGGGCTCGTGACGCGCTCGATCTTCATGCCGCTAACCTCGCCAGCTTGCGCGCCCGCGCCGATCAGCGAGACGGCAGCGAATAGCAGGAGCGGAAGCCGGATTCTCCGCGCCATCACGCCTACGACTTGCCTTTACCTGGCGCATGGGCCGGCTTTTCACCGATGCTGCCGGTGTATTCGGGAGCGGGCAGCAGATAGCCGGTGACGGAATTCTTGTCGACTAGATATTTGCGCGCGGCCTCGCGGATGTCGTCGACCGTCACGCGGTTGAGCCGATCGGGCCATGCCTCGACGTCCTCGACGCTCATGCCGGTGGCGAGCCGCCAGCCGTAATGACGCGCCATGCGCGACTGGCTGTCGGAGGTGTAGACGAACTCGGCGATATAAGAAGCGCGCGCGCGATCGAGCTCAGCTTGCGTGACGCCGCTCTGCTTCAGCTCCTCGATCACACCCGAGATCGCCTTGTCGAGGACGTCGGCACCGACCTTCTCGGCGGCGATGGCGTAGAAGCCGAGCCTGCCGGAATCGAGACCCGAATCGGAATACCAACCGCCCGCATTGGCGGCGAGCTTATCCTCGATCACCATTCGCTTGTAGATCTTGCTCACCGAGCCCGCGGCGACGATGCGCATCAGGAGGTCGAGCGCCTCGGCCTCGCCGGGCTTGGCCGAGGCATAGCTCGGGGCGAGATAGAAGCGCTGCACGGTGGTGCGCCCGGCGCGCGGATCTTCGAGCGTCACCTTCACCGGAGCGAAATGGGTGGGCTCCTGCGGCCGGTGCCGGCCGTTCAAGGCGCCGTTCGGGGCGAGCTTGCCGTAAGTTTCCTCGGCGAGCTTCCGCACCTCCTCGGGCTCGACGTCGCCGGCGACCACCAGGATGGCATTGTTCGGCGCATAAAAGCGCTTGTAGTAGGAGAGCGCATCGTCGCGGTCGAGCGCGGCGATCTCGTGCTCCCAGCCGATGATCGGAATGCCGTAAGGATGGTTGGCGTAGAGCGCGGCCATCATCTGCTCTTGCAGGATGGAGCCCGGATCGTTGTCGACGCGGGAGCGGCGCTCCTCGAGAATGACATCGCGCTCGGTCCTCACGTCATCCTCGGTGAGCCGCAGATTCTCCATGCGGTCGGCTTCCATCTGCATGACGAGAGGCAGCCGGTCCTTGGCCACGCGCTGGAAATAGGCGGTGACGTCGTGATTGGTGAAGGCATTGTCCTCGCCGCCATTCTTGGCGACGATCTTGGAGAACTGGCCGGTCGGAATCTGGTCCGTGCCCTTGAACATCAGATGCTCGAGGAAATGCGCGATTCCCGAGGAACCCGGCGGCTCGTCGGCGGCGCCGACCTTGTACCAGATCATCTGCGTCACGACCGGCGCGCGATGATCGGGGATCACCAGCACCTGCAGGCCGTTGTTGAGAGTGAACTCGCTGACCCGCTGGGCCGTCTGCGCGCCATTGGCGGCGACGGCGACGGCGAGCGTGGCAAGGCTCAGCGAGCCGAGCACGAGGCCCGCGTGAGGATTAAGCGCGGCGAGAAGTTGATCGACCATCCACAATGTCATAGAGCGGGACCTGGCATGAGGCATGTTTAACACCCAGCAAAGTTCGTGCCGATCTTTTGCCGGGGCGGTTAGCCTCTCATTTCAGGCCTTGGGCCGGCATTTTCAAGCCAGATTCCGCAAGGGAGCCGGCATGTCGCGCTTATGACCCCTCAATAAAGCGCGCTCGGATTCTTGTAGCTTTCCGGCGCAGCCGGGTTGAACGGATCGTCGGTCTTCGGGGTGATTTCCTGCGGGACGTGCGGGGTCAGCGGCTTCGGACGCGACTGCGCGACGGTCTCTCCCGACGGCTTGTCGGACGGATCAGGCTCAGGCAGGTCGTCCGCCGGCACAACCTTCTTCTTGGTCAGCCACTTGTCGAGGATCGGGTTCGACTTGCCTTGCAGAGGATTGATGGGATCGGTCCCGTCGGTCACTTCCTTGGCCTTCGCGGCCTTCTGCGCCTCGATCTTTTCCTGGACCAGAACCTCCGGATTCTTCGGCCAATCCTCACGCGCGGTGGCTACCGCGACGCCGCTTCCGGGTTGGGGAAGCGCTTTCGCATCGGGCGGGAGCAGCAGCGGCGGGCGCTCGGCCATCTTGACGTCAGGCTGCTGGCGGTCGCCTGACAAGCCCATATAGTCGAACACCTTGCCCTGGAACTCGATGCCGCCACAGCCGCCGAGCGCAAGCGTGGCGACGAAGGCCGACGCCAGCAGCGCGGCCCGGCCGGGGCTAGATATGGCTGCGTTGTGCCCCAAGATTCCCCTCGAACGCCCGGAGACTCCGGGCTTTTTTACATTCTAGGAGGGTTTCCGACCTTTTTGTGACCCCTGAATAGGGAGTCATACAGAAGTCCCACCACACCGGCAACAATGGCCACATCGGCGACGTTGAAAACGTACCATTGATAGCCGAAGGCGTGCAGCGAGAAGAAATCGGCCACAGCCCCATAGGCGATGCGGTCGATGGCATTGCCGATGGCGCCGCCGATGATCAGCCCGATCGAGGCGGCCGCGAGGCGCGACTCGCTCCGCGCGAGCCAAACGGCCAGAGCGAGGCTCGCGGCAAAGGCGAACAGGATCAACCCCAAGCGGCCGAGCGCACTTTCCTGGGGCAGCAGCCCGTAGCTGATCCCTCGGTTCCACACCAGCACGAGGTCGAAAAACGACGTGATGGCGACGGTGCCCTTGGCGCCGATGTCGTAGACGTAGAGCATCCATGCCTTGTGCGCCTGGTCGGCGAGCACGATCAGCGCGGCGATGCCGAGGCCGAGCGGCGACAAGGGACCCCAGAGCCAGGTTCGCAGCATGGACTACTCGGCGGCTTCGACGCGGCGGGAATCGAACTGACGCACCGCTTCGGCATCGCGTGGCGAAAGCTCGGGGAACTCGGGGTCCGCGCCCACCTCGGCAAGGATCTTCCAGGAGCGCGCGCATTTCGTGCCTTTCGCCCGCTCGAACACCACGGCGACACCCTTGACCTCGTCGAGGCGGAAGGCATCGTCAGGCCCCTCGCCCAACATCAGTCGCGCGCCGCTGGTGATGGCGATCTCGGCGAGATCGACACCGGAGAGGGCGGCGCGGAGCTCCTTGTCGGCGATATAGACCTTGGGCGCCGCTTCGAGGCTCGAGCCGATGCGTCCCTCTTTCCGCTCGATCTCGAGCGCGCCGGTCACCACGCGGCGCACTTGACGAACCTTCCGCCATTTCTCGGCCAAGGCATCGTTCCGCCATTCGCCCGGGATCTCGGGGAACTGCCGGAGATGCACGGAAGCCTGATCGCCGGGGAAGCGATTGAGCCACGCCTCCTCCATGGTGAAGCAGAGCATCGGCGCGAGCCAGGCGGTGAGCGCGGCGAACAGGCGGTCGAGAGCGGTCAGCGCCGCGCGCCGCGTCAGGCTGTCGTAGGGATCGCAGTAGAGCGCGTCCTTGCGGATGTCGAAATAGAAGGCCGAGAGATCGTTGACCGCGAAATTGAGCAGCGCATGGAAGGCACGCTTGAAGTCGTAGGCCCGATAGCCTTCGCGCACGGCGTCGTTCAGCTCGGCGAGGCGGACGAGCATGTAGCGCTCGAGCTCCGGCATCTCGGCGTAAGGCACGGCAAGGCTGTCTTGATAATGAGCGAGATTGCCGAGCAGATAGCGCAGCGTGTTCCTGAGCTTGCGGTAGGACTCGACATTGGCCTTGATGATCTCTGGCCCGATGCGCAGATCCTCGGCGTAGTCCGAGCTCATGGCCCAGAGCCGCAGGATCTCGGCGCCCGACTGGCGGATCACGTCTTGCGGCGCCACGACATTGCCGAGCGATTTCGACATCTTGCGTCCGTCCTCGTCGACGACGAAGCCGTGCGTGACCACCGCATCATAGGGCGCGCGGCCGCGCGTGCCGCAGGCCTCGAGCAGCGAGGACTGGAACCAGCCGCGATGCTGATCCGAGCCTTCGAGATAGAGGTCTGCCGGCCATTTGAGATCGGGCCGCTGCTCCAGCACGAACGCATGCGTCGAGCCTGAATCGAACCAGACGTCGAGAATGTCGCCGACCTGCTCCCAGTCGTCTGGATTCTCGACCAAGCCGTCGAGGAAACGCTGCTTGGCGCCCGGCTTGAACCAGGCGTCGGCGCCTTCTTTGCGGAAGGCTGTGACGATCCGCTCGATCAGTTCGCCGGAGCGCGCGAAGACCAGCGCTCGGGATCACCTCGCTCGTCTCCTTGTGCACGAACACGGTGATCGGCACGCCCCAGGCGCGCTGGCGCGACACGACCCAATCGGGCCGCGTCTCGATCATGCCGGTGATGCGGTTCTCGCCTTGCGGCGGCACCCAGTTCGTGTCGCCGATCGCCTTCAGCGCGCGCGGCGCGCAACGTGCCCCCCTCGCCTTCCGCTTTGTCCATGGCGATGAACCATTGCGGCGTGGCGCGGAAGATGACCGGCTTTTTCGAGCGCCAGGAATGCGGATAGTCGTGCTTGTGGCGCGCGCGCGCGATCAGCGCACCGGCATCGGTCAGCGCCGCGATCACCGCGAAATTGGCGTCGCCGAACTTGCCCTTGTCGTCGATGACGCGCTTGCCTTCGAAGCCGGGCGCCTCCTTGGTGAAGAAGCCCGCCTCGTCGACGGTGAAGGGAATCTCGTATCGATACCGCGGTCGCTTCGAGCTCCGCACGATGCTGCTCCCAGATCTCGAAGTCCTCGGTGCCGTGCCCTGGCGCGGTATGCACGAAGCCCGTGCCGGTATCCTCGGTGACATGCTCGCCGGCCAGCAGCTGGGACGTCGAAATCGTAGCCCTGTCCGCGTAACGGGTGCGCCAGGGTCAGGGCTTCGAGCGCCGACCAGGGCATGTGGCCGAAGCGACGCCAGTCCGATACCCGCGCGGCCTTGAACACCTCTTCAGCCAACTTGTCGGCAAGGATCAGCCTGTCACCGATTTTCGCCCAATTGTCGTCGGGAGCGTGCGTGACCTCGTAGACACCGTAGTCGATGTCCTTCGAGAATGAGACAGCGCGGTTGCCGGGGATGGTCCAGGGCGTTGTGGTCCAGATGACGACGGAAGCTTTCGCGATCTCGTGCGGGATCAGGAACTCGTCATCGTCGGGGCCGATATCGATTTGCTCCCCGGCATAGCTCGCGACAGGAAACTTCACGTAGATCGCCGGGCTTTCGATCTCCTCATATTCGACCTCGGCCTCGGCCAGCGCCGTGCGCTCGACCACCGACCACATCACCGGCTTAGACCCGCGATAGAGCAGCCCGTTCATGGCGAACTTCAGAAGCTCGGCGGCGATGGTCGCCTCGGCGTCGAAGCTCATCGTCGTGTAAGGGTGGTCCCAGTCGCCGACACCGCCGAGCCGCTTGAACTCCTCGCGCTGCACGTTCAGCCAATGCTCGGCGTAAGCGCGGCATTCGGCGCGGAAGGCGATCATCGCCTCTGAATCCGACAAATCGGGCTTCGCCTTGCCCTTGGCGCGATAATTCTCCTCCTCGACCTTCCACTCGATGGGCAGGCCGTGGCAGTCCCAGCCCGGAACGTAATTGGCGTCCTTGCCGGTCATCTGCTGGCTGCGGACGATCACGTCTTTCAGGATCTTGTTGAGGCCGGTGCCGATATGGATGTGGCCGTTGGCGTAAGGCGGCCCGTCATGCAGGACGAAGGTCTCGCGGCCCTTCGCGTCGGCGCGCAGTTTTTGATAAAGGCCGAGCCGTTCCCAGCGCTTGAGCAGCTCGGGCTCGCGCTCAGGCAGGCCAGCCTTCATCGGGAAATCGGTCTTGGGCAGGAACAGCGTCGCGCTCCAGTCGCGCCCGGTCTGGACCTTGACCGTCTGCTGCTCGAGCCGGGCCATCAGCGATTGCGGCTTGGCGGCCTGCGGCTTGGCCGATGCGCGCGGGGCTTGAGGCTTGCGCTTGGTCTTGGCGCTCGCTTTCGGCTTGGCGGCAGGTTTTTTGGTGGCAGTCTTCGGCTTTGCTGAAGGTTTCAGCTTTGTTGCGAGCTTGGGCCTGGTCTTAGCCTTGGCGGCCTTGGCCTTCAGCACGGCCGTCTTCGGCTTGGCCCTGGCTTTGGCCGCTTTCGCCTTGGCGGGAGCCCGCTTGGCTGGGGCGGCCTTCGGCTTCAGGGCAGCCTTAAGCTTGCGGCCGGCCTTGCCGGCCCGCGCGGGTTTGGCGGCCTTCCTGCCGCTCTTTGCTGTTTTTGCCATGGTCCTTGCTTCTGATTCTTTGCCGCAGCTTTTCAAGCCCCGCGGGGTTCTAGCAACCGCGCCGCGCACATTCCAGGTTTTCCTCTCCTCCCCTTCGCCGCTGCCATGCGACGCGCTGCCCTGCTAAACTCGCGGCAAAGGACAACAAGGGCGGGAGGCGGGCATGGTTCGGCTGTCAATCTGGGTCTTGGGCGTTTGGCTCTGCGTAGCCGGATCGGCTGTTGCCGCCCCGGCGGGAGAAAGCAGCGAGGAATCGCTGAAGGCGATCGAGACCGCGCGGGCGGCGGTGAGCGAGGCGCTGAGCAGCGCGCCGCTCGGCTTCCGCCGCATCCTGTTCGTCAGCGCGGTGCCTGAGGGTTTCGCCGCCTACAAGCCCCGCGACACTACGAGCTTCGCGCAGAACGAGCCGCTGATCGTCTATACCGAGCCGATCGGCGTGGCGTGGAAGCAGAACGGCGACGAGTTCTCCTCCAAGCTCACGGTCGATTTCGAGATCAGGACGCCCGACGGCAAGGTGCTCGCCGGGCAGAAGGGCTTCGGCGAATTCGCGCTGGAAGCGCGCGAGCCGCCGCTCGACTATATGAGCCACATCAAGCTCGATGTCAGCGGCGCGCCGGCGGGCTCCTACATTCTCGGCCTCACCATCCACGACGCGAATAGCGGCAAATCGTCGAGCAAGGATCTGCCGTTCGAGATCAAATAGCGGCTGACGACGTTCCGAGGGCCCGGCCGAGCGGAAAGCGGCGCATCGGATCGTCTTCATCGAGCCTGGCCAAAATCGCGCGCGCGTGATCGCAATCTTTTCCCATTTGCTTCGCTAGCGCTTCCGGCGTGGCGAAGGTCCGGTCGGGCCGCAGGAAGGCGATGAACTCGGCTTCGATCTCCTTGCCGTAAAGATCGCCGGTGAAGTCGAGCAGATAGGCTTCGAGCACCGGCTCGCTTTCGCCGAAGGTCGGGCGCGCTCCGACATAGCCCGCGGCCGGGTAGCGTCGCCCATCGACCGTGATACGCATGGCGTAGATGCCGTGGCGCACGTCCTGGCCGGGAGCGAGCTTGAGATTGAGCGTGGGGAAGCCGAGCCCCTTGCCGCGGCCTGCGCCTGCTTCGACGCGGCCGCGCACGCGCCACCAATAGCCGAGCTGGTCGGCCGCCTCCCTCGTCTCGCCGGCGCGAAGATGCTCGCGGATGCGGCTCGACGAGAAAGTCGCGCCATGCGCGCCGACCGGCGCCACCACATCGACGCCGAAGCCGAGCGCGCGGCCCAGCACGGCAAGGCCCTCCGTCGTGCCGGTGCGGCCCTTGCCGAAGGAGAAATCGTGTCCGACCACGACATGGCTCGCGCCGAGTCCCTTGGCGATCACCTCGGTGGCGAAGGCCTCGGCGCTCAGCGAGGCGAGCGCCTGGTCGAAGGGGATGACGAAGGTCTGATCGAGGCCGAGAGCCTCCAGCAGCTCGAGCTTCAGGGGCAGCGGCGTCAGGCGGAAGAAGGGCGTATCCGGCGCGAAGAACTCTCGCGGATGCGGCTCGAACACCACCGCGCCGGAACGGCGGCCTTCCTGCTTGGCGATTCCGATCGCGGCGTTGAGCACCTCTTGATGGCCGCGATGGACGCCGTCGAAATTGCCGATGGCGAGCGCCGCGCCCTTGAGAGGGGCCGGCACGTCCCGCCTGAAGCGGACAATGTCCATCACGGAAAGCCTTCGATCTCGCTCTATTGGCGCGGTGCCCGGCGGTCGACCATCATCACGGCTTCGCCCTCGAGCACGGTCTTGCCGTTGACGGAGCAGTCGCAAGACAGCGTGGCGCGGCCCTTGTCCGGATCGAGCGAGGTGATCTTCAGCGTCGCGATCACCTCGTCGCCGATGAAGACCGGGCCCCGGAACTTCATGCTCTGCGAGAGATAGATGCAGCCCGGGCCCGGCAGCTTGGTGCCGAGCACGGTGGAGAACAGGCTGCCGGTGAGGAAGCCATGGGCGATGCGTTTCTTGAAGATGGTGCCCGCAGCGAAATCGTCGGAGAGATGCACCGGGTTCACGTCGCCCGACAGATCGGCGAAGGCGAGAACGTCCTCGTTGGTGATCTTCTTCGAGTAGCTCGCCTCCATGCCGGTGGAAAGGTCCTCGAAATAGTAACCGTGACTCAACTCGCCGCCTGACCCGTTGCTCGTCATCTGATTTTCCCTGCTCCTTGACCTTGATCGGGCAAAATAGCGAAGCCGTTGCTGCACTGCAACAACGGTGCGCAGGCCGGCATCGAAGGCAAAAAAGCCGTTAGGCCAATTGGGTTTAACCATCCGTTCACGGCCGATCCTTAAGCTCTCCGCGAGAAAAGGCGTAGGCCTAAGCTGGTCGAACACCTCACGCAACGCCAACACAGAGAGCGGCCCGTGAGGATCGGAGGAGACAATGGCCGTCAATCCTAGCATGCCGGTTCTGATCGTCGACGACTACAAGACGATGATCAGGATCATCCGCAATCTCCTGAAGCAGCTCGGCTTCGCCAATGTGGATGAGGCGGGCGACGGCACCGCCGCGCTCAACATGATGCGGCAGAAGGACTATGGGCTCGTCATCTCCGACTGGAACATGGAGCCGATGACGGGCTACGAGTTGTTGCGCGAGGTGCGCGCCGACGACCGTCTGTCGCGTACGCCCTTCATCATGGTCACCGCCGAGTCGAAGACCGAAAACGTGATCGCGGCGAAGAAGGCCGGGGTGAACAATTACATCGTCAAGCCGTTCAACGCGGCGACACTCAAATCCAAGATCGACGCCATTTTCGGCGAATAGCAACACAAAAAGCGGGTGGGATCAGATGCCAGGGCGCGGGAAGCTCTCCGCAAGGAGCGGCGGCAAGGGGCGCGCGAGCGCCAAACGGGCTGACAACGGCCGTTCGGTCTCCGACGAGATCACGGTGCTGGTCAATACGCTGCGCGAGCTCGCCGCCATCCGCTCGACCGCCGAGGACGCCGCCGGGCGCATCCTCAATTCGGCGGAAGGCTTGCTCGCCTTCGCCGACCAGGAAGAGGCGAAGAAGGCGGAGGAAGCGATCCTCTCCATCATGACCGCTTGCGGCTTCCACGACCTGGTCGGCCAGCGCGTCACCAAGATCACCGAGAGCCTCGACAAGGTCCTCGCCACGCGCATGAGCGCCGCGGGCAAAAGCGGCAAGCGCGCCGAGCGTCCGGCGAAGGCGACGAAAGCGAAGCTGACCTTGGATGGGCCCGGCCTTCCGGAATCGAGCCAGGATCAGGCGCGCATCGACGCGCTGTTCCGCGACAACTAGCTACCAGACCAGCGTCCGAATGGCGGCCAGCGGCTTGCCCTTCGCCTCGGCGAACAGCCCGGCGAGATGCCGCGCATCGAGCAGGTCGGCGACCGCTTCGTTATCGGCATTTTCCGGCGCATGCAGCCCGCTCGCCACGAACACCGAGCCGAGGCCAAGCCCGGTCGCGCCGGCGATGTCGGTCATCACCCCGTCGCCGATGGCGAGGATCTCCTTGCGCGGCACGGCGCGTCCCGCCAATTTGCCCACGGTGTCGAAGGCGAGGTCATAGATCGGCGCGTGCGGCTTGCCGGCATAAACCACGCTGCCGCCCTGGCCCTCGTAAAGTGCCGCAAGTGCGCCGGCGCACCAGACGAGCCGCTCGCCGCGCTCGACCAGATGATCGGGATTGGCGCAGACCATCGGCACCTCGCGGCTGGCAAGACCGCTGAGCAGCGCGGCGTAGTCCGCCGGCGTCTCGGTCTCGTCGTCGAACAGGCCGGTGCAAACCACGAGATCGGCCTCCTCAGGCCCCGCGAGCTTCACCTTGAGCCCCTCGAAGATGGGCTGGTCGCGCTCGGGGCCGAGATGAAACACCTTGGCCGCGCCGTGCTTGCCAAGCTCGTGCCGGGTCAAATCGCCCGAGGTGACGATCGCGTCATAAGCATCGTCGGGGACGCCGATGCGGCGAATCTGCTCCTGCACCGATGGGCTCGGCCGCGGCGCGTTGGAGAGCAGCACGACGACGCCGCCCTTCTCGCGGAAGCTGCGCGTGGCGGCGACGGCGCTCGCATGCGCCCGATGGCCGTTATGCAGGACGCCCCAGATATCGACGAGCCAGGCCGCATAGCGCGAGCCGAGATCGTCGATCGATTGGATGACGGGAATTTCGGACGAATTGGGCATAGCTGCTCGATTAGAGGCTCGGCTCGGAAGGGTCAAGCATCGGCGAAGCGTCCGCCAAGCCTGCAAGCCCCGCCTTTGTGTGAGCCTCCGCACAAAGGCGCATCCCCAAGCGCTCACATGGAAGCTTTGCGACTTGGCGGGCTTGACCCGTTGGCATAATATTTATGCCTAATCGGTTAAATCCGCTCGACCCCATGAGGACAAAAACATGACGCAACCAAGCACCCGCACTCTCGTCACCTTCCTGCTCGACCGCACCGGCTCGATGGAGGCGATCCGCGACGACACGATCGGCGGCTTCAACGCCTATCTCGACGGCCTGAAAGGCAACGGCGCAACCGATATCGATTTCACCCTGATCCAGTTCGACAGCGTCAGCATCGACAAGATCTGCGTGGCGGTCCCGGTGGCCGAGGTCACGAAGCTCACGCGCGACACCTACCAGCCCCGCGCTTCCACGCCGCTGATCGATGCCGCGGTGAAGACCATCAATGCCGTCGAGGCGTCGCTGCACACGATGCCGGCAGCCAAAGTCGTCATCTGCATCCAGACCGACGGCCAGGAGAATTCCTCGACCGAGCACAATTGGGCCGAGCTCAACGCGCTGGTGAAGGAGAAGTCGGGACAAGGGCTGGCAGTTCAACTTCATGGGCGTCGGCATCGACGCTTACGACCAGGGCGCGCGCATGGGCATCGCCCCCGCCTCGACCATGGCCTACGACCATCGCGACCCGCAGGCGGTCAGGGCGGCGTTTGCCGGAAGCGCGGAGAGCACGCGGCGGTTTGTCGTCGGCGAAGCCCCGACCACGGCGTATGCGCCGGAAGAAAAGGCTGCCGCCGGCGACCGCTTCGGCAATGTCGTGCGCAAGGTGAAGCGAGAGTTGAAGAAGGCCATCGTCGACGATATCAATCTCTAGTGGGGCGCCGGTCACGATACGCTAGTCCATTTGGGGCCTCGGTCAGCGTCGCGCTTGCCGAGGCCCGCATGACCCAGACCGATCTTGCCGCCAAGACCGGGCGATCGACGGCTTACGTCAATCAGCTCATCACCGGGCACAAGAAGCCCTCGCCCGAATGGGTCGAGCTGATCGCCGACACGCTGAAGCTCAGCCCCGAGCAGCGCCAGGCGCTGCATGTCGCCGCCGCCAAGCAGCACGGCTTCAAGCTCGACCTGACCAAGAAATAGCTTTGCGCAGCATCGCGTCCGGGACGAGGTCCCTCACCCACTCTCGTCATCCCGGCGAAAGCCGGGATCCAGAGGCGCACCTGGCTACGTCGAGCCAGCGGCTCTGGATACCGGCTTGCGCCGGTATGACGGAGTCTGTTGCAGCGCTTGAACAAGACATGAGTTCTCCTTGCCGCGACGCGTCACGCGTCCGGGGTGTGAGGGGGATGGCGCGCCGAGAAAGCGCAAAATCCTTATGGCTCGTGCCTTGCGGCACGCGGGCGCCTCGCGGCGCGCCAATGCGCTCATGCAGCAGCGATAGCGCAACAGAGCACTTGCGACGTTTCCGGCAACGGGCCCCGCTTTAGCTCGAGGGTCGGAAACGACTTCCGCCTCGATACATCAGCCAGCTCCTGGCAGGGACTCCTAGTGGTCCCGGGGGGAGCCCCGATGCCGCCCGAGTGCCTTGTTGCGACAAGGCCCGCAGGCGCCGCACCTCGTCCCGCTTATCGCAACGCCTCGCGAGAGCGCCCCTTAGAAGGACGAGGTGGAGGCAGCATAAGGCAGGTTTAGGAGGCGGGGATTGTTTGGGGAAAGACGCCACAGTGTCGTCATCCCGGCGAAAGCCGGGATCCAGAGGCAACCGGCACAGGGATAACGGAGACGATCATTTCGAGATCGTGTTCTTGTAGATCCTGCCGTCCTTCATGATGACGACGAAGTTCGCGTCGGGATCGGCAACAAGATTGAGGTCGGCGAGCGGATCGCCCTGCACGAGGAGTAGATCGGCGAGAGCCCCCTCCTCGACGACGCCCAATTTGCCTGGATAGGGATTGCGCAAGCCGGAAAGGGCGAGCAATTCGGCGTTGGTCGACGTTGCCATGATCAGCGCCTCGGCCGGCGTGTACCAGCGAAGCAGAGCCGCAAGCCGGCCGCCCTGTCGCCGTGCTTCACTCTCAGAAAAAAGGATGTCGGTGCCGAACGCCGTCTTCAGATGATATTTCTTGGCGAGTCCATAGACGGTATCGGTGCCGGCGATCACCTGCCTCATCTTCGCTTGTTCGGCCGGACCCAGCTGGTCGGCGCCGCCCTCTCCGCCGTCATCGAGAAACGGCTGCGTGCTCAGCCAAATGCCCTTCTCTGCCATCAGCCGCGCCGTCGCGTCATCCATGAGATGCCCATGCTCGATGCACTTCACACCGGCGGCGATGGACCGTTCGATCGCGGCCGGCGTATAGGCGTGGGTGCAGACGAAGGTGCCCCAATTCTCGGCGGCTTCGACCGCGGCGCGGAGCTCCGGCTCGGTGAAGGTCGACACATCCAGCGGGCTGAACGGCGAGGCGACGCCGCCGCCGGCCGTAAGCTTGATCTGCGACGCGCCCTGCATGAGTTGCTCGCGCACACGGAGCCGGACCTCGTCGGGACTATCGGCAATCATGCTGCCGCCGATCTGCTCGACCCGCGACAGCATGCCGCCAATGGTGCGGGGCAGATCGGTAATCTGGCGGAAGTCTCCGTGGCCGCTGGTGATCGTAATGACCGCCCCGGAGGGATAAATGCGCGGTCCCGGCAAAAGACCCTGATCAATGGCGCGCTTAAGTCCGAAGGACGGGCCGCCCATGTCGCGGATCGTGGTGAAACCTCGCATCAATGTGGCGGTAGCCTCGGCTCCCGCCAGGAGATTGAGGTAACCGACATCGCTGGCCAAAGACTGGACGGGATTGGGACGCACGAGCATGGCATGCCAGTGCATATCAATCAGACCAGGCATCAGCGTACGGCCGCCGCCGTCGATCGTGGTGGCGTTGGGCGTGCCATCGATCGGGACGGGGCCTGTCGAGATCTTCTCGATCTGGTTGCCGCGCACCAGCACGTTGGACGGCGCGGAAAGCGCAGCACTCTTGCCGTCGAAGATGCGCACATCCCGGAACAGCACAGCGGGTTGCGACGCCTGCTGCGGGGGATCAGCCCGAGTGCTGCCGGGGAGAGACAAAGCCAACAGCGGCGCGAGCGCCAGGACCCGAACGCAGCACCACATGGCTCTCTCCAAGACGTTTCCTCGGAACAAGGGGCCTAGGATACCGCAGATCGCATCACGGCTCGCCACTCGGCGTCAGCTCACTTGACGCGCGTGAAACGCGCCGGCCTACTCGGCGCCGAGGACGAGGGTCCAATAGGGGCGACCGCTCTTGTTCTTGGCCATCGCTACGCCGATCGCGGTCACATTTGGACGCAGCAGGTTGGTCCGATGGCCGGAACTTTCCTTCCAGAAATGCATCACGTCGGCGAAGGATTTCTGTCCCGACGCGACATTCTCAGAGGCGATCTTCGCATGGAAGCCCGCGCGCAAAGCGCGGGCCTTGGGCGTCGAGCCGTCAGAGCCGTCGTGACCGATCCAGCTCCGTGCGGCTTGCGCCTTGGATTGCATGGCGGCGGCCTTCGCCAGCCGGGCGTCGAGCACGAGCGGACCGAGCCCGTTCTCGGCGCGAAAGGCATTCACCTCGGCGAGCGCTGCTTCGGGATCGAGCGGCTTCACCGGCTTGGCGGCATATTCGGGAGACACCAACGTGACGGAGCAGCCGCCGAACGGGCTCCAAAGGCAAGGTATGCGCAACTCGGCGGCAGCCGGCGTCGTCAGCATCACCAGCAAAAATATTATTATGCCGAGCTGCATCGTCCCCCGTGACCCGTTCAGCAGCGTAGAAAGGCAGCGTACCCCTAGCCTGGATCACTATCGGCTGCCAAACAAGCGCTTGAAAAAGCCACCACGCCGCTGAGGCCGAAGCTCGGATACGTCGCGATCGCGAAACTTGGGCCGCATCCCACTCGCAACCTTGCTTTCACCACCCGGAGTGAGCCCGACGAGAATAACCTGCGTGTTCTCAAGACCGTTATCGGCGACCAACGCATAAAGCGTGGCGGCATTCTGCGGCGAAAGACGCACGCAGCCATGTGAAGCAGGCTTTCCGAGCCGCTTCACCTCGTTGGTGCCATGAATTGCATGGCCCTCCTTGGTGAAGAAGACCGCGTGCGGCATGGGCGCGTTGTCCCACTGCTTGCTGTACCAGATCTCGTTCATCGAGCTGGCAGTATAGTTCCCCGATGGCGTCGAGTAGCCTGCCTGGCCGGTCGAAACCGGCCAATCATATTGTTCAACTCCATCCACAAAGACGGTCATCCTTTGGGTGGATTTGTCGATATTGACGAGGACGTCAGACGCATCTGGAGTTTTCGCGGTCGACGCAGCCTCAACCCCCAATGCCGCTTGATCGGCGCATACATTGGCATTGTCATTCCACGTCATGCCGGCGTTGCCGCAATCCAGCCTGGACAGAGGCTGGCCCGAGACTTCCGCGTTGCCAATACAAACATTTGCAGTCTCATCCCAGGCGATTCCGGCGCTCTCGCAACCGGCACGGGTTAAGGGTTGGGTGGAGACATCTTCGGCATAGGCCTGATGCGCTACGAGATTTCCAACAATCAGGAAGGTTAGAGCTAGCAGTTTCACTCTCATCTCCGTGGAAGGGAAGGCGAGCCCGCAACACCGCGCCGGCAGGTGAAAGTGGAACACTTGTGAGGCCCTTTTGGGTCCAGTGCTGAACCGCATTGCGGAATTTTTTTGATTCTTCGGTTCGAAGACGAACTCTAGATCAGCTGTTATTCGTCGAAATTCGGCACCGCGGTGCTCACGCGCTTGTAGGTGCCGGAACCGGAGACATTGAGGCCCATGCCGCAGGAGCCGGTCTGGCTGACCGCCAGCTTGCCGGGAGAGAATTTGAAGCCCAGGGCGCAGTCGCTGTCTTGATCGAGGTAATTGGCGTCCCCTCCGGTGAGCGGAACCTCGCCAGATACCTCTCCGACATTCGTCTGATATGTCGCGTTGAGGAAAAACTTTATTCGCCCATCAATCTGCTGCACACGCACCTCGCCGTTCTGCGCTTTGTACGTCCCGGTCACGTTTTCGGCCGCCTGCACCGAAGACATCAGCGCGAGGCACAGTGACATCGTCCGCATCGCCGCTCGCATGGTTTTCTCCCTGCGGTTACAGCCAGACCGGCTCCACCATCATCCTCGTGCTCGACAGGTCTTACCGGAAGCTTTTCACGGCGGCTCGGTTTCTGCGATAATTCGAAACATTTTGCCGGTTAGGTTCTGACGCTTTTTAGAGAGGTCTCTGACATAAAGCGGCCTCTCGCCGCCCGCCGCGATCAGAGGGGCGGCGTTCTCGCTCAAGGAGATTTCGCGAATGCCCAATCCTTTCATCACGGCCGGCGCCCTCGTGCTCGGCGCTCTCGCCTTCACCAGCCCCGCCCTGGCCCTGTCGCCGCTGGCGCAGAGGGACGTGCCCTCGCTGCTGATCCAAGTCGAAGACATCGAGGACCAGGAACTCGGCCACGACCTCGATCCCAATCTCGTGCCACTGCCGTCCCAGGAAGGGACCGAGCCGGAGGCGCCCAAGGGCGGCGTCGAGGTCGAGCGGCCAAAGGGCGATGCCAAATACGGCGACCCGGTGGAAGAGAAGGAATTCAAACAGGACGGCATCGGCCAGCAATAGGCTTTGCCGGTCGGGCGGCTAGGCCGCGTCGGCGCCTTCGAGCTCGCGGAACAGCGCCGGGCTCATCGGCTTCGGCCTGCCGAACAGATGGCCTTGCGCCAGCTCGACGCCGTAGTCGAGAAGCTTGGCCACCGTGTCCTCGTCCTCGACCTTCTCGACGATCAGCTTCATGTCGAAATCGTCGAGCGCGCGCTTCATCTCGGCGGCGCTGAAGGGCGAGCCCTTCGCCGCCAGGCCGTGCAGGAAGGTCTTGGCGTCGATCTTGACGTAGCGGAACGAGCGGTCGCGCAAGCTCGCGAAGTCCACGTCGAGGTCGCCGACATGGTCGAGCGAGAAGCCGTAGCCGAGCGCGCCGAGCGTATCGAGCGCGCCCATCTCGTCGGCGTTGAGCTCCAGGATGCCGGGCTGGCCCACCTCGAAGATCAGGCTCTCGCTCAACCCGCTGTTCTCTTCCATGAACTCGACCAACTCGGGGAAGAACTCGGGATCGAGCAGGGTCTTGACCGAGATATTGCAGAACACGCCCTTGATGCGGGAGTCGGATCCGAGCCGACGCAGCGTCTGCACGCTCTTCACCAAGAGCACATTGTCGATCAGCGGCATCATGCCCGAGGCCTCCGCCACCTGCAGATAGGAGCCGGGCAGGATCAGCTCGTCGGCCTTGGTCCTGATGCGGGTGAGCGCCTCGAAATAACGCGGCCGCCGCTCGGGCAGCGTCACGGTCGGCTGCAAATAAAGATCCACGCGGCCGGCTTCGATCGCCTGACTGACGATCTCGAGCATCTCATTGTCGCCGACCCGGGGCGCGATGATGGTCTCGACGATCTCCTCCTCGACCGGCGCCGCCGGCTCGATGGCAAACACCTCCGCCTCTTCGACGATGAGGACGGTTTCCTCTTCGGCGAGGGGGATCGGCACGATTTCGGCGACACGCTCGGGTTCAGGCTCAGCTGCGAAGTCTTCCTCGATCTCGTCCTCGAACTCGATCTTCTGCACCACGGGCTCGGGGGCGCGGCTCACGACCGGAGCGGGGCGCGGCGGCATCGCGGCGGCGGCGGCGACGACAGGTGCGGGCGACGGCGCGTCGGCGGTGGTGGCCGATATCAGTTCGCGTGACAGCTGCTTGATCAGGCTTTCCAAGATCCTGAGATCGCCGGTGATCTTCTCGCGCTGGTTCCTCGCCTCGCCTTCCAGATCGGCGCGCACGGTGTCGATCTTGGCATGCACCTCGTCGAATTCCTGGGCGAAGTGGTCGGAGCGGTTGAGGCCGCCGATCGGCGCGGTCGCGGCATATTCGCTGAGCGCCTGATCGAGACGCTCGACGCGGTCGCCGAGCAGGTCGAGCCGGGCGACGCCGTCCTCGATCCGGTCGATGCGCTGCAAATCCTTGTCGATCATCTCAAGCGCGGCTTCGACCTCGTTCAGCCGATCGCCGGATGCGGTGGGACGGGCGCCGCGCGCGATCATCAGATAGGACGCCGCCATCACCAGATAGAGCGCGGCGGCGGCGATCAGCGCCGGGATTTGCGCGATGCCGGATTGGACGATGAGGCCGACCGCGAACGCCGCGGCCGTCACCGCCATGGCGATCAGGACGATCACATCGAGCATGGCCAGTCCTCCCGAGGACTCGCTTCGCCTAGAGATGGCCATAGTGTCCGCCAATTCCGCATCCCCCCGCGCGAAAAATCATGCGGCGGCAGGATAGCAGCCTGGAGCGCTGAAACCAAGCCGCGCCGGCTTAGCGGAGCGCGGTAAGAACGCGCCTGACCTTCTCGGTGATGGCGCCGATTTCGGCTTCGCTGGCGATCAGCGCCGGCGCCAATACCAGCGTGTCGCCCACGGCGCGGATCACGACATCTTCCTCGAAAAAGGCCGCCTCGTAGGCGCGCGCGCCGCGCAAGCCCGGCGAGCCGTCGATGGGCGCAAGGTCGATGCCGGCGGCAAGTCCGATGGTGCGAATGTCGACGATGTGGGCCGCGCCCTTCAGCGCATGCACCGCGTCGGCGAACACCGGCTCGAGCGCGCGGGCCCGCTCGAACAGGCCTTCGTCGCGATAAACATCGAGCGCGGCGTGGGCGGCGGCGACGCCGAGCGGATGGCCCGAATAGGTGAAGCCGTGGGCAAGCTCGGGCACATGCTCGGGCCCTTGCATGAAGGCGTCGTGGATGCGGCCGCGCACCAGCACGCCGCCGAGCGGCGCCGCGCCGTTGGTCACGCCCTTGGCGAAGCAGATCATGTCGGGGACGACGCCGTAGCGCTCGGCGGCGAAGGCGTGGCCGAGCCGGCCGAAGCCGGTGATCACCTCATCGAAGATGAGCAGGATGTCATGCGCCCGGGTGATCTCGCGCAGGCGCTGGAGGTAGCCTTGCGGGCTTGCGAACACGCCGGCCGAGCCCGCCATCGGCTCGACGATGACGGCGGCGATGGTGGCGCGCTCCTCGAGCGCGAGGATGGCGGTTAGGTCGTCGGCGAGGTCGCCGCCCCAGGCGGGCTCGCCGCGCGCATAAGCCTGGCGCTCGCGGGAATAGGTCGAGCGGATCTGATCGACATCGAGCAGCGGCTCGAACAGGTTGCGGTTCGGCGCGATGCCGCCGACCGAGGTGCCGCCGAAACAGGAGCCATGATAGCTGCGGTCGCGCGAGACGAAGCGCGCGCGGGTGCTGGCGCCGGCGAGCTTCTGATAGGCCAGCGCGATCTTCAGCGCGCTGTCCACGGCTTCCGAGCCCGAGTTGCAGAAGAACACGTGATCGAGCTCGCCGGGCGCAAGTTTGGCAAGCCGCGAGGCGAGCTGAAAGGCAGGAACGTGCCCCGCCTGGAAGGCAGGCGCGTAATCGAGCCGGCCGGCCTGGCGGCGGATCGCCTCGACGATCGGCTCACGGCAATGGCCGGCGTTGCAGCACCAGAGTCCCGACATGGCGTCGAGCAGCTTGCGGCCGTCTGCCGCGTGATAATGCATGCCCTCGGCGCGATCGATCAGCCGCGGGCGGCGCCTGAAGGCGCGGTTGGCGGTGAAGGGAAGCCAATTGGCCGAGAGCTCGTCGGCGTCGAGTTCTGGCGGGGAATGGAGCGTCGAGTGGGGGCATCGTCGTGGTCGTCGTCAGAGCAAAGGACGTTTGCGGGGCTGGTTCAAGTCGAATTTAGCGATCTCGGCCAAGGCGGCGACGTCGGGGATGAAGCACCAGCCATGCTCCCATTGCATCAACCCGCGCGCGGACAGCCGCTTCAGCGTCTTGTTGGTGTGCACGAGAGAGAGACCGAGCGCGTCGGCGAGATGCTCTTGGGTGAAGGGAAAGCGCACCTTGCCTTCGGTGACGAGGCCGACATCCTCGGCCCGGAGATAGAGGTGAAGAATGTAATAGGCCGCGCATTCCACGGCGTTCCTCCGGCCGATGCTCAAGAGATTTTCGTTGAGGATCATCTCCTGGGTGGCGGCGAGCCAGGTCACGTCGAAGGCGAGGCTCGGACAGTGCTTGTAGACCTCCCAGACGCGGCCGCGCGGAAAGGTGCAGAGCACGGCAGCGGTGAGCGTGTCGACCGAATGGTCCATCTCGGCTTGCATCGAGGATTGGATGCCGACCAGATCGCCGGGCAGCACGAAGCTCGTGATCTGCCGCCTGCCGTCCTCCAAGGTCTTATAGCGAAACGCCCAGCCCTCGAGCAGGGTGAACAGGTGCTCGGAGGGCGAGCCTTCGCGCAGAACCGTGGTGCCGGGCCCGGTGCGCAATTCGCCGGCCTTGAGCTTGGCGATGAAATCGATCTCGCCGTCGCCGATCGGGCGGAACACCTCGCAGACCCTCAAGGGGCACTGCTGGCAGGGCACGTCATAGGTGTAGGGCGTCGCCTGGGACATGGGGCCGTCGATAGCATAGCGGCATGTGTCTTAGTTTAAAGACAGGGGGGAAGCCACCAGCGTAAGAGGGAATTGGTGGGCGCAAACCACCCCCCAACCCTTGCGCCCAAGAGGTCAACCGGTACGGCTTACCTCCCGCGTATCTTCCAAATGGACGATAGCCACAGCGCTCCAGGGCCTCGCAGCACCCTGCCGCCGCTGCTCGCCGATGCGAAGCGGCTCGGCCGCGCCATCGAAGCGGGCGGCGCGGCGCTGTGGGAATGGCACATCGCCGAGGGCAGGATGCAGGTCAGCCCGCGGTTTGCGGAGTTGCTCGGCCTTGCCCCTCCGCTCCTCGCCTTCCCGGCAGGCCGCTTCTTCGCCCTGGTGGAGCCAAGCGACATCGCCCTGCTGCGAGCGGCGATGCGCGAAGCGATGGTGACCGGCACCGTGTTCGCTCACGAATTCCGCGTCCGTCGCGAGGACAATGGCGACCTCCGTTACCTCTGCAGCGAGGGACGCGTGGTCGAACGCGATGAAAGCGGCGCGGCGACGGTCCTCGCCGGCGCGAGCCACGACGTGACCGAGCGGCGGCTGAAGCATGAGGCGAGCGAGCTGCTCAATCGCGAGCTCTCCCACCGCATCAAGAATCTGCTGTCGGTGGTGGGCAGCATCGCCACCATGTCGGGCGAGCACAGGCCCGAGACGCGCGATTACGTCGCCGCGTTCCAGGCGCGGCTGAACAATCTCGCCGCTGCGCATGACCTCCTCATCCAGGCGGAATCGGGACCGATCAGGCTGGACGGGCTCGCCGCAAAGACGCTCACGGCGATCGGCGTCCGCCATCGCGTCGATCTCGCCGCGAGCGAGCTCGTGCTCGGCTCGCACGACACCCAGACCGTGGCGCTCGTGCTGCACGAGCTCGGCACCAACGCCATCAAATATGGCGCGCTCTCCAACGCCACCGGGCGTGTCTCCTTGCGCTTCGAGATGGGGCAAGAGGCGGGGCGCGCCGATCCGGCGACGCTCGTCATCCTGTGGCAGGAGGTGGGCGGTCCGGAGGTAATCGCGCCGCGCAGCAAAGGCTTTGGCATCAATCTGCTCGAACGCATCGCGCGTCGGCAGGATCCGGGCGCGCCCGTGCTCGACTGGGCGCCACAAGGCTTGCGCTGCAACGTCACGCTGCGCCTGACCCCATCGCTGCCGAAGCCGGGAACTTCCTCCGACGTCCCTGCCTGAAGCCGGCCGTTTCTTGCTCTCTCTTAGCGTGGCTTGCTGCCAACTGATCCCGGCGACGCCGCCAAGGCTTGCCGCGGCGAAAGGCGTGTGCCTAAACGTCAAATTTGTAGGCTAGGGTTGGTTGCATCAGCCCCCATTATCGCCTGGCCAACAATTCAACGAGGGTTCCCGCCATGACAGCCAAGACCGTTGCCGCAAGTTTAGCAGTCTCTATCCTCGGCCTCGGCCTGTTGGCGGCCGGCCAACCTGCCGCCGCGGCCGATCCGACGCCGGCCGATCTGGTCGGCGCGTTGAACGGCGTGTTCGGCGTGCATCCCAGCACGCGCGCGGCTCACTCCAAGGGCTTTTGCCTGACGGGTCAGTTCACCCCCGCGCCCGAGGCCGCTTCCCTCTCCAAGGCCCCGCATTTCGCCAAGCCGGTCCCCGTGACCGCCCGCTTCTCGCTCGGCGGCGGCAACCCGCAAGCGCCCGACAACGCCAAGGCCAATGTGCGCGGCATGGCGCTCAGATTCGATCTCGGCGGCGGCGCCACGACCGATCTGGTGATGATCTCGGCGCCCATGTTCTTCGTGCAGACGCCAGCCTTGTTCGTCGAGTTCCTGCAAACGGTCGGCTCCGGCGACAAGGCCAAGCTCGACGCCTTCTTCGCGGCGCACCCCGAGTCGACGCGGCAAGCGGCTTGGCTCAACAGCCACCCCATTCCGGCAAGCTTTGCCGGCGTCGACTATTGGGGCGTGCACTCCTTCACCTTCACCAATGCCAAGGGCGAGACCGCGCTCGTCAAATACAAGGCCATTCCCGGACGCCGGCGAGCTTGGGCTCACCGACGACGAGGCGAAGGCCAAGGGCGACAATTTCTACGAGGACGAGATGAAGGACCGGCTCGCCAAGGGCCCGGTCAGCTTCGAGCTCGTCGCCATTCGCGGCAAGGACGGCGATCCGACCAACGACCCGACGCTCCGTTGGGACAATGAGGACACGCGCGAGACCACCCCGCTCGGCAAGGTCAGCATCGATGCGATCGCGCCTTCGGCCACTTGCGATGCGTTCTCCTTCCTGCCGGGAAACGTGGTCGACGGCATCGCCGGGCCGGCGAACGATCCCGTGTTCCTGGCGCGGTCGCCGGCCTATCTCCTGTCCTTCATCAAGCGGTCGGCGCCGCCGCAATAGGCTGCGCGCAGCAGGGTTCTTAACCCTCGCTCACGCGGGCCGCGGTAAGCTTCGCGCGGCCGCGACTGTGCGCGGGTGCAATTTGGGAATGAAACATGGACGCGAAGGAACCTGCTGCTTCGTCCGAGGAACTCGCCGTCTTCCAGACCTATGTCGATCTCGTCAACTCGGAACGCGCGACGATGTGGGCGCGACACAATGCGATGCTGGTCGCCAATTCGCTGATCCTCAGCGCGCTCGCCATCAGCCCAACGCATAGATGGCCCGATATCGCCTTGCTCACGGCCGGACTGCTCATCAGCGGGGCCTGGCTGGTGATCACCATTGAAGGATGGTCGGCCGTACGACATCACGCGGCGATCGCCGGATCATTTGCGGCATCGTGCTTCGACCGCTTGCCGAATCCGTTCGCGCCTAGCGTCTACGGCAAAGCGCAGATCAGGATTTATCGGCTGATCCTCGGCGTGATCGCAGTTTTCGTCTTGATGTATCTCGGGCTGGGCTATGCCCGGCTGGTCGGCTGAGGCTCCAGGCTGCACCAGTTCAGCTTCCGTGCGCTGCCCTGCTCCTTGACAGAATCGGGCCGCGACAGTATCTCCTGACCACCAGCTAGCACTCAGCCTAGTTGAGTGCCAAAGCGGCACAAATCCCTAATTTCCAAGCAATCTCTCGGAGACATATCCATGAAATTTCGTCCCTTGCACGACCGCGTCGTGGTCAAGCGGCTCGAGGAGGAGCAGAAAACCAAAGGCGGCATCATCATTCCCGACACCGCAGCCGAGAAGCCGCAGACCGGCAAGGTCGTCGCGGCAGGCCCAGGCACCCGCGGCGAGGACGGCAAGCTGCAGCCGATGGGCGTCAAGGCCGGCGACAAGGTGCTGTTCGGCAAATGGTCGGGCACCGAGGTCAAGATCGACGGCGACGAGCTCCTCATCATGAAGGAGTCCGACATCATGGGCATCCTCGGCTAGTTCCCCCTTACTCCCTGCAACAATTCCCAAGTTAGAAGACCGGAGCAAATTCAAATGGCAGCTAAAGATGTGAAATTCGCAGCCGACGCGCGTGAGCGGATGCTGCGCGGCGTCGATATCCTCGCCAATGCGGTGAAGGTCACGCTGGGGCCGAAGGGCCGCAACGTGATCCTCGAGAAGTCGTTCGGCGCGCCGCGCTCGACCAAGGACGGCGTGACCGTGGCCAAGGAGATCGAGCTCGAGGATAAGTTCGAGAACATGGGCGCGCAGATGCTGCGCGAGGTCGCCTCGAAGACCAACGACACCGCCGGCGACGGCACCACCACCGCGACCGTGCTGGCCCAGTCCATCGTGCGCGAGGGCCTCAAGGCCGTCGCCGCCGGCATGAACCCGATGGATCTGAAGCGCGGCATCGACAAGGCCGTGCTCGACGTCGTCGAGGATATCAGGAAGCGCTCGAAGAAGGTGAGCGGCTCGGCGGAGATCGCCCAGGTCGGCACCATCTCGGCCAATGGCGAGAAGGCGATCGGCGACATGATCGCCAAGGCCATGCAGAAGGTCGGCAATGAGGGCGTGATCACCGTCGAGGAAGCCAAGAGCCTCGACTGCGAGCTCGAAGTGGTCGAGGGCATGCAGTTCGACCGCGGCTACATCTCTCCCTATTTCATCACCAATGCCGAGAAGATGATCGCCGATCTCGAGAACCCGTACATTCTGATCTACGAGAAGAAGCTGTCGGGCCTCCAGTCGCTGTTGCCGCTGCTCGAGGCGGTGGTGCAGTCGGGCCGTCCGCTGCTGGTGATCGCCGAGGATGTCGAGGGCGAGGCGCTTGCCACGCTGGTGGTCAACAAGCTGCGCGGCGGCTTGAAGGTCGCCGCCGTGAAGGCGCCCGGCTTCGGCGACCGCCGCAAGGCCATGCTGCAGGACATCGCCATTTTGACCGGCGGCGAGCTGATCTCCGAGGATCTCGGCATCAAGCTCGAGAACGTCACCGTGCAGATGCTCGGCAAGGCGAAGAAGGTGGCGATCACCAAGGACGACACCACCATCGTCAGCGGCGCCGGCAAGAAGCCCGATATCGAGGCTCGCATCGGCCAGATCAAGCAGCAGATCGAGGACACCTCGTCCGACTACGACAAGGAGAAGCTGCAGGAGCGGCTGGCCAAGCTCGCCGGCGGCGTTGCCGTGATCAAGGTCGGCGGTGCCACCGAGGTCGAGGTCAAGGAGAAGAAGGATCGCGTCGACGATGCGCTGAACGCGACCCGCGCGGCCGTCGAGGAAGGCATCGTGCCGGGCGGCGGCGTCGCCCTGCTGTGGGCCTCCAAGGCGATCAAGACCAAGGGCGACAACGACGACCAGGAGGCCGGCATCAATATCGTGCGCCGCGCGCTCCAGGCGCCGATCCGGCAGATCGCCGAGAATGCCGGCGTCGAGGGCTCGATCGTGGTCGGCAAGGTGCTCGACAACAAGTCGGCTTCTTACGGCTACGACGCCCAGAACAACGAGTATGGCGATCTGATCCAGAAGGGCATCATCGACCCGGCCAAGGTCGTGCGCACGGCGCTGCAAGACGCGGCGTCGGTGGCCGGCCTGCTCGTCACCACCGAGGCGGGCGTGGCAGAGGCGCCGAAGAAGGGCTCCGAAGGCCACGCGCACATGCCGGGCGGCGGCATGGGCGGCATGGACATGATGTAGTCCAGGCTCAATGGCCGGCAACGGCCAGGCTTGACGCGAAGGGGCGGCCATTGGCCGCCCCTTTTTGCCGCGCGCGTTCCTCACGCAAGCCTTACAGAATCGTAATTTCCCAGGGCGTCGCTTTTGGCCCTATCGTCGCGCCGGGCAGCCCCCTACCCTGCCTCTAGCCAGTTCCGGAGCCGCCCGCCTATGGCGAATTTCAAACATTCGGTCAGAGATTTCACGCGGATCGCGTTCCCGTATTTCCGCTCGGAGGACAAATGGGCAGGCCGCGGCCTGCTGCTCGCGGTGGTCTCGCTGCAGCTGTTCCAGGTCTGGCTGAATGTGCGCTTCAACGCCTGGTACAACACCTTCTACACGGCGCTGCAGAACAAGGACTGGAACACCTTCATCTGGCAGATCGGCGTGTTCAGCCTGCTCGCCGGCTTCTTCATCGTCAGCGCCGTCTATCAGCTCTATCTACAGCAATGGTTGCAGATCCGATGGCGGAACTGGCTCACCCAGCGCTATCTCGGCCGCTGGCTCGGCCAGGGCACGCATTACCGCATGCGGCTGAAGGGCGATCAGGCCGACAACCCCGACCAGCGCATCGCCGACGACATCCGCCAATTCGTCGATTCGACGCTCGATATCGGCATCGCCCTGCTCGGCTCGGTCGTCACGCTGGTGTCGTTCATCGTCATCCTGTGGACCCTGTCCTCGGCGACGCCGCTGATGATCGGCTCGCAGACCTACAACGTGCCCGGCTATCTGGTCTGGGCGGCGCTGATCTATGCAATTCTCGGCACCTGGGTGACGCATCTCGTCGGCCGCCCGCTGGTGAAGCTCAATTTCGATCAGCAGCGCTACGAGGCCGATTTCCGCTTCTCGCTGGTGCGTTTGCGGGAGAATGCCGAGGAGGTGACGCTGCTCGCGGGCGAACCGGCCGAAGAGGCGCGGCTCCGCGATCGCTTCTCCTGGGTGATCCGCAACTGGTACGCCATCATGAGCCGGCGGAAGCGCCTCACCTTCTTGACCGCCGGCTATTCGCAGGTCGCCATCATCTTCCCGTTCCTGGTGGTGAGCCCGGTCTATTTCTTCGGCTCGATGACGCTCGGCGGGCTGATGCAGATCTCCTCGGCCTTCGGCCAGGTGCAGAGCGCGCTGTCGTTCTTCGTCACGGCCTATACCAGCATCGCCGACTGGAAGGCGGTGCTGAACCGGCTTGCCGGGTTCGACGCCTCGATCGGCTGGGCGGAAGGGCTCGATGCGACCGCGCCGCGGGTCGAAGTCGTCAGCGACGGCGCCCGCAATTTCTCGGCCGACAATCTTTCCGTCGGGCTACCCAACGGCCAGCAGATCGTGCGGGTGAAGGACTTCTCCATCGCGCCCGGCGATCGCGTGCTGGTGACCGGGCCGTCGGGCTCGGGCAAGACCAGCCTGTTCCGCGCGCTCGGCGGCGTCTGGCCGTTCGGCGAGGGCGCGATCAGCATCCCCAAGGAGGCGAATGTGCTGGTGCTGCCACAGCGGCCGTATTTGCCGCTCGGCACCTTGCGCGGCGCGCTGGCTTATCCCGGGCCTGAGGATGCGTTCACGCCGCAGGAGATCGACGATGTGATCGACGCCGTCGGGCTGTCAGCCTTGCGCGAGGATCTCGACCAGACCGCCTATTGGAGCGACAAGCTCTCGGGCGGCGAGAAGCAGCGGCTGTCGATCGCCCGCGCGCTCTTGCAGAAGCCCGACTGGCTGTTCCTCGACGAGGCGACCAGCGCGCTGGACGAGGCCTCGGAAGCCGAGCTCTACCGCCTGTTGCTGGAGCGGCTGCCGGACGCGGCCATCGTCTCGATCGGCCACCGCTCGAGCCTGGTGCAGTTCCATGGCCGCTTCTTCGAGCTACAGCCCGAAGCAAACACCGGACGCCACAAACTTGCCGAGGCGAAGGTCAGCGACATTGACGAGGACGAACGGGACTTGACCGTCGCGTCGGTGTAATCGTCCGAAGATCAGTCTTCGACTTTGGTCTTGCAGCCGCTCGCGGGGTCGAGGCCGTCCGGCTTGTCCCAGTCGTTGGCCGGCACTTTCGGGAAGGACGTGCCGAACTCCTGCTTCACCATCGAGAATTTCGACGGCACGTTCGAGTTCGCCGGAAAGTCGACGATCCAGAAATAGTCGTAAGTCTCGTCGGGCCACGTCTTGGGCACGCCGGGCAGGATGTCGAGCTTGAGCAGTTGCCGCAGCGTCACGCCCTCGCGGTCGCTCTCGAATTTCGCTTCGAGCTTCTCATTGGCGATGTGCTTGTGCTCCCACACCAGCACGATGGTCTTGCCCTCAAGCGCGGGGTTGGTGAGCAGGTTGCGCGCGGCCTCCTGCGTGCGGCGATTGAGCTGCTTGGTGAACTCGTCCTTGCTCTGCCCGGTCTGCGGCACCACCGAATAGAGGATGATCGGCTTGAACCAGCTGGCGACCGCGGGCGAGGCAAGCTCGAGCGTGTGCAGCGTGATGGCGAAGAAGAAGGCGGGGTCGTCGCCTTCGGTGAACAGCGACTTGGTGGCGCCCTTGCCGAGATAGTTCAAGGCGAGCGCCTTGGCCCGCTGCTCGCCGATCTCGCAGAGCTTCCAGTCGTCGGCCTTCTCGCCGTGCCGCAGAATGATGACGCGCGCCGGCGCGGCGAGTGCGGAGTGTGCGAAGGTTGCGAGCAGGAGCGCGAAGGCGAGACGAATCAGCATGGGCGGGAGATTAGCGGCTCGGCGGCGCCACCGCCAACCACGTCGGCGTGAATGCATCGGTGAAAAACCACCTCGTCATGCCCGGCTTTATGCCGGGCATCCAGCGTTTTGGCCTGCTGCAAAATCGTGGATGGCCGGGACAGGCCCGGCCATGACGACTCATCAGTTGGTGGATGACAGTCTTTCCACAATGGCGGCGCGGAGCTTGCTGGCGGCTCGCAGTCCAAGGCGCGGCGCGCGAAGCAAACAGATGCGCCTGCGACTTCAGAATCAGGCCGTCCTCCAGCACCTTCAGATGATTGGCGCGGAGCGTCGTGCCGGTGGTGGTGATGTCGACGATCAGCTCTGACGTGCCCGCGGCGGGCGTGGCCTCGGTCGCGCCGACGCTCTCGACGATGCGATAGCCGGCGACGCCTTGGCTGGCGAAGAAACGCCGCGTCAGATTCATATATTTGGTGGCGACGCGCAGGCGCCGGCCATGCACGCTGGCGAATTGCGCGGCGACGTCTTCGAGGTCGCGCCATGCGCGCGACATCGATCCAGCAATCCGGCACGGCAACCACCACATCGGCGCGGCCGAAGCCGAGCGGCACCAGAAATTCGACCGATCCGTCGACATCGGCGAGAGTCTCGCGGATCAGATCCTCGCCGGTGACGCCAAGCTGCACGCGGCCCGATTTCAGCTCATGCACGATCTCGGCCGCGGAAGTGTAGACAACCTCGACGCCGTCGACCGCTTCGAGCGTGCCGCGATAGCCGCGCTCGTGACCCTTGCTGCGCAAGGCCATGCCGGCCTTTTCGAACAGGTCGGCCGCCTGGTCCTTGAGCCGACCCTTCGACGGGACCGCGATGAGGAGCTTGGCCGCCATCACGCGCCCCTTCCGACCGCCGCGAGCAGCCGCTCGGTGTGGATGGCCGAGCCGATGGCCGGCACCTCGCGCGGCGCGCCGAGATAAGCGAGGAGCCCGTCATAGCGGCCCCCTCCCCCGATCGCCTCGTCGCTTCCGGCGGCCTCGATCTGGAACACCAGGCCTGAATAATATTCGAGGCTGCGGCCGAACTCGGTGGCGAAGATCGCTCGGCCGAGGTCGATGCCGCTCTTCGCCAGGCGCTCGAAGCGGCGCGTGGCGACATAGAGCGCGGGGCCGAGATCGATGCCGGCGCCCTTGGCGATCATGGCGATGCGCTCGGCCGCCTCCTTCGGCGGGGCCGAGATTGCGAGATAATAGTCGATCACGGTCGCGACCTCGCGCGGCAGCGGCTCGGCGCGCAGATCGGCGGCATGATCGAGCAGACGCGCGGTGATCTCGCCGAGCGTGCGGTTGCCGGAGAGCGGCAGACCCTGCTGGTCGAGATAGGCGCCGACCAGCTCCTCGGCGCGATCGGATTTGAGCCCGGAAAGGCTGGCCGCAAGTGCCGCCGTCGGACCGTCGCCGTTCGGCCGCTCGCCCTTCGCAAGCGGGCGAGCAGCGCATGGAACACCGGCGGCCGCCAGAAATAATGCCGCAGCTTGAGCCGCCAGCGCTCGGGCAGCGACAGCGCATCGAGCAGCGCATAGAACAGCGCGATGTCGCCGAAGCGGAGCGTGAAATCCTTGAGCCCGGCGCGGCGCACCGCCTCGACCGCGAGCAGCACGATCTCGACATCGGCGCTTTCCTTGTCCTTCTCGCCGAAGCACTCGATGCCGGCCTGGCGGAACTCGCGCGGGTGGGCCTGATTGTCGCCCTGCGGCTGAAAGCGGAAGGCGGGGCCGTTATAGCAATAGCGCGCGGGCGTATCGGCCTTCGGGTGCCGCTCCAGATAAAGCCGCGACACCGGCACGGTGAGGTCCGGCCGCAGGCAAAGCTCGTCGCCGGCGAGATCGGTGAACACATAGGTGCGGCTTCTGATCTGCTCGCCGATCTGGTCGAGGAAGATGTCGGCCGGCTGGATGATCGAGGGCGCAACCTGCTCGTAGCCCGCCCGCCGGAACAGGTCGAGCAGGGTCGTGGCTTGGGCTTCGAGAGCCTCGAACGCTTTCGCCGATTCAGCGGCCATGGCTCAGGCCTTGTGGCGGGCGAGCACCGCCCGAACCTTCTCGACGAGCTGAGCCTCCGGCACCGCGAATTGCGCCTCGGCCTGCTTTTTCAAATAGACCTCGCGGTCCTCGATCGAGGTGAGCGTGGCGCCGAGGATCAGATCCTTGATCTGCACCTCGCCTTTCGCCTTCTCGTCGCCGCCCTGGATGACGACGCAAGGGCTGCCGCGCGATCGGCATATTTCATCTGCGCCTTCATGCCGGACTCGCCGAGATAAAGCTCGGCGCGGATGTTCGCCGCGCGCAGCGCTTGCGCCATCTTCTGGTAGTCGGCGATGCGGTCGCGGTCGAGCACCAGCACCACGACGGGGCCTTGCGCGGCGCTGCCTTTAATTTGCCGAGGCGCTGGAGGCCGAACAGCAGCCGCGACACGCCGATGGAGATGCCGGTGGCCGGAACCTTCTCGCCGGTGAAGCGCTCGACCAGCCCGTCATAGCGCCCGCCGCTCACCACCGAGCCGAGCCTGATCGGCTGGCCCTTGCTCGTCCTTGATGGGAGCGGTCAGCTCGGCCTCGAACACCGGGCCGGTGTAATATTCCAGCCCGCGCACGACCGAGGAATCAATGCGTGATGCGGTCTCGACCGTAACCGGCGCTTCGCACAAGCGTTGCAATTGCTCGAGCTCGTCGATGCTCCTCATAGCATGCGGCCGCAAGGCTCTTCGACCGAGTGTCAGCGTCTCGCTCGAGACATCGCTGCAGTTCACAAGGATCGGTACGCTCGAACGTCGGGACCTCACCGAGGCTAGTCGTCGAGCCGACGTCACGTATCGCCACGATGAATGACCAGTCGATTTGATCGGGCTCGAGATCCGCTCCCTTCGTGAAATCACCGCTTTCGTCCTTGCGGCCTTTTCCCAAGCAGCGCTCGCACGCCATCAACTCCCAAGCCGATCGAGTTTGTCGATCGCCCGCAGCACGGCGAGTCGCTTTCCGAGCATGTTGCTTCCAGTCCCGGCAATGGCCTCCAGCACGCCATCCAAGCACTTTGCGGTTGTTGACCTTGATGACGTATTGCCCGCGCTCGACGCCGAGCGCCTCGAGCGTGTCGGCGGCGAGCATGCAGAGCTCGGCGTCGGCGGCGACCGACGAAGCGCCGACCGTGTCGGCGTCGAACTGGGTGAATTGGCGGAAGCGGCCCGGTCCCGGCTTCTCGTTCCGCCAGACCGGGCCGACCTGATAGCGGCGGAAGGGCTTGGGCAGATTCTGGAAATTCTCGGCGACGTAGCGGGCGAGCGGCGCGGTCAGGTCGTAGCGCAGCGACAGCCATTGCTCGTCGTCGTCCTTGAAGGAGAACACGCCCTCGTTCGGCCGGTCCTGGTCGGGCAGGAACTTGCCGAGCGCGTCGGTATATTCGATGGCCGGCGTATCCAGCGGCTCGAAGCCGTAGGATTCGAACACGCCACGAATCGTGTCGAGCATCTCCCGGCTCGCGCGGATCTCGCCCGCGGGAACGTCGAATAGGCCCTTCGGCAGGCGGGCCTCGGGGCGGTCGTCCTTGGTGCTCATGGGAATTTCGGCTTGGTTTCTAAAGGCTCCAGCCGCCCGCTTCTAGCCCATGATCATTGATCAGTCATTAGTGATCAGGCTTGGGCTCGGCCCAGCAGCTGGCTGCTGAGGTTAATCGACGAGGGCGGTTTGCTTGGCGAGCTCGACCAGGGCCTCGATCGGGTGGCCCTTGTCCTTGAGGGGGCCAAGCCCGTCGGGCGGGGGCCCGCCGGTCGCCCAGTCGAGCATCTCGATGGTGTGGACGAAGGGGGCCGGGGTGCCGCCCTGAAGCTGCATCATGCAGCCGATATTGGCGGTGACGATCACTTCGGGCTCGACCTTGGCGATATTGGCGAGCTTCCGCTCGCGGAGCTGCCCCGCAAGCTCGGGCTCGAGCAGATTATAGGTGCCGGCGGAGCCGCAGCAGAGATGCCCCTCAGGGATGTTCAGGATGTTGTAGCCGGCCTGCTCGAGCAGGTTGAGCGGCAGCTCGGCGAGCTTCTGCCCGTGCTGGAGCGAACAGGGCGCGTGATAGGCGATGCGCAAGCCCGGTCCACAGCACCGGCGGCATCAGCCCGATCTCGTTGATGAACTCGGTGATGTCGCGGGCGAGCTTGGCGACATAGGCGGCGCGCTCGGCATAGCCGCGGTCGCGGGCGAGCAGATTGCCGTAGTCCTTGACCATGGTGCCGCAGCCCGTGGTGGTCACCAGAATGGCGTCGAGCGGCTTGTCGCGGATCACGGCGGTCCAGGCGTCGATATTGCGCCGCGCGTAGTCGCGCGCTTCCTCTTCCTTGCCGAGCGAATGCACCAGCGCGCCGCAGCAGGTCTCGTCCTTCACCACGATGACGTCGACGCCGTGGCGCCGCAGCAGCCTGATCGCCGCGAGGCTGATCGACGGCGCCAGCGTCTCCTGCACGCAGCCCAGCATCAGCGCGACGCGCTTCGCCTTGGGGTCCTTGCCGATCGCCGATTTCGGCCGGGTGAGCTTCGCCGTCTTCACCAGCTTGCGCGGCACCAGCTCCAGCGCGGCGGCGGGCCGCTCGAAGCCTGCCTTGGCGATCAGCCCGCGGAACGGGCGCGCCAGCCAGCCCAAGGTCAGCGCCAGGCGGAAGCGGCGCGGATTGGGCAGCACCTTGCTGATGATCCAGCGCAGCGTGCGCTGGCGCGGCGTGCGGTGGCCCTTGGCCTCGATGCGCACGCGGGCGAGGTCGACCAGATGCATGTAGTCGACGCCCGAGGGACAGGTGGTCATGCAGGAGAAGCAGGAGAGGCAGCGGTCGATGTGATAGGTCATCGACGGCGTGACCTCGCGCTCCTCGAACATCTGCTTCATGAAATAGATGCGCCCGCGCGGGGAGTCGCGCTCATCCCCGGTCAGCACATAGGTCGGGCAGGTCGCGGTGCAGAGCCCGCAATGCACGCAGCGGCGCAGGATCTCGTCGGCGCGGGCGATGGTCGGGTCGGAGAGCTGGACGGCGTTGAAACTGGTTTGCATGTCGCTCGCCTATATCCCCGGATACATGCGGCCGGGATTGAGAATCCCCACCGGATCGAAGGCCTGCTTGAGTGACGCCGTCAGCGCCATGACGCGGCTTGTCGAGCGGCTGGAACACGTCGATGGCGGCGCGGGCCGGCGCCTCGGCGCGGATCAGAGTGGCATGACCGCCGATTTCGGCAAGGTTGCGGCGGATCTCGACCGCGCCGGCGTCGGAGATCGGCGGCGTCTCCAGCCAGACCAGCCCGCCCGACCAGTCATACAGCACGCGGACGTCGATCTTGCGGGCGAGATTGTGCACGAGCTTGGCCGCGGCGGACGGCACGGTGGAGATGCGCCAGAGCGGGCGGTCGGTCTTCTGGAACATCTTGAGCGTCTTGACCTCGTCCCAGAAGGCGCGGCTCCTCAGCGTGTCGAGCTCGAGCGCGGGCGCATAAGCCTGCAACATCTGCTTCAGCCGGCTCGAGCGATAGCGGGCGGAGGCCGGGAAATTCTCCACCCTGATGGCGGTGACGGAGGCGCCGGCATTGGCGATTTCCTGGTCGGAGAGCCGCTCGGCAAGCTCGGCATGCATATGCACTGTGCCGGAGACCTCGAACGGTGTGCCCATGGCGAGGCAAAGCGCCTCGATGCCGTTCTGATCGGCGAGGCCGAAACAGAGCACGGTGCGCACCTCGCGCTGGGCGGGGAGCACCTTGATCGCGACTTCGGTCATGACCGCGAGCGTGCCCCAGGAACCGGCAAGCGCCCGGCCGAGATCGTAGCCGGTGACGTTCTTCATCACCCTGCCGCCCGCCCTGATGGTCTCGCCGCGGCCATTGACCGCCTGCACGCCGAGCACGTGATCGCGCGCCGAGCCCGAAAGAATGCGCCGGCTGCCGGAGAAATTGGTGGCGACCACGCCGCCGATGGTGCCCTGGCCGGGTCCGAAGCCGAGCACGGGGCCGAGGTCGATCGGCTCGAAAGGAAATTCCTGGTCGTTCTCGGCCAGCGCCCGCTCGAGCTGGGCGACCGGCGTGCCGGCCATGGCCACCAGCACCAGCTCGCTCGGCTCATAAAGCGGGATGCCGACCAGGCTCTCGGTGCTGAGCACCGCGCCATATTGCACGGGCCGGCCGACCTCGCGCTTGGTGCCGCGCCCCATCACCTCCAACGGCGTGCGCGTATCGGCGGCCTCGGCGACGAGATAAGCAAGCTCCTCGACCGTATCGGGAGCGTGGAAGCCGACGCGCATATGGCCGGTCACTGGAGTCCGATCCCTTCCAGCGGAAACACCTTGCCGGGGTTAAGCAGCCAGTCCGGGTCGAACGCCAGCTTGACCCGCATCTGCTGCGCGATATCCGTCTCGGAAAACTGCACGCGCATCAGGTCGCGCTTCTCGATGCCGACGCCATGCTCGCCGGTGAGGCAGCCGCCGAGCTCGACGCAAAGCTTCAGGATCTCCGCGCCGCACAGCTCAACGCGCTCGAGCTGGAGCGGGTCGTTGGCGTTATACAGGATCAGCGGGTGGAGATTGCCGTCGCCGGCATGGAAGATGTTGGCCACGTCGAAGCGGTAGCGCCGGCAGATCCAGCCGATCTCATCGAGCGCCTTGGGCAGCTTCGACAGCGGGATCACGCCGTCCATGCAGTAATAATCCGAGAGCTGGCCGATGGCGCCGAACGCGGCCTTGCGGCCTTTCCAGATCTTGGCGCTTTCCTCGGCGCTGCCGCTTCGGCGCATCATCGTCGGATTGAAGTCGCGGGCGATGTCGCCGATCTTCTCGAGCAGCGTATCGATCTCGTCCTCGGAGCCTTGCACCTCGACGATCAGCAGAGCCTCGACATCGAGCGGATAGCCGGCGGCGACGAAATGCTCGCAGACATGGATGGCGGGCCGGTCCATGAACTCCAGCGCCACGGGAACGATGCCGGCGGCGATGATGCCGGCGACGCAAGCGCCGGCCGCCTCGTTGGATTCGAAGCCGAGCAGCATCGGCCGCGCGCCCTCCGCCGCTTTCAGCAGGCGCACGGTGACCTCGGTGACGATGCCGAGCTGGCCTTCCGATCCGACGATCAAGGCGAGGAAATCGTAGCCGGGCGGATCGAGGCTCGGGCCGCCGATGTCGACGATCTCGCCGTTCATCAGCACCATGCGCACGCCGAGCACATTATTGGTGGTGACGCCGTATTTCAGGCAATGCGCCCCGCCGGAATTGGTGGCGACATTGCCGCCGACGGTGCAGGCGATCTGGCTCGACGGGTCCGGCGCGTAGAAATAGCCCTGGCCCGCGACCGCCTCGGTGATCGCGCTATTGGTGATGCCCGCCTCGACATGGGCCACGCGGTTGGTGAGATTGACGGACAGCACCTTGTTCATGCGCGACAGGCAGATCACGATCGCATCCTCGAGCGGCAGCGCCCCGCCGGAGAGCGAGGTGCCCGCGCCGCGCGGCACGACCTTGATGTGGTTCTCGTGACAGAAGCGCAGGATGGCGCTCACCTCCTCGGTATTCTCCGGCAGCACGACGGCAAGCGGCAGACAGCGATAGGCGGTGAGCGCGTCGGTCTCGAAGGTGCGGCGCCCCTCCTGGTCGGCGACCAGGATGGCGCCGGGAGCGACCTTCTTCAGCTGCTTCAAAATGTCGGTCCTGCGCTGCAGGATCGCGAGATCCGGGCTGGGCAAGGCGATATGCGACATCAGGGGCTCCGAGCGCTGTCAGAAACGATGCTTTTAAGGAAAAAAGCCGCCCCTAGTGTTTCGCATGCTTAAGGGCTGGCGGGCAAGGAGCCCTCGGCCTTCGGCAAGGCAAGGACGCGCCTCTCGCCCGGGCAACCCTTGGGCCGGCTTCGAGTTACGATGCCGCAGGCCTTCGCTTTTGAGAGGCTTCAAGCGTTCTGCTAAGCTCCCGCCACAAAAACAAGAAGGGAGAACGTTGGGCAATCGTCCGAACAGAGCGCTGGAGATCTCTGAAGGACGATCTAAAGGAGGATCGAGATGAGGAGTTTCCAGCTTGTTGGATTGGTTGCGTTTGCGTCGCTCGCCGTGGCCGGACCCGCGCTTGCCGCGGGCGATGCCACCAAGGGCCAAGCCGCCTTCACCACCAAATGCGGCATCTGCCACCAGGTCGGCCCCGGCGCCAAGACCCTGATCGGACCGGAACTCAACGGCGCCGTCGGGCGCAAAGCCGCAAGCGTGGCGGGCTTCGCCTATTCGCCGGGCATGAAGAAGCTCGGCGACAGCGGCTTCGTCTGGACCGAGGAGAACATCGACAAATGGATCGCCGATCCGAAAGCGATGATCCCCGACTCGCCGATGGCGCTCGCCTTTCCAGGCATGCCCGATGCCGGCGAGCGGGCTGACGTTATCGCCTATCTGAAGACGGTTCCCGCGCAGTAAGTCAAATCTACGGAATAGCCTGCGTCTCGGCCGCAGCATTCGGCTCGGCCGAGACGTTGGGCGCGGGCGTCGCGTTCGGCGCCGGCTCCGGCGCGGTTGGCTTGGAGCGGAATTTCTCGATGTCGTCGAGGACGGTCCTGAAGAAATAGTCCTGGTCGCCTTCGTCCTTGGCGATTTCGGTCCAAGCTTGGCGCAACGAGGCGAGCACGCCTTGCGGAAATTCCGCGATGCGGACGCCGGCCTTGGCGAGGTCGGCCAGCGCGCCAGCCTCGAGCTTGGCGCTATCGTCGAGCGTCGCCTGAAGCGTGGCGAGGCAGGCGCCCTCGATCAGGCCGCGCTGGTGATCGGTGAGAGCATCCCAGCGATCCTTGTTGACGATGAGCTCGAGCACGGTCTCGGGCTGATGCCAGCCCGGCAGATAGATCAGCTTGACCTTGTCCTTGAGGCCCGCTTGCGCGTCGACCGCCGGAGGATAGAGCTCGGCGGCATCGATCTTCCCCTTGTCGAAAGCGGCAAGCAGCTCGCCGCCCGGCACCAGCACGGTGGTGGCGCCGAGCCGCGACATGACCCTGCCGCCGAGGCCGAAGATGCGCATGCGCAAGCCCTTGATGTCCTCGGAGGTCTTGATCTCCTTGGCGAACCAGCCGCCAGTCTCGGCGCCGCCGAAGGCACACGGCAGGACATGGACCTTGAGCCCCGCGTGGTCGTACATCTCCTGATAGAGCTTCCGCCCGTTCCCCCGTTCGAACCAATCGAGATAGGTCTTGCCGTCAGGGCCGAAGGGGAAGCCCGCGAACAGCGAAGCGGCGGGGAGCTTGGCCGACCAATAGCTCGCCGTGGCGAAGCCGGCATCGACGGTTCCGGCCGAGACCTTGTCGAGGATCTCCTGCGGCTTGATGCCGTCGCCGGGCTGTTTCAGGTCGAGGACCAGAGCGCCGCCTGAGCGCTCCTTGATCAGCTTGGCGAGGCTCGCGGCCGGCTCCCCCAGCCCCGGCATATGCGTGCCGTAAACCAGCGGCGTGACGAGGGTGACGGGGTCGGCAAGAGCGGGCGCCGCCGCCGCGAGCGGCAGCAGCCATAGCGCCAGCATTGCCTGGGCCCGTGCCCGCATCGTTCTCCCCTCTCCTCCCCGCGCTCCTATGCCCCTTCGAATTCGGATTTCTTGAGTCGCGCCGCCGATGCTACATCCTCATTCCACCCTCCCGCCACAAGGTGAAGCTCAAGAGCGGCCGCCATGCCTCCCACGCCTGCCCCATCGCAGCAAGGCCCGCTGGTCGGCCTGTTCGTCACCTGCCTGGTCGATTTGTTCCGGCCGAGCGTCGCCTTTGCCGCAATCAAGCTCATCCAGGACGCCGGCGCGCGTGTCGAGGTTCCCCGCGCGCAAACCTGTTGCGGCCAGCCAGCCTATAATTCCGGCGACCGCAAGGACGCGGCGGCAATCGCCCGGCAGGTGGTCGAGACGTTCGAGGGCTTCGACTATGTGGTGGCGCCGTCAGGCTCATGCGCCGGCATGTTGCGGCTGCATTACCCGCGCCTGCTCGCCGAGGACCCCGATTACGCCGAGCGCGCCGCGGCGCTCGCCGCCAAGAGCTTCGAGCTCACCTCCTTCCTGGTCGGCGTGCTCAAGCGCGGGCAGGTCGATGCGGCCTATCCGGGGAGCGTCACCTATCACGATTCCTGCTCCTCGTTGCGCGAGATGCATGTGCGCGAGGCACCGCGGCGGCTGCTCAACAGCGTCGAGGGCCTGACGCTGATCGAGCTTGGCGAGAGCGAGGTTTGCTGCGGCTTCGGCGGCGCCTTCTCGGTCAAATATCCGGAGATCTCCGGCGCCATCGTCGATGCCAAGCTGCGCGACATCGCCGGCACGGGCGCAGGCACGGTGCTCGCCGGCGATCTCGGCTGCCTGATGCATATCGCCGGCAGGCTGGCGCGCGAGGGCGTGGACGTCGAGGCGCGTCACGTGGCAGAGGTGCTGGCGGGCATGACGGACGACCCGGCGATCGCCGCTCCGCGGCAGAGGCGATGAGCGGCGCGGAACGGGGATGGCAAACGCAACACAAGACTTCAGATCGGCCGCGAGCGAGGCGCTCGCGGACGCCCCGCTGCAAAAGGCCCTGCTGAACGTCAAGCGCGGCTTCGTCGCCAAGCGCGAGGCGGCGAAAGCCAAGCTCCCCGAATTCGACACGCTGCGCGAGGAAGCCCGCGCCATCAAGGACCATACGCTGTCGCATCTCGATCTCTATCTCGAAGCCTATGAGCGCAAGGTGATCGAAAGCGGCGGGGTGGTGCATTACGCGCCGGGCGCGGCGGACGCGCGCGCCATCGTGCTCAAGCTCTGCAAGGAGGCCGGCGCCAAGCTCGTCACCAAGGGCAAGTCGATGGTGACCGAGGAGATCGGGCTCAACGAGCATCTCAAGGTCGCCAAGATCGCGGTGGTGGAGACCGATCTCGGCGAATATATCGTCCAGCTCAGGGGCGAGCGGCCGAGCCATATCATCGCGCCCGTCATCCACCTCAACAAGGAAACGATCGAGCTCGAATTCCGCCGCAAGCACGAGCGGCTGCCGCGCGAGCGAAGGCTCGACCGGGCGGAATTTATCGTGGCCGAGGCGCGCGCGCTGCTGCGCGAGAAGTTCCTCGCCGCCGATGTCGGCATCACCGGCGCCAATCTCCTGATCGCCGAGACCGGCTCGTCGGTGATCGTCACCAATGAGGGCAACGGCGATCTGACCTCGACCTTGCCGCGCCTGCATATCGTCGTCGCCTCGATCGAGAAGATCGTGCCGACGCTGGAAGACGCCACCACCATCTTGCGGCTGCTGGCCCGCTCGGCTACGGGGCAGGAGATCACCACCTACACGACCTTCGCCACGGGGCCGCGCCGCGAGGGCGATCCCGACGGGCCCGCGGCCTACCACGTCATCCTGCTCGACAATGGGCGAAGCGAGATGCTCGGCAACGAGTTCGCCGACATGCTGCGCTGCATCCGCTGCGGCGCCTGCCTCAATCACTGCCCGGTCTATGGCGCGATCGGCGGCCACGCCTACGGCTCGATCTATCCCGGTCCCATGGGCGCGGTGCTGACGCCGCAGCTGGTCGGCATCGACCATGCGCGCGATCTGCCCAACGCTTCGAGCTTCTGCGGACGCTGCGAGGAGGTCTGCCCGATGGAGATCCCCCTCCCCGACATGATGCGCGCCTGGCGGGAGCGCGACTATGCGCGCGGCAACCCGCCTCGCTTCGAGCGGCTCATGCTCAAGCTCTGGGCGTTCGCGGCCAAGCGGCCGCGCCTTTATCATGCGCTGGCCGGCACGATGGCACGGTATCTGGCGCGGCGCGGCGGCGCGCGCGGGCGATTGAGCCGGCTGCCGCTGATGCAGGCCTGGACGTCGGTGCGCGATCTCCCGGCGCCGCAAGGCAAGACCTTCCAGCAGCTTTACGCACGGGCTCAAGCAAAGGATCGCCCATGAGCGCTCCGGAGGACGCACGCTCCGTTGTCATGGGACGCATTCGCGCCTCGCTCGGCGTGGCGAGCCTGGACCGGGCGCGCAAGGCCTCGGTCGAGCGCCGGCTCGAACGCCATCCGCGCAACACGATCCCCGCGCGCGCCAAGCGGGGCCGCAGGGAAAACGTGGCACTCCTCACCGAGATGCTCACCGCGCAAGGCGCCGATATACGCAACATCCTCACGCGCAAAGAGGCGGTGGCGGCGATCGCGTCTTATCTCGGCACCTGCAATTTGCCGCCCAAGATCCGCATGGGCCGGGATGCTGAGCTTGCCGCGCTGCCCTGGCGCGAAGCCTGGGATATCGAGCGCTCGATCGGGCCGGCGGGGCCAAGCGACAGGGCCGCGCTGTCGCGCGCCGTCACCGCCGCGGCCGAGACCGGGACCTTGTTCCTGGCGTCAGGCCCCGAGAACCCGACCACGCTGAACTTCCTGCCGGAGGCCCACACCGTCCTGATCGAGGCGTCGGATATCGTCGGCTCCTACGAGGAGGCTTGGGACCGCTTGAGGGCGATCTACGGCAAGGGCGCGCTGCCCAGGACGGTGAATTTGATCAGCGGGCCGTCGCGGACGGCGGATATCGAGCAAACCATCGTCAGGGGCGCGCACGGCCCGAAGCGGCTGCTGGTGCTGATCCTCGGCTAACCGGCCCCAAATCTTCGGCGCGGCTTTGCTTCCGTTCGCGGAATGCTTCGGTTATGGTGCAACGCACTCACCCGCCACGGGCGAAGATCGGAAAAGCCGGCAGTGCAAGGCCGGTACGGGGTGGCCATCAATGCGTCTGGCCGTATGGCTGATCGAGCGTCCTCGCTGGTTCAAGCGGACGCTCTTGATCATCAACGACATCGTGATGCTGAGCATCGCGTTGTGGGCCGCCTATACGCTCCGGCTCAGCCGCCTCTATGTGCCCGAGAGCCTCGACAAATGGCTGCTGCTGATCGCCGCTCCCATCATCGGCGTTGCCGTCTTCTATGTCCGCGGGCTGTACAAGCTCGTGACCCGCTTCATCGGCCCCGAGGGCACCACCCGCATCTATACCGCGGTGATCTGGGCCACGGTGCTGTGGGCGCTCGTCGTCTATATGAGCGGCGTCAAGGATCATCCGCGTTCGGCCGTGGTGATCTACGGGCTGATCGCGGCGGGCCTCATTCGCTTGAGCCGGCAATGGGCGGGAGCGGCGCTGCTCTCGGCGGCGCCGCAGCACAGGCCGGTGAGCTTCGATGAGCGGAAGCCGGTCATCATCTACGGCGCGGGCACCATCGGCATCCAGCTCCTGCGCGCGCTGAACGAGAACGGCGGCTACAAACCGGTCGCCTTCATCGACTCCAATCCCTCGCTTGCCGGCCAGTTCGTGCACGGCGTGAAGGTGGCGAGGCCCGAAAAGATCGCCAGGCTGATCGCCGAGGAGAACGTGAAGGAGGTGCTGCTCGCCACGCCGTCGGCGTTGCGCAGCGAGCGGCGCATCGCCATCAGGGCGCTCGAAGCGTTTCCGGTCGTGGTGAAGACGCTGCCCGCGCTCGAGGAGATCGCCTCGGGCCATGTCCAGGTGAGCGACCTTCGGCCGATCGACGTCGAGGACTTGCTGGGGCGGGACCCCGTCATTCCCAATCTCGAGCTGTTGACCGCGAATGTGCGGGGCAAGGTGGTGATGATCACCGGCGCCGGCGGATCGATCGGCTCGGAGCTGACGCGCCAGCTGCTGCGGCTCGGACCCAAGATGCTGGTTCTGTTCGAGCTGTCGGAGGTCGCGCTTTATGAGGTCTCCATCGAGCTCGAGGAGCTGAAGCGGCGACTGCAGAAGGAAGAAGACGTCGGCGGCTCGACACCCACCGCCGTGACCGGGGTGCTCGGCTCGGTGCTCGACCGCAAGCTCGTGGCCCGCACCATCCAGGAGCTTGGCGTGGAGGTGATCTACCACGCCGCCGCCTACAAACATGTGCCGATCGTCGAGATGAATCCGTTTGCCGGCTTGCAGAACAACACGTTCGGCACGCTGGTCGTCGCCGACGTGGCCAAGGAGCTCGGGGTGGAGCGTTTCGTGCTGGTGTCGACCGACAAGGCGGTGCGCCCGACCAACATCATGGGCGCGAGCAAGCGCCTCGCCGAGCAGATTCTCCAGGCGCTGGCGCAGGAGCGCAATACCTCCACCATCTTCACCATGGTGCGGTTCGGCAATGTGCTCGATTCCTCGGGCTCGGTGGTCAAGCTGTTCCGCAGCCAGATCAGGAATGGCGGGCCGGTCACCGTCACCCATCCGGAGGTGATCCGCTATTTCATGTCGATTCCGGAGGCCGCGCAGCTGGTGATCCAGGCCGGCACGATGGCGTCCGGCGGCGAGGTGTTCGTGCTGGAGATGGGAACGCCGGTGAAGATCGACGACCTCGCCCGCACCATGGTTCGGCTCTCCGGCCTCGAAGTGCGCGACGAAAACCACCCGGATGGCGATATCGCCATCGAATATGTCGGCCTCAGGCCAGGCGAGAAGCTCTATGAAGAGCTTCTGATCGGCGAGAACACCACCGGCACCAGCCATCCGCGCATCTTCAAGAACTCCGAGCCGATCGTGCCCTACGAGGAACTGGCGGCGGTGTTGGAGCGGCTCGAGGACGCCATCCACAGGATGGACGAGGTCGAGATGCAGGAGGTGCTGCGCGCGACCGTCGAGGGCTATGTGCCGGCTGGCGGCGCGCATCCGGTCGCGGGCAAGGGCGAATGGCAGCCCGCCTCGCGCACGCTTCACTAGCAGGCATGCCGGAGCCTCAGTCTGCGCTTTGGGCCGCCTTGCTGGTGGCGGGATGCGCCGGCCTCTCGGCGCTGCTGATCTTCTTTTTGCGGCCGATCCTCATGCGTCACCTCCTGGCGCACCCCAACGACCGCTCATCGCACAAGGTCGCCACGCCGCAAGGCGCGGGGCTCGCGGTGATGGCGTCGGTGTTCGTCGGCTGCGCACTGGGGGTTGTCTTCTGGGTGCAGGGGGCGGAGCCGAAGCTGTTCGGCGTCCTGGTCGCGGCGGCGGGGCTCACTCTGCTCGGCGCCATCGACGATGCGAACCCGCTCTCGATGTGGTCGCGCCTGCAAGGCCAGTTCCTCGCGGCGATCGTCGTGATCGGCACGCTGCCCGGGGATTTCCGGCTGTTTCCCGGGCTGATGCCGGCGGGCGTCGAGGACATGCTGCTGCTGTTCGGCATCGTCTGGTTCGTGAATGCCGTGAATTTCCTCGATGGAATCGACTGGATGACCGTGGCGCAGACCGTGCCGATGACGCTCGGCATCGTCGTGCTGCACGCGCTTGGCGCGGTGCCTGACACGGTCGGTCTGCTCGCGCTCGCGCTGCTTGGCGCCACGCTCGGCTTCGCCGTGTTCAACAAGCACCCGGCGCGGATCTTTCTCGGCGATGCCGGCAGCCTGCCGATCGGGCTCATCCTCGCCTTCATGCTGATCGTCGTGGCGCACACCAATCTCGCCGCGGCGCTGCTGCTCGCGCTCTACACGCTGGCGGACCCGGCGATCACGTTGCTCCGCCGCGTGGCCGCGAAAGAGTCGTTCCTCTCCCCCCATCGGACGCATTTCTATCAGCGGGGCGTCACCGCCGGCTTGAGCGTGCCGCAAGTGACGATCCGGATCTTCTTGCTGTGCCTGCTGCTCGCCGCGCTGGCCGTCGCCACCGTGCTGGCAGATTCGCTTGCCGTCGATCTCTTCTGTCTCGGGCTCGGCGTGACGGCGACCGCGTTGACGCTGTTCGCGCTGGCGAAGGGACGCTGAGCATGACGCGGCGCGTGCTCATCACCGGCGCTTCCGGCTTTATCGGCAAGCACCTTACGCGGGCCCTCGCCAAGCAAGGCTGGCAGGTCAGGGCGGCTGCGCGCGACCCCGCATCGATCCAAGCGACAAGCGGTGTCGAGGCGGTGGCGATGCCGGACCTCGCGCAGCCGGCCGACTGGTCACCGCTATTGGACGGCGTCAGCCATGTGCTGCATCTCGCCGGCATCGCGCATGGCCCAGGCACACTCTCTGGCGCGCTCTACGCCCGCATCAATGGTGATGCGGTGGGCGAGCTTGGCGACCAGGCGCGCGGCAGGATAGAGCGGCTGGTGTTCGTCTCCTCGGTCAGGGCGCAGGTCGGCGTGTCGGCCAACCACGTCATCACCGAGACTGACGCTCCCATCCCCACCGACGACTATGGGCGGGCCAAGCTGAAGGGCGAGAAGCTCCTGGCAGAGAGCGGCGTACCGTTCACGGTGCTGCGTCCCGCGGTGGTCTATGGCAAGGGCGTCAAAGGCAATATCGCGGCGCTTGCCACGCTGGCCAAGACGCCGATGCCGCTGCCCTTCGCCCGGCTCACCAATCGCCGCTCCTTGCTGGCGCTCGACAATCTCGCCTCGGCGGTCTCGCTCGTGCTCGCCGCCAAGGCGGCCGAGAACGGCACCTTCCTCGTGGCCGACGCCGAGCCGATCAGCGTGGCCGACATCGTCACGTCGATGCGCGAAGGGCTTGGGCGCCCCCCTCACCTCGTCAACGTGCCCTCCGGCGCCATCATGCGGCTGATGAAGTCCTTCGGCAGGGAGGCCGACTGGGAGCGTATCTCGGGCAGCTTCGTGATCGACCCCTCGAAGCTGATGGGGATCGGCTGGCAGCCTTCCCTCTCGACCCATGACGGAATCGTCAGGATGATGCGCGCCGAGAGTGACACGGCTTAGCGAGACCAGCGCGAGAATGGTCCGCGAGCCGGGATTTTCCTTGTTAGCAATCCCCCGGAGAGTGCATTAGGCTTGATCCTCCGGCCCCTCATTGTCCTGCTAAGCACTTGTCGACGAGCACTAATTTTATGGCCCCCAAGCTGATCTATCTCGTCACCGAGGACTGGTATTTCTGGTCTCACCGCCTGCCGATGGCACGCGCCGCGCTCAAAGACGGCTTCAAGGTTGCAGTGGCCTGCCGTGTCGATCAACATCGCGCCGCGATCGAGGCGGAAGGGATCCAGGTTCTGCCGCTGTCATGGCGAAGGGGCGACAACGGTCCGGTCGAGACGGGCCGGGCGATCATCGAGATCGCCAAGCTCTATCGCCGCGAACGTCCCGACATCGTTCACCACGTGGCGATCAAGCCGAGCGTCATCGGCGGCATTGCAGCAACGCTCTCCGGCACACCGGCAGTGGTCAATGCGCTGACCGGAATCGGCCCGATGGTCTCACGCAGCGGGCCCACGCGATTTGCCGTTCAAAGGCTGATGCATTGGGTGCTTGGGCGCCGGGGCAACTGGCTGATCCTGCAAAACCAAGACGACCGCAAGCGGCTGGAGGCAAGCGGCTTGATCGTGCCTGAACGGGTGACGGTCATCAGAGGGTCCGGCATCGACACCGAATACTACAAGCCGCTGCCCGAACCGCAGGGCGGAGAGGCCGGCAGAGTAACAGCGGCCTATGTCGGCCGCATGCTGAAGGAAAAGGGCGTGCCGGTGCTGGTGGAGGCCCTGAGGCGCGCGCGGGCGCGAGGCGTCGACATTGAAGTGTTGCTGGTGGGGACGCCAGATCCCGACAATCCCAGTTCGGTAACCGAAGCAGAGCTGCGCCAGTGGGCGGCTGAACCAGGGATCAAGTGGCGCGGCTACGTGTCCGATGTGCGGGAGATATGGGCCGAGGCGCATTTCGCGATCCTAGCTTCACAGCGTGAGGGCTTGCCCAAAAGCTTGCTGGAGGCGGCCGCCTGCGGGCGCGCTCTCATCGCCACCGACGTGCCCGGCTGCCGGGAGATCGCTCGCGCGGGAGAGAACGCCCTGCTCGTGCCGCCGGACGATCCCGAGGCGCTTGCCTCGGCCATGGTGAGCCTGGCGCAAGACCGGGCTTTGCGCCTTCGCTTCGCCGAGTCGAGCCGGCGCCTCGTCGAGTCAGACCTCGCGGTGGGACCGGTGGGAGAGGCGACCGTCGCCCTCTACCGAAGCCTCCTTGCCGAGCGCGGGAGGGGCGCGCTCACCAGCCCGCGCGCTCTTGCCGCCCCTCAATAGAGGTCGTTGTCCGCCTGGGTCAGGTGCCAAGCCTCTGGCCGGCTCAGCTGCGGCAGCAGGTCAGGACTGCCGGTGACGAAGGCGAAACGGTCGTTGGTGCAATCGCGCGCAAAACCCGAGGCGGCAAAGGCCGCCGCATAGGGGTGGGCATCCGGTACCCAGCAGGTGAGCGTCGCCGCCTTGTGCTCCGCGGCAAAGGCATGAACCCCCTCGAGCACGCCCGGCAGCAGTCCACGCGCTGCTTCGCGGACCACCAGATCGCAGACATGCACGACGCGCCGATCGCCACGGTCGTAGATCTTGAGGACGAGGTAGCCCGCATCGCCATCGATCCAGAATCGATGATACGCGGCGTGCGGCCGGGCGTAACGCCATTCCAAGAAGGCCCGGTCGCGCAGGACGCCGATTCCCAGGCCGGATGTCACCCAGATATCGGCGGTGTCACGCAAGAATTGCTCAACCGGCTCCAATCCAGAGTTCGCCGCGGTGGCCCGAATATCCGTTGCGGCGATCCGAAGTGGAATCGGCATGAGCTCGGTCCAGCCAGAGCGGCGGAAGCTATTCTCCGACAGCTTGTTGGGAAAAGTGAATCCGCACAGGCCCGCGGCTTGCATTTCCGCCAGAAAGCTCCTTGCCATGTGATTGAGGAACCCGCGGCCGCGAAAGTCCGGGTGGGTCATGACATCTTGCACCATGACGCACGGCACGGTCCGGCCGTGCACCCAAAGCCGCTTACGCGTCCCCACATAGAGCGAGACGATGCGGCCCTCACATTCGATGATCCTCAGCTCCGCCGGTCCCGCCGGCCCACTCTCGTACTGCCAGACATACTCGTCCGGCGTTCGCTGCATGTGCGACATGATCTGGTTGAAGAAGTCGAGCACTTGAGCCCGATCGTCTGCGCATGCCGGTCGCATGACGCAGTTCGTAAGATCGGGCAGAGACCGGGTGGACATCGGTATCTCCAGCTACTCACTCGGGTCCGTTCGGGGCGCCGAGCCGACAAGCTCAGACGTTGAGGTCCCGCACCAGACAGAACGCTTCCGCGTACTCGATCCCGACCGCGGTCCCCCGCATGCGCGCCCACGCCGTAAGGCTTTCCTCGCTGTGAGCGTGCAGCCGCGGCTTCAGGGCGCCCTCGAATGTGCGCATCGCTCGCATCTTGTCCTCGATCGTGCCGGTAACATCGAAATAAGAATTCGGATGAAAGGCCTGAAAAGGCGGCGGCGCCCATCCGGTCGATGACGGTATCTCGAACAGATAGATGCGCTTGACGAGCGTCACCGGCAGGTTGCGCGTCAAGCGTTGCGGCAACACGGCGGCAGCCATGGTCGCCTCAAAGCTGACGCGGTGATCGACGTTGAGATCGCCGGGATGATGGGAGAAAATGATCTCCGGTGTGTACTTCTCGATGGCGCTCTCGACCGCTTTGACCATTTCGAGATGCGGGACCACGTTGAACCGGATGTTGCCGAAGTCGTAGAGCAGCGAATCCTCCACCCCGACGATGCGCGCCGACGCCGCCGCCACCTCGCGCAGCCGCGCCAGCTCCGGCCGGTTGGAGCGCGCGTCGACATTGGCACATAAGACGCACGTGAAAATGTGGTGGCCTTCGTTGGCGAGTTTCCGAAGCGTGCCGCCGCATCCAAGCAGCTCGTCGTCCGGATGAGCTATCACCGCCAACACATTCATCTGTCCCTCCGTAGTCGCGCCGGCCAACCGCGCGGCATGGAATGTGCGGGGCCGTCCTCAGGCTTGTATCAGCGCTGTGGCCGAGGCGGAACACAGCGCGGCGAAAAGCGCCGCGTAGCGTGCGCGATCGGCGCATTTTTCTCATTGTTGCCGCTTTTCTCGCCCTTCCTCTTTGGGCGAAGATTCGCTATGTTTGCTTCGGCTGACGAAGAGCAGCTTCGGGGGATTGCCATGAAATATCTCGCTCTGATTCTGGTTGCTTTCGCCGCTGCGGCTATTGCCGCGCCCGAGCCGGCCCGCGCCTTCGATATTCAGGGGCAGAACGCAACCATTCCAGACGGCGTCCAGCCCTTCTCTTCGCCATCGGCCCAGTTCTTCGATTCCGGCTATGCCAAGGGAAGCTCGCTCGCGCTGCCCTATATCAGCAAGAGCGACAGTTCGAGCTTCATCTCGGATTACGGGAACATGATCGCCATTCCGGGGCCTGGCGTCGATCAGCCGCGTCCCGCCTGGGCCTATCGCTAAACCGCTCCGCATCATCAGTGCTGGATCCCTTGCGCGTCAGCGCAAGCAGGTTCGCTTGGCTTGTGCGCAAGGCTGCGCCGCCCGCAGCGTAAGGCCGCGCGCGCATAGCAGGTCTATTGTCCGGGAGCGTCGGCCTCGTCCGCAGCGAGCTTAGCCGCGGCGCGTGATCGTAACGTCACGAGCCAAAGTCAATGCCGCGGGCCAAGGCCCGGCGGGACGACGAGGGCAAAATAAACCCCGACCGAGAGAACCCGGCCGGGGTTGGCATTGCCGGAGAGATAGATAGTGCAGAGATCAAGTAACCGGGGTTATCCCGTCACTTAACCGAGCTTCAAGGGCTCTTGGACGACGGCCTTCTCGTGGTGACCAAAGCAACCGCCGAGACCAATGGCAGCCGAGACGATGATCGCGCAAGCTATAAAGACACGCATGGCTTATCCCCCATTCGCAGCGTTTGTATGGGTACGACCATATATGCTTTCGCCCGAGAAAGCTGTGACACTTGGGACACAGCTGGGGGCGAAAAGATGGGGCGCCTCGCCGCAAACCCATTTAAAAAGGGCGCCGGCCGAAGATGACGCCCTCTTGCTTTCAAGGCCATCGCCAGCCCGTAGCGGACCGGCGAACGATTCTACGGGCAGATCATCTTCCACCGGCCGAACACGCCCTGCTTCCAGAAACAGCTGGGCCTGACCGGCGGGCCCCAAGCCACGGCATAAGCCGGCTCATCGACATCGTAGCTCACCCAAACACAGCGATCCGACCCGCACAGCCATTCGGCTTTCGCCTGCTGACCGGCGAACAGAAGCACAATCGCCAGGACCGAACCGGCCAATAACGCTCTGATCATGCGCCAACCCTCCAACCTATCCTGTTGTTTGATGGCGCAATTAAACCCGGGCGTGGGCCGGAGTCCATATGGCCGAGGGTCGCGCTGTTTTCCGGATGGCGAAAGGGCGCGAGGCAAATTGCCTCAAATGCCCAATGAGGCTGGTACCGCCGGGTGAATTCGAATCACCGACCTCTTGATCCACAGTCGCGAGAAGCTCCCCTGGACATGGGTGGACACCTCTTGACATAGCCACCGATAGACTCTTGCAAACTAGCCCTTTCCGCTGCTACCTAATGGACATCGCTGGACATTAAGCGCACGCCTGAGCGCAACCTTTTGCAACCTTTGGGGCACCCGATGCCAAAGCTCACTGACAAGCTTCTTCAAGGGACTGAAGCCGCCGAAGTCTGGGCCAGGTCGACGTTTGGGATGAGCTGCTGCCGGGCTTCGGCGTGCGAATCGGAATGACAGGGCCACAAGTCATTCTTTGTCGGCACCGGATCAACGGGAAAGTATCGACGCATCACGCTCGAAGCCGCCATATGACGCGCTCTGAGCTCTTGCTGAGCGCGAGATCGCAAGCGCGCAAGATCATCGCCGATGCACATGCCGGTATTGGCCCCGAGCTAAGAAAGAAGCGCGAGGAGCGGGCACCTTCGGCGCCGTCGCCGCCGCCTTCATGATGGACTTCGCTCACAGCCACCGCACCCGGGGGGAGATGCAGCGCAAGATCGATGTTGACCTTGCTGAATGGCACGATCGGCAGATCGCCGAGATCACGCGCGCGGACATCAAAGAGCTAATCCGCTTAAAGGCTCGCACCGTCCCCGATCGCGGCGAACCGGCTGCTCTCGCTCATCACCAAGATCTTCAATTGGGCACTGAAGGAGGAACTGATCGAGGCTTCGCCTGCAATGCAGATCGATCGCCCCGGCAAGGAGACTGAGCGCGAGCGGCACCTGTCGGCAGACGAAATCAGGACTGCATGGGCGGCCTTCGACAGTCTCGGTTATCCGTGGGGCTCACTGTTTAAGGTGCTGCTCGTTACCGGGCAGCGCCGCGGTGAAGTCGCTGGCATGAAGTGGAGCGAGATCACCCCCGACGGCTGGCGACTCCCAGGGGAGCGCGCCAAGAAGGGCAAAGGGCATCTGGTGCCGCTGTCAACTCTAGCTCGGGAAATTCTCGATGGCGTGCCCGAGATCGGCGAGCTCGTCTTTAGGTCGCGCACGCGACGCCCCGCTTCAGGGCTGGAGCAAAGCGGCGAAGCGGCTTCACAAGCTACGTGGCCCGATGGAGCCGTGGCACCTGCACGATTTGCGACGGACCTTCGCCACGCACACTGCGCACCCTGGGCGTCGACCGCCTGGTTGTCAGCAAGCTGCTCAACCATGCCGAGGGCGGCGTGACCAAAGTCTACGACCGCTAGGCCGCTGATCCGAGAAGGCGGCCGCGATGGAGCGTTGGGCTAATCGCTTGCGGGAGATTATCAGGGCGCCCCGGCGGATAACGTGGTCCAGATGCGGGGATGATGTTCTTCTTTCGTACTTGCCCTAAACACCAAGTGTAGTATGACACGCCCCCATGTCGTTCAAGTAATGGTGGGGGCGTAGGCGTGGGCGCCCTCCAACTTAACCCCAGAGCAGACGCGCGAGAAGGGCGAGGCTTAGGCAGGCGGGGCATAGGCGGCGAGTGCTGACGAGCAATGGGCGCGCCACGAATAGCGGGCGCCGGTGCTTGGATCTGGCCGTCCCCATTGGCAAGACCTTATCGAGTTTCTCGTCACGGTGGAGTTGCTTGACGCGCGCAACTACGAAGAACGATCCGAAGATAGAGGAAGCAGTCGGGGAACTTCTCACCCCCATCTCGATGAGTTGCGGGCATGACGAGGCGGCGATCGGCGCGGCGAAGACTATTGGTTTCGGCTTGCGGTTCCCTCCGCCGGCCCAGACTTTCCGCCCTACTGCTGCGAGCCTGGCACGGTCGGATTTTGGATCGATACGACGATGTGGAGACCCCTAGAGATCGACGCAGGTGGACATCGCCGGATCGGCGCCAGTCTGGAAGATATTTTATTCGCTTCTATTCCGCCATCGAAGATTGGCGGCGACCGGAGCACCTACGGAATTCGTGGGGAACGTCGGCTATGGGCGCGGGGTGGAGGCGTTCGCGACCAAGCCCAGGATAACCCCTGCCGTCGGGGGCTTGAGGATCAATCGCCGTATTGCAGGCGTATATTGGATGGCGGTGGCGGGGGCAGGGAGCAGCCGAGGGAAGTGCGCCTGCCAGAGGCCGAGCCGACATGGACTAACGCGGCAGTCGTGGAGGCGCAGAGAAGGACCGTCATCATTCAAGGGCAGGAGACAACGCAGCGAGGCCGTAAGCAGTGACGACACCGGAACGCAGTTGCGGCGCTGGCAGGAGCGCGATTAGGGTGCGTCACCTATTACACGGCGAGCGGCGCAGAGATCCAGGCTATGGCGTGCTGTTCAGTGGACTGAATACGAGATTCCTGCGGAGCCGACGAAGGCTTAGTGTCACGCTTTATTACCCTAAGTTTTTGGCCGGAATGGGCCATTTTTTGCCCTTTGAGGTGAGAAAACCTGACTTCCTCGTAGGGTTAGGAGTAGGGAAGCCAATTAGGAGTTTCAGAATGAACGCAGAAAGCTAACCACATGGATGCATTGCAGCGCGAACGTGCACTGACCCTGATGTCGCTGCGGGCCGTAAACGAGGAGCTAGAGGACATTCGGCCCGAGCTGCGCGATCCGCCGCTGGATAGGTTCACGATCAAGCCTGGTGGCACTAGCGCGCAGCCAGGGGTTAGGGTTGTGGGTTGAGAGATTTCTCAAGCATGCGCTAGCCGAGCGCATCGTCGATGAGGGTGAAGTCACCGCATGACATCTAACCCAAATCTTTTTACCGAAGGCCCCGCCCAGTGGCGGGTTTGATTCAGGCCACCGCAAAGCCCCGCCATCGTGGGGCTTTTTTTATGCCCAACGGAGTTTTCGATGAAGTTTCTAACGTACAAGCAATTGCAGCCTGAGAAGGGCATTCCATACAGCGACCGACAGCTAAAGCGGTTAGAGGCCGAAGGGACATTTCCGAAACGCGTCTCGCTCGCCGGCGGATCAATTAAGGGTTGGCCGGAGTGCGTCATCGATCAGCACATTGAAGCGCTGGCCGATATGTCGAGGGCATCGCGATGAGTGCGATCAGCTCGACGGCATAGACATGAAGCGCACCTGCACGCAGCGGGGGCACGCCCGTCCTTGAGGCGCTAATCGCCGTCGATAGCGGGCAGCCACTCGATGCCGTGCTGAAGATTTTGGGCGCGTTCCTGCCGACATTTTATCACGCCGTCGGCGCCAGCTTTTCCCCGAACCATTTGTCATTAGCGGAGTATCAACGTGACTGCTGCAGCAGAGAAGATTGATTACAGAACTCATTCCGGTTATCGACGTTGCCCGCGCACTGCTGGGCCAAGAGACCCGCGATCGCTCTATCGC